>JASHOR010000041.1 GCA_030041005.1 Xanthobacteraceae bacterium
GCACGTAGTTTTGTTGGCGCTTGTCGGCGAGATAGCGGCAGCCGGTCGGGCCACGCACCGCGAGCTTGCCGATTTCGCCGCGCGGCTTCTCCTGCATGTCGTCGCCGACGATCCTGGCCTGGTAGCCGGTGACCGGCTTGCCGGTCGAGGCCGGCGCCGCGTCACCGAGCCGGTTGGAGATGAAAATGTGCAGCATCTCGGTCGAGCCGATGCCGTCGAGGATCGGCTTGCCGGTCTTGGCGATCCAATCGTTGAACACCGGCGCCGGCAGCGTCTCGCCGGCCGACACCGCGACCCGCAGCGACGACAGATCGGCGCCCTCGCGCATCGCCGCCAGCATGGCCCGGTATGCGGTCGGCGCGGTGAACGAGATCGTCGCCTTGTAGGTCTCGATGATCTCGATCATGTTGGCCGGCGAGGCGTTCTCGAGCAGCGTCGCGGTGGCGCCGAAGCGCAGCGGGAAAATCGCCAGGCCGCCGAGGCCGAAGGTGAAGGCGAGCGGCGGCGAGCCGACGAACACGTCGTCCGGCGTTACATTGAGAATCTCTTTCGCATAGCTGTCGGCGATGACGAGAAGATCGCGATGGAAATGCATTGTCGCCTTGGGTTCGCCGGTGGTGCCGGAAGTGAATCCCAGCAGCGCCACGTCGTCGCGTCCGGTCTTGACGGCGTCGAACGCCACGGGTTTCGACAGCGCGATGCGATCAAGTTCGGCGTCGTGATTGGCGGTGCCGTCGAAGCCCACGACCTGCCTGAGAAATTTCGAGCTCTTGGCGCAAATGACGAGTTCGTCCATCAACCTGGTGTCGCAGAGCGCCAGCGCCACCTCGGCCTTGTCGACGATCTTGGCAAGCTCGCCCGCCCGCAACATCGGCATGGTGTTGACGACCACGGCGCCGGCCTTGGTGGCGGCGAGCCAGCAAGCGACCATCGCCGGATTGTTGGCCGAGCGCACCAGGATGCGGTTGCCGGGCTTGATGCCGAAATCCTCGACCAGCGCGTGGCCGATGCGGTTGGTCCAGTCCGACAGTTCCTTGTAGGTGCGGCGGCGGCCGTTGCCGATCAGCGCGTCGTGATCGCCGAAGCCGCGCGCCACCATGCGGTCGGTCAGTTCGACCGCGGCGTTCAGCTCCTCGGGATAATCAAAGCCGTCAAGCGCAATGAGCGGCCATTGCTGCGGGGGCGGCAGGTTATCGCGTGTGAACGTGTCGAGATGGGCCGAACGGCCAAGGGAATGCGACGCCATGGTCATGCTCCCGCAAGCAATTGTCGTGCGATGACGACTTTCTGCACTTCGGACGCGCCCTCGTAGATGCGCAGCGCGCGGATTTCGCGATAAAGGCGCTCGACGACGCAGCCGCGGCGCACGCCCTCGCCGCCGTGAAGCTGCACCGCCTTGTCGATTACCTGCTGCGCCCGCTCGGTGGCGAACAGCTTGGCCATCGACGCCTCGCGGGTGACGCGGTCGGCGCCGGTGTCCTTGGCCCAGGCGGCGCGATAGACGAGCAGCGCCGCGGCATCGATGTCGGTTGCCATGTCGGCGACGTATCCTTGAACGATCTGCCGATCGGCCAGCGGACCGCCGAAAATGGTGCGCGTGCGCACCCGCGCGACCGCCTCGTCGAGCGCGCGGCGGGCAAAGCCGAGCGCTGCCGCGGCGACCGTGGCGCGAAAGATATCGAGCGTGGCCATGGCGATCTTGAAGCCTTCGCCGGGCGCGCCGATCACGGCGGCGGCCGGCACGCGCACGCCATCGAAGGTGAGGCGGGCGAGCGGATGCGGCGCCGTGACGTCCAGCCGCTCGGCGACGCGCAGACCCGGCAGATCGGCCGCGACCAGAAAGGCGGAGAGACCCTTCGCACCGGGACCTTCCCCGGTGCGGGCGAAGACAATGTAAAGGTCGGCGATGCCGCCGTTCGAGATCCAGGTCTTCTCGCCGTCGAGAATGTAGAAGGCGCCCTCGCGCCGCGCGGACGTTTCGATCGCGGCGATGTCCGAGCCGGATTGCCGCTCGGTCAGCGCGAAAGCCGCGATCGCCTTGCCCGTCCGCGTGCGCTCGAGCGAGCGACGCTGCTCGGCGTCGCCGAACAGGCTGATCGGTCCGGCGCCCAGCCCCTGCATGGCGAAGGCGAAATCGGCGAGGCCGTCGTGACGCGCCAGCGTCTCGCGCATCAGACAAAGCGTGCGCACATCGAGCGGGGAGGGTGCATCCGGATCGGGCGCGGTATGGTTGAGCCAGCCGTCACGGCCGAGTTTTTGCACCAGCTCGCGGCAGGCGCCGTCGACATCGTGATGATCGACCGGCAAGTTGGCGCCGCACCAGCGCTCGATGCGCTCCGCCAGGGCGCGATGGCGGTCATCGAAGAACGGCCAGGTAAGGAATGAGCTATCGGACATTCTCACCCTCTGCTCGTCATTGCGAGGAGCGAAGCGACGAAGCAATCCAGTGCAGCCGCAACGCGTAGCGCCCTGTTCTGGATCGCTTCGCGGAGCCTGTCATCGGACCGCGCGACTTGGCGCGGGTCCGTTGGCTCGCAATGACGCATCGCTAATTCCCCTCGAACGCCGGTTTCTGTTTGGCAACGAAGGCGCGATAGGCACGCTCGAAATCTTCGGTCTGCATGCAGATCGCCTGCGCCTGCGCTTCGGCCTCGATGGCCTGGTCGAGACTCATCGACCACTCGGCGACAAGCTGCGTCTTGGTGATGCCGTTGGCGAAAGCGGGGCCCGATGCGATGCGGCCGGCGAGCGCCAGCGCTTCCTGCTCCAGCGCATCTCTGGCCACGATCTTGTTGAAAAAGCCCCACCGTTCGCCTTCCTGCGCGGTCATGGCCCGGCCGGTATAGAGCAGTTCGGCGGCGCGGCCTTGGCCGATGATGCGCGGCAGCATCGCGCAAGCGCCCATGTCGCAGCCGGCGAGGCCGACCCGATTGAACAGAAATGCCGTCTGCGCCTCGGGCGTGGCGATGCGCAGGTCGGAGGCCATGGCGATGATGGCGCCGGCGCCGGCGGCGACGCCGTCGATTGCGGCGACGATCGGCTTGCCGCAATGGAGCATGGCCTTGATCAGATCGCCGGTCATGCGGGTAAAGGCGAGAAGCTCTTTCATCCGCATTGCGACCAGCGGACCGATGATCTCATGCACGTCGCCGCCGGAGCAGAAATTGCCGCCATTCGGCAGAAACACCACGGCACGGATGTCCTCGGCATCGCGCAGATGGCGGAACGTGTCGCGCAACTCGGCATAGGATTCGAACGTGAGCGGGTTCTTGCGCTCCGGCCGGTTGAGCTGAATGATGGCGACGGCGCCGTCCATGCGCCAAAGGAAGTGCGAAGGCCGTAAGCTCGCCATCGCCGTCATGCTCCGCCCTCCCATTCGCTGCGAAAGCTTTTCAGCTTGGCCGAGAGCTGTTCGGCATCGCGTACCGAAATGCCGCCCAGAAGCTCGTCGATCCAGCGCTCGTGCGCGGCCGCCATTTCGGCGAACGCGGCGCGACCCTTCCGCGTCAGGCTGATGAAGGACGTGCGGCGGTCGCCGTTGCGCTGGGAGCGGGCGACAAAGCCGTCGGCAACCAGCCGGTCGACGATGCCGGTGACGTTGCCGTTGGAGACCATGAGAAAGCGCGAGATTTCGCTCATCAGCATGCCGCCGGGATTGCGAAACAGCGCCGCCATCACGTCGAAGCGCGGCAGCGTGGCATCGAATTGCCGCTTCAGCCGCTCGCGCGCCACGCCTTCGATCATGCGGCTTGCGCGCAAAAGCCTGATCCAGAGCCGCAGCCGCGCCTTGCTGTCGGCCTCGGGGCGCTGTTGCGGTATCGGCGCGCTCACCATGCGTCGTCTCCCGGAATTGTTATCGCCCGGCCGGTAATGCCGGCGCTGTCGTCGGCGCACAGCCGCAGCGCCGCTTCGGCAATCTCTTGCGGCTGCAGCAGGCGCGCATCGGGATTATCGGCCGCGAAGGCGTCGCGTATATCGGCTTCGCTCCGCCTGGCGCTTGCGGCGGCGCGGCCGATCGCCCGTTCCAGCATCGGCGTTTCGGTATAGCCGGGGCACAACGCATTCACGGTGATGCCGTCGTTCGCCGTCTCCAGCGCCAAGGCGCGCGCCAATCCGACGACGCCGTGCTTGGCGGCGACGTAGGCGGCGACGTACGGATAGCCTTTCAACCCGGCGGTGGAAGACACGAAGATGATGCGGCCGAAGCCGCGCTCGCGCATGGCGGCAAGCGCCGGCTGCACCGAGAAGAATGCGCCCGTGAGATTGACGTTGAGGGTATCCGCCCACAGCTCGCGCGAAATATTTTCCGCGGCGGCGCTGATTGCGCTGCCGGCATTGGCGACCGCGATGTCGAACGGGCCGCGCGCGGCCTGTGCGTTCCGATAGAGCCGCGCAATCGATTCCGCGTCGGTGACGTCGGCCGTCTCAACGTCAATGGCGCGGTTGCGCGCGGCGGTCTGCTCCAGCGCCTCGCGGCGCCGCCCGCAGATCGTCACGCGAGCGCCGGCCGCCGCCAAGGTCAACGCGATGGCGGCGCCGATACCGCTGCCGCCTCCGGTGACGAGCGCATGTCTGCCGGCGAGATTCGTCATTGTCATACCGCGGCCGGCAGCGGTTCGATCGCGCCGATGCCGGAAAGCCGATAAAGCTGGTCGCGTCCCGGCAAATAGGGTTGCGGCCAGGTCTCGCCGCCGTCGCCCAGCCTGGCGGCGGCGTGCAATGTCCAGTACGGATCGGCAAGATGCGGCCGCGCCAGGCACACCAGGTCGGCGCGGCCGGCCATCAAAATGGAATTGACGTGATCCGGCTCGTAGATGTTGCCGACCGCCATGGTCGCCATGCCGGTCTCGTTGCGGATGCGGTCCGAGAACGGCGTCTGGAACATGCGGCCATAGATCGGTCGGGCGCGGAGCGATGTTTGGCCGGCTGAAACGTCGCAGATGTCGACGCCGGCCTCATGCAGCATGCGGCCGATCGCAACCGCATCGCGCGGTTCGATGCCTTCGGCGCCGACCCAGTCGTTGGCGGAAATGCGCACCGAAATCGGCTTCTCCGCCGGCCACACGGCGCGCACGGCATGGATGATCTCGAGCGGATAGCGCATGCGGTTTTCCAGCGAACCACCGTATTCGTCCGTGCGCCGGTTGGTGAGCGGCGTAATGAAGGAGGAGAGCAGATAGCCGTGCGCGCAATGGATTTCGAGCATATCGAAGTTGGCGCGCGCCGCCATTTCTGCTGCAGAAATAAATTGCTCCCGCACGCAGTCCATGTCGGCGCGGGTCATCGCGCGTGCCGTTTGATTGCGCTCCGACCAGGCGGTGGCGGACGCCGCCATGACCGGCCAATTGCCGCGCGTCAGCGGCGCGTCCATCTCCTCCCAGCCGAGCTGGGTCGATCCCTTGGGACCGGAATGGCCGAGCTGGCAGCAGATTTTCGCCTCGGTCTCGGCGTGGACGAAATCGACGATGCGTTTCCAGGCCGCTTCGTGCGCCGGCGCATAGAGGCCGGTGCAGCCCGGCGTAATGCGGCCTTGCGGGCTGACGCAGGTCATCTCGGTGCAGACGAGGCCGGCGCCGCCCTTGGCCCGCTCGGCGTAATGGACGAGATGCCAGTCGGTGGGACAGCCTTCGACGGCCTTGTATTGCGCCATCGGTGAAACCACGATGCGGTTCTTCAGCCGCAGCTCGCGCAGCCGAAACGGCGCAAACATCGGCCGCCGCGCGCTGTTGTCGCCGGCGCCGGCAAGCCGCTGAAACCACGCCTCGGCGCCTTCCAGCCAGCTCCTGTCGCGCAGCCGCAAATTCTCATGGCTGATACGCTGCGAGCGGGTGAGCAGCGAGTAGTTGAATTGAACCGGATCGAGGTGCAGATAACGCTCGACCTCCTCGAACCATTCCATCGAATTTCGCGCCGCCGATTGCAGGCGCAGGACCTCCGTGCGCCGGGCGTGTTCGTATCTGGCGAACGCCGCCGGCATGTCGGGTTCGGCATGCAGGCAGTCGGCCAGCGCGACCGCGCTTTCCATCGCCAGTTTGGTGCCGGAGCCGATGGAGAAATGCGCGGTGGCCGCTGCGTCGCCCATCAGCACGATGTTGCGATGCGACCACTTTTCGCAGAGCACGCGCGGAAAATTCAGCCACGCCGAACCACGAAGATGCGCGGCGTTCGACATCAGACGGTGGCCGCCGAGGTTTTGGGCGAAGACCCGCTCGCAGGCGCGGCAGGATTCATCCTGGCTCATCGCGCCGAAACCGAACTTCCGCCAGGTCGGCTCCGCGCATTCGACGATGAACGTCGCGGTGTCGGTATCGAACTGATAGGCGTGCGCCCAGATCCAGCCGTGCTCGGTCTCGGTGAAAATGAAGGTGAAGGCGTCGTCGAATTTCTGCCGCGTGCCGAGCCAGACGAATTTGTTCTTGCGGATATCGATGGCGGGCTTGAACGCGGCGGCAAATTCCTGGCGCGCCCTTGAATTCAAGCCGTCGGCGGCGACCACCAGATCGTAGCTGTCGGCCAATTCGCCCGCGCTCGCGATCTCGGTCTGGAAATTCAGCCTGACGCCGAGTTCGCGCGCGCGTGCCTGCAGCAGCATAAGCAGTGTCTTGCGGGCGATGCCGATGAAGGCATGGCCGCCCGATACCACGCGCTGCCCGCGATAGTGGACCGCGATGTCGTCCCAATAGGCGAAGTGCGCGCGGATCGTCTCGGCGCTGGCCGGATCGTTGGCGGCGATGTTGTCGAACGTCTCGTCAGAAAACACCACGCCCCAGCCGAACGTGTCGTCGGGCCGGTTGCGCTCGAACACCGTGATGTCGTGCGCGGCATCGCGCAGCTTCATGCTGATGGCGAAATAGAGCCCGGCCGGGCCGCCGCCGAGGCAGGCAATCCTCATGGGCCACTATCCTGTATGGGCCGAGTCCTGTTCTTGGCGGCAATGATGGCATGGTCGGCGATTTACTTCAAGCTTAAAAGTTTAAATTTGAAAGAAAGCGACCGACCCTTTCGGAGCGCGCCGCACTATGCAATATGGTCTTGTATTGGTTGGGCTTTTCGGACTTCGGCGCGGGAGGCGCGGGGCGGATGAACGGCACTCCGACGGTTGCGAGCGTGATCGCCGCGGATCTCGCCCATTATGGTGCGCGGCGCTGCTTCGGGCTCCTTGGCACCGCGAATTTCAAGGTCTCTCACGGACTCGTCGCCGCCGGCGTCGAACTCATCTGCGCGCGCCATGAATGCAACGCCGCGAGCATGGCGGACGCTTACGCCAAGGCGACGGGCGAGTTGACGCTGGTGAGCGTGCATTCCGGCCCAGGCCTGACCAACGCGCTCACCGGCATCGGCGAGGCGGCCAAGAGCCGCACGCCGCTCGTCGTGCTCGCCGGCGACGTGCCGAACGGCGCCGTGAAGAACAATTTCTACATCGAGCAGGCGGATATGGTGCGCGCGGTCGGCGCGGTTTCGGAGCGGCTGCATACGGTCGGCTCGGCGCGCGAAGACACCTTGCGCGCGGTGACGCGCGCGCTGCGGGATCGACAGACCGTGGTCTTGAGCATGCCGCTCGACGTGCAGCACGCGCCGCTCGCCTCGAACCTGCCGCCGCTCGCATTACCGCCGGCGTCCGGTCGCCTGCATCCCGACCCGCAGGCGCTTAAGCAACTGGTCGAGGCGTTGGCGGCGGCAAAGCGTCCGCTCATTCTCGGCGGCCGGGGTGCGGTCATCGCGGACGCGGAATCAGCGCTCGTGGCGCTCGCCGATCGCGTCGGCGCGCTGTTGGCCACGTCGGTCTGCGGCCACGGGCTGTTTGCGAAAAATCCATGGTCGGTCGGCATCAGCGGCGGCTTTTCCTCGCCGATCGCCGACGAGTTGATCGCCGACAGCGATCTCATCCTCGCTTTCGGCGCAAGCCTCACGCAGTGGACGACCAAGCGGGGCAAGCTCGTCGCGCCCGGCGCGATGGTGGCGCAGGTCGATATCGACGGCTCCAAGCTCGGCTATCAGATGCCGGTGCAGATCGCGGTCCACGGCGATGCGAAAGCCACCGCGGAGGCGTTGCTGGAAGAATTGGGACGGCGTGGGGTGCACAGCGCGGGCCGGAGAAGCAACGCGACGCGCGAACGTATTCGCGCCGGCGACAACCACCATTATCCATGGCCCGACGAATCGAGCAAAGATTTCATCGATCCGCGCACGCTCTCCAAGGCGGTCGACGCCATCCTGCCGGAGGATCGCGTCGTGGCCTCGGATTCAGGCCACTTCTGCGGCTGGGTGCCGCGCTATCTGCGGGTGCCCAGTGCGCGCGCTTCGTGCTTGAGCCATTCGTTCCAGTCGGTCGGCCTGGGGCTTGCCTCGGCGATCGGGCTGGCCGTCGCCAGTCCCGGAAAGCTCGCCGTACTCGGCACCGGCGACGGCGGCTTTCTCATGTCGATCGCCGATCTGGAAACCGCCATCCGGCTCGGCCTGCGACTTTGCATTCTGGTCTATAACGATGCGTCCTATGCCGCCGAGGTGCACTATTTCCGCCGTCAGGGCTTTTCCGTCGATATCGTGCAGTTCCCGGAGACCGATTTTGCGGCCATAGCCCGTGGCTACGGCGCGCGCGCCGCTACGGTGCGCACCGTCGCCGATCTCGATCCGCTCAAGGCCTGGGTCGCCGAGGGGGCGCCGGGCGTGTTCGTCGTCGACGGCAGGATCAATCCCGCTCTCGAAGCCGACTGGCACGCCGAGCATTTTCCTTAAGCGCCCCCGTGATGCAGGTCAGCGCGGGGCGTGACCGGCGCGCACCGAGTCTCGCTACGTTGTGCAAATTGTGACACTCAGGCGCCACAGGGGAGATCGACGATAGCCTTCGCTTGGACGGGCTTACAGATTCCCCCCGATGCTCCGCGCCGGCAGATAATGCAGCACGCGGCGCTCCACCAGGATCACGGCGAGATAGGCGATGGCGCCGACGACCGTCAGCATCACGATGGAGACGAACACCAGGGGGGTGTCGGCCTGTCCCTCGCCGAAGCTCAACAAATAGCCCAGGCCGACATTGCCGCCGACCAGTTCGCCGACCACGACGCCGACCACGGCGAGCGTGGCGCCGATGCGCAGGCCGGCAAACATCGGCGGCAACGAGGCCGGGAATTCCACCTTCCAGAAAATCTGGGCGCGCGTTGCCGTAAACGAGCGGGCGAGATTGATCATGTCGGGATCGACGCCGCGCAGCGCGGTCAGCACATTGACCATGACCGGGAAGAACACGATCAGGATGGCGACCAGGATCTTCGGATAGACGGTGAAGCCCATCCACAGGATGAACAGCGGCGCGAACGCGACTTTGGGCGCGATCTGCAGCGCCAGAATGTAGGGCGAGAGCGCCAATTCCGCGACCGGCGACATGCCGAGCATGTAGCCGATGACGGCGCCAAGCAGGCTGCCGATGACGAAACCGGCCACCACCTCCAGGACGGTGACGCCGGTATGCAGCAACAAATGGTCAAGCTGAAAGGCGCGGACGAATTCCGCGGCCACCATGGAGAGCGGCGGCACGATGTAGGACGGCACGCCGATGAGCCCGGGCCCCCATTGCCACGCCGCCAGAAAGACGACGAGCAGCACGGCGCTCGTGATCGCGCCCTTGCGGACCAAGGCGGCGTGCGCGGCGTCTTTCACCCAGCGCCTCCATTGGATCGATGATCGAGCGAGGCGTGCGCGATGTCGAGGCGATCCATCAGCCGCGCCACATAATCGTTGACCTTGGGGTCGGCGCGGCGCGCGATCGGATCGTCGCGGTGCGGCATTTCGATTGCGATCTCGTCGATGATCGCGCCGGGCCGCCGGCTCATGACCAGGACTCGGTCCGACAGCGTGACCGCTTCCAATAGCTCGTGGGTGATGAGCAGTGCGGTCTTTCCCGCGTGGCGGAGCGTGCGCGCCAGATCGCGCTGCAGCACGATGCGGGTTTGCGCATCCACGGCCGAGAACGGCTCGTCGAGCAGCAGCACGTGCGGATCGACCGCAAGCGTGCGCGCCAGCGCCACCCGCTGGCGCATGCCGCCCGACAGTTGCCGCGGATAGTGTTCTGAGAACTCGGCGAGGTTGAATTGTGTGAGCAGCTCGTGCGCCCGTCGCTGCCGCTCGGGGAGCGGCAGGCGCTGTATCTCGACGCCGAACATGACGTTGTCGGCAACCGTACGCCAGGGCAGCAGCAGATCCTTCTGCAGCATGAATGCGACCTGCGCATTGGGCCCCGCGACGGGTTTGCCGTCGACCAGGGCGGTGCCTTCGCTTGGCGGCGCCAGGCCGGAGCCGATGTTGAGGAGCGTGCTCTTGCCGCAGCCGCTCGGGCCGATCAGCGAGACGATTTCGCCGTCGCGAACGCAAAAGCTCACGCCGCGTACCGCCGTGAGAACGCCGCCGCCGCTGCGGTCCGCGAACCGCATCGTGACCTCGCGGTATTCGAGCCTGACCAGAGCGGACGCGGATGCGGGGGCCATTGCGGGATAGGTAAGGATCAGAAGCGGGTGGACGGACCGGCCGGCAACACGCGCCAGTGCGACCGCACGCGCAGATGTCGCCGTCCGACGATGTCGAGTATAGTGGCAATTCTCCGGATCGCCGATAGGGCGGGGGCGATGCGGCAGCCTCTCAGCCTTGCAGCATCAGTGCACAAAGGAGCCGACAGATGTTCGTCTTTGATTCCAAGCCAGGGGCAGCCCCTCGCATTTCGCGCCGCCACGTCCTGCAGGGCACCGCCGTGATCTCGATTGCGGCGGGTGTGGGCCGCTCCGTTTCGGCGGCGCCCGCGATGGAGAAGATCACGTATCTGTTTCCGGCGCCGCCGCTGCTGCCCGCATTCGGACCGATTCAGCTTGCCAAGGGCAGGGGGTATTTCGCGCAAGCCGGCCTCGATGTGAGCTACGCCGTGGGCCGCGGCGGCGTCGATGTCGCCAAGCAGGTCGGCGCCGGCAATGCGCCGCTCGGCGGCATCGTCGGCGACGGGCCGATCGTGGTCCGGCAGAACGGCGTGCCGGTGAAGATCGTCTGCCTGTTCGGCGGCAAGGGCTTCATGCAGCTCGTGGTGCGCAAGGATTCCGGAATCAAGAAACCCGCCGATCTGAAAGGCAAGACCATCACCGTCATGTCCTATCAGGACACCACCTTCTACGCGCTGCTCGGCCTGCTGGCGAGCGCCGGGCTGTCGCAGAACGACGTCAACATCCAGGCCGCCGGCCCGGTCGGGGTCTGGCAGATGGTGGCGACCGGCAAATCGGCCGGCATGGCCGGCGTGCCCGATTGGATTCCGCCGGTCGAGGCCACGGGCGTAGCCGTCAACGTGCTGCCGACCGACAAGTACTTCCCGCACATGGCGCAGGCGGTCGCTGCGTCCGATGAAACAATCAAAAAACGACCGGAGCTGGTACGCTCCTTCGTCAAGGCGGCGCTGCACGGCATGAAAGACATCATGGACGATCCGAGCCAGGCTGCCGTCGATTTCGTAAAATTCGTGCCGCAATGGACGGGCAAGGAAGGCCAGGTGAAGGAAGCGTTCGATTATTACGACAAGCTGGTCTATCCGGGGCAGAAAGTGCTCGGCGCCGTCGATCCGGTGCGAATGGCCAAGCTGCAGGATTTTTATTTCGCCAAGGGCATCATCCGGAAGAAGACGCCGGTGGACGAACTCTATACCAATCAGTTCGTCGAGTGACGGCGCAAGATCGCGATCGCCGGGACGGCCGCAAGGTCCGCGCAGGGTCCGGCGGGATCGCCTGACCGTCATGGCCAGCGAAACGACGCCGTCCGGCCGGAGCCGGACGATCAGAACGGCACGGTGATCCCGTCGAGCGGCGCGTCGCAATTGACCAGATTGACCCGCTTCCAGGCGATCATGATGCGTCCGCCGGACTGCACCAGATGATGCAGCACCGTGCCGCCGAACAGCCGTTGCTGCTCGCGACGGAATTCGATCATCATGAATTTGGAGCGGACAACGCACCCCGATCCTTCCCGTCCCCGCGCGCGGGGAAGGCCGGGGAGAGGTCCTGTTTCCTCGATCGTAACGTTGGTGACGATGCGGCTCGTGCGCGAGCGCGGCTCCTGCGAGTACATGCGCGGGCTGGAAAGGCGCCGCACCCGCGTTTCCAGAAGGCGACGATCGTCGTAGATCAGCGAGACGGTCTCATACGGATCGGCCTGGTCGGGTTCGCTCGGCACCCAGTACCAGGCTTCGGGCGTGAACAAAGCCAGCCAATCGTCGAACTTGCCGTCATCGAGCAGGCGCGCTTCGTGCAGCAGAAACTGCTCGCAACGGCGCAGGTCGAGCCGTTGCTGGGCCGGACCGCGCGCCGCTCCGGCCAAAGCGGAGAACAGCGTTCGCCGCCGCGGCGCCGCCGGTTTTCGCGCGCGCTTGGGCCGCCGTGCCATTACTGCAACGCGGACTGCGCCCGGCCGTTCGACATGTAGCGAAGCCAGGCGTCGAGCATGTTGCGGATGTAGATCTCGCTGGTCGAGTTCGCGCCCCGCCGTCCGCCATGCGCGTCGGGCAGGTCGCTCTGCAGGCCGCGCCCGACCTCGATCCATTCGGCGCCCGCGCTCGAGAGCCCCATGCCGATGCGATTGTATATTTCCAGGTCGTCGGTGAGCACCAGCGAACCCGTGCCGTTGACGGTGTTGGCGAAGCTGATGGTGTTGCGGAAGAGCTGTTCCGGCGCGCCCTTGAGGCGGAAATTGTAGGTGCAGACGACGGTCCGATCGACCGCGAGCGGATGCACGACGCGCAACTGCTGGAACTGGCTCATGAAGGACAGATTCGGATAGACGTTGCTGTTCCAGCGCCGCACTTCCAGAATGCGGCGGGTTTCCTGCTTGCCTTTCTTGCCTTCCAGTGCCGCGATGTATTGGCGGAACAAGGGATCTTTGAGCGCCGCGACCAGCTTGGCGTCGTCGTGATAATCGCCGAGATAGGAATGGCCGTTGGGATAGGTCCAGATGCCGACCTGCGATTCCCAGAAGCTGTACGGGGCGCCGTTCTGCCGCATCTGGCGAATGGCGATTTCGCCCGAGCCGTCGGAAAAGGCATCGTCCGATTGCCGTTGCGCGGCGTCGATCGAGGAGCGGTGCGTGAACCACGGATGCGCGGCGTCGCAAAGGTTTTCGAGATAAAGCTTCCAGTTGCCGTCATAGGCGTGGCGAAAGACGCCGCCGGCCGCTTCGATCTCGCCCTCGGGTGCGCGGTCGACCATGTCGTCGAGCGAGGTGGTCATGTAACCGAGAAAATCTTCCAGGCTCGGCCCGTCCGGCGCCTCGCTGGCGAAGACAAAGCCGCGGTAGCTGGCGACGCGCGGCGCCTGCACCATCGCGGTGCGCGGATTCTTCGGGTCGAAGTCGCGCGGATAGCCGTGCTGCAGCGGCACTGCCTTGAGACGGCCGTCGAGGTGATACGTCCAGCCGTGATAGCAGCACTGGAATTCGCCGGCGTTGCCCTTGTCGTTGGCGACAACCATCGAGCCGCGATGGGCGCATTGGTTGTGAATGACGCGGATTTGGCCTTCCTCGTCGCGCACCAACACGACTGGTTTGCGGCCGATAAAGCTGCGGACGTAATCGCCCGGCTGCTTCACCTGGCTTTCATGGCCGACATAGATCCAGGCGACGCCGAAAATGCGCTGCATTTCCAGCTCGAAAATGGCCGGGTCGGTGTAGATCTGCCGATGCACGCGGCCGGGCTGCACAAAACGCGAGAGGTCCTGCATCATGGAAACGTCGATCGGTTGCGGTCAAAAAACAACTATCGCACGAAGGCACCGCGAACAAGCCGCGGGGTCGTGCTGCATCTTGCGGCGGCGATCGAATGCCGGTCTCTTTCGCCGGCCGCCAGAGCGGATTACGCTCGCTTCGGCCGGGATCGCAGGGGCATTATGGGCCCTTTCGGCATGGTCTCGTACCGACGCATGATCGGCAGTGCCGCCGAAGTCGATGGCTGCCCCAATTGCGGGCGCAATACGGATATGCGCGTTCCGCAGGAGCGATGTACATTTGTCGTTTGACGCCGGCCCCGAGACGGCCGAGCCATGAAGATTGCGGAAGGTCAGGGGGAAGACAATGAGCGAGACAGTCGAAGCTCCGAGCACCCAGCAAATCTATCGGGTCGCGGTCGCCAGCATTATCGGGTCGGTGATCGAGCAATATGACTTCCTTGTCACCGGCGTGATCGCGGCGACCGTATGGGGCGACGTCTTTTTCAAGGAGAAGGGTTTGGCCGCCGTCGCGGCGGCCATCACGGTGTACGGTCTCGGCATCGTCATCCGTCCGATCGGCGCTTTCATTTTCGGCCATATCGCCGACCGTCAGGGACGCAAGGAGGCGATGGTCTATGCGCTGGTGCTCATGGGACTGGCGACACTCGCGATCGGACTGACGCCCGCATACGATACGGTCGGCGCCATCGCCCCGGTCCTGCTGATCATCTTTCGGCTGTTGCAGGGCATCAGCTTCGGCGCTGAATTCGGCACCGCCTCGACCTGGGTGGTCGAGCAGGCGGCGCGGTCGAAATTCCGCGCCTTCTGGGGCGCCTGGGTCGGCTTCGCCATTCCGATCGGGCTGTTGCTCGGCTTCGGCTCCGTCATCCTGGTCAAATCGTCAATGTCCGCCGCAAGCTTCAATGCCTGGGGCTGGCGCATCTTCTTCATCATCGGCTTCCTGGTCGCGATCGTGGGGCTGATCATCCGCACCCGCACCATGGACAGTTTCATCTTCGAGCAGCACAAGCAGCAGATCGCGATCCTGCAAAATCCCGCGCTGCAGGTATGGCGCGAGATGCCGCTGACGATTCTGCGCACTTCGCTGGTGAACGCGATGTTCGGCGGCGCGTTCTTTCTCTATTTCGTGTTCGGCACGAGCTACATGAAAGCGGTTGGATTGCCCGGAAACACCCCGGAGGTGATCGGCCTGATTGCCGCGGCGTTCATGCTGGTGTTCATGTTCATCGGCTCGCTATTGGCCGATTACATCAACCGGCGGACGATCCTGCTGATCGCCGCGGTCGTTTTTCTGCTGTTCGCGATCCCTTATTTCTATCTGATGAGCACCGGAAGTGTGGTTTTGGCGACGATCGCCGACATCATCGGATTTGGCTTCGTGTTCGGCTTCGGCTACGGCGCCATTCCGACGTTCTATACCGAGAACTTCCCGACGCGTTACCGCGCCTCGGGCGCCAGCGCGGGTTACCAGATCGCCCAGGTCTATGGCGGCGGACTGATCCCGATCATCGCCGGGCAGATCCTGCGGATCTATGGCGTCAAGGACGCTTATCTCTATATTGGCGCCTATGTGATGATCTACGCGATCGCCGCGATCATCGCGATCGTGCGCACGCCCGAAACCCGCGGCAAGAGTCTGGAGGACTGACGGCGGCAGCAAAGGTCTCTGCGACGACCGGCGCCCTCGATACCCGCTTCGAAGAGCAACGCGCCGCCCGGCGTGCCCTTGCCTGCCGTTCTTTCCCGCGGTTTTTGCAGTTCTTGCCGGCCGGGTGCTTTTGGTGGAGATTTCCACGAAGATCGAAAGCGAGGGAGACGCCCATGAATGTCGTTCCGCTGGGACCTGGCTTTGGTGCCGAGCTGCGCGGCGTGACGCTGCGTGACGTCGCGGCGGACGAATCCGCCTACAAGGAGGTGCGCGCCGCCTTCGAGGAGCACTCGGTCCTGGTGTTGCGCAATCAGGACGTGACCGACGAGGTGCAGATTGCCTTTTCGCGCCGCTTCGGACCGCTTGAGGTCACCAAGGTCGGTTCCGAGGGATTTGGCACCAACCTGGTGATCCTCAAAACGCTCGATGACAACGGCAATGTGGTGCCGGAGGATCATCGGCTGGCGCTGCGCAACAAGGCCAATCAATTGTGGCACACCGACAGTCCTTTCAAGCGCCAGCCGGCATTGGCGTCGGTGCTGTCGTCGCGGATCATCCCGGGACGCGGCGGGGAGACCGAGTTCGTATCCACTCGGCTTGCGTTCGAGCGTCTCGATCCGGCGCTGCGCGAACGGCTCGAGAATTCATTCGCATGGCATGACTACGCCTATTCGCGCGGCAAGATCGCAGCCGACCTCGCCAGCCCCGAGGAGCGGGCGGCGCTGCCGCCGCAATGCTGGCGTCTTGTCTGGAAAAACCCCGCCAACGGCCGCGGCGCGCTTTACATCGCCTCGCACACCTGCGGGATCGAGGGCATGGAGGTGAACGAGGCGCGGCGGCTTCTGGGCGAACTGATGCAGGCGGCGACCGCGCCGGAGCGGAGCTACGTGCACGCCTGGCACAAAGGCGACGTCGTCATGTGGGACAACCGCGCCACCATGCACCGCGGCCGGCCGTGGCCCGCCAACGAGCCGCGCTACATGGTGCGCACCACCATCTCCGCCACGGCGGCCGACGGCCTCGAGACGATGCGTGCGCCGCCGCGCCAGGCGGCGGAATAGGACGCCGGATGGCACATGCCGGTCGTCTTCCGTAGCGGTGGCCCGCGGTACTTCTTTTTCTCTAACGAAGGGACCTCCGCGCGAACCGCGGCGCATTCACGTCAAACGCGGCGGCAAGGATGCTAAAATCCGGCTTGAGCCGGAGGTTGCAGTCGCGGAGAGCTGTGGCTTTAACTCCATGGAGCTTGCGCGTATCCTACGCACTGTCTCCCAGCGAAGAGAAGCGATCTTGAGGGCATGGGATGAGTATTTCGGCGACGGCGGCGCGTTTTGACGAGCACGCGATGTGGGTCGATCCGACCGACGGTCGCACATTGGGCGTGCCGCTGGCGTGGTTTCCCCGTCTGCTGCGCGCCAGTGCTGCCGCGCGGCAACGTGTCGAGATCAGCCGGCTCGGCCTGCGCTGGGAAGATCTTAACGAGGATATTTCGGTCGCCGGGTTGCTTGCCGGCCGCAGCGATATGACAAAACAGAGCGAACACGCCTCTTGAATTGAGAGACTCGAGCCGATGACCGTGTCATGACTGCTCGGCTCGATGACCTGCCGCTGCCGTCCCGGTTCGAAGCGCCCGACGAGGTCGATGCGTTCTTGACGCGGCCGACGCGCGCGCTTGCCGCCGACCTCGCGGCGATCGACGGCGATATCCTGGTGCTCGGCGTCGGCGGCAAGATGGGGCCGACGCTGGCGCGGCTGGCGCGCAATGCCGCGCCAGACAAGCGCGTCATCGGCGTTGCGCGTTTTTCCGAACCGGGTCTGCGCGAGACGCTCGGCGCCTGCGGCGTCGAGACCATTGCCGGCGATTTGCTGGACATGGCCGCGGTGCAAGGACTGCCGCTGGTCCGCAATGTCATCTTCATGGCCGGGCGCAAATTCGGCGCGCAGGACAACCCGGCGCTGACCTGGGCGATGAACGTCCACGTGCCGGCGATCGTCGCCGAGCGTTTTCGCGATGCCCGCATCGTCGCCTTCTCCACCGGCTGCGTCTATCCGTTCGTCGCCGTCGGCAGCGGCGGCGCCAGCGAAGACACGCCGTTGTCGGGACCCGGCGAGTACGCGCAGACCTGCATCGGGCGCGAACGGATGTTCGCGTATTTCTCGCAGAAATATGCCACGCCCGGCCGGCTGTTCCGGCTCAACTATGCGATCGATATGCGCTACGGCGTGCTGTTCGATATCGCCTGCAAGGTTCGCGACCGGCGGCCGATCGACATAACCATGGGCCATGTCAACGTCATCTGGCAGGGCGACGCCAATGCGCTGGCGCTGCGCTGTCTGCGTCATGCAACCGCGCCGACTACGCCGATCAACGTGTCGGGGCCGGAGACGATCTCGGTACGCTGGCTCGCCGGCGAATTCGCCGACCGGCTGGGCGTCAAACTGCACATCGTCGGCGAGGAAGCGCCGACGGCGTGGCTCACGGACACGACGCAATCGTTGCGTCTGTTCGGCAAGCCGCGCGTGCCGCTGGCGACCATGATCGATTGGGTGGCGGATTGGGTCGCCGCCGCTCGTCCTGCTTTCGACAAGCCGACCCATTTCGAGGTCCGCGATGGCGTCTACTGACGTGCCGCAGCTCGCCGTGCTTGCGGAACGCGACCTCAAAGGTTGCATGGCGCTTTCGGCCGAGGCCGGCTGGAACCAGACGGCCGAGGATTGGATGTTGTTCATGCGCCACGGCGAAGTGCTTGGATATTCCGACGTGGACGGGCATCTGGTCGCCACGGGCGCCATATTGCCTTATCCGCAAGGTCTGGCCTGGATCAGCATGGTCCTGGTGACCGCCGGGCGGCGTCGCGAGCACATCGGCACGCGCATCCTCGAGACATGTTGCGCGGCGATCGCGCGGCGCCGTGCGGTGGCGGTGCTCGATGCCACGCCGGCCGGGGAACGGGTCTATCGGCCGCTCGGTTTCGAGCCGATGTTCAGGCTTTCGCGCTGGCAGGGGCGAGGCGGCGGCGCTGCGGCGGGGCTGCCCGCGGGAATTCGGCCGATGGCGGCAGCCGATCTCGCCGCCGCGGCGGCAATCGACGCTGCCGCGTTCGGCGCCGCGCGCGCCTTTCTGCTGGAAAGCCTTTGGCGCCGTGCGCCGCAAGTTGCCTTCATGACGGCAAACGCCGACGGTTTCGTTCTGGCGCGCCCCGGCCGTCTCGCCACGCAAATCGGACCGCTCGTCGCCGCCGACGAAAATGCCGCCGCCGCTTTGCTCACCAGCGCGCTCGACGCCGTCACCGGATCGGTGTTTCTCGATCTCTGCGATCGCTGGAGCGCGCTTGCGTACGAGGTTGAGCGCCGCGGTTTTACGGTACAACGGCCGTTCCTGCGCATGGCGCGGCGCCGTGGCGCTTCGTTCGGCGATGTCGAGCGCACGTTCGTCATCGCCGGTCCCGAGTTCGGCTGAAGAGCGGGAGGCCGCGCATGGCGCTCCACCACGCCGACCTTCCGGGCGAAATCCTCGCCATCGTGCGCGACGGCGCGGTGATCCCCGCGCATCTCCTGGCGCTCGATTCCGGGCGGCGGCTCGACCGGCGCCGGCAACGCGCGCTGACCCGCTATTACATCGATTGCGGCGTCGGTGGGCTTGCCGTGGGCGTGCACGCGACGCAATTCGCCATCCGCGATGTCGGCTTGTTCGAAGCCGTTCTGGCGGCGGCGATCGAGGACACCAACGCATGGAGCAAACGACCGCTGGTCATGATTGCCGGGATTTGCGGGCGCACCGCGCAGGCAATCGATGAGGCGCGCGCTGCCGTGCGGCTCGGTTACCACGCCGGTCTCGTCAGCCTTGCATCCTTCAAGGCAGACGATGCCGCAACGATGCTCGCCCATTGCTGCCGCCTTTCCGAGGAAATCCCGCTGGTCGGCTTCTATCTGCAGCCTGCCGTCGGCGGCGTGCCGCTCGATGCGGCATTCTGGAAAGAATTTGCCGCGCTCGACAACGTCATTGCCATCAAGGTGGCGCCGTTCAGCCGTTATCGCACGCTCGATGTCGTGCGCGGCGTCGTCGCGGCGCGCGCCGAACGCAAGGTGACGCTCTATACCGGCAATGACGATCACATCCTGCTCGATCTCATCACGCCGTTCACGGTTTCGCGCGATGGTACGGCGGTGACCGTGCGCTTTCGCGGCGGCCTGCTCGGCCACTGGTCGGTCTGGACGTCGAGCGCGGTGCGGCTGCTCGATGCGCTCCACGCGGCCGTTGCGGCGGGACCGGTTGCGCCCGAATTGCTGGCGCTCGCCTCGCGCATCACCGACTGCAATTCCGCCTTCTTCGACGCCGCCCACGAGTTCCGCGGCTGCATCGCCGGCTGCCATGAGGTGCTGCGCCGGCAGGGATTGTTCGCCGGAACGTGGTGCCTCGATCCGGATGAGGGCTTGAGCGCCGGACAAGCCGAGGCCATCGAGCGCGTGTGCCGCGAGCATGCCGACCTCTCGGATGACGCCTTCGTCGCCGCCAATCTGGAGCGCTGGCTGTCGTGACGCGCGGCAAAGGCCGGAAAAGTGGATGCCCGCCTTTCGGCGGCCGTCATCGCGCCGGCCGAGGCATCGAGCGGCAGGTTCGCCGTTGCGGCGGGGATGTCGTAGGCGGCAGGCGATCTCGCCGCGGCGGCGGCGATCGACGCAGCGGCGTTCGGCGCCGCGCGTGCCTTTCTACTGGATTTGATGTTTTTGCGCTACGCGCTATGCCGATCTGGCAAATCCGAGGTCGTCTTCAATCACGGCATTCGGGCCAATCGGTACCCGTCCCGGATTCGGCTGATTGAGCTTGCGAAACACGATTTTGTCCCGCCAGACTTTGCGCAGGAAATCCTCGAAGACATTGATCGTCAACTGCTCACCCGGACATCGTCGGTATCCAAAGCCAAAGGGAGCGAAACCGGCATAGTCGCAAACCGGAAGGCTCTTTCCGTCCACAACACCGAAGACCGTCCCGAAGCCGCTATTTGTGATGTTGGCCTTCCTCCCATCTTCGACCTCGAAATTCGTGATTTCAAATGGGCATCGCGCAAGGCCAATCTGCTGACACTTTTCTTCGTTGATCTGGGCGCTGGTAGGAACGCTGAGATACCTTGTCGGATCAAAAGCGTTGGGCTCCTTCCAATGGACCGGATCCAGGCTGGTGCTTGTGTGCGGGGTGCTGATGTAACTATGGCGTTCCATTGGAAAGCCGAAACTCTCCTGCGGGGATGAGCCATAGGCGCTCCTCCTGGCATCCTTAATGGTCGAGATGCTTCCGCCGTTCGGCGAAATAACGCGAAACGATTCCATGACGAACAATTCGAGTGGAGAAAAGGGGGCGCCATTGGCATTGTCAAAATCGCCGGCCATCGTCTTCTGAAATGAGGCGCGCACGGCCGGATCGCCGTCGTCTTCCGACAAGCGTGACATAATTCCGAAAATCGAGTTGCCCCATTGGCTGAGCGCTACGAAATTGTGAAAGCACTCAAACACGACATCCTTCTTTGCAAAAAATCTGCCGTCTCCGGCGTTCTTCAACCAATACCACGCTATCGTCGCCTCGGGATTCTTGGTGTTGCCAGTCTCAATGTCTGCGAGGCGGTCATCGATCCACGATTTCAGAAAGTCCAGGCGCTCACGAACAACCATGTAATTGTCATACGTGATAGGCAGCAGCGGATTCCTGTAGGCAAGAACTGTGTTGAACGCCTCGCCAATCTGGCGGACCTCGAAGGGAACCGCCTCGCCGGTCACCCCAAGATGAAGATCCCAATAGAGGTCGAAATAATAATCGAGATAATGTCGCATGAACGGCTTATTGGCAAACTCCTGAGCCATCAGCCTATCGAAGAAGGCGACGACCTTCGGGCGGTACAGTGATTTGTAAATATCCGGCGTCACCGCGGAGAAGTAGATTCTCTTGCGACGATTATGAGGACCTCGTTTCTCGAGACCTTGTAAAAAGACCGTCACCCCTTCTTCCGGCGAAGGTCGCCAGTCGCGGGTAATGAGACCCCAAAGGTCGTAAGGCAACGCGTTTTCTTTGGTAAAGTTGACGTCGATCATGGGGAGCGTTGGACGCTCGCCTTCGTAAAAACTCGTCAGGAAAAAGGGTATTACAGCTTTCTCGACGTATTCCCGATCGAAATTGGCCGGAATGGTTTCACGAAAACGCTGAACCGCCGCCAGGATTTTCTCAGGAAGCTGCGCCTGTGTCGTATCGGCAGACGCCTGCACCACATCCACTATCATTGCAGATGATGCGCCGCCGCCCAACACGCCAATGGCAGCCGCACCTCCCTTGAGAAGGGTCCGGCGCTCTACGGCGTTCCGCTGCATCTTCTCCTCCGGTCCAAAATGCGCCGCGCAATGAAGAAAACGCGAGAGATCAGGAGTTCGCCCTTGCCGTGTGCGAAACGCATTTCCGCCCGAACAGTTCCCCAGCGTTTCTGACGAATATCGAACGCATTGTTCACGCCGGCGTGATGCGCGACCGCACATCTATTCGCGTCCCGTTCGGCGATGTCGGGCATACCTTCGTCGTTGCCGGGCCCGAGTTCGCCGAAGCGCAGATCGCCGGACGCGATCCGTCAGCGCCGGTAAATGCCGACCAGCGCGGCTTCGGCGACAAGATGCCTGCGCGCCTCGTTCTCGACGCTGCGGCACGGCGCACCCGCCGGCACCGGCAGCTTGCCGAGCGAAAGCGCCAGCAGACGAAAGTGATAGTGATGCGGCGGGCCCGGCGGCGGACACGGCCCGCCGTATCCCGGCTTGCCGAAGTCGTTGATCGCCTGTTTGAAGCCGAGCGATGCGGCGTCGGCGGAGGCATCGAGCGGCAGGTTCGCCATTGCGGCGGGGATGTCGTAGGCGGCCCAGTGATGCCAGGTACCGCCGGGCGCGTCGGGATCGTCGCAGACGAGCGCGAAGCTTCGTGTTCCCGGCGGCACATCGCTCCACTCAAGCGGCGGCGAGATGTCCTCGCCCTGGCAGGTGAAACGAGCGGGAATGGCCGCTCCGTCGGCGAATGCACCCGATCGCAAACGCATAATGTCGGCCGCCTCGCTGTTCCTTTGGAGAATGTGGCCGAATGTCGGCCTTGCGGCGTTTCCGCGCAAGCACGAATTAATCGGCGCGAATTTGATCCGCGAGCTTATTTATTTCTCGTTTATGTCCGGCGCTTCAATTTCCCGTGTGGTGGCGCGTCGCGCTTTCTTTCTTTGCTATATGCGCATCAAGGCGACGAAGCGATGAACAATATCAAGGAATGCGATGAACTCTGCGACCACGCCGCTACCGGCCATCGGCCGCGTTCTTTTGGCCCTCGTATTCGTGCTTTCTGGAATTGCCAAGCTCGGTGCGATTGCTTCCACGTCCGCCCACATGGCGGCCTTTGGAATTCCCTATCCTCGTATCCTGGTGTGGGGAGCCGTTGCGCTCGAGCTTGGTGGCGGCATTCTGCTGATTGCGGGATTCCTGACACGCCTCATGGGAACGCTGTTCTTCTTTTATCTGTTGGCGCTTGCCCTGATTTTTCACGCCTATTGGACCGTGACCGGCGCGGCGGCCCATGCTCAGCACGTGGCTTTCTTCGAGCATCTGGCAATGATGGGGGGGATGCTCTACGTGGCGGCGTTCGGCGCCGGCGCCTACAGCATCGATTCGCTGATCTGGCCCGGGCAACCGCTGGCGCATCCGCAGCCGGCGGAATAGCGCGTCATCCCTGCAGCTTCCGGCGGCCGAGATATTTGCCGAGATTGGCGAGGTTGGCGCGGATCGCCGCCTCGTCAACGACATTCGGATCGAAATCCGGATCGTCCCATTCGCGCATGCCCTCGTGGTTGAGATGCAGCGGATCGGCAATGGCGCGCAAATACGTCTCGTAACCCATCGCCCCGCCGATGTCGGCCGGCGGGCAGCGGCCGTGCGCGCTGACGAGGCGCGGATAACGAACATCGCGCTCGGCCGGCGCGATGGCTTCCAGCTCGACCGTATGGCTCCAGTCTTCGCCATACACGTAATCGTAGTGAAATGCCTTTTCGCCGCGCGCCACAAGCTCGGCAAGCGTGGCGCTTTCGGCCGGCAGCGGCGACGATTCGGGATCGTCCCTGTCCACCAGCCCCCATCTTTGTCCGCCTGCGCCGTCGACACGGAACTCGAACGGATGGCAATTCTGCCAGCCGATCGCGATCTGCAGCACGAAATGAAGATCGTCGAGGCGGATATCGAGCGGCACTTCGACGCGGCGCACGACCGCGGGCGCCACTTCGTCGATTTCGATGCGCAGCCGTGCGATCTTGTCCGTCATCCGGCCATCGCCCGGTCGCTATTCCGCCGCCTCGCGGAAACTCACCGTGTCCTCGCCCGGATGCAGATCGACGATCTTGCCATCCTTGATGACCCAGGTCAGGTGCTTGCCGCCCTGCAGTACGGTGATGTCGGCGAGCGGATCGCGGTTGAGCACGATGATATCGGCAAACCTGCCCGGCTCGAGTTCGCCGACCTGGCCCTCGAGACCCACGGCGTAGGCATTGTCGCGCGTCGCCGCCGAGATCGCTTCGAGCGGCGAGTAGCCGCCGTATTTGACGAAGATTTCCAGCTCCTTGGCGTGCAATTCGCCGTAACGCATGAAGGTGTTGTTGCCGGTATCGGTGCCGACCAGAAGCTTGATGCCGAGTTTGCGCGCCTTGTGCATCAATTCGCACAAGAGGTCGAAATGCCGCTTCATGCGGTTGATATCGAGCTGGACCTGCTCGGCGCCGACCTTTGTGCCGAGTTCGACGACCATGGCCAGGAAGGTCGCGGTCGGAATGATCGGCATGCCGCCCTTGGCGACGGCGTCGAGATCGCGGTCGGTGGCAAGATCGGCATGGATGATCCAATCGACGCCGGCTTCGGCCGCCGCGCGCGTCGAGCCGGCGCCGCGCGAGTGAATGCCGACCCGCAATCTGCGCCGGTGCGCTTCGCCGACCACCGCGGCGATCTCTTCCTTGGCCAGCATCTGCGATTCGCCGGAACGGCTGTCGGCCATCTTGATGAAATTGACGCCGTGCTTGCCCTGGCGGCGCACCTCGGTGACCATCTCGTCGGCGGTGTTGCACAATTTGCCGATGGAATGATCGGGCGTGCCTTCCCACGACGGCTCGTCATCCTCGATGCAGCCGTAGGTGACGATCATGCGGCCGGCGACATACATGCGCGGGCCTTCCATCAGGCCGAGTCGTATGGCGTCGCGCACCCCGACATCCGTGAACCAGGTGCCGCCCGGCACCGAGATGCTGGTGACGCCGGAGCGCAGCACCCTTTGCACGCTGCGCGCGGCTTTCAGCGTGGAGAATTCCGGCCGCGTCGTGCCGCGGCCTTTGCCCTCGCCTTTGACGATCGGATAGCCGTAGGAAACGTGGCAGTGCGCGTCGATCAGGCCCGGCATGATCCATTGCCCGGCGGCGTCGATCACGGTGACGGTGCGGCGGTCGTCAAGCGAGATGTCCGGGGGCAATGCGCCGACACTCTTGATGCGATTGCCCTCGACGACGATGGCTTCGTTGCGCCGGGCCGGCTTGCCCGAGCCGTCGATCATTGTGCCGTTGCGGATGACGGTCGTCTTCGATCCATTGCCGCTCATCGGGATCTCCTCGATCGGGCCTTGCCGACTGCCCGCAGCCGTTGGGCCGCGCGCGCATGTGACGGCGCGGATGATTTACGCCCGGTAGGGAGGTGTCAAGGCAATGTCCCGCCCGCGTTCGGCCGGCATCGCCGCCAGCCGCTGCGCGACTGGCAAATGCACGCCGCCGTTCAGCCGAAATAGGCGAGATAAATTCCGAGAAACACAATGATGATCGCAGCGATGCCGATACCGAGCGCGTAGCGGACGTGGTGACCGGTCCCGCCCTGCCGTGCCTTTTGCGCCGGCAGGACCGGGCTGTGCACCGTTTGCCGTTCCGACCACTCCTGGTGCTCTTGGCTTTCGTGCTCGTGCCGGTCGCGCTCTTGGCTATCGCGCTGTTGGCCTTCGCGTTCCTCGACTTCGTTCTCTTGGACTTCGCTCTGGTGAGGCGAATTCATGCCAAACTCCAAAAGCTCCTTTTCTGCGGCGCGGCCGGCGTTTGAATCTGTTTCGCCGAACGCACGCGCTGTTGCTGCAGCCGGCCAACGCCAGAACGGCCGTGGCCGGTTCAAATCCTGTTGAATCAATGGCTCGCGGACCGCGTCGCCGCGACATGCGGCCGGCGTCGTCGGCTAGGGTTGCTGATTGAGCCAATCGTCAAGGTCTTTGCGCGCCATATCCTTGGCGAGACCATAACGCTGCTGGATCTTGCCCTCGAGCTGTTCGCGCTTGCCGGCAATCTGATTGAGGTCGTCGTCGGTGAGCTGTCCCCACTTCTCCTTGATTTTGCCCTTGGCCTGCTTCCAATTTCCTTCGATCCGGTTCCAGTCCATGGATTGCTCCCGATATGGATTGCTCCTGATGCTGTCCTTCTCCCGACAACATGCCATGCGGGGAGCAGTTCCAGGCGTTCCATCGAACGACGGCGAGCGCCGCCATAACGGGTTGATGGAACCGCACGCGCGACGGCAGCCCGCGCCATCGTTGCCGCGAACGGCGCAATCCCGCCTATACGCCGAGATAGCGGCGTTGAACGTCGGCGGAGTCTTTCAGCTCCACCGAACTTCCGCTCCACACCACACGCCCGCGTTCGATGATGGTGTGGCGATTGGCGATCCGGGTGAGCGCATCGACGTTCTTGTCGATCACCAGGATGGCCTGGCCCGCGGCGCGCAGGCTTTCCAGGCAGCGCCAGATTTCGTCGCGAATGAGCGGAGCGAGCCCCTCGGTCGCCTCATCGAGAATAAGCAGGAGCGGGTTGGTCATCAGCGCGCGGCCGATGGCGAGCATCTGCTGTTCGCCGCCCGACAGCAGATTGGCCATGCTGCCGGCGCGAGCGGCGAGCCTCGGAAACAGGGCGAAGACCCGCTCCAGCGTCCAAGGGTCCGTTGCGCGGCGGCGGTTGGCGGCGGTGGCGATCAGGTTCTCGCGCGCCGTCAGGTTGGGAAAGACCTGCCGCCCCTCGGGGACGAGGCCGATGCCGAGCTTGGCGACACGGTAGGGCGCAAGCTCGCGGATTTCGCGGCCGCCGAAGCGGATGGAGCCGGCGCTCGCCCGCGTCAATCCCATGATCGAGCGCACGGTCGTGGTCTTGCCCATGCCGTTGCGGCCCATCAGCGACACCACTTCGCCGGAAGCGATTTTCAGCGAAACGCCGAACAGCACGCGGCTCAAGCCGTAGCTGGTCTCGATATCGGACACTTCGAGCAGATGTGATGGCTCAGCCATGTCCGCGCGCTTCCTGTTCGCCGAGATAGGCTTCGCGGACCGCAGGGTCGGCGCGGATCGCCGCCGGTTCGCCCGAGGCGATGACGCGACCATAGACCAGGACGGTGACGCGATCGGCGAGCGCGAACACGGTTTCCATGTCGTGCTCGACGAGCAGGATGGTCATGCCGCTCTTGAGCCGGCGCAGCATGTCCTGCATGCGCGCGGATTCTTCCGGCCCGAGCCCGGCCATCGGCTCGTCGAGAAGGAGCAGTCGCGGTCCGGTGGCGATCGCGATCGCGATCTCCAGTTGGCGCTGTTCGCCGTGGCTCAGCCGGTCAACGCGCGTGTCGGCGCGCGCCTCGAGGCCGACGCCGGCGAGCGCGGCGCGCGCCGGTTCGCGCAGCGTCCTGTCGCGTCGCGCGTCCTTCCAGAAACGGAACGAATGGCCGGCGTGAGCCTGCACCGCCAGCGCCACGTTATCGAGCGCGCTGAATTCGGCGAACAGCGAGGTGATCTGGAACGAGCGGGCGAGCCCGAGCCGGCTCCTGCGGTCGGCGCGAAGCCGGGTCATGTCGTTGCCGTCGAAGCGGATGGCGCCGGCTTCCGCGGCAATTTCTCCGGCCAGAAGGCCGATGAGCGTCGATTTCCCGGCGCCGTTCGGTCCGATGACGGCGTGAAATTCGCCGCGCGGAAGTTCGAGATTGATGTCGTCGGCGGCGGTGACGCCGCCGAAGCGCTTGGTCAGATGTTCGGTCTGCAGCAGCCAGCCGGTCATGGCGCCGCCTTGCGGAACACGCCTTCGATGCCGCCGCGCAGGTAGATCGCGACCAGAAGCAGCGCCGGACCGATGATCAGGCCGGAATACTCGGTGACGCGCGACAACGCCTCTTCAAGCAGCAGGTAGGTTACGGTGCCGATCACCGGCCCGAACAGCGATCCCAAGCCGCCCAATATCACCATCACCATGAGATCGCCCGATCGCGTCCAGAACATGAGTGCGGGGCTGATGAAATTCGTTTGGTTGGCAAGCAGCGCGCCGGCAAGGCCGCACAGCGCGCCGGCGATGACGAACGAGACGAGCTTGTAGCGGAATGTCGGAAAGCCGACGGCTCGCATGCGCCGCTCGTTGGAGCGCGCGCCCTGGATCGCAAGACCGAAGCGCGAATTGACCAGGCGGGAAACCAGGTACACGCTGGCAAGCAGCAGCACGAGACACAGATAATAGAACAACGTATTGTCATTGAGATTGACGAGCCCGTGGAACGTGCTGCGGTTGCCGATGGTCAGTCCGTCGTCGCCGCCGTAGCGGTCGAGGCCCTGCGCCACGTAATAGACCATCTGCGCGAACGCGAGCGTGATCATGATGAAATAGACGCCGCGCGTGCGCAGGCTCAAGGCGCCGACGACAAGAGCGAACAGCGCCGAGGCGCCGATGGCGACCGGCCATTGCAGGAAGCCGGAACCCAACCCCTCCTTCCACAAAATGCCGACCGCGTAGCCGCCGATCCCGAGATAGGCGGCGTGGCCGAAGCTCACCATGCCGCCGTAGCCCATGATGAGATTGAGGCTCACTGCGGCGAGCGCCATGATGACGATGCGGGTAAACAGGGTGAGCGCGAACGGGTCGCCGGCGACTGCGGCGTAGAGCGGCACCAGCGCGAGGAGCGCAAGCACGGCCGCGATCAGGCCGGTGTTCGGCTCGAACAAAAATCCCGGCGCTTGCTTGTGAAGGAATGCGAGCGCGGCTTTCATCGGCTTGCCGCCGGGAACAGACCTTCGGGTCTGACCACCAGGATGGCGGCCATCAGCATGTAGATCGACATCGAGGACAGCGCCGGCGCCAGCGTCAAAGCGGCAGTGGTGCTCAAGACCGCGTGCAGCAGTGGGGGCAGAAACGCGCGGCCAAGCGTGTCGATGAGGCCGACGATGAGAGCCGCCACGAACGCGCCGCGGATCGAGCCGATGCCGCCGATGACGATGACCACCAGGGCGAGGATCAGAATGTTCTCGCCCATGCCGATCTGCACGGCGAGGATCGGCGCCTGCATCACACCGGCAAAGGCGGCGAGCGCGGCGCCCAGGCCGAACACCAGCGTGTAGAGGAGCTTGATGTTGACGCCGAGCGCGCCAACCATTTCGCGGTTGGAAGCGCCGGCGCGGATCAGCATGCCGAGCCGGGTGTGCATGACCAGAATGTAGAGCAGCGCCGCCACGGCAAGCGTGACCAGGATGATGACGAGGCGATAGAGCGGGTAATAGACGCCGGGAATGATCTGCACGGCGGTGAGCATTTCGCTCGGCAGCGACAGCGTCATGCCCGCTGGACCCCAAACGAGCCGCACCAGTTCGTTGAAGAACAGGATCAGTCCGAACGTCCCCAGCACATGATCGAGATGCGGACGACCGTAGAGCGGCCGGATGGCAATCACTTCCAGCGCCATGCCCGAGACCGCGGTGGCGATCAGCGCCAGAGCGGCGCCGAGCACGAAACTTCCCGTCGCCGCGGCAAACGTGGCGGCAAAATAGGCGCCGAGCATGTAGAGCGAGCCGTGCGCCAGGTTGACCAAATCCATGATGCCGAAGATCAGCGTCAACCCGGCGGCAAGCAGGAACAGCAGCATTCCGAGCTGTACGCCGTTGAGGGACTGCTCGATGAAGTACAGCATGACGGCACTGGATTTACCTCCCCCCGCGCGCAGCGCGCGCGGCGGGGAGGGGTAAGGGATGGGGCGCAAGAACTGTTCGTCTGTTTGCTGCGGGAGAATGTCCGACGTTGAGCCCCCCACCCCGGCTCGCATCGCTGTCGCAACGTGACCCGACCCTCCCCACCGCTTCGCGGGGGGAGGGGAAGATTTGCTCCAAGCGTTTCGACAAAGTCAGCCGCAATCCTACTTCATCGGGCACTGGCTGTGGAACTTGTCCTGGTCGTTGGCGACGATCAGCGAGACCGTATGCAGCGAGTAGCTGCCGTCGGTATTCTTGCGGGCGTCCTGCAAATAGAAGTTCTGGATCGGGATATGGTTGTTGCCATATTTGAAATTGCCGCGCACCGATTTGAAGTCGGCCCTCTCCATCGCCTTGCGCATGCCTTCCTTGTTGCTGAGGTCGCCGTGCACCGCGGTGACGGCGCTGTTGATCAACGCCGCCGCGTCGTAGGTGTCCGCGCCATAGAATGACGGCGAGGAATGATATTTGGCGTGATAGTCGGCCACGAATTTCCTGTTGGTCGCGTTGGGCAGGTCGTTGACCCAGTTCTGCGCGCCGGGCACGCCGACGGCCAGATCCTTCAGCCGCGGCAGCGACAGGTCGTCGATGGTGAACGCGGTGTAGAGCGGAATCTGTCCCTTCAACCCGCTCTGCGCATATTGGGTCACGAACTGTATGCCGGCGCCGCCCGGATAGAACGCGAAGATCGCATCGGGCTTGGCGGCGCGCGCCTCCGTCAACTCGGCGGAGAAATCGAGCTGATTGGGCCACGGCGTCAAATCCTGGCCGACGATCTTGCCTTTGAAGGTCGACTGCAAGCCGTGCAGCATGTCCCTGCCGGCGATGTAGTTCGGTCCCATCAGGAAGGCGGTCTTGACCCCCTTCTGATTCATGTAGGTGCCGATCGCCGCCGGCGTCTGGTCGTTCTGCCACGATGTCGAGAACACGTAGGGCGAGCACATCGGCCCGGCGAGCTCGGAGGCGCCCGCATTGGTCACGATCGTCATGGTCTTGGAGTCGATCAGCGGCTTGAGCGAAGCGACCATCACGTTCGACCAGATATAGCCGACAACGAAATCGACGTGATCGGACTCGATCAGTTCCTTGGTCTTCTGCACGCCGACGTCGGGCTTGATCTGGTCATCCTCGTAGATGACCTGCACCGGCAGGCCGCCGAGCTTGCGGCCGAGGTGGTCGAGCCCAAGCTCGAACGAGTTGCGCATGTCATTGCCGATGGCGGCGGCCGGACCGCTGAAGGTCGACACGAAGCCGATCTTGACGGTCTTTTGCTGCGCCAGCGCCGGTCCCGCAACGAGGGCCAGTGTCGTCGTGGCGAGCAGCCACAGTCTGATTGTCCGCTGCATGTCTTCCTCCCGGCCGAACGGTATCAGTCGCTCTATTTGTAGAAACAAGCGGTCGCCGGCGCAACCGATTAACGCGCCGCGTCTGCGCGCCCGGAACCGCGTCACCGCGGCATCATCGGCCGGGCGACGCTGTGAATCCGCTCTTAGTCCTCGCCCGTCGCCCGCATGTAATCGGCAAGGCCGGGCCCGATATTGGGCGCGAACAGCTCGTCCACGCCCATCTTGCGGCGGCTGAGCCGCTGCTCGTCGAGATAGGTCACCAGCGCTTCGAGCGTCGGCCGGCTGGCTTCGACCGAATAATCCCAGATCTGCGGGCCGAAAATCTTATGCGTCTGCTCGATCTCGTCGAGCACCCAGGGCAGGCTGACGGTCAAGGCGTTGGAGTCGTAGGTGATCTGATAGGCCATGTCGCGCGCCCGGCAGAAGGCGCGATAGAAGCTCACCGCGAGCCACGGATTCTCCTCGTAAAGGCGCGCCTTGAGCACGAATGTGTGCATGATGGGAAAGATGCGCGTTTTGCGGAAATACTCGGTCTCCACCGCGCGAAAGTCGCGGAACAGCCGGCGCACGGTCTTGCCCAATCCGTTGGGGATGACCACCGTGACGAGCGCATCGATCTCGCCGCGTTCGAGCATGGCGTCGAGCGTGGTGCCGGCCGGCATCGGTTCGATGCAGACGCCTTCCGGCGGCTTGATGGCGCGGACCGGATTGCCGGCGATCCAGGTGACGTCGCCCGGATGGACGCCGTAGTCGTGCATGAGGAAGCCGCGCACCCACACCGCCGCGGTCATCTGATAGTCGCCGACGCCGATGCGCTTGCCTTTCAGGTCTTGCGGCTTTTCGATTTTCGAATCGGCGCGCAGATACACCGCGTTCTGGCGGAAAACGCGCGATGGAAACACCGGTATCGCCACAAAGCGGTCATCGCCCTCCGAACGCATGATCGTGTAGGACGACAGCGACATTTCCGACACGTCGAAATCGCCGTAATTGAGCATGCGATAGAACGTTTCGCCGGGGTTGAGCGGCAGGAAGGTCAGATCGACGCCTTCGGGCGTGACCCGCCCGTCGATCAGCGGCTGGGTGCGGTCATAGCGGCCGCAGGCAAGTGTGAGTTTCAGGTTGGACATGGATGGAGCTACAGAATGATACTCGGATTGCGGATCGATTGATCGCAGTCGATCAGGTTGACCTGCTTGGCCTTAATCGTCCAGCCATCGCCCTCGCGTAGCACGCGATGACCCGCCCAGCCGGTCAGAATGCGGGTCTCGTCGCCCCAAAATTCGCTGATCAAGAAGTTCGAGCGCAGCATCCGCACGTCGTCCCGGTCGGCCGCAAATACTTCAACATTGCTGACGAGGCGCACGGTGCGCGAGGCCGGCGCCTGCGACCAGGCGAACCCGGTGCGCAGGCGATAGACCCGATCCTCGAGCCGGCGGCGGTCGTCGAACATGACGGATATTTCCCGCCGCGGGTCGCCGGCGTTCGGCGTCGAGGGCACCCAGTAGATGCACTCGGCGGCGTACATCGCCAGCCAATCCTCGTAGCGCAACTGATCGAGCAGCCGCGCCTCGCGCTCCAGGAGGCGTCGGAACTGGTCGCGAACGACGGGGTCGCAGACGGCGCGCGCATCATCCTGCCAACCGGTGAAATCGGCGATCAATTGGCGATAGAGGGCATCGTTGACGTAATGCGAGCTGCGCGAGGGATGGGAGTCCTTTGCTGTCGCTGCCGGTGCGGCCATGTCATGCGTTTCCCATTTTCGCGTCATTGCGAGCGAAGCGAAGCAATCCAACCCCAGACGCCGCCGCGCTGGATTGCTTCGTCGCTTCGCTCCTCGCAACGACGGGTCGGGTCATCACGCCTCCCGCGTGATGGCAAGATTATGCGGCCCCTTCATCAGCCGCTTCCATTCCTTGAAATGCTCGCGCATGAAGGCTTCGTCGGTCGCGGGCGCGTCGATCGTGCCGTCGGAGTTGTGTTTGATCCGGCCCGGAATTCCCAGGCCGCGGTGCATGTAAACCCATTCGTCCTCGACCGCCATCAGCCCGCGCTGGATCTGTTCGAAATTGGCGATGTCGTCGACCTCGCCGAAATTCGGGAATCCTTCCTGCGTGCGCATGCGCAGCGCGTTGATGTCGGTGACGGCGTCGCTCGGCACGCTGCCGTCGTCGACGATCATCGTGCCGTACCAGATGGCGTTGGTCTCGCCGACGCTGATCGGCTCGAACACCTGGATGTGATTGCCGAGCAGGGAAAAATTCGGAAACACGTTGATGTTGACCGGCTCCGAGCCGGCGAGATCGAGCAGCGAAAACGCGCGCTCGCCGTAACGCCTGATGAATTCCGCCTCGTAGTGCTCCATGCCCGGATGCGCGCTTTCCAGCGCCCACAGTCCGCCCGGTCGCTGTTCCAGGTTGGGCCGCTTGTCCTTGAAATGATTGCCGTGGCCGGTATAGCGCATGTACATCGGCTGCGTATCGGGCGAGTTGCGATAATAGGCCATGCCCTTGGCGTTCTCGCCGGCAAAGCGGTTCTCGGTTTCGAGCAGCGAGCGGTGCGAATAGGCGACGTGATAGCCATCGCATGAATTGTCGTAGGCGAGCTTCCAGTTGCCCTTGAAGAGGAAGCGGTTCGCCTCGCACACCACGACCTTGCCGCCGGGATTGCGGTCAAGCCATTGGTCGATGATCGGCGCGATCGGACCGAGGTGCTCGACCAGCGGCAGCGCGTCGAGATTGAGCGTGCCGAAGATGAAGCCGCGATAGGATTCGACGCGCGGCACCTGCGCCAGATTGTATTTTGGGTCACGCATGTCGTCGCCGTAGCCGTCGGGCCAGGGCACGCCGCGCAGCTTTCCCGTATTGAGGAAATTCCAGCCGTGATAGGGGCACTGGAAGGATTTGGCGTTGCCCTTGTCCCAGCGGCACAAGGTGGTGCCGCGGTGGGTGCAGCGGTTGTAGAGCGCGCGGACCTTGCCGTTGCCGTCGCGCACGACGATGAGCGGACGCAGGCCGAGGCGCCGGGTGATGAAGTCGTTGTCGTTCGGGATTTCGCTTTCGTGCGCCAGATAAGTCCAGGTGCCGCCGAAAATCCGCGTCATTTCCGCTTCGAAGATCGCGGGGTCGGTGTAGATCAGCCGATGAGCGCGGCCCTCCTGCACCAGATAATCCCAGTCGTACAGCGCGGTGCCGTCGATGCGGTTTTGCGGAGCACTGATTCTTTCGAGAGCCGTCATGAGGCGTTCTCCATGATCGTCATGCCCGGCCTTGTTCCGGGCATCCACGTCTTGGACGGACCGAGATTAAAGACGTGGATGGCCGGGACAAGCCCGGCCACGACGGATCAGCTCAAAAAAAATCGAAATACTCATTCTGCTCCCAGGTGCTTACGTCGTCGGTTTGCAGCGCTGCATCCTCGCCGAGCGAGTTCTGGTAGCGGGCAAACTCGGTTCGCTTCAGCTTGAGGAAGTAGTCGATGAAAATATCCCCGAGCGCGCGGCGGAACAACGGCTCCCTGTCGAGGGCATCGAGCGCGTCGGGCAGGCTCTTGGGCAGCGGCGGTCTTTCGGCCGCATAGGGGGCGTCGTCCGCCGGCGGCGGCGCAAGCTTTGTTTCGACGCCGGCAAGTCCGCTTACGACCTGCGACAGAATGTAGAGATACGGATTGGCCGCGGGTTCGCCGGCGCGGTTTTCCAGGCGCGTGGCCGCATCGTCCGGCCCGCCGAGCACGCGGATCATGGCGCCGCGGTTGTCGTAGGCCCAGCCGGCGCGATCGGGCGCCAGCGAATTGGGGCGGAAGCGCCGGTAGCCGTTGACCGTGGGCGTGGCGAACACGGTGCCGGGCACGGCATAAGCGAGAACGCCGCCGAGATAATGCTGGCCCAGCGCCGACAAGCGTTGATCGGCCGTCTGCGGCGTGAACAGATTTTTGCCGCTCGCCGCATCGGTCAGCGACTGATGCAAATGCCACCCGCTCGGGTAATAGCCTTTGAGCGCCGGCCGGGACATGAAGGTGGCGAAATGGCCGAGCCGCCGGCAGATCTGCCGGGTCGCGGTGCGGAACAGGAGCACGTTGTCGGCAGCCTCGAGCGCGGCGCGCGGCGCGAAGGTGCATTCGACCTGTCCGGGCCCCCATTCGTTCTCGATCGAACGCAGGCCGAGCCCGAGCGCCTCGAACGCATCGCCGAGCGCGTCGAACACGCCCTGCATCAAATCCATGTTGGACTCGGAGTGATAGTGATAGCCCGGCTCCGCCGGCAAGGTGCGGATCGGGCGGCCGCGCGTACCGGGCGCGCCGATATTGTCTTCGCCGAGATGATCGTCGGCGACGCGGAAGAGATACCACTCGATCTCGGCGCCGATGATGCCGGCAAAGCCGTGCTCGCCGAGCTTTCGCAGCGCCTTGCGCAAAAGCTGCCGCGGCGCGAAATGAAACGGCCGCCCGTCGTTGAAATATTCGTCGCAGAGAATCCAGCCGGTGCCGGGCGCCCACGGCAGGATGCGGAACGTTGTGGGATCGGCCACCACGGTGAGGTTGGGCGAGCCGGTCATCTCGTCGAGGCCCATGCCGCCGCCGCGCGTGAACGAGGCAAAGACGCGCGCGCCAGCGGAATCGAGCGTCGTGGTGGCGACGCCGATGTTGTAGCCGCCGGTGAGCGCCGAGACGAAGGCCGGAACCGTCAGTGTCTTGGCGCGGCAATAGCCGTGAGTGTCGCCCCAGGCGAGCCGCACGTAGCGCAGCTTTTCGGTTTGCAGCCGCCGCACGATCTCGGCGGCGAGCCGCCGTTCGTCATCCGACCACAGGCCGTGCTTTTCGATGAAGGTCGGCGGTGTGCTCATCGCTGAAAAGGCAAGAGGCGAGGGGCGTTGGAGCTTCCGAGAATTCGCCTGCTACCACGCTTTGCGCCGCGATTCTATTGCGACGGAGCGCGCCAGGCCGCATCATGCCGGCGGGCGCCGGAGACGGGGCACGAGCAATCGCAGGCAGGGGACAATGGCCAAAAAGACCAAATCGCAGAAGACCAATAAGGCGCATCAGGACATCAAGCAGCAGATGGTCATGGCCGGCAAGGTGCTGGTCGCCGAGGGGCACGACGATTTCACCCGCGGCCACATCTCGATGCGGCTTCCCGACGATCCCGGGCTGTTTTTCATGAAGCCGCACAGCATCGGGCTCGACGAGATCACCGTGGGTAACATCCTGACCATCGATCTCGAGGGCAACGTGGTCGCCGGCTCGGCGCGGCGCCACAGCGAGGTTTTCATCCATTCGGAAATTTTGAAAGCGCGCCCCGATGTCAATTGCGTGATTCACACCCACTCGCCGTATGCGGTGGCGCTGTCGTCGACCGGCCGGCCGATGCGCGCCTACAGCCAGCCGGGCGCGCTGTTTGCCGGAGACGTCGGTCTTTACGCCGACAGCATCGCGCTCATTCGCAGTCATGCCATGGGCGCGGGCGTTGCCAAGGCGCTCGGCCCGCACCGCGCCGTGCTCTTGAAGAACCATGGCCCGGTGATGACCGGAAAGGACATCGCCGAGGCCGTCGTCGTCGGCATCATGCTGGAAAACGCGGCAATGATTCAGCTCGCCGTCGAGGCGGCGGGTGACGCCGCGCCGGAGTTTCCGCCCGACAATATCGCCAGGCTCAAAGGCGAACTCGGCCAGCCCGAGCAGTTTCAGATCAATTTCGACTATCTGGTGCGGCGGGTAAAGCGAGGAGGGAGGTAACTGACACCGTCATCTTGAGGTGGCCGGGAAGCGGCCCTCGAAGGATGCGGCCGAGGTGCTAAGGCCGTCGCCCTTCGAGGCTCGGCGCCGCGCGCCGAGCACCTCAGCCGACAAAGCGATTCGTGACTTACAAGGGTGACGGAAAATAAACACGGAGGAAATGGCCATGGCATTGACGCAGAGCTACGTCCATGGGGCAAGCGACAAGCCCCTCTGCGGCGAAACGATCGGGCGGTTCTTCGATGCGGCCTGCGCGAGATGGGCCGACCGGCCGGCGCTGGTGGTGCGCCATCAAGACCTGCGCATGAGCTACGGCGAGCTGCGGCAGGCCGTGGACAGGCTCGCCGCCGGGCTTTTGACGCTTGGGCTTCGTCCCGGCGAACGCATCGGCATCTGGTCGCCGAACAACAGCGAATGGGTGCTGACGCAATTTGCCACCGCCAAGGCCGGGCTTGTCCTGGTCAACATCAACCCGGCCTATCGCTCCGTCGAACTCGAATATGCGCTCAACCAGGTCGGCTGCAAGGCGCTGATTCTCGCCGAACGCTTCAAGACTTCGGACTATGTCGGCATGCTGCGCGAACTCGCGCCCGAACTTGAGCGCGCGACGGCGGGCAGGCTGGAATCGGCGCGGCTGCCGGCGCTGCGCGCGGTCGTAACGCTGGGCGACGCTGAACACCCCGGTTGCCTGCGCTTCCCCGACCTGATCGCCGCGGGCGGCGAAATCGAAGCCGAGCGCATCGCCGCGCTCGGGCCGGTGCTGCAATTCGATGACCCGATCAACATCCAGTTCACCTCGGGTACCACGGGCTTTCCCAAGGGCGCCACGCTCTCGCACCACAACATTCTCAACAACGGCTTTTTCATCGGCGAGGCGATGCGGCTGACGCCGCAGGACCGCCTGTGCATTCCGGTGCCGCTTTATCACTGCTTCGGCATGGTGTTGGGCAACCTTGCCGCGGTCACGCATGGCGCCTGCATGGTCTTTCCCGGCGAGGGCTTCGATCCGCTGGCGACGCTGCGGACGGTGGCCGAGGAGCGCTGCACGGCGCTTCACGGGGTGCCGACCATGTTCATCGCGCAGCTCGATCATCCCGAGTTTGCCCGCTTCGACCTTTCGTCGCTGCGCACTGGCATCATGGCCGGATCGCCGTGTCCGATCGAGGTGATGAAGCGCGCCGTCGACAAGATGCATCTGTCGGAAATCACCATCGCCTACGGCATGACCGAGACCAGTCCGGTGAGCTTCCAAAGCTCGACCGACGATCCGCTCGAACGCCGCGTGTCGACGGTCGGGCGCATCCAGCCGCATCTGGAAGTCAAGATCGTCGATCCGAGCGGCCGCATCGTGGGGCCGGGAACGCCGGGCGAACTGCTTACGCGCGGCTATGCGGTGATGCTCGGCTATTGGGGCGACGAGGAGCGCACGCGTGAAGCCATCGATCCGGCGCGCTGGATGCACACCGGCGATCTCGCCACGATCGACGAAGCGGGCTACTGCAACATCGTGGGCCGTATCAAGGACATGGTGATCCGCGGCGGCGAGAACGTCTATCCGCGCGAGATCGAGGAATTCCTCTATCGGCATCCGAAGATCCAGGACGTGCAGGTGATCGGCGTGCCCGACGACCGCTACGGCGAGGAAATCTGCGCCTGGATCAGGCTGCGGCCCGGAATGAACGCCAACGAAGAGGAAATCAAAGCCTTCTGCCGCGACCGCATCGCGCACTACAAGGTGCCGCGCTATGTCAAATTCGTCGATGAATTTCCGATGACGGTGACCGGCAAGATTCAGAAATTCGTCATGCGCGAGCGCATGATCGCCGAACTGGGGCTGAACGTGCAGAAGACGGCGTGAATGCGGCGCCGGGGCAGCCTTTCAGACCGGCGGTCGGGACCTGCGCGCGTAGCTGTCGCGCAGCTCCTTGTGATCCCTTGTGGACAACAGGTTTTGAATGCAGCTTGCGACAGCAACGACGATCATCGCAGCGACCCACAGAATGGCGATTTCTTTCAGAAAGCCATAGCTGGATAGAGCATCCGACAGATATTGGGAGATTGCCGACGCCCAGGAGGAAAGACCGATCCCTGCAAGGATGCCTTTCACGGCGGGGTAAACGACCCAATTCAGGGAAAGGACAGTCACCAACGTAAGCAATACTGCGACCACAACATCCTGCGCTGCGCGCCAAATCACCCGTCCGAAGACAAGTCGTTCCGTCTTGTGCCTTTCGGCCGAGGATGGCAGCCAGAATGCATCGGCCGTTCGTGCCGCGTCCTCGATGCTGCCTGCCAGGCTCTTGCCGGTTATCAACCACTCGGCGACCTGGTTGATCAAATACTTATCGCTGTTTGGGACCGCTTGTCGCGGGCCTCTGAGATAGCAGAGATGGCTGTAGAGCAGTAGCGGTGAAGCCCGGCAGGGGAAATTGTGCGGCTTCAGCGTCGTGTGTCCGCGACGCGGATGTTGGGGCGGGATGGGATCGTAATCGTATATCCAGGTGCCGACGGGATCGGTTGGATCATAGACATTCACCCATTCGGCCCCTGCGGGAAATGGATCTTCATGGGAATTGATCGGCACCATCGCCGGCCATAGCGCGCAGAAACGTTCCAGCGGCGATCCATAAGTCAGCACGCCGCGAAAATTCCTGAACAACGCATCCCGGTTGACGATGTCGCGCGCATCAAGCCACGCCGGTCGATTTGGCATCATGGCATCTATGTCGATGTCGTGGTCGCTTCTGCCGCGTATCGGATTTTGTTCAAGCGCCTTCCAGCATGCTTGATCGAGATAGTTCGGCAAGGCTTCGGACGTTTCCATCAACCCGTTCCAGGCGACCACTGTGCCCAGGCTGTGGGCGAGGATGTACCAACGGTCATATCCCTGCGACGCCACCTCGACCATGACCCGGATCATCCGGCGCCGGATCGCCGCTCGGGGCGGTTCGTCGGGTCCGTCCATCGGACTGCCGCCGGCGCGCTTGTCCTGACTATAGAGCTTCACGCCGGATAAATAGTTGACGAGAGTGTCTGACAAGGGCATTGCCGAAAAGTCGAGGCGCTTGAGGATCGTGTTGATCAAGGCAATCGAGAAAGCCGAAAAAGCAAACAGGATCGACACGAAAATCATGCGCCAGCGATTATGACAGGGAAGCACACCAGCGTGATCCGGCTGCCGTGTCCGCTGCAGCGCGCCGGGCAGGAAGCGATCTTTGTGCTGAGCCACGCCCGGCAACGATAATCCCCACAGCCAAAAACGGACTTGTTTGCATAGCGTCAATTTCTCGTTGATGTCGGCCCACCACACTTCGTGAAAGCCTATGTCCACGAATTTGTCGTCCAACTCGACGAGAGTGCGCAACGGCGCAGTCTTCGCGGACGCCCAACTGGACTGGTCACCAAGGAAAGCGTCGCTCGCCCCCGATGTCAGGATCGGCGTGACATCGCGGCGACGCCGTTGTGCATCGTACTTGGCGATGATGGCGTCGATGATCTTGCGTGTCTCGCCTTCGAGAAACTGAAATCTTTTTTGTTCGCCAATGCCGTGGACAATAATAACGCCGACCGTCTCGACCGGTTTGCCGCGGATCGATGCGTGATTTTCGTTCATGCGGGTCGCCCCACCTCGCGGTCAAAGCATACCTCTTTTCAACCCATGATAGCAATACGCCAACACTCGTTTTCTGCGTGTCCAAATGGCACGGGCACTGCGGAGGGACCTTCCTGCGCAGCGGGGGAAGGATTATCCGTGTGAATCCCGTGATGGAGCGCGAATTGGGCGCGCGTTTCGCGTTTCCGCTGCGGGCGCGACAAGGCCTGACGGGGAACGGAAACAGCGATGAAATCGAGTGCCGATCGGATTTTGACGACGCATGTCGGCAGCCTGCCGCGGCCGGACGATCTGTTCGAAACGATGCTGGCGAGGATGGACGGCAAGGCGGTGGACGAGGCCGCTTATGCCGCGCGCGTGCGGCGGGCGGTCGAACAATGCGTGCGCCGGCAAGTCGATGTCGGGCTCGATGTCGTCAGCGACGGCGAGATGGGCAAGCCGAGCTTCATCACCTATGCGGCGTCGCGCCTTGAGGGTCTGCAAAGCCGCGAAGGATTCCGGCCGAGCCCGTTCGCCAACACGCGCGAAACCGCCGATTTCCCCGAATACTACCAATCGGCGTTGGCGCAGCAGGTCAGCGCGCGCCGCCGCCGGGCTTTGACGGTTTGCACCGGCCCCATCGCCTACAAGGGCCACGCGGCGCTCAAGGCCGATTTCGGCATTCTCAAAGCGGCGCTCGCCGGGGCCGGCGCGGCCGAAGCTTTCGTGCCGTCAATTGCGCCTTCGAATGTCGAAGCGACCACGCCGAACGAATACTATCCGACGGCGGAGGCTTACGTGCACGCCATCGCCGCGGCGATGCGCGAGGAGTACCGGGCGATCGTCGACGCCGGCTTTGTCTTGCAGATCGACGATCCGTTTCTGGTGACTTATTACATTACCCGCCCCGATCTCGGCATCGCGGAGTGTCGCAAATGGGCGGAGCTGCGGGTCGAGGCACTCAACGCGGCGCTGGCCGGAATCCCGGAGGAGCGCATTCGCTTCCACACCTGCTACAGCATCAACATGGGACCGCGCGTTCATGACATGCAGCTCAAGGATATCGTCGATATTATTCTGAAAGTCCGCGCCGGCGCCTATTCGTTCGAGGCGGCCAATCCGCGGCACGAGCACGAATGGGAGGACTGGAAGCGCGTCCGCATTCCCGACGACAAGATTCTGATACCGGGCGCGATTACCCAATCGACCGTTCTGGTCGAGCATCCCGAACTGGTGGCGCAGCGGATCGCGAGATACGCCGCTATTGTCGGGCGCGAGCGCGTCATCGCCGGCGCGGATTGCGGCTTCGCCTCCTTCGCCGGCTCGAACGAAGTTCACCCGTCGATCGTCTGGGCGAAGTTCAAATCGCTGGTCGAAGGCGCGCGCATCGCCAGCGCGCGCCTGTGGCGCTGAGCGACACCTCGCCCGGCGCCTCGACGCTGCCGCAAGGACGGCGCCGATGCGGCCTTGGTCTCAGCAGGGCGGTGGCGGCGGGTCGACCAGCCTGGGATTGATCGCCCTGAGCCCGTCCGGCCAGGTCAACTTGGCGAAATCGATCTTGGCGTCGGTCGCCTTGGCGCCTTGCGCCCAGCGGCTCAGACTGCAGAAGTCGCTGTAGTAGATGTTGTCGATGGCGATCGGCCGCTTGTTGGTGTCCCATTGATCTCTGGTGGCCTGCTCGCTCAGGCCCAGATTGGCGGCAGCATAGGCCGCCACATCCTTGAAATCCTTGGCAGCGACGTCGCGGCCTTTGATTGTGGCGCGCAGCCAGCGGATGGCGATGTCCCTGCCTTGCGGGGTCGCCAGCCATTCCGGGCGCGCGCCGGCCACCAGATAACCCTGAACGTAGCCGGTCGCGTCGGACAGATAATGTGCCTTATCCGGGCAGATTTCGAGCGTGCGCGAGCCGACCGGCTGCCAGATGAAGAACGCGGCAATCTGACCGCCGCACAAAGCTGCGGGCAGCACCTGGGTATCCAGGTTGATCACCTTTACCGTCTTCGGATCGATGTGGTTCTTGGTCAGGTATTCGGAGATGAACCAGGAGCCGGTGGAGCCGACGCGCGTGGCGATGGTCTTGCCGAGCAGGTCCTGCGGCGTCTTGATCGCCTTGCCGGCGACCGCAACGTAGCCTTTGCTGTCGCGTTCGATCGCCGCAATGGTGCGATAGTCGCCTTTGACGCGGAAGAAATATTGCACGCTCGGCAAATCGCCCGTCATGACGATGTCGCCTTGCCCGCTCTGAAACGACTGGAATGCCGTCGTGCCCGACGGGAACAAGCGATAGGTCACGTCCAGCCCTTCCTGCTTGTAGAAGCCCTTGGCCAGCGCCATCCAGATCGAATCGTTATTGACCGACGGTTGCCCGAACAGCGTCATTTTCAGCGGCGGCTGCTGCGCATGCGCGACCGGTGGTCCGAGCATCAGTGCGGCGGCAACGGCGGCGGGACTGAGCGCATTCATGAAGCGGTGCATGTGCTTGCCTTTCCCTGTGCTGTCAGGTTTGCGAAACGAACGACATGTAGCGCGCCAAGACCTTGTCGACGACGAGCCGGAAGATGCGGTCGACGATGAAGCCGAGCACACAGATCGTAAGCAGCGCGACAAATATGCGGTTGGTCTGCAGCAGCATGGACGACTGCTGCAGCAGGTAGCCGATGCCGGAATTGGCGGCGAGGATTTCCGCGGGAATGATGCTCATGAACGACGACGCCATCGCCACGCGCATGCCGGTGACGATGTACGGCACGGCCGAGGGCACCACGACGAGGACGAAGATTTGCAGGCGATTGGCGCCGAGGCAGGCCGCGGCGCGCTGCCGCGCCACCGGCGCCCGCCACACGCCCGCCGTCGTGTTGATCAGGACGATGAAGAACGTGCCCCAGAAGATCAGGAAATACTTCGACATCTCGCCGATCCCGAACCAGATCACCGCGATCGGAATCATTGCGGTCGGCGACAGGTAACGAAGCAGTTCGATGATCGGATCAAGCAGATCGTGCAGCAGCCGGATGCGTCCGAGCAGGACGCCGATCACGACGCCGGCGAGCGAACCGGTGGCGAAACCGACCATGACGCGGATCATGCTGATGGACGCGTCGGAAAGAATTTCGCCGCTCTTGAGCATCGGGATCGCGGTGCGGAATACTTCGAGCGGTGGCGGAATAAGAAACGGATTGAACACGAAGCTCGACAGGAACTGCCAGACGCCGAACCCGATCAACAGCGAAGCTGCGGTCAGCGAAACGCTGCGGCAGGCCGGACGCGACAGCCAGGAGCGCAGCCGACGCATCGGCGTCGGGACATCCGCGCCGCTTTTGTCGATGTTCATCCGGCGCTTGCCGAGATCGCGCAGGGAACCGGACTGCTGGCGGTAGGCGGAGGTCAATGCACGTCCGATCGCTCGTCCGACCTGATCAGGTCCGGCGCCAGCAGATTCTCTATTTGCGTGAACAGGCGCGCTACCTGCGGATCGGTCAGGTCGCGCGGTCGCGGCAGGTCGATTTCGATCAGCCTGGTGATGACGGAACCAGGCCCGACCGACATCACCGCGATGCGATCGGCCAGCGAAATCGCCTCGGCGATATCGTGGGTGACGAACACAACGGTTTTCCCGATGCGTTGCCAGATATCGAGCAGGACCGCGTGCATGCGCCGGCGGGTGAGCGCGTCGAGCGCGGCGAACGGCTCGTCCATGAGCAGCACGTCCGGTTCGACCGCAAGCCCGCGCGCGATCTGCAGCCGCTGCCGCATCCCGCCCGACAGTTCGGCCGGAAATTTGCCGCGATGCGCGTCGAGGCCGACCATCTCCAGATATTTGTCGATGATAGCCGGCCAATCGGCTTTCGGCATCTTGCGCACGCGCAAGGCGAAGCGGACATTCTCCTCGGTCGACAGCCACGGCAGCAGCGCCGATCCGGCGTCCTGGAAAAACATCACCCGTTCGCGGCCGGCGCCGGTGACCGGCGCATCGCCGAACACGACGTTGCCCGCCGTCGCCGGCTCGAAGCCGGCAAGAATATTGAGCAAAGTCGATTTGCCGCAGCCGGAAGGACCGAGCAGGCAGACGAATTCGCCGTCGCTTATGGTGAGAGAGACGCCGTCGAGCGCGACATAGCTTCCCCGCGCCGATTCAAAGACCTTGCGGACGTTGTGGACACGCAACAAGCCCGCCTCCGCAGGGTGCTGGAACGCGTCGTCGGCGTTTCGACGTTAGATTTTGGCGGTATCGCTGTCAAACATCCGTGGCCGATGGTGGGTTCGCTGATCTGCACGCTGCGGAGCGCATGGCTGCTCCGCTCGCGTTCGGCGTGCGGGTGCATGCCGGTGGTCCGATTCCAACATTCGCATCCCGTTTCGGCGCGCCCTCGTGCGAATGTTGGGATCAAAGGACCACCAGCCACTATAAGTACCAGTGGAGCTTTGGATTTGACATTCGCTTCGCGACCCGGCGGCTCGGGGATGGCGAATGTCAAATACGCTCCACTGGACAGGCAAATCGCTGTTTGCGATGAAACGCATGCGAGACGAATTCAAGCCTTGCACAGTTCCGGAGAAGAAGCATGTCCGACGTGAAGCCCATCGCGCCCGTTCGCATCGGCGAGACCGACATCGTTTACGCCCAAGGCATCAAGGCGGGCTCCTGGCTGTTCTTCACCGGGCACGAAGCGACCGACTTCACCGGCGGCATCGACGCCGCGGTCGCCGGCATCCCGGGGCTGCCGCTCGGCGGTGCGCCGCGCTACCTGCGCGAAGGCAAGTTCATCTTTGATCGATTCGCAAAATTGATTGCGGCCGAAGGCGGCGATCTGCGCCACATCGTGCGGGTCGATCAATACTACCCGCGCGCCGAATGCGTGAACCCGTATCAACGCGCGCGCAAGACCCTGCTCAAGGAATACGTGCCGCCGAGCACGTCCGTGCTGATGGACGAACTGCTGACGGAGGGCGCCAACATGAACGTGTCGCTGCTGGCGGTGCTGCCGGGCGGCGGTCGCGAGCCGCGGGCGGCGCGGCCGGAGAACGTGCCGGTGCCGCAGCATTCCGGCTTCATCGCGTCGCTCGTTTGCGGCGACTACGTGTTCGTCGCCGGGCAAATGCCGAACAACGAGGCGATGACGGGCCTCGACCCGCGCGCCTATCGGGCGCCCAATGCGGTGTGGAACGGCACCGACATCCGGCTGCAGACCGAATTCCTCATCACGCGGCTGCAATCCGGCCTCGAAGCGGGCGGAAGCTCGCTCAAGAACGCAATCAAGGCGCAGGTTTATCTCACCGACATCAACGACCTGCCGGAATTTCTCGACGTCTGGAACGGGCATTTTGCCGACAATCCCTGCGCGCTCACCGTGGTGAAGACCAAGGGTCTCGGCCTCACGGAATCGATCATCGAGATCAATATTTTCGGGGTCCGCGACGGCGGCCGGATCAAAAAGCAGGTGGTCGAGCACACGCCCTCGGCGGCCATGCGGCTCGGGCCGGCCGCGGTCGTTGCCGGCGATCTCGTCTGCCTGTCGGCGCTTTGCGCCGCCGACGCGAACGGCGCCATTGCCGCCGCGCAGCGATCCACGGGTTTGCACTACCTCGGGGTGCCATCGGAACATCAAATGCGGTCGATCCTCGGCGCTGCCGCCGATATCTGCCGTGCCGCCGGCACATCGCTTGCCAACGTGGTACGGGCGCATCACTTCGTAACCGATCTGAACGTGGTTTATCCGGCGCTGCACATCTGGCGGCGGACGCTTGATGGCGCGCCGATCCCGTTCGGGGCGGTTCGCACCTTGCTGCCCATTCCGGGCTGCCACATCGCCTTGGACATGTGGGCCTATCGGCCGGGCGCCTGAACGGCGCCTTTAGACGCCGAGGTGCCGTTGCAGCAGTTCCGGCCGTTCCTGCACCGCCTGCGCGGACAGCGATTCGACGATGACGCCGTTGTTGAGGAGGTAGACCCGGTCGGCGAGCGTCATGGCGGCGGAGATGTTCTGCTCGACCAGCAGAATGGTCTGGCCGTCATCCGCGAGCGTGCGGCAGGTGGCGAGCAGGTCGCGCACGATGATCGGAGCGAGCCCCTCGAAGGGTTCGTCGAGCAGCAGGATTTTCGGCTCGCGAACAAGCGCCCGCGCGATCGCCAGCATCTGCTGCTCGCCGCCGGAAAGATCGGTGCCGCGGCTTGTTCGCCGCTCCTTGAGCCGCGGAAACAACGCGTAAACGCGATCGAGCGGCCAGCGGTTCGGCGCCGTCATTCCGGCAAGAACGATGTTTTCCTCGACGTTGAGGCTGCCGAAGATACGGCGCTCTTCGTGCACAAGCTGCATGCCGGCCTGCGCGATGGCGTGGCTTTTCCGCCCGGCGATCTCGTGGCCGTCGAAAAGAATCGATCCGCTGCGCGGCGTCACCACGCCCATCAGGCTCTTGAGCGTCGTGCTCTTGCCGGCGCCGTTCCTGCCGAGCAACGCCACCACCTCGTGGCGTTCGACGTTGAGCGCAACGTCGAAGAGGATGTGCGAATCCCCATAATAGGTGTTCAGCCCGTTGACCTCGAGCAGACTCATGCCGCGACCACCCCGCCCAGATAGGCCTCCTGCACCGCCGCGTTGCCTTTGATCTCGTCCGGCGTGCCTTCGACCAGCACGCGGCCCTCTTGCAGGACCGTGACACGTTCGACCAGCTCGAACAGCGAATCCATGTCGTGATCGATGATGATCATCGTGCGGCCGCGGCTGATCGACTTGAGCAATTTGACCATCTCGACGCGTTCCTGGGGACTCATGCCGGCGAGCGGTTCGTCGAGCAGCAGCAGGCTCGGCGAACTCGCCAGCGCCAGCCCGACTTCGAGACGCCGCTTCTCGCCATAAGCGAGCGCAGCCACCGGCACGTCGGCGCGGTCCTTCAGATCGACCAGCGCCAGCGTGTGCTCGACCTGCTCGGCGAGGCCGCGTATTTTCGGCACGCTGCGGAACATGTCGAGGCGGAATTTGCCGCGCAGTTCGGCCAGCGCGGAAATCGTCAGATTCTCGCGCACCGTTAATCGCGCGAACAACTGGTTGACCTGATAGCTCTTGGTCAGGCCGAGCTGGCACACGTCGGTCACGCTCATGCCGGTAATGTCGCGGCCGTCGAAAACGATGCGGCCGGAGGTCGGCTCGATCTCGCAAGTCAGTATCTTGAAGAAGGTGGTCTTGCCGGCGCCATTCGGGCCGATGATGCCGCGGCGCTCGCCGCGCTTGACGGAGAAATCGATGTCGCTGTTGGCAAGAAGGCCGCCGTAGCGCTTGGTCAGCGCGGTCGCTTCGAGAATCGGGCCGACGAACTCGTCGCCCGTGCGCCGGCGCGCCGCCATCGGCATGGCGGCGGGCGCCTCGGCCAGCGCGGCGTGCGTGGCGCTGCGTTCTTCTTCCGCAGTCATGGCCGGAGCGGGCGTCCCGTCTCCGGCTTTGGCCTTGGCGGCGGAACCGCCGGTTGCCAGCCGGTAGATGTCGTAAATGCCGCCGATGATGCCGTGGCGCAGGAAGCAGACCAGAAGCACGAACACGACGCCGAGCACGAGCTTCCAGGTGGCGCCGAGATGCAGCGTGGTCTGCAGAAAGTCGCTCAGATAAAGCCAGACGGTGGCGCCGACCAGCGGTCCGAACAACGCTCCGGTGCCGCCGATCGCTGTTTGAATCACCAATTGGCCGGACGTATCGAAGGTGAATGCGTCGGGCGGCATGAAGCCCTGCATGATGCCGAGCAGGCCGCCGGCGAAGCCGGCATAGGCGGCGGCGATGACGAACGAGGTCAGCTTGTAGCTGTGAATGTTGTGACCGACGGCGGCTGCACGCAGCGGATTATCGCGGATGGCGCGCAGCACGGCGCCGACCGGCGAGCGCACGATCCGCAGCGCAACGACCATGCCGACGAAATAGCAGACGGCCAGCACGATATAGAGCGACTTGTCGGTGTTGAACTTCAGGGTGGTAAAGCCGAGATGCAGCGTCGGCGTCGGCACGCCGGGCAAGCCGTTCTCGCCGCCGGTATAGGCCGCAAGGGGATTGAATTCGACGAAATAGAATACTTCGGCGATCGCCACCGTGATCATGGCGAAATAGATGCCGGTGCGCCGTAGAGCAATCAGCCCCACGAGATAGCCGACGACGGCGGCGGCGATCATGCCGACGAACACGGCGCTGAACACGTCCGGATAATCGAGGACCGTGAGCAGATAGGCGGCGACCATGCCGCCGGTGCCGAAAAAGGCCGATTGGCCGAACGAAAGCAGGCCGGTAAAGCCGAACAGGATGTCGAAGCCGATGCCGAACAGTCCCCAGACCAGGATGCGGTTGACCGTGGCGGGCGTAAATCCAAGGTAGGGCAGCACGAACGGCACGGCGATCAGCCCCGCGGCCGTCAGTGCCTCGACGAGAAAAGGACGTTGCCTGAGCATCTGGGCGCCGCGATCATTCGCGGCCGGCGGTGCCGAGCAACCCGTAGGGGCGCAGCACCAGCACCAGCGTCATGGCGACGAAAAGCATGACGTACGAATAGCCCGGATCGAACATCGAAGTAATGCTGATGATCTCCCCGGCAATCAAGCCGCCGAGGACCGCTCCCGGAAACGAGCCGACGCCGCCGATGACCACCACCACGAATGTCTGCACCAGGATCGCTTCGCCCACGTCCGGAGCGATCGAGACCACCGGCGCATTGACGATGCCGGCAAAACCCGCGGCCATGGCGCCGATGCCGAACACGAGCATGAAGACTTTGTAGACGTCAATGCCGAGCGAACCGACCATGACCGCGTCCTCGATGCCGGCGCGCACGATCATGCCGATGCGCGTGCGATAGAGGACGACATAGAGGGCGAGCAGCGCTGCCGCGACGATGGCGAGCAGCGCCAGGCGGTAGGTCGGATAGAACATGAAGCCGAGCGGGGTGATTCCCACCAGCCCAGGCGGGGGCGGCACCATTTTCGACAGGCTGCCGAAAAAGAAGCGCACCGTTTCGACGAACACGATGCCGAGACCGAAGGTGACGAGCAACTGGTCCTCGGGCGTTCGCGCATAGAAGGAACGAATGATCACCCGCTCGGTCACCACGCCGACGACGAGCACGAACATGGAGCCGGCGATGACCGCGACGATGAAGGAGCCGGTGTAGCTGTAGGCGACCCAGCCGGCGTAGCCGCCGAGCATGAACATCGCGCCATGCGCCAGGTTCAGCACGCCGAGCGTGCCATAGATGATCGTCAGGCCGGACGAGATCAGCGCGAGCAACGCGCCGAGCACCAGCCCGTTGAAGCATTGCGAGATGAAATTGGCCCAGTTGATCACGCGCGCATTCGCAGGTGCCGCATCCGCCTCGGCCGGCTGTCGGCTTGACGGCTAAGATGCAAGTGGTTCCGAAAACAAGCAATCCGCCGAGGGTCGCACCGGCGGCGCGACCCTCCTCCACGAGGGAAAGCGAGCCTTCTCCGCGGCGTTGCCAAGAGAAGGACTCGCGATCGCGGCCGTCAGGTATAGGCGCCGAGTTTGCAGCCAAACGCGTCCGGTGTCTGCATCAGCGGCGCGCCCGGCAGGACTTCGAGAACCTCCCAGTAGTCCTCCTTGTTCTTCATGTCGCTTGGCTTCTTGCCGCGGACGATGATGACGGGGTGGACCGCCTGGTGGTCTTCGGGACGGAAGTGCACGTCGCCAACGGTGGACGGGAAGGTCTCGCCTTTCTCGTATTGCTTGATGATGTCCGGCGGATAGAAGCTGCCGGCCTCCGAGACCATTCGCGCCCAGGCGGCAAACTGCATGTAACTGTTGTTCGCGCCCCACTCGGGCTTATAGCCGTACTTCTTGTCGAACGCCTCGACGAACATCTTGGCCAACGGATACTTGTCCTCGAGCGTCCACCAGAAGTCGGTCGCGGCATAAACGCCGGCGGTCAGCTCCGGCCCGGCTTCCTTGGCGAGGAACGGCGTCTGGTACGGGACGATGAGCGTCATCTTCGGGATGATGCCGAACTGCTTGGCCTGCTGGATCGACAGCACGGCGTCGCGTCCCCAGTTCACATTGAGCAGGAACTCGGCGCCGGAGTTGGCGATATTGGTGAGGTACTGGCTGAAGTCCTGCGTGCCGAGCGGGGAGACCTGGTTGGTCACCATGGTCCAGCCGCCGTGCTGGGTCAGATAGTCGTTCACCGATTTGGTCACGGTGTGACCGTAGGTGTAGTCCGGCGTCATGAACGCGGATTTGCGGTTCTTGCCGAACTGCTTGAGCAGCACCGGACCGATCGCCGCCGCCGCCGTCTGGCCGTAGAAGTTCTGGCGGAAGCTGTAGCGCACGCAATCCTTGCCGGTGGTGTCGTTGGAGCCCGTGATCGCCGTGACGTAGAGCACCTTCTCGCGCTCGGCGAAGTGATTGAGCGCGACCGCGACCGCCGACGAGGTCGATCCGGTCATCAGGATGATCTTGTTCTGGTTGATGAAGGTCTGCTGCGCCTGCACCGCCTCGTTCGGCTTGGCGGCGGAGTCGGCTACGAGCAGCTTCACCTGCTTGCCGAGCAGGCCTTTGGTCACCTTCGGCGCGATCTTCTTGATGAGCGGATGACCTTCGTTGATATGGTCGACGGCAAGCTGCATTCCCTTGCTTTCGTCGGAACCCGATGCGGCATAAGTGCCGGTGAGCGGCACGGTGGCGCCGATCGAAACCGTCGGGCCCTGCGAGCCGGCCGGCCATGTGCCCATCGGCGGCTCATTTTGCGCCAAGGCCGCGGGAATGAACTGGATGTTTCCCGCGCCGCCCATGGAAAACGCGCCTATTCCGGCTCCGGTTGCTGCGGCTTGCCGCAGCAGGTTGCGCCGCGAAAGCCCGTCGGCCGCGGGCCCGCCGTTCTTTGTCACGTCTGGCTTGGTCATGTCGCTCCTCCCTCGTTTACAATCACGCAGATGCTGAACTGCCCCGTTTGCCGGGTCAGTATTGGCATTTCCAATTGATCCAGATTACACCACCGCTCGGCTGATCGCTATGGAATGCGTCGCGCTATGGGTGGGTCGTCACGGGCGGGTCACCATGGGCGGTCTCTCGGCCGGCGGTCCCCAGGCGAACCTTCCGTCTCGGAACCCGAGGATTTATCGAGCGGACCGGCGTCTAAACCAAGTTGGACCAGAAGCGTTGCCCAACCTGCGCCCACTCAAAGCCCATCAGAAAAGCCGGCTGGCGACCAATCCGGCCTTCGGCCAGCGCAAGCTCAAGCTCGGCACGTTTCAGACCAATCTCGATTCCGGCTGCGTCATGTCGGCTCTCGACGGCCGGCTGGAAATCACCTGGCCCAACACTCTGACGCTGGCGCAGCTCGGCGACGAGATGGACTTCGAAGCCCTGGTTCCGGTGGCGCGCTGGCGCGGTTTCGGCGGCGCCACCGACCCGCAGGGGCCGGGCTTCGAGACCTATACCTGGGCCGCCGGCGTTGCCGCGTCGACCGGCCGCTGCGGGATCATTTCGACCTCGCACGTCGCCCTCAACCATCCGATCATCGCCGCCAAGCAATCGACCGTCATCGACCATATTTCCAACGGCCGCTACACGCTCAACATCGTGAACGGCTGGAATTTTCCGGAAATGGAAATGTTCGGCGTATCGCTTCTCGATCACGATGATCGTTATGCCTGCGCCGAGGAATGGCTCGGCATCGTCAAGCGGCTGTGGACGGCGGACGAACGCTTCGACCACGAAGGCAGGTTCTACAAGATCAGCGGCGGCTATCTGCAGCCGAAACCGATCCAGCATCCGTACCCCGCGATCATGAATGCGGGATCATCCGAACGCGGGCGGCATTTTGCCTGCAAGCACTGCGATCTGGTCTTTACCAATATCCGCACCCACGACATCGCCACCAACACGGCGCATGTTGCGGCCTATCATCGGCTGGCGCGGGAGGAGTACCGCAGGGAGGTCCGGGTCTGGACCAACGCCACCATCGTGCAGGCGGAAACCGAGAAGGAAGCGCGCGACTTCTACCGCTATTACGTGCATGAGAAGGGCGATTGGGTCGCCGCCCGGCACGTCATCGACACGATGGGCGCGGAGATCAACCGGCGCGATTATCCGCAGGAACGTCGCCAAGCCATGGCCGAGATGATGATCTCCGGCTGGGGCGGTTTTCCGCTGATCGGCACCAAGGAGCAGATCGTGGACGGCCTCGCGGCGCTGTCGAAGATCGGACTCGACGGCGTGCTGTTGTCGTGGCCGCGCTACATCGAAGGCATGCGCGAATTCCGCGACGTGACTTATCCGTTGCTCAAGCAGGCGGGATTGCGCGATTAGGCCGCCTTTGCGCTTGCCTCGCGGATGCCGCATAAGGATTGCCATGCGATCGATGCCGCCGAGGCGATGGACATCGCGCCGCATTTGTTGCCGCTGACGGCGCGCACGCAGACCGCATAGGAGCAGGACATGCCGAGGACGAAGGGTGCTGAACTTATTACCGAATATCTCATCGCCAACGGGATTCCCTACGTGTTCGGTATCTGCGGGCACGGCAACGTCGGCATGCTCGATCCGCTTTACCAGGCGCGCGATCAAATATCGCTGATCTCGCCGCGCCACGAACAGGTCGCGGCCCATATGGCGGATGCCTATTTCCGAGTCCGTCACCAGCCGGTGGCGACGCTCACCTCATGCGGGCCGGGTTCCTGCAACATCGTTATGCCGCTCGCCTGCGCGCTCGCCGACTCATCGGCGCTGCTCGCCATCACCGCCAACGTGCCGACGCAGCAGTTCAACAGGAGCCCGTTTCAGGAGATCAACCGGCATTATCAGGCCGATTTCGTCAATATCGTGCGGCCGGTCGTCAAGCGCAGTTTTCAGCCGACGCGGGTAGACATGCTGCCGCTCGCTCTGCGTCAGTCGATGACCACGATGCTGTCCGGGCGCCCCGGACCGGTCAACCTCGACGTTCCCTTCAACGTCTTTCAGGAAGAAGACGACGTCGAGCTGCCGCCGCCGGCGCCGCCATTGAATGCGCAACGCGGCGGCGCTTCTCCGGAGGAGATTGCACGCGCCATTGATTTCATCGTCGATGCGCGGCGGCCAGTCATTTTCATCGGTCACGGGGTAACGCTGTCGGAAGCGAGCCGCGAACTGACCGAGTTCGCCCGCAGGCTTTCGATTCCGGTGATCTCCTCGCCGAACGGCATGGGCTGCATCGACATGACCGATCCGCTGTCGCTCGGCTTCATCGGCCGGAACGGCGCCTATCCGGCCAACGAGGCGGGCCGCCGTGCCGATCTGGTGATCGCCATCGGCGCGCGCTTCGACGACCGTTCCGCATCCTCCTGGCTGCCGGGCTTTTCCTGGAATTTCCCGCACACCAGGCTGATCCACGTCGACGTCGATGCCGACGAGCTTGGCCGCAACTATCCGCCCGATCTCGGCATTCTCGCCGACGCGCGCACGTTCCTGCGCCAACTGCTGGTCGAATTCGACCGGCGTGGCGCGAGCCCCCACCCCAACTCTTCCGCGCAAGTGGGGGAGGGAAGAAAGGAGTGGCTTGCCGAGATCGCCAAATGGCGCGGCGAATGGGAAAAATTCATTCGCCCGAACTTCGCGGCGCACACCACGCCGCTGCGACCTGAGCGCGTCGTGGCGGATTGCCAGGCGGTGCTGCCCGCCGACGGCATTATCTGCTGCGATGTGGGAGTAAGCCACAATTGGTACATGCAGTTCTGGAACGCGCGCAAGCCGCAGACCATGCTCAATTCCTGGGGCTTTTCCGGAATGGGATTTGGCGCCGCCGGCGCGCTGGGCGCCAAGCTCGCGGCGCCGCAGCGGCCGGTCGTTGCGGTGACCGGCGACGGCTGTTTCACCATGGTGCCGCACGTGCTGTGCACGGCGGTCGAATACGACATTCCGGTGGTCTGGGTGGTCTGGAATAATTTCGGCTGGGTTTCGATACGCGACATTCAGCTCGGCCTGTTCGGCGGCCGCGAGCACGGCACGATGTTTCACCAGGGCGCCAACAACAAGCCGTACAATCCGGATTTCGCCGCCTGGGCCAAGGCAGCGGGCGTCGAGGCGGCGACCGTGAGCCGCTCGCAGGATTTCCGCGGCGCGCTCGAACACGCGATAAAGACCAACAAGCCGTTTCTGCTGGACGTACACGTGGATGCCGAAGCGCGCCCGCCCTCGACCGGCGCCTGGCAATTGCCGCCGACGCCGTACAAGGAGCCGGTCTTCGGCCAGCGTTTCGTCCCCGACGCCGCGCCGCTCAAATGAACGGCTTTCGAGCGGATCGCGCTGCGCCCGCGGGGCGCCCCTTCGACGAGCGGCGAGGGGTCCGTTCCCGATTTGGCACAGGGGCGGGCGGCCAGCTTTCCAATTATTAATGTGTTCTACACGTCCGTGTAATTTGACTTCCCCATCTCTGTCGCCAGCGGCCGCCGGTCGTTTTCATCGATGGAGATTCCTATGACACAGACGGACCACCAGAATTCCAACGCATCCGAGGCGTCCGGTACGCCCGCATCGTCCTCCCAACCCAATGCCCCCCAATCCAATGCCCCCCAAGCCACGGCGCCCCGGCTCAAGGCGCTGCGCCCCCGCCGGCTCACGCTTCTCGCCTCGGTCGCCGGTTTGAGCGCTTTTGTCCTGCTCGCCGGCCCGGGCTTTTATCACTCGCAGGGGATCGATTTCGGGTCGCCGGCGGCCCAGGCGGCCGACAGTGCGGCCCCGGCGACGCTGCCGCATCCGGCCAGCTTTGCCGACCTCGTTGCCAAGGTGAAACCTGCAGTCATCTCGGTGCGCGTCACGATCCGCAATACCGCGGACGTGTCATCCTTGCAGCAGGACGGCGACAACGAGGTCATTCCGTTCGCGCCGGGTTCGCCGCTGCAGAAGTTTTTCCAGCAGTTCGGGCAGCAATTCGGCGACCAGGGCGGCATGGGCCCGCAGCAGTCGCCCGAGACCATCATCGGCGAAGGTTCCGGTTTTTTCATCTCGCCTGACGGCTATGCGGTAACCAACAATCACGTCGTCAACCACGCCACGTCGGTCAAGGTGACCACGGCCGACGGCACCATTTACAACGCCAAGGTGGTGGGCACCGATCCGAAGACCGACCTCGCCCTGATCAAGGTCGACGGCAAGAACGATTTTCCCTACGTCAAATTCTCCGATCATGAGCCGCGGGTGGGCGACTGGGTTGTCGCCGTCGGCAATCCGTTCGGCCTCGGCGGCACCGTGACGGCGGGCATCGTGTCGGCCGAGAGCCGCGATATCGGCGCCGGACCCTACGACGATTACATCCAGATCGACGCTCCGATCAACAAGGGCAATTCCGGCGGACCCGCATTCGACATGAACGGCAACGTGATCGGCATCAATACCGCGATCTATTCGCCGTCCGGCGGCTCGGTCGGCATCGGCTTCGATATCCCCGCGCAAACGGCGAAGATGGTCGTGGCTCAATTGAAAGCGCACGGTTACGTGACTCGCGGCTGGCTTGGCGTCGAGATTCAGCCGGTGAGCGCCGGGATCGCCGATAGTCTCGGACTGAAGAAGGCGGCGGGCGCCATCGTCGATAGCGTGAAGTCCGGGAGCCCCGCGGCCAAAGCCGGAGTGAAGGTCGGCGACGTGATCACCGCCGTCAACGGCACGCCGGTGAAGGATGCCCGCGGATTGGCCCGCACGGTCGCGAGACTGTCGCCGGACAGTTCAGTCAAGCTGGATGTCACGCACCAGGGTCAGAACGAAACGCTCGCGGTCACGCTGGCAAGAATGCCGAACGAGCAGCAGGCCAGCGCCGCTTCTCCCGGGCAGTCGACGCCTGGCGTGCCGCATCTCGGCCTTACGGTCGCGCCCGCCAGCGAGGTTGCAGGCGCGGGCAAGAACGGCGTCGTGGTCACTGGCGTTGATCCCAGCGGCCCCGCGGCGCAGGCGGGCTTCCAGACCGGCAACGTCATTCTCGACGTCGGCGGCAAGCCGGTCGCCAATGCCGGCGACGTGGTCACGGCGCTGAAAGATGCGCAGGCGAAGGGCCGGCACGATGTGCTGATGCGGGTGCAGGTGGGTAGCACCACCGAATTCGTAGCGGTGCCGTTCGGCAAAGCGTAGAGCGCAATCCGGAAAGCCGGCGGCCGGCTTTTCGAGCAAGCGCCCCGAAGACTACGGACCGGCTCGATTTTCGTGCCGTATCTCCAGGCACTCCTCCCGGCGGGCCGGTTCGCGGGGACGGGCTTTTAGATGCCCGTCCCCATCTTTCATGCGGTTGGGGGACACGCAGAGCATTGCGCCAAGCATGCTCCGGCTCCGGCGCCGGCGCGTCATGATCCGATAGAAACGCATCCACATTGCCGTTGCAGTGAAAGCGGGCTACGAATCGCCGACGGGTCAGCGCAAGGTCGATGCCGCAATGGGCGCGGCGCGATCCGGAGTTCGCAGAGATGCAGCGGCAGCGGAACCTGGTTGCACGCTTGGCCCGATTATCAGGCGTGATCGTCATCATCGCCAGCGCCGCCGTTCCTTCGCAGATCCTGGGCCAGGATACGAGCTTTACTGCGCCTGGGCGCATCGAAGCCGCCGGGCCGCCGATGTCCATCGGGGTGGCAGTGACCGGCATCGTCAGCCGGGTTCTGGTGCATGAGGGCAGTCGCGTCCAGGCTGGGCAATTGCTGGTCTCGCTCGATTGCCGCCCGCAAGAAACCGACCTGCGCACGCTGCAGGCGCGTCTGGCGGCAGCGCAAGCCACCTACGACCGCGTTCGCGACGGCTCGCGTCCCGACGAGATCGCCGTCGGCGAGGCTGTCGTCAACTATGCGCAGGCCAGCGCCGATGAAGCAAACAAGGCGCTGCAACGCACGCTGGCGCTGCGCGAAGGCGTCACCGTCACCGCCGCGCACGTTCTTGAAGTCCAGCGTGATGCCCGGATTGCGGCCGCGCAACTGGAGGAAGCCAAGGCGCGGCTCAGTCTGCTGCGGGCGGGATCGCGCGAGGAAGACATCCGCGAGGCAAAGGCGTTGCGCGATGCCGCCGCCGCCGATCTCGACGCCAGCCGTGCCCGGCTCGATCAATGTTCGGTGCGCGCGCCGGTGGACGGCGTTGTGCTCGACGTTCTCGTCAATCAGGGTCAGTTTGTGAGCCTGGCGGTGCCGCAGCCGCTCCTGCACATGGTCCCCGACGGCCAGTCGCGGGTCCGTGCCGAAGTGGCGTTGCAGAATCTGTCGCAGGTCTGCCCGCAGCAGCAGGCCACGATCGCCACTGCGGCGTCCCCCGGCGCCGCGATCCAGGCTCAGGTCGCATCCATAAGTCCCGCCGTCGGCGTTGCGACGATGGCAAATGCGCAAGCGGGGTCGGCGGATGCCGGTCCGCGATCCGTGCTGCCGGTGATCCTGACAATGACGTCCAAAGCGCCGGCACTGCCCATCGGTCTGCCGGTCACCGTGCATTTCGACCGGTGCCCATCCAAGAGTTAGACTGAAATCCGCTCGGGTCGATCTGATCGGATCTTTGGTGGCCAAGGTCCTCAGTGACCCAAGTGCACCAGGATCATCGAAATCGCCGGAACGTAGGTGATTATCATCAGCGCCGCGAAATTGATGGCAACGAACGGCAGCACGCCGCGATAGATCATTGCCATCGGCACATTGAAAATGGCGCGCGCGGCGAACAGGTTCAATCCGAACGGCGGCAGATAGAGGCCGATGCTCAGGTTGACCGCCAGGATGATGCCGAAGTGAATGGCGCTGATGCCGGCGGCTTGCACGATCGGCAAAAGCAGCGGCGTGAGGATGAGAATTGCGGCCGGCGGCTCGAGAAAGCTGCCGGCCGCCAACAGGCCGACATTGACGCAAAGCAACGTCCCCCAGGACGGCAGGTGCATCGCGTCGATGCTGTGAATGAGATTTTGCGGGATGCCGCTCGTCGTTATCAGCCATGAATAGATGCCGGCGCCGGTGACGATGATCAGAATCTGCGCGATCAGATAGACCGAGCTGACGATCACCTCCCACAGTTCCCGCAGTCCGATCTCGCGGTAGATCACCATGGTGACGAACAGCGAATAGACCACCGCTACCCCGGCAGCCTCGGTCGGGGTGAAAACACCGCCATAGATGCCGCCGAAAATCACCGCGATCGTGCCGATCGCCCAGCTCGCCTCCTTGGTGGAGGCCCAAATGTTCTTCCAGCGTATCCCGGCGGTGAGCGGGACGGCGGTGATCCGCGCATAGATGATCACGTAAGCGGCGTCGATGAGCCCGATCAGCAGGCTTGGCAGGACGCCGGCGGCGAACAACTGGATGGCCGATACCTGCGCCGTCATGGCGTAAAGGATCATCGAGATGGACGGCGGAATGATCACGGCGACCGCGCCCGAGGAAGTGATCAGGCTGACCGAGAAACGCTCGCCATAGCCCTGACTGGTCAGCGACGGAAACAACAGGCGCCCGATGGCGACGACGGTGCCGACGGTCGTGTGCGCCATGGCGCCGAACAGCTCGGAGGAGGCAACGGTGGTCACCGCCAGCGAACCGCGGACGCCGCCGATGAGCGATACCACCCAGTTGACGACGCGATTGGCGATGCCGCCGCGGCCCATGATTTCGCCGGCGAGCACGAAAAACGGCACGGCGAGCAGCGGGAAGTTGTCGAGGCTGCCGAACATGTTGGTCTGGATCGCGTCCAGCGGCACGTGGGCGACGAACACGATCGCGACGATCGACGTGAGCGTAAGGACGACGAAGATCGGCAGCCCGAGGATCAGCAGGAACGCCGGCAGGGCGAAATAGACGACGGCAGCCGACATGGGCGCACTTTCGATTGGATGTCAGAGCGCCAATCGATTCATGTTGAATCGATTGGCGCTCTGACATTTTGGTGGAGCATGTTCGTCTCGAGAAACCGGTTTCCACTTTTCCGCATCATGCTTTAGTGGCCCGGGTCCCGGTGAGATCCGATGTCGGCGCGGCCCGGACCGCGAACGATCAGTCGCACTGCGATGAGGAAGGCCATGAGCAGAAGCCCGAGCGGCAGGGCCGATTGCGGAATCACCAGCGGAATATTTGCGGTGTCGCTGCGCTCGTTGAGTTCGGCGAGCATGGATACGACCGGCCAGGCGAAGAACGCCAGCATGACGCAGGTCGCGATCGTGACAACGTCGCAAAAGACCTGGAAAAATTTGCGCGCACGCGGCGGCAGCGCCAGCACGAGGATGTCCATGCGGATGTGGCGGCCCAGGTAACCGACTGGAGCCGCCCCGAGGAACACGCAGCCGATCATCAGGAACAGCATCGCCTCTTCGGCCCACGTTATCGATACGGCAAAGACGTAACGGCCGATGATGTTGATGAAGTTGATGCCGACGCAGATCATGAGCATGGCGCCGGCCGTCGCCCGCAGGCCGGACATGAGCACGTTGACGCAGCGCAGCAGCATGTTGACCATGCGTCAGCCCTTACCGCCGTGCCGCTCGCAGCGTGCCTTGATTGCAACATTCCGCATGAAGGCGTGCCGAGACGGGATGCGAATGTTGGAATCGGACCACCAACGCGCTTATGGCGGCGCACCGCATTACGGGTACGGAAAACGTCAATGCTTGGCGGCGGCGGCGCGGACCATTTGCAGCATATCGTGCACGGCCGGCTGGTCCTTGGTCACCTCGTCGGCCACCGGGTCGAGCAGTGTCTTCATCTTGGCGAGATCGTCAGCGGGCAGCGTGTGCACCGTGCCGCCAAGCGCAGTCCAGTCGCCGGTCAGTTTCTTGTAAAAATCGAAATTCCACTGCTGCGCCTTGCCCTGAACGGCGGCGCCGCTGTCGATGACGATCTTCCTGAGGTCGGGCGGCAGCGTATCGAGCCATGCCGTGCTCACGACGGCGATGGAGTTGATGTAGGTGTCGTCGGTGACGGTAATCACCTTGATCAGGTCGTTCATCTTGAAGGCGACGAAGATGGACAGGCCGCTGATGGTGCCGTCGATGGTGCCCTGGTCGAGCGCCGGCACGACTTCGGAGAGCGGCATGCCGATGCCGCTGGCGCCGAGCTTGGCCAATTTGGCGCGTTCGAGCGCCGTGCCGTTGATGCGGATCTTTTTGCCCTCGAAATCGGCGAGCCGCATGATCGGCTTCTTGGAGCCGTAGTCGGAGGCGCCAAGGCTGAGCGTGGCGATGCCGGTCATGCGCTTCGGCGTGACCAGGGCGTACATCGCCTTCTGCACTGCGGGGTCTTCGACCGTGGCCGCGGCATTGGCGTCGTCGCGGAACACCATCGGCGCGCTGAACACGCCGAACCGCGGATCGACGCCGACGAAGAAATCGACCGGCCCGATATAGCCCTGGATGCTGCCGAGTTGCACACCTTCGATCTCGCGCGGGATCGGACCAAGTTCGCTGTTCGGATAGATTTGCACTTCGATACGGCCGCCGGACGCTTTCTCGACCTGTTGCTTGTAGAACTTGAGGAACTGGTGCTGCCCCTCGTTCATGGTCGCCGTGCCGAATTTCATGACGAATTGAGCTGCGGCCGCCGCCGGGACGGCCGAGGCGACTGACAGCAGGCAGGCGAGCGCCGCTGCCGCGGTCGGCAGGACGGTGCGCCGTGTTCCGGCGACGCGGGCGAATGCGCGAATTTTACTCATTGCTCCCAACCCCATTTGACGGCCCGTTTGCGTCTTGTAGCACGGCGGCTGCGCATTGGGCCGGCCGACTATAGAGGGTCGGGAACCCTTGCCAAGCGGCGTTTTGCCACGAGACGGGGCCGAATCATCGGCTGCGGCCAACGTGGCGGGAACTGAGGACCGCGGAGAAGCGGCCTTTAACCGACCTAAAAAATTTCTGGGGATCGCGTTTTTCAGCGGGAACCATCCCATAAGAGCGGCGTTGCGGGTGATGGCACAGAAGGTTAGGGCGCGTCTGTGAGGGGGATTCCGCGTCAGGTTCGGAGGCTACCGCCGGTGCAGAGCGCTTGCGCCCCGGAGGACCGTCATTGCGCATGCCGTCGCTTCAGGACGAGCCTGGCACGCGGCATCTGGCGTCTTTGTTCCTCGCGTGGAACTGCCGAACTCTGCCCGACCCGAGCCGATCCAAGGTATTCCAGCCCAAGGTTTTCCAGCCCAAGATTTTCCGGCCCAAGGTTTTCCGGCCCAAGATTTTCCGACCCAAGATTTTCCAGCTCAAGTTCGCCAAGAAGCCGCCAAGGTTGTGCCTGCCGCGTGTCGCATCCCTCACACTCGCCGCCACCCGCGGTCATCGGAGATAGTCATGCAAGCGCCCGAAAAAATCGTCGGCTCGACTGACGCCAACGGTTCGCCGCTCGCGGTGTCCAATGCGGACCATGGACTGAACGGCGATGCCCCCGGGCTGTCGGAGCTTCTGCATGCCCTGCAGGCGATGCGGGTCGGGGATTTCTCGGTGCGTATGGGCGGCGATCGCGTCGGCCTCATGGGCAAGATCGCCGACACGTTCAACGAGATCGTCGGCACCAACCAGCGCATGGCCAAGCAGCTCGAACTTGTCGGCCAGGTCGTCGGCCGCGACGGGCGCACCCGCCAGCGCGTGCGCCTCGGCCTGTCCGACGGCGCCTGGGGCGACATGGAATCTTCGGTCAACTCGCTCATCGACGACCTGCTGTGGCCCACAACGGAAGTGACCCGCGCCATCGCCGCGGTGGCGCAGGGCGATCTCTTGCGCACGGTGAGTCTCGACGTCGACGGCCGCCCGCTCAAGGGCGAATTCCTGCGCTCGGCCGAGATCGTCAACACGATGATCAAACAGCTCAACGTGTTCACGTCGGAGGTGACGCGCGTCGCCCGCGAGGTCGGCACCGAAGGCAAGCTCGGCGGCCAGGCGCAGGTCGGCGGCGTCACCGGCGTGTGGAAGGATTTGACCGAGAGCGTCAACTCCATGGCCTCCAACCTCACCGCGCAGGTGCGCAACATCGCCGAGGTGACGATCGCGGTGGCCAACGGCGACCTGTCGAAGAAGATCACCGTCGACGTGCGCGGCGAAATCCTGCAGCTCAAGGAAGCCATCAACACGATGGTGGACCAGCTCCGCTCGTTTGCTTCGGAAGTCACCCGCGTCGCCCGCGAGGTCGGCACTGACGGCAAGCTCGGCGGCCAGGCCATCGTGCCGGGCGTTGCCGGCACCTGGAAGGATTTGACCGACTCGGTCAACGCCATGTGCGGTAACCTTACCGACCAGGTGCGCAACATCGCCCACGTGACCACGGCGGTCGCCCGCGGCGACCTGTCGCGCAAGATCACGGTGGACGTGCGCGGCGAGATTCTCGAACTGAAAGACACCATCAACACGATGGTGGACCAGCTCAACGGCTTCGCCTCGGAAGTCACCCGCGTCGCCCGCGAAGTCGGCACCGAAGGCAAGCTCGGCGGCCAGGCGCAAGTGCCCGGCGTCGCCGGCACCTGGAAGGACCTCACCGACAGCGTCAACTCGATGGCCGGCAACCTGACCGCGCAGGTCCGCAACATCGCCGACGTCGCTACCGCCATCGCCGGCGGCGACCTGTCGAAGAAGATCACGGTCAACGTCAGCGGCGAGATTTTGCAGCTCAAGGAAACCATCAACACGATGGTCGACCAGCTCAACGCGTTCGCCGGCGAGGTCACCCGCGTCGCCCGCGAGGTCGGTACCGAAGGGCGGCTCGGCGGCCAGGCCAACGTGCTCGGCGTCGCCGGCACCTGGAAGGACTTGACCGACTCGGTGAACTCGATGGCGTCGAACCTCACTGCCCAGGTTCGCAACATCGCCGAAGTGTCAACCGCCATCGCCTCGGGCGACCTGTCGAAGAAGATCACGGTCGACGTGCGCGGCGAAATCGCCGAGTTGAAAGATACGATCAACACGATGGTGGACCAGCTCAACGCCTTCGCCGGCGAGGTGACGCGCGTCGCGCGCGAAGTCGGCACCGAAGGCAAGCTCGGCGGTCAGGCTTTGGTGCGCGGCGTTGCCGGCACTTGGAAGGATTTGACCGACAGCGTCAACTTCATGGCCTCGAACCTCACCGGCCAGGTCCGCAACATCGCCGAAGTGGCGACCGCGGTCGCGCGCGGCGACCTGTCGCGCAAGATCACGGTGGACGTGCGCGGCGAAATTCTCGAGCTGAAAGACACGCTCAATACCATGGTTGACCAGCTCAACGCGTTCGCCGCCGAGGTGACGCGCGTCGCCCGCGAAGTTGGCACCGAAGGCAAGCTCGGCGGCCAGGCCAACGTGCCGGGCGTCGGCGGCACCTGGAAGGATTTGACCGACTCGGTCAACTCGATGGCGTCGAACCTGACCGGCCAGGTCCGCAACATCGCCGAGGTGGCGACCGCCATCGCCGGCGGCGACCTGTCGCGCAAGATCACGGTGGACGTGCGCGGCGAAATCCTTCAGCTCAAAGAGACGCTCAACACCATGGTTGACCAGCTCAACCGCTTCGCCGGCGAGGTGACGCGCGTTGCCCGCGAGGTCGGCACCGAAGGCCGCCTCGGCGGCCAGGCCAACGTGCCCGGCGTCGCCGGCACCTGGAAGGATTTGACCGACAGCGTCAATTCGATGGCCGGCAACCTGACCGCGCAGGTCCGCAACATCGCCGAAGTGACCACCGCGGTCGCCCGCGGCGACCTGTCGCGCAAGATCACCGTGGACGTGAAAGGCGAGATTCTGGAGCTGAAGAACACCATCAACACGATGGCCGACCAGCTCAACGCCTTCGCCTCGGAAGTGACCCGCGTGGCGCGCGAGGTCGGCACCGAAGGCAAGCTCGGCGGTCAGGCCCAGGTGCCCGGCGTCGCCGGCACCTGGAAGGACTTGACCGACAACGTCAACTTCATGGCGTCGAACCTGACCGCGCAGGTGCGCAACATCGCCGAGGTGGCGACCGCCATTGCCGGCGGCGACCTGTCGAAGAAGATCACGGTCGACGTGCGCGGCGAAATGCTGCTGCTCAAGGATACGCTCAACACCATGGTCGAGCAGTTGCGCTCGTTCGCCGCCGAAGTGACGCGCGTGGCGCGCGAAGTCGGCGCCGACGGCCGTCTCGGCGGTCAGGCCGTGGTGCCGGGCGTCGCCGGCACCTGGAAGGACTTGACCGACAACGTCAACCTCCTGGCCGCGAACCTCACCACGCAGGTCCGCAACATCGCCGAGGTGACCACGGCCGTCGCGCGCGGCGACCTGTCGCGCAAGATCACCGTCGACGTGAAAGGCGAAATCCTGGAGCTGAAAAACACCATCAATACCATGGTGGACCAGCTCAACGCCTTCGCCTCGGAAGTGACCCGCGTCGCCCGCGAAGTCGGCACCGAAGGGCTGCTTGGCGGCCAGGCGCAGGTGCCCGGCGTCGCCGGCACCTGGAAGGATTTGACCGACACCGTCAACGTCATGGCCGCCAACCTTACCGAACAGGTGCGCGGCATCGTCAAAGTGGTGACCGCCGTCGCCAACGGCGATCTGAAGCAAAACCTCGCGGTGAAGTCGAAGGGCGAGGTGGCGGCGCTCGCCGAGACCATCAACAACATGACCGACACGCTCGCGACCTTCGCCCAGCAGGTGACCACGGTCGCCCGCGAAGTCGGCGTCGAAGGCCGGCTCGGCGGTCAGGCCAACGTGCCCGGCGCCGCCGGCACGTGGAAGGACTTGACCGGCAACGTCAACCTTTTGGCCGCAAACCTGACCACGCAGGTGCGCGCCATCGCCGAAGTGGCGACGGCGGTCACCAAGGGCGACCTGACGCGTTCGATCCAGGTGGATGCGCGCGGCGAGGTCGCCGAGCTGAAAGACAACATCAACACCATGATCGACAATCTGCGGCTGACCACCGACCGCAACACCGAGCAGGACTGGCTCAAGACGAACCTCGCGAAATTCACCAACATGCTGCAGGGGCAGCGCGATCTCACCACCGTCGGCCGGCTGCTGCTCTCCGAGCTGACGCCGCTGGTCAACGCGCATCAGGGCATCATCTATCAGGTCGAAAGCGAAGATACGCCGTCCTTGAATCTGCTTTCCACCTATGCGGATGACGGCAGCAACGGCCATCCGGGGTCGCTGCGCATGGGCGAGGGTTTGATCGGCCAATGCGCGGTTGACAAGCGGCGCATGCTCATCACCGAAATGCCGGAGGGCGCGGTCCCCATCAGCTCGGCGCTGTTCAAGGCGCGTCCGCGCAACGTCATCGTGTTGCCGGTCTTGTTCGAGAACCAGGTCAAGGCGGTGATCGAACTCGCATCGATCCACGCATTTACCACCTTGCAGACCGCCTTCCTCGAACAACTGACGACCTCGATCGGCATCGTGCTCAACTCGATCGAGGCGACGATGCAGACCGAGGGTCTGCTCAAGCAGTCGCAGCAGCTTGCCGGCCAGTTGCAGGCGCAGCAGAAGGATCTGCAGCAGACCAACGAGCAGCTCGGGCAGAAGGCGGCGCAGCTTGCCGACCGCAACGTCGAGGTGGAGCGCAAGAACCAGGAAATCGAGCAGGCGCGCCGCGCGCTCGAGGAGAAGGCCACCGAGCTGGCGCTGACCTCGAAGTACAAATCGGAATTTTTGGCCAACATGTCGCACGAGCTGCGCACGCCGCTCAACTCGATCCTGATCCTCGGCCAGCAGCTTTCCGACAACCCGGAAGGCAATCTGACGCCGAAGCAGGTGGAATTCGCCCGCACCATTCATGGCGCGGGCACCGATCTGCTCAATCTCATCAGCGACATTCTCGACCTGTCGAAGATCGAGTCGGGCACGGTGACGGTCGACGCCGAGGAGGTGTTCTTCGCCAATCTGGTCGACATGGTCGCGCGTCCGTTCCGGCACGAGGCCGATACGCGGGACCTGTCGTTCGAAGTGCATGTCGATTCCAATCTCGGTCGCAGCATCGTGACCGACAGCAAACGGCTGCAGCAGGTGCTCAAGAACCTGCTGTCGAATGCGTTCAAATTCACCGCCCAGGGCGGCGTGCGGCTCAATGTCATTTCGGTGGTCGGCGGCTGGAGCACCGATCATCCGGTGCTCAGCAAGGAGCCTGCGGTGGTGGCGTTCGAGGTGTCGGACACCGGCATTGGCATCCCGCAGGAGAAACAGAAGATCATCTTCGAGGCGTTTCAGCAGGCCGATGCCTCGACCAGCCGCAAATACGGCGGCACCGGATTGGGCCTCGCCATCAGCCGCGAGTTGGCAAGCCTGCTCGGCGGCGAAATTCACTTGCGCAGCGCCCCCGGCGCCGGATCGACCTTCACGCTCTATCTGCCGATCAAATACGTCGGGCCCAGCGCGCCGACCCAGGCCGTAGCGGCGACGGTGCCGGTCGCCCAGCTCTCCGGACTGCAGGTTCCCGTCGAGCGCGCCATCGAACCGATCCCCGATGACCGGGTCGACATTCAGCCGGGCGACTCGATTCTGCTGATCGTCGAGGACGATCCGCATTACGCGCGGATTCTGATCGATCTTGCCCGCGGCGAGGGCTTCAAGGCGCTGCTCGCCATGCGCGGCGATGACGCGATCAATCTCGCCAAACAATATCAGCCGACGGCCGTCTCGCTCGACGTGTTCCTGCCCGACATGCTGGGATGGAACGTGCTCAGCCAGCTCAAGCAGAATCCTCTCACCCGCCACATTCCGGTGCAGATGGTCACGCTGGATGAAGATCGCCAGCACGGGCTGGCGCGCGGCGCATTCTCGTTCGTTACCAAGCCGACCACGCGCGAGGGCATGGCCGAGGCGATTTCGCGCATCAAGGACTTCACGCAAGCGCGCCGCAAGCGGCTTCTGGTCATCGAGGACAACAAGGTCGAGCAGATGAGCATTCGCGAACTGCTCGAGCACGACGATATCGAGATCGTGGACGTCAGCACCGGCGAGGAGGCGCTCGGCGCGCTGCGCGAGCACCCGTGCGATTGCGTGGTCCTCGACCTGCGCCTTCCCGACATGTCGGGCTTCGAGGTGCTTGAGCGCATGCGGGCGGACCGGTCGCTTGCCGAGGTTCCGGTTGTGGTGTTCACCGGCCGCGAGCTGTCGGCGGAAGAAGATGCGCAGCTTCACACCATGGCGCGCTCGATCGTGGTCAAGGGCGTCGAGTCGCCGGAGCGGCTGCTGAACGAGACCGCTTTGTTCCTGCACCGCGTGATCACCGACCTGCCGACCGAGAAGCAGCAGATGCTCGAGCAGCTCAACTCGTCCGACGAGGACCTGGTGGGGCGCACGGTGCTGCTGGTTGACGACGATCCGCGCAATATCTTCGCCCTGGCAAGCGTGCTGGAGCGCCGCGGCATGAACGTGCTCACCGCCGCGACCGGATGCGAGGCCATCGCCATCATCGAGGAGTCGCCGTCGCTGGCGATCGTGCTGATGGACATCATGATGCCGGAAATGGATGGCTATCGGACGATCGAGAAGATCAGGCGGAACAAGGCCTATCGGCGCCTGCCGATCATCGCCTTGACCGCAAAAGCGATGAAGGGCGATCGCGAGAAGTGCCTGGAAGCCGGTGCCTCGGATTACCTCGCCAAGCCGGTCAATACCGAGCAACTCCTGTCTGCGCTGCGGATGTGGCTGCATCGGTAGGGGGCGCCGATGACCGACAAAGTCAACATCCTCCTGGTCGACGACCAGCCGGAAAAACTGCTCGCCTACGAGATCATCCTCGGCGTGCTCGACGAAAATCTGGTCAAGACCTCGTCGGCGAGCGAGGCGTTGGCATTTCTGCTCAAGAACGACGTCGCGGTCGTGCTCATCGACGTGTGCATGCCCGAACTCGACGGTTTTCAGCTCGCGGCAATGATCCGCGAGCATCCCCGCTTCCAGAAGACGGCGATCATCTTCATTTCCGCCATCCAAGTCACCGATGTCGACCGGCTGAAGGGGTACGCCATGGGCGCGGTCGATTACGTGCCGGTCCCGGTGGTCCCGGAAGTGCTGCGTGCCAAAGTTCGCATCTTCGTCGAGCTGTTTCGCAAGACCCGCGAACTCGAGCGCTTGAACCTTGAACTCGAGCTGCGGGTCGCCGAGCGCACCGCGGAGCTGGCCGCATCGAGCGCCCGTCTGCTCGACAGCGAACAGCAATTGCGTCTGGCGACCGACGCTGCCGAGATCGGGCTGTGGGACGTCAATAACGTGACGGATACGCTGTACTGGCCGCCGCGGGTCAAGGCGATGTTCGGCATCTCGCCGGACGTTCCGGTGAGCATGGCCGACTTCTATGGCGGCCTGCATCCCGACGACCAGGCGGCAACCACCAAGGCCTACGCGGCGGCCTGCGATCCGGAGAAACGCGCGGTCTATGACGTCGAATTTCGGACTGTAGGAAAGGAAGACGGCGTCATCCGCTGGGTTGCCGCCAAAGGCCGCGCCATCTTCGACAGCAACGGCAAATGCGTGCGCGTCATCGGCACCGCACTGGACATCACCAAGCGAAAGGAGGCCGACGAGCGCCAGGTGCTGCTGGCGCGCGAGGTCGATCATCGGGCGCGCAACGCGCTCGCCGTCATCCAGTCGCTCATCCGGCTGACCCGCGCGCGAAGCGTCGATGAATACGTGGCCAGCATCGAAGGCCGCATCACCGCGCTGGCGCGCGCCCACACGCTGTTGTCGGACTCGCGCTGGCATGGCGCCGATCTGGGAACGCTCGTTGCCGAGGAACTGGAGCCTTACCGCGCCGGCGACAGGGTGGCGATCTCCGGGCCGGACATCTCGTTGCAGCCTACGACCGCGCAGGGGCTCGCGCTCGCGCTCCATGAGCTCGCCACCAATGCCGCCAAGCACGGCGCGTTGTCATCGCCGGACGGAAAAATCATCCTCGACTGGAAACTGCGGCCGGACGCCCTGATCGTGAACTGGACCGAGAGCGGGGGTCCTCCGGTTGCGGCGCCGACGGCCAAGAGCTTTGGCCTGCGGGTTATTCGCGCCAGTATCGAAAAGCAGCTTCACGGCGAAACGACCTTCGACTGGAACGCGAATGGCCTGCACTGCAGCCTGTCGATCCCGCGCAAGGGAATGACGAAATCGCGCCAGCTATCCGATGGGGACAACGTCGCCGACAAATGTAACGCGCGCGGTGCAGTCAAGGTGATCGGCCTGCCGCGCGTCCTTTTGGTCGAAGACGAGGCGTTGGTGGCGATGATGGTCCAGGACTGCCTCGTCGAGTTCGGTTATCAGGTCGTCGGCCCGATCTGCACGGCGTCCGAGGCGCTGGAGAAAGCCAGGAACGACTATTTCGAGGCGGCGGTGCTCGACATCAATCTTGGCGACGGCGCCGTCTATCCGATTGCGGACGTCCTGGATGCCCGCGGCGTGCCGTTCGTCTTCGTCACCGGCTACGACGCCGACAGCGTCGAGGCGCGCTTTCGCACAATTCCAGTCCTGCAGAAGCCGATCGACCGCGAAATGCTGAAACGGATCTTTGTCACCGCCGCCAGGGCATCGGTCGCCGGATAGACCGGGTGTTGCGGCTTCCGCCGCCTCTCAATCCAGGATTCCTCGAGATTGAGAAGAAAATCCGGCTGGTTTGGTCAGCCCGCGCGACGTTCGCCGCCGGGTTCGCCTTGCGGAAACAGCCGATCGGAATCCGCGACGTAACGGGCGGCGCTGTCGTGCAATTTGGCGTTGTTGATTTCGCGCAGCGCTGCGTCCGCCTCGCCATAGAGGAACGGCAGGAAGGCATAACGGCGGCCGCGGGTCACCGGCGTGACTTGGTGCAAAGCCCCACAGGAAAATACGATGGCGCCGCCGTGCGGCGCGCGATAGCTGCGCCGGCCGAACTCGGGCAGGATGAGATCGCCGCCCTCGTAATCCTTGTTCAAATTGATGGAGACGGCGAAGCGGCGGTGCTGCGCGCCGATATTGACGTTGTCGCGATGGCGATAGAAATGACCGCCGACCGCGCTGTCGTAGCAGGCGACGATGTAGCGGTCCATGCGCGTGGCCTGAAACTGAAAAAATTGCTCGATGGCCGGCAGCAGGCGGCGGACGATCCGACTGCGGATCGCTTCGCGAAGCCCGGGATGGGCGACGACAAGATCGCTGCGGCGTTTCACCCGATGGTCGACCATTTTCGTGGTCTTGCCGTCGACGTCGAACAGAAACCCCGATTCCTTGCCGCCGAGCTTTTCGTAGAACTCGACCAGCACATCGCACAGCGGGAAATCGAAAATGCGCGGCACGATCAGCACCGGAGCGCTGAGCGGGACGCCGGCGGAATCGTCCACGCAGGGCAGCCCCTGCAGCACGTCGCGCACCGCCTGCGCGTGCCCGCCGGGGTGGTTCCAGGGAATATTGGCAATCGTGCGCAGCATCGGATCGAGCACGATCGTGCGCGGCATCTCGGCGGCGCCGTAGCGGCGGCTGAGGGCGCCGTCATGGTCGACGATGAACGAAACGGATGCGCAAGAACGTTCGAGAAAGGGCAGCGGATCGTGCGGCAGCGCGGTCAGCACGCCGTAGAACACCAGCCGGTCCTCGTCGAACAGGCCGGGGTCCTGCAGCAGCAGGGCCAGCTCTTCGCCAACGCGAGCGCTGGCGGGCGAGCCCAGAAAGCTGAGCACGATCCAGCGCCCTGCGGCGACCTGCAGGTTGAAGGCGCCGCCGGCAAGAAGCGGCGCGCTGAACCACGGCGCCGGATCGCCGAGAATGATTTCGCCGTTGCCGCAAACGCTTGCTTCCATGGCGGACAAATCCTCGCCCGGCACGCGCCAGTCGCCGCCGGTCCCCGGCCGCATGATGTGGTTTTCATGGTAAATTTTGCTCTAATCCCATCCCGCCGGGTGATTCGGACCCGCAAAAAGGGCGGCGACCGGCCGTGCACCAATCCTTGCAGCGCAGGCCGCGAAGCGCGCGCATCGCGGAACTCGATCGCGTGCTGGCGCGGCGGCCCGAGGCGATCGAGGCGCGGCGCGAGCGCGCCGGCCTCTTGCGCGAGCAGGGATCGTTCGAAGCGGCCAAGCGCGACTACCTTGAACTCCTCCGCCGCGCGCCGAACGACTTCGGCGCGCTCAACGATTTCGGCGCGCTGGTCCTCAAGGCCGGATATCGAAGCGCCGCACGCTCGCTGTTCGGCGAAGCGGTCAGGCGCCATCCGGACAATCCGATGGGGCATGTCAATCTTGCCAATCTGTTGCTGCTGACCGACGAACCGGACGGCGCGCGCACACATTTCGAAACCGCCTTGCGCCTCGACCCCGGCCACATTCACGCCCATCGCGGATTGGCAAATCTGTTGGCGGCGCTCGGCGATGCCGATGGCGCGCGCCGCCACCGCGACATCGGCTTCAAGACCGACTTCCTGACCGCATTGCCTTATTGCGGCGATCGCGAGCCGGTTCGCGTCCTGCTTCTGGTCTCCGCCGCCGGGGGCAACATCCCGACCGAGCTTCTGCTCGATGAGACCATCTTCCACACCACCGTTCTCGTGAGCGAATATTACGACGGCAAAATTCCGCTGCCCGCGCACGACGTGATTTTCAACAGCATCGGCGATGCCGATATCTGCGGCGAAGGTTTGCAAGGAGCGCGGAGATTGCTCGCACGCGCGTCGCGTCCGATCGTCAATGATCCCGTTGCGGTGGGCAAATCCGGCCGCGCCGCCAATATCGAGCGGCTGCGCGGCGTGGCGGGCGTCATTGTCCCGCGGATGGCCAAATTGCCGCGCAGCGCGCTCGCAGACTCCTGCCGTGCCGGCGCGGCCGTTGCCGACAACGATTTTTCCTTTCCGGTTCTGGCGCGTGCGCCCGGCTTTCACACCGGACATCATTTCGTCCGCGCCGAGACGGCGGACGAATTGGCCGCGGCGGTTGGAAAATTTCCAGGCGACGAGGTGTGGCTGATCGAACCGCTCGACGCGCGGGACGGGGAGGGTTTCTATCGCAAGTATCGCGTGATGATTGTCGATCGGAAGCTTTATCCCCTGCACCTGGCGATCTCGCGCAACTGGAAGGTTCACTATTTCACCTCCGACATGGCCGGTTCGGCCGACAATCGCGCCAAAGAGCTGCCGTTCCTTGACGACATGGCTAGCGCGATCGGCCGGCGCGGCATTGCCGCGCTTGAGCGGATCGCCGCCATGCTCGACCTCGATTACGGCGGCATCGATTTCGCCGTGAACGCGCGCGGCGATATTCTATTTTTCGAAGCCAATGCAACGATGGTGCTTGCCCCGCCGTTGCGGGAGGAGAAATGGGCCTACCGCCGGCCGGCATTCGACAATGTGCTGGCGGCGGTTCGCGCCATGCTGATGGCGCGGGCGGCGGCCGGCGGCCGTCCGGCCGCCGCGGCCGCTCAGTAGTGCAGGCTCGCCTTCACATAATAGGTGCGAGGCTCGCCGACAAAGCCGCCGGCGCTCTCGGCGATGGTGAAATACTCGACATTGGCGATGTTTTTGATGCCGATCTGGGCGTCCCACTGCTTCGCATAATAGCCGAACATCGCGTCGATCACGGTTGAATCCGGAATCCACGAGGTATTGCCGGTGTTGGCGTAGGTCTTGCTGTTGTAGGAGACGCCGCCGCCGACGCGGAAGCCGTGAATGCCGTTGATGGCGAAATCGTAGGTCGACCAAAGATTGAAGATGTAGCGCGGCACGCCGACAGGCACATTGCCGACCTGCGAGGGTGTCAGCGGCACCTCGGTGAGCACCGCATGCTGCGCGATCGCGTTGGCCAACACCTTCCACTGCGGCGTGATCGCAAGCTGCAGGTCGGCGTCCACGCCGCGCGAATCCTGCGCGTTGAAGGCGATGGTGTCCGTCGTCGTGTTTTCGGTGAACACGTTGGTGCGGAAGATTTCGAACGCCGCCGGCGTGAAAACGAAACGGCCGTCGGGCGATGAGAACTTCACGCCGGCTTCGTATTCGAGGCCGGACTCAGGAGCGTAGATTCCCTCTTGCGTCGTCTCCGAGTTGAAGTTGGTCAGATAACTCTTGGAGACGCCGGCGAACGGCGCCACGCCGGGAAGGATTTTGTAGAGCGTGCCGACGCTCCAACTGGTGGGCGTGTCGAGTTCGGTCTCGGTCATTCCCGGTTCGAGCGGAGTGCCCTGGGCCGTGATCCGGCCCGGAACGTAGGCCAGGGGAGTTAATTCTTCGAACCAGTGCTCTTGACGGATGCCGAGGCGCACCTTCCATTGATCGGTTACGTCGATCTGATCGGTGGCGTAGGCGCTCAGATAGAGGGCGCGCAGGTCGTCCTCCATGCCGCTGAGGGAGGCCGTGCGCTCGAAGACAAGGCCGTTGGTCGAGGTTTCCGGAATCACCGGCGCGAAGATGTTCGGGATGTTCTGCAGCGCGGCGGTGGCGCGATTGTCGTCGATGCTGTCCCATTCGACCTGGGCACCGGTCAGCAGCGTGTGGCCGATGCTGCCGGTGTGGAATTTCCAGATCGGCTCGAACTGATAGGTCATATCGTAGTCGTTGTCGGTCTGCTCGCGTAATTGCCGGTTGGTCAGCGCCCACTCGCCGTTCACGAGCGCGATGGTGCCGCCGGAATTGCGCAGGATATCGACGTCGCGATGCATGAAGGAGAGGCGGTTGTTGACGGTCAGATAGTCCGCGATCCACCAGGAATCCGTCAGCGTCGGCCGCTCGATATCCTGGTTGCCGTAGTTGAACGGGGTCGAATATTTGGCGGTGTTCGGCACGCTCGTCAGCGGCGTGCCGCCGCTGCCCGTGCCGTTGAAGTAGAGGATGCCGTAGCTGTCGGGCGTTTGTTCGATGTGCCGCAGATCGAGCGCGAACGTGGTGATGTGATTGTCGTGAATCCAGCTCCACTCGGGACGGATTTCGTAGTCCGCGCTCTTGAGATCGCGGAATCCGTCAGACTGCTGCAGCAATCCGTCGACGCGATAGGTCAGCCCCGGAACGGTGGTGGGTCCGGTGGCGTAAATGCTCGTCGTCCACGAGCCGAACGAACCGATCTGCTGGCTGATGCCGTAGCCGGGGATATCGGACGGCAGGAAATGGATGATGTCGATGGTGCCGCCGGGGGTGCTGCTGCCGAACAGCGCGGAGCCCGGCCCTTTGAGCACCTGGATGCTTTGCACGCCATTCATCGAGTGGGGGAACCCGTTGAACTGGTCGCCGTCCGGAAAACCGTCAGTGAAGATGCGGGCATCCATGCCGCGGATGGTGAAGCGGTCGAAGAAGCCGTAGCTCGACGAGCCGCCGAGATTGATGCCGCTCACGTCGTGAACAGCATCGGCGAGACTGGTGCCGCCCTGCTGGCTCACCACGGCGCGCGGCACGACCACGACGCTTTGCGGCAGGTCCGCAAGCTTGGTACCGGTCTTGTCCAGCGCCGGCGCCTGCTGCAGCGGCGCCTGGGCGGTCGCCGTTGCGGATGATGGCGCGGCTGTCGTCGGTGCGGCAGCCACCGCGGTCGCGGCGCCGCGTGCCGCCGCGCGGCGGCGGTGCCGGACTGGCCGCGGTTTCGGCTTCGGCGCCGACACGACGATTTCGGGAACGGGTGTCGCCGCCGATGGCGCGGGAGAAACGGTGGGGGCGCTCTGCGGCGTCGAGGGCGGCGCCGGGGAGGCGGCCGGAGCGTTCTGCTGTTGTGCAAACGCCGCCGGAACGATGACGATGGCAACAGCGACTGCAAACGCGGGGATTGCAGTGTCCGTGCAGAACCGGCGCCGCCAGAAGCGGCGAGGACGCCGCGCATTCGATTCGAGGACTGGGTTGGACACTTTAGAACCATGAAAAAGAGAAGCGATATCAATAGGTTGTTCACATAAAAGTATAATGCGCAAGAAAAAACAGTTATTGCACAGTAAAAAGGAATTAAAATAATTCAAATCTAGGACGGTGTAGTCTTTTTTATTGGTTCCAGACAATTCTACTTTGTCAGGAAACACTTGGTCTTAACGCGCCGTGCGAGGCCACGCCTGGTGGCCTCGGCGGCAATGCGCGTTGTGCGCTCCGTGGCTGCGATCGGTCGATGTTGGTCCTCGAACTATCGCAGGCGCCGATAGCTTGCGTAAGCCGGCTGCCACATCTTGGTCAGCACCGCCGCGGCGATGTCATCATCCGATAACGGCGCGGCGAGCCCTTCGGCCGCGGCCTTTTTGGCGACCGCAATGGCGACATGAAACGATATTTTCCGCAGGTCGGTGAGCGGCGGCAGCAGATTGGCCGCGCGGTCGGTGCGTGCCGGCGACAGCTCGGCGAGCGTGCGAGCGGCGGCGAGAAACATCGCGTCGGACACCGAACGCGCTTTCGCCGCGACGGCCCCAAGGCCGATACCGGGATAGACATAGGCGTTGTTGGTCTGGTCGACGCGAGCTTTTCGGCCGTCGCATTGCAGCGGCGGAAACGGACTGCCGGTACCGATGATGGCGCGCTCGTCGGTCCAGGCCAGAATCTCCTGCGGCGTTGCCTCGCTGCGTTCGGTCGGATTCGACAGCGGGAAAATGATCGGCCGCTGCGCGTGGCGGGCCATGGTCCGCACGATGGCTTCCGAGAAAGCGCGCGGTTGCCCGGACGTGCCGATGAGAACCGTCGGATGGGCGTTGGCAACGACGTCGGCAAGCTCGACGCGTCCCGGCGCCTGCAGCGTCCAGCCGGCGACGCGCTCGCGCGGCTGCGCGAACGGCACCTGGAACGATTGCAGGCCGGGCATGTCGGCGGTCAACAATCCGTCGCGGTCGACCAGATAGAAGCGGCTGCGCGCTTCGGCCTCGTCGGCGCCGGCTTCGCGCATGGCGCGCAGCAACAGCGCGCAGATGCCGGTGCCGGCCGAACCGGCGCCGAGCACGGCGATGCGCTGCCGCGTCAGCGGTTCGCCGCTGACATTGACGGCGCTCAAAAGCGCACCAACCGCCACCGCGGCGGTGCCCTGAATATCGTCGTTGAACGAACACAGGCGATCGCGGTAGCGCGCCAGCAGCCGGTTGGCGTTGCCGATGGCGAAATCCTCCCAATGCAGGAGCACATGCCGCCAGCGCGCCCGCACCGCCTCGATGAAGGTCTCGACCAGCGCGTCGTATTCGGCCCCGCGCACGCGCTCGTGGCGCCATCCGATATAGAGCGGGTCGGCCAGGAGCTCCCGGTTGTCGGTGCCGACGTCGAGCAGGACCGGCAGCGTGGTCGACGGATGCAGGCCGGCGCAGGCGGTGTAGAGCGACAGCTTGCCGATCGGGATTCCCATGCCGCCGGCGCCCTGGTCGCCTAATCCGAGAATGCGCTCGCCGTCGCTGACCACGATCGCCTCGACGCCGTCGAAGCGCGAATGTTGCAGGATATCGGCGAAATGGTCTTGCAGCGGCCGGCTCAGGAACAAGCCGCGCGGCTTGCGGAAAATGTGGCTGAATTTTTGGCAGCCGACGCCGACCGTGGGCGTATAGACGATCGGCATCATCTCTTCGATGTTTCGCGTCAACAGCGCATAGAACAAGGTCTCGTTGGAATCCTGCAGTCCGCGGAGAAAAATGTATTTCTGCAGGTCGGTGCCGAGCCCGCGAAAGGCATCAAGCCGGCGCTTGACCTGCCAATCGAGGGTGGCGACGTGCGGCGGCAACAGCCCGTGAAGCTCGAATGTGTCGCGCTCGGCGTTGGTGAACGCCGTGCCCTTGTTGAGCCGCGGATCGTTGAGCAGCTCGTAGCCGCTGAGCGCGGTCTCGACGACGTGCGGCTCGATCGGGTTCGCTGCCTGCTCTTGCGATGCCACCGTGGCGGGCCCTGTCACACGGCGCGTTTCACTGCGGCGCCCGCGGCCGGCGGGCGGCCGGTGCCGCAACGACGTGCTTCCGTGCGCTGGTCCAGCCAGACAGCGCGGCGATGGCCATGGATGAATTCTCCGTCAACGCGTGTCCAGTGCGAACGGCGTCAACGCGAGCCTAGGCCGGCAGGTCAAGGCTGGCAATATTGCGCGGCGTAAACTCGATTTCCAGGCGCGCTGTCGGCTCTGCGGCGGACCGCTACGGATGCTCAGCCACGTCGATCAGCGTTCCGTCGGGATCGGCAAGCTGCAAGGTTCCGAGCGGGCATTTCTGCAGAAGCTTCAGCCGCGCCGCGCCTTCATCGTCGAACGGGATCGGCTTCGCCGCGAGCTGGACGTTGGTCTTTGTCACTTTGTCGAGGTTGGCCGAGAAGGCTTTGAGATCGGGGACGCGAAAGCCGATGTGGTCCATCCCCGGCTGCTCTATGCCGGCCCCGTTGAACGACGAAATCTTCCACGGCAGGATCGCCATTGTCATGCGGCCGTCGGTGAGATGATAGCCGCCTTCGGCGGACGGCAGATTGCGCCGCTCGAGTTCGAACACGTCGGTGTAGAAGTCGGCAAGCCGCTCCGCCTCGCGGGCGCGGATGGCAAAGTGGCTGAATGTGGTGTCCTGCCGCCACTCGCCCTTGGCATAGACTTCGGCGCGGTTCTCGTGTCCGGGCTGCGACAGGTCGAAATAATTTCCCGCCGGATCGTGCGCGCTGTAGCTTGCGAACGGCCGATTGCCGGGCCGTTTGACGATCTCGATGTCGGGATATTTTCTCGCCACCTTTTGCCGAACCTTTTCCAGGTCCTCCACCTCGATGCCGAAATGATCGAGCCCGGCCTTGCGGCCGGCGCGCCGCGGAATGAGCGTCATGCCGACGTAGCCGTCGCCAACCGAAATGGCGCCGATTTCGCGCGCGGTGTCGCCCGAGGCCTTGAGCCCGAACACGGCGCGATAGAACATGCCAAGCAGCGTGTAGCGATCGCCGGTAATGGCGAGATGGTTGAGTTTGCCGAACATGATTCCTCCCTCGCTCTTGTCAACGGCGGTCAATCGACGAGATGGGCGAGACCCGGCATGACCACCTTGTCCGGCGCGATGCCGCCCTTGATGTCGCCCAGCGCCCGCATGGCGTTGATCAGGTTCTGCAGGCGCGATCGCGATACGTCGTTGTCGGGCGCAAAATAGTTGATCTTGCGCAGAAAGTCGTAGCTTCGCGCGACCGGCGCACGCGGCGATTTCATCTCCCGCATCAGCAATGCGATCGCCTCCTCGCGGTTGGCGGAATCATCGAACCAGGCAACGCTCCTGTCCAGCGCCGCGAGCAGCTTCTGCAAGGTGTCGCGGTGGCTGCGCGCATAGGCGAGCGACACGTCGGAGGCGGAAAACGGCAGATCGCCGGCATAGTTGAGCATCAGGCCGATGCTGTGGAAGCCGGCGTCCTCGGCGAAGAAATTGACCGGCGGCGCCAGCATGGTGGCGTCCGCGGCGCCCGATTTGAGAGCGGCAAAGCGTCCGGCGGTGTTGCCGATCACGGTGATGTCGTACTCGCCGTCGTGCAACCCGTTGGCGGTCATGATGCGCTCGAGATAGACGCGGTTGATGTCGACGAGGCCGCCGATGCAGATGGTCTTGCCCTTCAAGTCCTTGACCGAGGCGATGCCGGGCTTGGCCACCATCTCGTAGGGCGGCACCCGGCCCATGATGCGCATGAGCGCCACCGGCGCGCCGCGTTGCACCGCATGGATCGGCTCGACGACGCCGACATCGGCCACGACATCGAGCGAGCCGGCGGCAAGCTGCTGCACCAGGCCGGACGCGGTCGGCACGTAGATGAGGTCGAGCTTGATGCCCGAAGCCGCGAAGAATCCCTTGTCGATGCCGATGTACCACGGCCAGCCGACGGCGTTTGGCGCGCCGATTATTCCGGTCTCGATGGTCTCCTGCGCCTTGGCCGGCGGCGCGGCCAGAACGGCGAGGCAACAGAGCGCGCCGCAGATCGCGGCAAGCGCCCGCGCCAGTGGCACTGTCCTCATCCCGGCTTCCTCCCGCATTTTTCATATTGCGGTCGGCAACGTTAAACCCCGTTTGTGAAGTTGCCTAGGAGGGGAGGGAAGGCTGCGGGCAAGTGCTGGTGTCCCGATTCCGAAGTTCGCATCATTATGCGGCACCCTCGTTTGCGAACTTCGGAATCGAAGGACATCAGCAACTTATTGATCTCGTGTGGCTTTGGTTCAGAACTCCGCATGACGAGCCCGCGGCAGAAATGATAGACCTTATCGGGCTTCGTTGCCAGCACGCGGTGCAATCGGACGGTATTGGGCATGGCCGTTTCTCCCGTGGCCAATAGTGATAACGGGTTTTAGTACCACGCATGAAGAAAGCGACTCCACCATGAAGAAAGCCAAGAGCGCCGCGACGAAAGCAAAAGAGGCGGACTCGCCCTCCCGGTTGATCGATGCGCGCATCAAGGAGCTCTCCGATTGGCGGGGCGGGACGCTGGCGCGGGTCCGCGCGCTCATCAAAGAGGCTTGCCCCGACGTGATCGAGGAGTGGAAGTGGCGAGGCGTTCCGGTGTGGGAGCACGCCGGCATCATCTGTACCGGCGAGACCTATAAGGCCGTCGTCAAGTTGACTTTCGCCAAGGGCGCCGCGTTGGACGACCCGTCAGGCCTCTTCAACTCCAGCCTGGAAGGCAACGTGCGGCGCGCCATCGATATCCGCGAAGGCGAGACCATGAACGAGGCGGCGTTGAAGGCGCTCGTTCGCGCCGCCGCGGCGCTGAACAAATCAAAACCCAAAAGCTGATCCCGCATCCCTCGCCGTGCTGCGACGAATGGAGCAAATCGGGCGGAATTGGCTTCCAGAGCGCAATCGATTCATATTGAATCGATTGACGCTCTGACATTTGGCGGAGCATGATTTTCCCGGAAAACCGGTTTCCACCTTTCCGGATCACGCTCTAAAACTCGCGGCCGATCAGGTGGTCCAGCGAGTAGCGGCCGCCGCCGCCGAGGACAAAGCCGAAGCACACCAGCCCCAGCAGCAGGGCGACTTCCAGGCCGTGCACGGGCCAGAACAGGCCGTGCTTGATCATGATGCCGAAGGCGATCACCGCCATTTCCACGGCGATGGCGAACGCCGCCGGCCGCGTGAACAATCCGACCAACAGCAGCGTGGCAACGATGGATTCGTTCACCATAACGGCCCATCCCCATGCGTAGGGAAACGGAAAGCCGAGCGCGGTGATCGATTTCTCAAGTTCAAGCACGCCGCCATGAAACAGTCCGTGGTATCCGACCGGCAGGAAACTGACCGCCGTCGCCACCCGGATCAGGACGTACGCGAGCGGAGCGACGCCGCGGTAGAGGCCGCCCAGCGCCGGGACGATCAATTGGCCGTTATCGATCTCGGTTGCTTCGTCGATCATGGCTTGCCTTTCATTGCGGTTCGCTCTGCGGCGGCAGGCGGAGTCGGATCAGAACTCCCTGCCGAGGAGTCTATCCAGGGAATAATGGCCTCCGCCGCGCAGCAGGAAGGCAAAGCACAGCACCGCGACGAGCGTCGGGTAATGCAGCGACTCGCCGAGCATGATCCATGATTGGCCGGGCTTGATCGGCACGGCCAGCGCGATGCCGATCCACTCGAGCGTCGAAAGCAAGGCGAACGGCCGCGTCAACAGGCCGAGCGCGATGAACACGCCCGCCACGATCTCGAACACGCCGATGGCCGAAACGGGAATGGCCGCCAGCAGCCCGCCCAGGTCCGCATGCGCGCCGCCATAGAACAGCCGATCGACGCCGTGCGGCACGATGAGCGCGCCGGTACAGAAACGGATGAACGCATAGCCTGATTGTTCAAAGGGCCGATACCAGGCCAGCGCGGGTATGAATTTCGGCAGCGTCGAATCCCCAGCCATGATTCCCCCCGGCGAAAACGATCAGATCCTAGTGTGGCGGTTCAGAAGTCCGCATCATTCCTGCCACGACCTCGTCATGCGGATTTCTGAACCAAAGCCACACGAGATCAATCGGGACACTAGAGCTTTTTGCGCTGAAGGGGAATCAATTGTATGTGCGCAGAACGCCTTCGGATCGAAACGGCAGGCGGAATCTCTCGGAAAATCAGCGACCGTTGCAGCCGCCGGCCGGGCGACGCGGCACGATCAGATTGCCGATGAAGGTCTGCACGGCTTCATCGTTCTGATTGAACGTGGTGGTGCGCACGCGGATCAGGCCGCGATCGGGCCGCGATTTCGAGGGCCGTACTTCCACAATCTCGCTTTTGGCATGCAGTTCGTCGCCGGGCCGGACCGGCCGTTGCCAGCTCAATTCGTCGAAGCCGACGCCGATGATGCCGCCGGCGGGCTTGAACTCGCCCTCGGCGAGGAGCCGCATGGTCAGCGCCGCGGTGTGCCAGCCGCTCGCCGCCAGGCCATGGAAGATCGAGTTCTTCGCCGCTTCTTCGTCGAGGTGAAACGGCTGCGGGTCGAATTGCCGGGCGAATGCCTTGATTTCGTCGGCGCCGATCCGCGCCCGGCCGCCGGCGAAAACCTGCCCGACGGCAAAATCGTCGAAGAAATGAACTTGGCTCATCGCCGCGTCGCTCGCCGAACCGGTGCGCCCGCGGGCACAAGCGCCCCGGCGGCTGAAGACCAAGCTCCACTAGCAACGGCCGCAGCGTTGATCAACCCGAAAGCCGCCAGCGCCGCGGCCAAGGCGACAAAGACCTCGGTGAGATTGCCGGTCCACCGCAGCGCCAGGAAACCGCCGCCCGCGGCGATCAGCAGTCGCGCAAAGTTGGCGAGCAGCGGCCACAACAGCCGTCCCGCGCCCTGCGCCGCGAAGTAGAGCGCCATACAGGCTCCGCGAAGCAATCCAGAGAAGCGGTTTCGAGTGGATTGCTTCGTCGCTTTCGCTCTCGCAATGACGGGCTCGAAGGGTCCGATCCACGGTGACGGTAGCGTCGCGTTTTAGAGCGCGGCCACCGTCTGCACTTCGAGCCAATAGGCTTCGTCGGCGAGCCGGCTGATGATCAGAAGCGTGTGCGGCGGATTGGCGCCGCCGGCAAACATTTTCGGGTAGGTCTTGGCGCGCCAGGTCCGATAGGCGGCGGCATCCTGCGGGCGCACCAGATAGCTGGTGAACTGCACGACGTTCTTCCAGTCGGCATTGACCGAGCGCAGGGCGGTGTGAATGTTGGCAAACACCTGCGCGCATTGCGCCTCGAAATCGCCCTTGCCGACGATGGCTCCGGTGGCGTCGATCGGCGTCTGGCCGGCGATGAACACCAGTTCCTGGGTCTTGGCGTAGGCGACGTGACTGTACGGCGCCGGCTTGCTCATGCCGTCGGGATTGAAGATCTTGATCTCCGCCATCGCGGTCCTCCTGGTCTGTGCGTTTGCGTGAAACGATCGGTGGTTGGGCGGCACTTCGGCGCGGACGCTTGCGGCATCCGCGGCGGTTGCGCTGCGCGCTCAAGCGTAGCGCGAGAAGTCGCGGCCCTCCTTGACCACGAATTCAAGCAGGAACGGCGCGCCTTTCTCCGTCACGCCGACCGCCTCCTTGATGGCGCCGACGATGTCGGACGGCTTTTCCACGCGCCGTGCCGCGACGTTGAGGCCCTCGGCCACTTTCTTGTAGTTGCCGCCGACGGTCATGGCGCCGTATTTGGCGTCGGAAATCTTCAGCACGTCGCGCTCCGCGCCCATGACGCCGTTGTTGAACACGACGGTGAGGATGCCGATGCGGTTGCGCGCGGCCGTCTCGATGTCCATGCCGGTCATGCCGATGGCGGCGTCGCCCATGACGTTGATGCACAGCTTGTCCGGCGCGGCGAGCTTGGCGCCCATGGTGATGCCGAGACCGTAGCCGAGCTGAGTCGACTTGCCCCAGCCCATGTAGGAGCCGGCCACGGTCGTCTCCCAGAACGGGATCATCTGCTCGCGCGGGCTGCCGGAATCGTGCGTCATGATCACGTTGTCGCGGTCGAGCGTGCGCATGAGGTCGCGGATGACGCGATACTGATTGAGCGGCATTTCGTCGGAATCGAGAAACTTCGCCCAGGCGTCGAGCCAGGCCTTCTTGCCGGCCGCGACCTCCTCCTTGAGCGAGGCGAGCGCGTTGCCGCCGCCCGGACCCTTGCGCCTGCCGATCTCGGCGATGAGCGCATCGATCACCAGCGCTGCGTCGCCGACCAGCGCGTGGTCGGCGCGGTATTCCTTGTTGATGTCGCCGGCGTCGTTGGTGGAGTGAATGATGACCTTGCCGGGCGGCACCGACGGTCCGAAATTGGTCACGGTGAGGCTCGAGCCGATCGCCAGAACGAGATCGGATTTGTTCATGAAATCGGCGAACATTTTCGAGCGGGAGCGGGTGGCGCCGCCGAGCGCCAGCGGATGGCTGTCGGGGATTGCGCTCTTGCCGGGATTGGTGGCGACCACCGGCGCCGGGATGAGTTCCGCCAATGCGGCAAGCCGCTCGCCGGCTTCGGCATAGTGCACGCCCTGGCCGGACCAGAGCAGCGGCTGCCTTGCCGCCAGCAGCATGTCCACGGCCTTCTTGACAGCGTCCGGATCGGGTGCAGCGCGTTGCAGCGGCACCGGCGCGTAATCGAGCGGGCCGTCGAATTCCGCCTCCGCCACTTCTTCCGGCAATTCGATCAGCACCGGGCCCGGCTTGCCGGAGCGCATCGCATGATAAGCGCGCCGAAGGAGGTCGGGCAGTTCCTGCACGTCGTGCGCCAGCGCCGACCACTTCGTCACCGGGCGATAGACGTCGGCGGCGCGAAAAACCGGGCGCACATATTGGCGCGCGAGCGGCATGCCGCCGGCAACGACCAGGATCGGCACGTTCTCGGAAAAGGCCTGGGCGATGCCGGGAAAGGCGTTCTCGATGCCGGGCCCGGCCTGGGCGGCGAACACGCCGTTCTTCCTGCCGCGCTTGATGCGGCTGTAGCCGTCGGCAATGCCGACGCCCACCCGTTCCTGCCGGCACAGGATCGGGCGTATGTCGATGGCCGCGCACGGTTCGATCACCTGGTTGCGCGGATAGCAGGAGAGAAATTCGGTCCCCTCGCGCTTGAGAACATGGGCCACGACCTCGGCGCCATTCATCGTCCGCTCTCCCTTCGTCCGCGCAGCTTCTCAGTTCGCCGGCATCCGATCTCCGCGGCGCTCGTTATCGATCAAGCGCACGGACGTTTCAGGCCGGCATTGTGGCGCGGCCATTACCCCATTGCAATTCATCCGCGCTCAGCTCTGGCGATGCCGCTGCAGCGTCCAAAGTCTGGTTTCCTCCAGTCCCGTTCGCGGCTATGATCGCGGCTGAACCAGTGGAGGAGGGCGGCGATGATCGGGCGAATGGCGTTTCTGAGCGCATTGCTCGGCTTGACCGCGCTTGCATCCCCGGCGCTGGCCGGTTGCGACGGCCACGCCCATTGCTGGTGGCACGCGCACCGCATCATCTATCACATGGAAAACCGCATCGCGTTTTTGCAGGCCGATCCGAACGCGGATGACGGTTACAAGGGGCCGGTCATCGATCATTTGCACAGAAAGATCCTGCGCATACGCGCGGCGATCGGGCCGCGATGGCCGCTGTGGCCGACACCCTGCTGCTATAGCCGGAGACCGATTTATATTCGCTGAGCGGCGTTGCGCGCCGCCGCGGAGGGAGCGTCCGGAGCGTCTCTACTCCGCGGGCGCCGGCGGAGCCCCGAACAGGCCGGGGAACAGGCGCGTGCGCTGGCGCAGCGTCCACTCGCCGAGCCGGTCGAGGTAGAGATAGACCACGGGCGTGGTGTAGAGCGTCAGCAACTGGCTGATCAGCAGTCCGCCGATGATCGAAATGCCCAGCGGCCGGCGGATTTCCCCGCCATTGCCGAAGCTGACCGCCAGCGGCACCGCGCCGAGGATCGCCGCGGACGTCGTCATCATGATCGGGCGGAAGCGCACCACGCAGGCCCTCACGCAGGACTCCACGATCGCATCGTAGGATGTCAGGTGTTGCGATCGTTTCGCGTTGAGCGCGAAGTCGATCATGATGATCGCGTTCTTTTTCACGATGCCGATGAGCAAGATCACGCCGATGGTTCCGATAATGTCGAATTGCGTGTGGAACAGCATCAAGGCAAGGAACGCGCCGACGCCGGCCGACGGCAGGGTGGACAATATGGTGATCGGGTGGATGTAGCTTTCGTAGAGCACGCCGAGCACGATGTAGACGGCGGCGATCGCGGCCAGCACCAGGATCAGTTCGTTGTGCAGCGATTGGGCGAACAACTGCGCGGTGCCGGCAAGGGTGCCGTGAATGGACGCCGGCATGTGCAGGTCGTTTACGGCCTGGTTGATGGCCTCCGTGGCCTCGCCGAGCGTCGCGCCGGGCTGCAGATTGAACGAAATGGTCGAGGCGACGAACAATCCCTGGTGATTGACCGACAGCGGCGTATGTCCCGGCCCGTAGTGGGCGACGGCGGAGAGCGGGATCATGGTCTCCTGCGCGGTGCTGACCGCTGCGCCGGATGATGTGGCGCCCTTGCCGGTATTGGCCAGCTCGTTGATCGCGGCATTGCGCGCCGAATTATTGTTGGCGTTTGCCGCGGCTGCGGCTGCGGCCGTCGAAGCGCTGCTGCTGGATGCCGCAAGCGGCGCGGTTACGGTCCCCGCGGGCAGATTCGATGTCTGCGTGCCGGAGGCGCCGCCGCCGGAGGTCGAAATGTAAATGTCGTTGAGCGACTGCGGATTTTCGGTGTAGCGCGGGTCGATTTCCATGACCACGTGATACTGGTTGATCGCGCTGTAGATGACCGAAACCTGGCGTTGGCCGAAGGCGTCGTAGAGGGTGTTGTCGATCTGTGCCGGCGTTATGCCGAGCCGCGCGGCGGTGTCGCGGTCGATGACGATATTGGTCTCCAGGCCTTTTTCCTGTTGGTCAGAATTCACGTCGGCAAGGAACGGACTGCGCTCCAGCGCCTGCACCAGCTTCGGCGTCCACGCGTTGAGTTCATCGACGCTGTCGGATTGCAGCGTGTACTGATATGCCGCGTTGCTCTGGCGCCCGCCGGCGCGGATATCCTGCACCGGGATCAGGAACAGCCGGCCGCCCGGGACCCGCGCCAGCTTCGGCCGCAACCGCGCAATCACCTGATCGATCGACGGGCGCTCGGAAATCGGCTTGAGCGACACGAACACCCGGCCGGTATTGATCTGGCCGAAACCACCGCCGCTGCCGACCCCGGTATAGCCGACGACGTGGTCGACCGCCGGATCGGCCTGCACGATCGCGATCATCTGCCGCAGCTTCTGCGACATGGCCTGAAAGGAGACGCTCTGGTCGGCCTGCAGCGCTCCGATCAGCCGGCCGGTATCCTCTTCGGGGAAATAGCCTTTGGGTATCAGATAGATCAGCAACCCGTTGAGAGCGATCGCAAAGACGAAAACGGCGAGAATGAGCCTGCTGTGGTGAAGCGCCCAGCGCAGCGAGCGCTCGTAGATGTGCTGCACGCGCTCGAACAGCCTGCTGCGGCGCGGCGGCTCGCCGGCGGCGCGCTCGCGCAGGAACAGCGACGACATCATCGGCGTGGTGGTCAGCGAGACCGCCAGCGAAATCAGGATGGCGAGCGAGAGCGTGAGCGTAAACTCGCGAAACAGCCGACCGAGGATGCCGCCGAGCAGCAGGATGGGGGTAAAGACCGCAACCAGCGACAGGCTGATCGACAGCACGGTGAAACCCACTTCGCGAGCGCCGCGCAGTGCCGCCTCCATGCGCGACATGCCTTCGTCGATATGGCGCGAGATGTTTTCCAGGACGACAATGGCGTCGTCCACGACGAAGCCGGTGGCAATCGTCAGCGCCATGAGCGAGAGAATGTCGAGGCTGTAGCTCAGTAGATACATGGCGCCGAAAGTGCCGAGCAGCGAAACCGGCACCGCGACGCTGGGGATGATCGTGGCGCGAATGTCGCCGAGAAACAGAAACACGACCATCGTCACCAGGATGACGGCGATGACAAGCGTCAATTCGGTGTCGTGCAGCGAGGCGCGTATGGTCGTGCTGCGGTCAATCGCGATCGACACGTGCATGTCGGCCGGCAGCGCGGCCTCCAGGTGCGGCAATTCCGCCTTCACGCCGTCGATGGTGTCGATGATGTTGCCGCCGGGCTGCCGGAACAGAATGACCAGGACCGAGGGCTGTCCGTTCGACAGGCCGAGATTGCGCACGTCCTCGACCGAGTCGTACACCGATGCCACGTCGCCGAGCGTGACCGCCGCGCCGTTGCGGTAGGCGATAACGAGCGGAATGTAGTCCGCCGCCTGGGTCGCCTGGTCGTTGGTGTAGATCTGATAGCGCTGGTCGCCATCGTCGATCGTGCCTTTCGGACTGTTGGCGTTGGCGGAGGCGAGCGCGGCGCGCACGTCCTCCAGGCCGATGCCGTATTTGAACAGAGCCTGCGGATTGAGTTCCGCGCGAACCGCGGGCAGCGCCGAGCCGCCGATAATGACCTGGCCGATGCCATCGAGCTGCGACAGCCGCTGCGCCAGCACGTTGCTGGCGGCGTCGTAGATCTGGCCCTGCGTCAGGGTTTTCGAGGTGAGCGCGAGGATCAGGATCGGCGCGTCGGCCGGGTTGACCTTGCGATAGGTCGGGTTGGTTTTCAGCGCGGCCGGCAGGTCGGCGCGCGCGGCGTTGATCGCCGCCTGCACGTCGCGCGCGGCGCCGTTGATGTCGCGATCGAGGGCGAACTGCAGCGTGATGCGGGTCTGCCCGATGCCGCTCTGCGAGGTCATTTCGGTGACGTCGGCGATCTGGCCGAGGTGGCGCTCGAGCGGCTCGGCGACGCTGGTGGCTACCGTTTCCGGACTGGCGCCGGGAAGCTGGGCGCTGACCGAGATGGTGGGGAAATCGACCTGCGGCAGCGGCGCCACCGGCAGTTTGGAAAATCCCAGAATGCCCGCGCAGGCGATCCCGAGCGTCAGCAGCGTGGTCGCCACCGGACGCGAGATGAATGGCGCCGAGATGTTCATTCGGCCGGCTCGCCGCGGGCCAAACGGTTGGCCGGCGGACGCCCGGTCAGCCGTATCGCCAGCCGATCGAAATACAGATAGATGACCGGCGTGGTGAACAGCGTGAGCATCTGGCTCACGATCAAACCGCCGACCAGCGCCACGCCGAGCGGATGGCGAAGCTCGGAGCCGGTGCCGGTGCCGAGCATCAGCGGCAATGCGCCCAGGATCGCCGCCATGGTCGTCATCATGATCGGACGGAAGCGCAGCAGGCTCGCCCGGTGGATCGCTTCGCGCGGCGAAAGGCCGTCCACGCGCTGGGCCTCAAGCGCGAAATCGACCATCATGATGCCGTTCTTCTTGACGATGCCGATCAGCAGAATGATGCCGATGATCGAAATCACGTCGAGGTCATAGCCGAGCAGCATCAGCGACAGCAGCGCGCCGACGCCGGCCGACGGCAGCGTCGACAGGATCGTGATCGGGTGAACGAAGCTCTCGTAGAGGACGCCGAGCACGATGTACATGGCCAGGATGGCGGCGATGAACAGAAAGACCTCGTTGCTCAGCGACGACTGAAACGCGGCCGCGGTTCCCTGAAAGGCGGTGATGAAGCTATCCGGCAGGCCGAGCGACGTCTCCGCCTGCCGGATGGCGTTGATCGCGGCATCGATCGAGTAGCCGGGAGCGGTGTTGAAGGAGATGGTCGTGGCCGGGAACTGGCCGTAATGCGTGATCACCAGCGGGCCGGTCCTTTTCTCGATATGGGTAATGGCGGACAGCGGCACCTGGCCGTTGGTGGTCGACGACGAGGACGGCAGATAGATGCTCGACAGCCCGCTGAGCGACTGTTGCAGCGTCGGATCGAGTTCGAGGATGACGCGGTACTGGTTCGACTGGGTGTAGATCGTCGATACGATGCGCTGTCCGAAGGAGTCGTAAAGCGCGTTATCGACGGTCGCCGGCGTTATGCCAAAGCGGCTGGCTGTGGCACGGTCGATGACGATATCGACGGTCAGGCCCTGCTGCTGCAGATCGCTTGAAACGTCGGTGAGCTGCGGCGACTGATTGAGGCGCTGAACCAGCTTCGGCACCCAGGTGTTGAACTCGCTCGAATTGGCGTCCTCCAGAACGAAATTGTAGGGGGCGCGATTGATCGTCGAGTCGATGGTCAGGTCCTGCACCGGCTGCATGTAGAGCGTAATGCCGCTTACGCCGGCGACTTCGCGCTGCAGGCGCTGGATGATCTGGCTGGCGTTGAGGCTGCGCTCGTCGGACGGCTTGAGCGTGATCAGGAAACGGCCGGTGTTGAGCGTCTGATTGGTGCCGTCGACGCCGATATACGAACTCAGATTGACGACGTCCGGATCCTTGAGCACCGCCTCCGCGAGCCGGTTCTGCAGCTCGGCCATCCGCTGATAGGACACGCTCTGCGAGGCTTGGGTGATCGCCTGGATGAGGCCGGTGTCCTGGACCGGGAAAAATCCCTTGGGAATCTCGTAGTAGAGAAAGATGGTCAGAAACAGCGTGAGCACGGCGACCAGGAGCGTCAACGGCTGCCGGTCCAGCACCCAGTTGAGCGCGCGGCCGTAACCGCCGATCATCGCCTCGACAATCCGCTCGGCGCGCAGGTCGAAGGCGCTGCGTTGAGCATCCGAGTAGTGGCGGATCAGTCGGGCGCACATCATCGGCACCAGCGTCAGCGATACGATGGCGGAAATGACGATGGTGACCGCAAGCGTGATGGCGAATTCGTGAAACAGCCGTCCGACCACGTCGCCCATGAACAACAGCGGAATCAGCACGGCGATGAGCGAGATCGTCAGCGAGATGATGGTAAAGCCGATCTGCTCGGAACCGCGCAGCGCCGCCTGCAGCGGATTCATGCCGCCTTCGACATAGCGGGCGATATTCTCGATCATGACGATGGCGTCGTCGACCACGAACCCGGTGGCGATGGTCAGCGCCATCAACGACAGGTTGTCGAGCGAGAAACCGAGCAGATACATCGCCCCGAACGTGCCGACCAGAGACAGCGGTACCGACAGGCTGGGGATGATCGTGCCCGGCAGCGTGCGCAGGAACAGGAAGATCACAATCACGACCAGCACGACGGCCAGCGACAGCTCGAATTCCACGTCCGCGACCGACGCGCGGATCGTGACGGTGCGATCGCTCATCACCGTGAGGTCGACCGCGGCCGGAAGCGAGGATTTGAGTTGCGGCAAGAGGGCCTGGATGCGATCGACCACCTGGATGATGTTGGCGCCCGGCTGCCGCTGCACCGAAAGGACGATGGCCGGCGTGGTGTTGGCCCAGGCGCCGAGCTTGGTGTTCTCCGGACCGCTGATGATGCTGGCGACATCGGAAAGCCGGACCGGCCCGCCGTCGCGATAGGCGATGATCAGATTGCGGTATTGATCGGCGCTGCCGAGCTGATCGTTGGCGTTGATCGTCGAGGCCTGGGCGGTGCCGTCGAAATTGCCCTTTGGCGTATTGACGTTCAGGTTGCCGATCGTCGTTCGTACGTCGTCGATGTTGAGCCCATAGGCCGCGAGCGATTCCGGATTGAGCTGAATGCGCACCGCCGGACGTTCGCCGCCGCTGACCGTGACCAGGCCGACGCCGTTCAATTGCGAGATTTTCTGCGCGAGGTTGGTCTCGCTGAAATCCTCCAATTGGGTCAACGGCAGCGTTTTCGATGTGACCGCGATGGTCAGGATCGGCGCGTCTGCGGGATTGACCTTGGCATAGACCGGCGGTGTCGGCAGGTCGCTCGGCAACAGGTTGCCCGCGGCGTTGATCGCGGCCTGAACCTCCTGCTCCGCGACATCGAGGCTCAGGTCGAGACTGAATTGCAGCGTGATCACCGAGGCTCCGCCGGAGCTCGCCGAGGTCATCTGGTTCAATCCCGGCATCTGCCCGAACTGCCGCTCGAGCGGCGCGGTGACCGACGACGTCATCACCTCCGGACTGGCGCCGGGATAAAGGGTCTGCACCTGGATCGTCGGATAATCGACCTCGGGCAGGGTCGACAGCGGCAGGAACGTGTAGGCGATCATGCCGGAGAGCATGATCGCCACCATCAGGAGCGTGGTAGCGACCGGACGCAGGATGAAAGGTTCAGAGACGTTCATCTCATCGCTTCGTGGCTGCTTCAGCGCCAGCGCGCTTGCCGCGATCGGCGCTTACTGATCAGCGGGGGCGCCCTGCTGCTGTGATCGACTGCCCTTGCCCCTGTGGCTGCCGCGTCCAGCCGCCCGGCCGCCCGCTTGCGGACCGCCGGCCGGCGCCGCGACCGGTTTGCCGTCGATCGAGGACACGCGCACGGGAAGTCCATCGCGCAGCCGGTCCGCGCCGTCGGTCACCACGTGATCGCCGGCCGCAAGTCCGGAATCGATGGTCGTCATGCTGACGTTTCCGGCGGCGACATAGGTCGGGCCGACGCTGACCTGCCGCACCGAGACGGTATCGTTGGCACTGACCAGATAAACGTAGGTGCCCATGGCGCCGCCCGGGGTGGCGCCCGGCGCGCCGCGTTGGATGGCGGCGGTGGGTACGGTCACCGCGTTCTGCAGCGTCTTCACCAGGAGCTCGGCGTTGACGAACTGATTGGGAAACAGCGCGTTGTCGGCGTTGTCGAACTGCGCACGCACATTTACGGTGCCGGTGGTGGTGTTGATTTGACTATCGACCGCCGATACGGCGCCGACGGCGAGCTGCTTGACGTTCGCCCGGTCGAACACCGTCACCTGCAGTTTGGTGCCGGCATTCACTTGCGGCATGATCGCCGGCAGGTCGTCCTCGGGAATCGCGAAGATCACGGTGATCGGCTGCAACTCGGTCACCACGGCGAGGCCGGTGGTGCTGTTGGACTGAACGTAATTTCCCGCGTCCACCAGGCGCAGCCCGATGCGGCCGGTGATCGGGGAAACGATGTGGCAATAGGCGATGTTCAGCGTCTGCGAGTCGATCAGCGCCTGATCCTGCTTCACCGTGCCCTGGTATTGCTGAACGATGAAAACCTGGTCGTCCGCCTGCTGTTTGGCGATCGAGTTCTGCGCCGCCAGTGTCTGATAGCGCTTGAGGTCCATTTGCGCCTGGCTGAGCAGACCTTGATCGTGCGCGAGCTGTCCTTCGTACTGGGCCTTCAAGGCTATGTAGGGCCGGTCGTCGATCTGCACCAGCAATTGACCCTTTTGCACCATCTGCCCTTCGGTGAAGGGAACTTGAGTGATGTACCCGCTGATCTGAGATTGCACGGTCACCGTGGCGATCGGCGTCACTGTGCCGAGAGCGTTGACCAGCACGGGGACGTTGTTCAGGGTCGCGGTGGCAGCGCCGACCGATTGGGCGCCGCTCGACACGAAGCGTCCGGTGGGGGCTTTCGGGCCCACCAGCCAGCGTTCGATCTGATAGGCGCCGGCGGCGATCAAAAGAACCACGATCAGCCCGACGACGATGCGCCTTCCTGTAGACCTGCGGACCTTGACCGCCGGTTCGGGTGCGGTTCGGCGCAGGTCGGGAGCTACCTGGTCGTCCGCGGGGCGCGTTCGCTCGTCCATGCTGCGCGTTCGTTCATCCAGAGGCGTCGAGAAACCTCATACAGAGGCGGTCAAGCATGTTGCAGTTATAATGTGAGCCGGCGCGCTTGGCCTCATGAATATTTGCTAATGATTCCCAATCTGCAGCCCCGGCGCTTCGAGGCGGACGGCGCAATGCAACGGGCGGCCGGCAAATCATCGCATTCCAGACCTTATCTAGTCTCATTGGAATCGCGCAATAAATCAATGGGTTGGCACAAATTAATTGGGAGCGACCAGCGACAGCGCTGCGCCGGCTCCCTCATCTTATCGGTAGTTGCGGCAATATTGAGAACGAACGCTGCAGCTCCTTCTGGGTGGGAAGAAGAGTGCTGTCCCAGCCGCCGCCGAGATCCTCGATCAGCGTGACGCTGGCGAGGAAGAGGTCCTGCCGAATGGTCAGCGCGGTTTCTTCGTCGGCCAGCAGAGTGATTTCCGCCGTCACGACGGTCGTGAACGCGACCGTGCCGGCCTGAAATTGGTTCAGGTAGACGTTTACGGCCGTGCGCGCGTTCACGACCGCCTTTTGCTGGGCCGCAAGCTCGCTGGTCATCAGACGGATATCAGCAAGCTCATCCTCGATTCCCTGAAACGCCGTGAGCACGGTCTGACGGTAATTGGCGACGCTCTGCCAATAGGCGGCGCGGGCCGCGTCGACCTGGGCAGAGGTCAGGCCACCGTTGAACAGCGTTTCCGTGCCTGCGGCGCCGAGCGACCACACCTCGTAGGCGGCATTGAAGGGAAGCGGATTCTTGCCGATCCATTCCAGAGTCCCGGAGAGGCTGATATCCGGAAAATAGCCGGCCACGGCGACCCCGATCAGCGCGTTCTGCTCCTGCATCGTCCGTTCGGCTTCCGCAATATCGGGACGCCGCTCAAGCAGCGTCGAGGGGAGCGCGACCGGAACCTTCGGGATATTGCCGGTCAGGTCGTGCCGCGCGACGGTCAGCTCGGCCGGCGGCCGGCCGATCAGCGCGGCGATGGCATGCTCGTATTGCGCGCGCGCCGCGTCAGCCGCGAACTCTTGGGCTTCGGCCGTCTCAACGTTGGCCTCGGCGGTCGCCACGTCGCCGGCGGTTACGGAATAGCCCGCCTTGAATTGGTTCTGTACGATGGTGAGCGTTCGCTTGTACTCGGCGATGGTCCGCTCGAGCAGATCGTGCAACGAGTCCTCGGCGCGGAGGTCGAAATAGGCGGTGGCGAGCATCGCCTGTTCCGAGAGCTTGGCATAATCGAGATCGGCCTTGCTGGCCTGCGCGGCGGCGGTATTGCTCTCGATCTGGCGGCGAACCTTGCCCCAGACGTCGAGGTCCCAAGTGCCGGAGAGTTGCGGGACGAAGGTGGTCGTGTAAATGGCGCCGCCTGCGCCGCCGGCGGCGCCTGCGGTGATGACTTTTGGCCCGGTGCGCGTGCGGGTAAAGGTGTAGCTCCCGGTCAGGACCGGGAAAAGCGACGATTGCGCCTCCCTGACGACGGCGCGCGCCTGCTCGTAGGCGGCGGCGTCGGCGGCGACGGTCTGGTTGGAAACTTCGACTTGCTTGATCAAAAAATTGAGCTTGGGATCGCGATAGAGGGCCCACCACTCGCCGCGGCCTGGTCCGTCACTCGGCGTCGCGACCTTCCACCCCTTGAGGGCGGCGCCTTTGAGCTCCTTGAATTGTGTCGGGACCGGAGCGGCCGGACGCGAGTAGTTGGGGCCGACGGCGCAGGCGGCAAGGCCCAAGGCGCAGATCAGGGCCGAGCATGCGCCTGCGGCCGCCGCGCGAGAGAACGCCACGCGCCGCACCCGCCAAACGCCACGTAACCCAGCTCCGGCGAACGCAAACACAGTTGAAAACTCGCGGCAATCGAACCCGAATGCAGCCCGTCGCTACGCCCTCGGCGAGGCGTGCCACCGCTGCCTCGCTGGAAGGTCCAGCCGGAAGCGGTCGCACTGCATTCGCCTGCATATCGATGCCGGGCCCCCCGGCGATCATGTTAACCATAATGATGCTGCCCCACGCATGTCCGAATATCAACAGCGCAGCACCCGCGCCTGGGGATATGCCCTGTTTCCGTACAGCATGTGATATTCGGGCGACAGTCCGCGCGACTCGGCGCCCGAGCGCGGCGCGCCGACACGGCGCATGGCCGCCGACCGGACCGCTGACGGCCGGGTGCGGCGGCCGTGCTTCACGCGCGATCACAACGCGGCGAGCGCCTTGTCGTAATAGGACAGGTCGATGTATTTGCCCGGCGCCGGCGGGGTGCCGCCCCATTGCTCTTCGATCTCGGCGCGAAGTCTTAGAACGTTCTCGAAGCCCGCCGGATCGAATTTTCCGTCCTTGGCGAAGCCGTCGACCGGATTGGTGACGACGGCGTAGGACTTGGCGGCAAAGTCGTTAGACAGCTTGAACCGGTCCATCACGAGCGCAATGACGTCGCTCTTATGGCCGGGATTGAACAGCCAGCGATAACCGCCGATGATCGCTTTGAGGTAGCGCACAAGCACGTCGCCGTTGGCCTGCGCCCATTCCCGCATGACGACAATGCAACCCGATTGATAGGCGCCGACGCCTTTGGTCGCCGAGCCCATGTCTTTGAGCCCTTCGGCGGCGGCCTTGAAACTCAGCGGCGGATTGATGACCCCGGCCGCGGCATTGGCTTTGTCGGTCAGCATGGCCTCAATCCGCTGCGGCGTGCCGCCGACCGCGCGCACCTTGTAATCGCCTTTGTTCAGCCCGGCCCCCTGCAAAGCCTTGTAGAGCAAAAGCGCGAATGCCGTGTCGGGCGCGTCGACCACGACGGTCTTGCCGCGCAGGTCGGACAGCGACTTGATCTGCGGCTGCGCGAAAATGCGATTGAAGCCGTTGTCGCCGCCGCCGACGATGACGGCGTCCTGCTTGCCCAATTCCACCATGGCGACCGCGTTGTCGGCGGCAGTGTGAATGATCTGGGTCTCGCCCTTGGCCAGGCCGTCGCGCTGGGATTGCGAGTTCGGCGTATAAGCGAGATCCACGGCAAGGTGATATTTGGCGAACAGGCCTGTGTGCTGGGCGGCGAAGATCGACAGGTTGCTGAAGCCGCGAAACGACACGACCTTGAGCGGGACGGAATTCTGCGCCTGCGTCATGCGCGGATCAGCGGCGATGGCGGCAGCCGTCACGGCGGCTCCGGCGCTCAGCAGAAGCGTTCGCCGCGTTGATTGGGCATCCATTGCGGTATGTTCCTTCTCTGGTCAGTGTCACGCCCCGAGTTTTTGCGCCAAATCCTCAAGATTGCCGGCTGCGATGTCCACCGGCTCGGCGGGCGCGGCCTCACCCTTGCCGGGACCGCGTTCATTGGGGCGCGCCACGTGCGCGGTGCGCATCCCGACCGCGGCTGCGGCTTTCAGATCGAAGGTGTGCGCGGCCACCATCATGCATTCGGCGGGCGGCAGGTCGAACGCTTCGGCGGCGGCGAGATAGACCCCCGGTTTCGGCTTGTAGTCACGGGCGATCTCGGCGCCGAGGACGGCGTCCCAGGGAAAATCGTTGCGCCGGGCGAGATCGACCATGAGCGAGATGTTGCCGTTGGAGAGCGGCGCCAGCATATGGCGGCGCTTGAGGCGATGCAGTCCGCGCGACACGTCCGGCCAGGCGTCAAGCCGGTGCCAGGCGAGATTGAGATTTTGCCGTTCCTGTTCGCCCAAGCCCGCGAGACCAAAGCGCGGCAGGATGAGATCGAGGTTGCGCCGGTGCAGCACGTCGAGCTTGCGGAAGCCGATGCGGCCCGAGCGCACCTCGTCCATGGCGCCCTGGTATTCGCCGCGCCAGGCATCGGCGAAGCCGAGCCAGTCGAGCGCATGGCCCTTCGGCTCCAGCAGCGCCTTCGCCTCGCGCGCGATCGAGCTGCGCCAATCGACCAGCGTGCCGAACACATCGAAGAACAGCGCTTTGACCGCGACCGCCATGCGCCTGACTCCTAGCGCAAACTCCTAGCGCAAAGTCGCCGCAATGCCAAAAGCAACGCCCCTCAAGCAGCTCCGCTATCGCCCGGGCACCGGCACGACTACGAGCCCGACTGGCGTCGGAAAACGCGGCGCGCCTCGTTCTGTCCTTGCCCGCAAGGGCAGGGGGCGCGTTCTTCAGCGCCGCGCTTCAAAGCGCCTTGCCGGCATTCGTCTCCGCCGCAGCCGCATGACGCAATGTTGCCGCAGCGCGCGTGTTTGAATTCGCCTGTGAGGATTCCATATTTCGGCGGATGATATCCCAGATGCTCACCCAGTTCGTTCAGTTCGCTGTCGCACGGTTCCGCGAGTTCGTTCCATTCACGATCGCCGGCCTCATCGCCACGGGCGTCAACTACGGCACGCTCTATCTTTTTCTCGGCGTGATCGGCGTGGCGACGATCGTCGCGGTGAGCGCCGCATTCGCGCTCTCGAGCGGCACCAATTTCTTTCTGCAGAAATTCTGGGCATTCGGCGAGAACAGTCTGCACCGGGTTCCCAAGCAACTGCTGCTGTTCGCTGCGGCCTCGCTCCTCGGGCTTGCGGTCAACGACTCGGTGTTTTGGCTCTTCCACGATGTCACGCGCGTCGGTTCCGTCTTGGCGGAAATACCGACGACCGCCGCGGTAAGTGCGGTCGGCTTCTTTGCTTCGAAATTCATCTTCAGGGTCGCAACGGCGCGATGCGCAGTCGGCGTTGCCCGCCGATAGCGTTCCTCGCGCACGCGTCGCGATTGCGACCGGCCCTTCGCCGGCAAGGAATGATGCGGTGGGCCGATAGTGGCGTTTTCGCCCGATGGCCGGCCCATTTTGGGCGACCGCCGGGAGTTCGATCGTTTTCAAACCGTGGTTTTGTGACGCGCTTGATCGAGGCGGTGCGAACGATCGAGATAAGCCTGCGCCGCATCGTTCTGAAAGATCTCACGCAATGTTTCTTCGTCGGAAATCGGCGTCATTGCGTGGTCGGTATATTCGAACCGCCGAGGGTCGTACTTGATTCGCAGATAAATCCTGCGCAGACGCACATATAGCGCCGCCCAACGCACGGATTTGATGACGATCTCGGAATAATATCTCGGATAGAATTTCCACGCCGGCTCGATCGGTCGCTCCGGCCGGCGGTCGCGGCGATACTTCAGCCTGAGGAATCCTCCCTCGAGCGGGTGAACTCCTTCCAGATCATTGCTCCCCTTGAACCAGGTTATCAGGAAAAGTGCATTGCCGGCATTGGCGCCGACCGATGCCACCCGGCGCAGCACCGTCTCTATGTGGTCGATGGTGTAATAGCGCTGCCACGCGAGCCTGTAGGCCCGTTCCCATTCCTGCCGCGACATGCGCGGATGCGTCGTGCAGACATGAATGGCATCGTATCTGTTCATATCACTATCGAGCGGCGCACCGGCGCGAACGAGCGCGAGATGATCCTCGGACCCGGGCAACGGGGTCAGGCAGAAGAATTCCACAAGGTCAACCGGCAGTTCGCGTTTGATGATATCGATGTCGCGCAGAATGGATTCGACCGTGTCGTTGGGAAAGCCAAGGATGTAACCGGCATAGGTGATGATGCGCGCAGACTTCCAGGCCAGCAACATCCTGCGGTATTCGGTGATCTTATTCTGCCGCTTCTTGGCTCCGGCCAGGTTATCCGGATTGATGTTCTCAAGGCCGATAAACACGCGCCGCACGCCGGCCAAGGCGCATTTCTCTATGAAGTTCGGCAGCTTGTGGCAGAGCGTATCAACCTGAACAATGAAACCGACGTTGAACTTCTCCACCTGTCGCAAGTGAATGAGGCGATCAAGGATCGGCTCCCAATCCCTGTTGCGGGCGAAATTGTCATCTGTGATGAAGAAGCTGCGCAGGCCCTGCGCATAATTGATACGCACGATCTTCTCGATATCAGCCGGGGAGCGGCGGCGTGACTTTCGCCCCTGCACATTGATGATCGTGCAGAACGAGCATTGGTAAGGACAGCCGCGGCCGGCATCGAAACTGGTCACGCCACCCGCCGTCCGCTGCGCACGCACCGCCGCCATCAGCGGGATCGGCGCGCCTTCGAGGTTCGGCAGGTCATCCATATAGTTGTAGAGCGGCTTGAGTGACCCTGCCGCCGCATCCCGCAGCACCTCGTCGAGCCGGCCTTCCGCTTCGCCGGCGAAAAGGGAGATGCCCATGGCCCTGGCACGGTTGAGATCGGAATCGACACCATTGAGCATGCTCGTCGTGCCGGAGACATGGAAGCCGCCGATACAGACTTTGATGCCCCGCTTATTGAGCGGCGCAGCAATATCAAGCGCTCGCGGAAACTGATTCGATTGCACGCCGACCAGCATGATCATGCCGTCACCCGCGCGCTCGATCATGCGCGCCAGCCGGTCAGGACGGATGCGGGTATTGGTCTCGTCGAAGGCGTGAATGTCGAAAGCGATATCCTTGCCAAGTACGGCGCGTTCGGCACAATCCACCGCAAGCCCGTAGAGCGACGCCAGCGAGTTCGACGGAATAGGGGAGCGCAGCCATTGCACGACATATCCGTCGTCGTCGTAGTGCGAGGGTTTCACCAGCACCAGACAGAACCGTTGCCGACGCGTCGCGTTCGAGGCAAGGCGCAATCTCATCAATTATTTCCCGTTGCCGAAACATTACACGTACGGAAAGCGCCTTTGTTGAGGCAAACTACCAATGTTGCACTCAGTACTCAGACACTCTCATTGGGAATCCCAAGCACGAGGAGGGATCGATACTGCTAAGAGCAGCCCGGAAAAGTGAGACCGTTAGGATATTTGGCACTGGCCGTTGTCGAGCGGCAGCCACAGCCTGGGCTCGGAGCCGACTTATCGCGATTATCATAGGGTTCTCGCCAAAACAACTCTCAATATCCTTTGCTCAAACGGAAAAGCTGAAAGCCGTGGGCCTGGATCGCCGCCTCCATTGCAGGTTCATCCGCGTTTCTAATCCGTTACCGGCAATCGTCGCCTGCCGCTGGCAGGAGCTGCGTAATCGTATAAATCCCGTTCGTACCGCTGCGACCGAACGGACCTGAAGTAAAATTCGCGTATTGGCCGATTGTGAATTTGTAATCTTCCACGGAATCCACTCCGCGATCATGTGACCGGATGACAAGGGGACCGAATGCGCAGCGTCCGATCGATCGCCTCGCGCTTCACTGCGGCTCGGCTACAAAGACCGGAATGCGACGTTCCGTGCGCGTCTGATAGTCCGCATAGGGCGGGTATGCCGCGACGGCCAGTGTCCACAGCCGGGCTTTTTCCGCCGCGTCCTCGACCTCGCGCACGCGCATGGAGCGTACGACGGTCTCATCGCGCAGCTCGATTTGCGGATTGGCGCGCAGATTGTGGACCCAGGCCGGATCTGTCGGCGCCCCTCCCTGCGAGCCGACGAGAACGTAGTTCTTGCCGTCCTTGACGCGCATCAAAGGGGTCTTGCGGATTTCACCCGTCTTGTTGCCGCGGTGGGTCATGAGCACGACAGGCAACCCGGTGTCGCGCAGGGTGGTGCCCTTGGTGCCGCCGCTGCTCTCATAGAGCTCGACCTGATCACGCACCCAGTCTCGAGGGCTTGGAACGTATTTGGCCATGGGTTTCCTCCTTGCGATGCCGGCGATCCGCATTACGCCTGGGGTGACGGTTGGGAAGTCCGCACCGACATGGCAGCGGGGATCGTTGTGCGGACTTCTCAACTAAGGCCGCACCAGTCTAGCAGGCTGCTGAAATTTGGAAAATCAGTCAGATCAACGGCGTTTTCGGCGGCACCTGCCGGCGCCGAACGGGGCGATGCCGACAAACGCCGAAGATCGTTGAGCGCGCTCGCGCCGCAATGTGCGGCAAAGTTCCCTGCGGCACGAGCGCTCACGCATGCGCGCCCCTTCGCGCGCGCGGCATCGTCAGGGCGTGGCGAACTCCAGCCTATGCCGCCTTGTCGCGCGCCCAAAACATTTCGAGGCCTCGCCAAGTCAAGCATTCGGGCGCGCTGACAATGCCGTCAAAAGCGGCCCGCAAGTCGTCAAGGCCGTAGTACGGCGTCTGTTCGAGCGGCCATCCGATGCGCGAGAATATTTTCTCGAGCCATGCTTCAAGGTGGAGATCCAGTTCAGCGAGCATTCGCATGCGCGGGCTGATCGTGATTTCCGCGATGAGGAGCGGCCTGCCGGGTTTTAATATCCGCAGCAGCTCACGACCGGTTTCCTTCCAATTGTCGGTATGCTGGGTGGCTTGCATGATGGCGACGCTGTCAAAGGACCGGTCAGCCAGCTCTTTGGTGTAACGCCACTCCCATGTCGCCAATTGGCCGCCGCGCCCGCGTTTGCCGGTCAAGTACGCGCTGCGGGCTTCGCTGGTGATGTCGATTTCGTGTATCTCGCCCGAGGGACCGATCCGTTGCCGGATATCGTCCACGAATCCGCAGATGCGAAGGCATTCGCCCAACAGCAGGACCCGCGCTCCGGGGAAAAGCTCCAGCTTGTCATAGCCGAGGTCGCGCACGATCGCCGCTTTTTCGCGCCACATGTACGGCAGCGTGCCGAACACCATGGCTTTGCACCAGCGCGTCTGCTCCTCCCGCCGCGTAATCACATCGCCGAGAAGCCTTCTTTCCTCTTCGCCAATGAAATCCCACGGTGTCTTCTTGCTCAACGCTTGCGACTCCTCACCCATCAGTGTGCTCCGGCTCCGCGGCCTGGGAGGCCGCAACCTCGTTTGCGCGAATATGCAGGAAAGCCATACCCGACTGTTTCTTGCACCCCTGTATATCGAAACGTCACCGGCATTGAACAGGCAGGCAGCCCGGCGCGCAGCGCAGAGGCAGCGCCTAATATGTCCGGGACATCGAGCAGCAGTTGCCGGTGACGGAGAAACTACACCGTCATGAAGCGCCGGTCTCCGCCAGCATTCGCCGCGCGTGCGTTTCGGCCTCGATATCTTCATCGAGCACCCAGCGGGCGATCTCGCCGTGGGTCGTGAACCAGACATCGGGAAACTGCGAGAAGTATTTTAGGATCTTGTCGAACACGGCGCAGACCAGCGGCCGGCCGCCGAAATGGCAGTGCAGCGTCAGGCAGAGATAGGCCGGAGCCTCGCGCAGATAGAGATAGTCGAAGGTTTCCTTGTAGACGTCCCAGAGAATCTGCGGGCTGGCGCGCGCCACCCGGCTGTCGGTGAAGTCGCTCGCCGGGATGTAGGCGATCGGCCCGTTCTTGGTCGTCTTCACGCGCGGCAGATCGATGTCGAGCCAGTCGCCGTGCCAGGAAAGGCCTTCCTCGGCGAGAAAGTCGCTGGTGTGATCGGTCCAGGCCAGCACCGGGCTCAGCCAGCCTTGCGGACGTCTGCCGCTGACCTGCTCCAGGATCGCGAGCGATTTTTTGATGCTGTCATGTTCTTCCGGCGGAGTCATGTAGGCGAGCAGATGATCCTGCAGATAGCCGTGACCGGCGATATCGTGTCCGTCTTTGACGATGGCGCGAGCCGCTTGCGGCCAGATTTCCGCGCATCTGGCGTTGACGCCGAACGTGCCGCGGACGTTGTTGCGGGCGAGCAGGCTCATGATCCGCCAGACGCCGACCTTGCCGCCATAGGTGCCCCAGGAAATTCCTCCACGATCGAGCGTGCCGGGCTTGAGCGAGGTCCCTTGCACGCCCCACGGCGGCGGTTTGCCCTCCGACCATTGCTCGAGCATCACGGTGACCGCGACCGCAACGCGCTGACCTTTCGGCCAGGCGAACGTTCCTTTTTTCATGTCGAATTCCCGTTTTGTTGCAACGCCGGAATTGCATCCATAGCAAGCCGTCGGCGCGCAATCGAGCGCGGCGCTCGGATCGAGCGTTTGCATCGCAACATGGCGCGGACACGCGCTGAACTCTTCGGGAACTTTTGCGACCGCGTCTCGGTTTCCATTACGGCGGCTCCGCGCGCCTTTCACGTGTGCGGCAGTATCTGCCGCGGGGCGTTTTGTTGCGGTCCGAAAGGACATTGTTGCTATGAACATTATTGCCAAGAACGCGCGGAAAGCCGTGGTGGGGTTTGCCTCGCTGGGTTTGGCATTGTGCCTGGCGACGGGCGCCGGATTGGCGGCGCCAAGAGGCGGCGGACCCAGAGGCGGCGGACCAAGGGGCGGCGGACCCGCTCCGCATTTCGCTGCGCATTTCGGCGGTCACGGTGCTCCGCATTTTGCACCGCATTTCGCCGGCGCTCGGCATTTCGCTCCGCATTTCGCGCGACACGTCGGCGCACCGCACTTCGCTGCGCACGTCGCGCGTGGCCGGCACGGATTCATCCACGCGCGGCACGCAGCGACGGCGGTTCATCACGTCCGGCCGCACGCGGCGCTGCCGGCCGTTGCCGGCTCGCGCGGCCACTTCGCGCACCTGGCCGGGCGGCCCGATCCGGCGCGTTTCGCCCATCTGCGCCGTTTTGGCGGTACGCCCGCGTTGCGGCCGTTTCTTGCCGCGCACTGGCACCGGCACCATCACCTGGGCTGGGTCGGCCCGCTGTTCTGGCCGTACGCCTACGGCGACGTTTTCTATGAAGCGCTGTGGCCGTACGCCTACGGCTATTACGATCCATTCTGGTATTACGGCTATGGCGACATCTACGAAGCCATGTTCTGGCCCTACGATTACGAAGAATACGTGCGCGGGCCCGAGGCATCGGCGCGCATGAATGCGCTTTCGCAAAGCGTGACCGATAGCTGCACGCAGGAAGGCGCCGAAGTCACCGAATGGCCGATCGATCAAATCCAGGCGGCGCTGTCGCCCAATCCGCAACAGAGCGCGCTGCTTGACGATCTCGGCAATGCCACCGTCAAGGCGAGCGATGTGATCAGGTCGCATTGTCCGACGGCGGTGGCGTTCACGCCCGTCGATCGCCTCGCACAAATGCAGGAGCGGCTCGAAGGGCTCACCCAGGCGGTCGCCATCGTGCAGCCGCCGTTGGCCAGGTTCTACGATTCGCTCACCGACGAGCAGAAGGCCCGGTTCAACGATATCGGCAGCAGCGGCGCCAACGGCAGTACGCGAGGACGGGGGAGGGAGCAAAACCCGCTGGCCGCCTGTGCCGGCAGCGTGATGGCGTTTCCCGCCGACCGGATCGAGCGGATCGTGCAGCCGAACGCGGCGCAGCGCGCCAAGCTCGATGCGCTGGCCGCCGCGAACGGCAAGGCTGCGGATCTGATCAAGGCGTCCTGTCCGAGCGAACTGCCGGCAACCCCGCCGGACCGGCTCGCGGCGGAAGGCAAGCACCTGCAAGCCATGCTGGCGGGCGTGCAGACGATCAGCCCGGCGCTTGCCGACTTCTACGACGCGCTTTCCGACGAGCAGAAGGCGCGGTTCAATAATCTCGGCCGGCAATTGTTTGCGCAGAGATGAAAATGCAGAAAACGCAGGGTGGGTTGGCGCTTCGCGGCTAAATCACACTCGTGTGGCGGTTCAGAAGTCGATCATTCCTGCCGCAACCTCGTCATGCGGATTTCTGAACCAAAGCCACACGAGATCAATAAGTTGCTGGTGTCCTTCGATTCCGAAGTTCGCAAACGAGGGTGCCGCATAACGATGCGAACTTCGGAATCGGGACACTAGAGCGCTTCAATGAAACAACTTCGGAAACTTCGCCCGCAGCCTGGCGCGCAGATCGGCGCTGACATCGACCACCGTGGGGAAGGTGCCCTTGAGTTTCATGTCGTAGGGAATGCAGGCGTCGATCAGGACGCGATTGTTGAAATTGCCGGGCAGGAACAGCGGGTCGCGTTTTGACGCCCACGCCTTCTGCACGAGGTCGATGTCGACCTTGGGATCGAACCGCGTGCACATCGCCCACAGCACCTGGTCGAGATCGCCGGCGTCGATGTCGTCGTCGACCACCACGGTCCATTTGCCGGCGTAGGCGCCGCCCTGACAGGCGCTGCCGACGTGCAGCGCCTGCCGGGCATGGCCCGGATAGCGCTGGCGGATCTGGATCGCGGTAAACCGCGTCGCCGGCCCGGCCTCGTGATTCCACACGCCGAGCACCTCGGGAACGCCGCAGGCCTCGAGCGCGCGCCAGATTTGCGCCGCCCCGGCGATGCCCTTCAACAGTCCGGTCTCGTCCACCGGCTTGTGCTGCGGCGCGCAGGTCAGGATCGGATCGTTGCGGTGCAGGATGGTCTTGACGTTGACGTAGGGCCGCTGCTGCGTGTCGTCGGAATAATAACCCATCCATTCGCCGAACGGGCCTTCCGGCTTGGTCTGCCCGGGGACGGTTTCGCCCTCGATCGCGATCTCGCAATCGGCCGGGATCGGGAAGCCGGTGAACGGCCCGCGCACCACGTCGATCGGCTCGCCGCGAAGCCCTCCGGCGATGTCGTATTCGCTCACCTCCGGCAGCGGGCTCGACGACAGCATGAACAAGAGCGGGTCCTGGCCGCACAGGATCACGACCTTCATCGGCTCGCCGCGGGCGAAATATTTGTCGCGATGGATGCGGCCGTGCTTGCCTTCGGTGATCTGGCAGCCGACGGTCCTGCCGTCATAGACCTGGCTCCTGTAGGCGCCGAGATTGAACCAGCCGTCGTCCGGGTCCTTGGTGACGACGGCGCAGGCGGTGCCGATGAAGCGCGCCTTGTCGGCCTCGTGGTGGCGCGGCACCGGGAATTTCAGCACGTCGACGGCGTCGCCCTCGATCACGTTCTCGAAGATCGGGCCGTCGTTGACGAAGCGCGGCTTGAGCGGCTTCATGTCGGCCATGCGCGCGTGATAGCGCCGCACGATGTCGACCTTGCGCTCGTGGTCGAGCGGCAGCCCGAGGGTGAGCGCGATGCGCTTGATGGAGGAGAGCTGGCCGTAGAGCGTGCGGTAGCCCTTCGGATAGCCCGGCACATCGTCGAACAGCAATGCCGGCGCGGTGCCGCCGCTTTTTTCGGTCAGCATCTGCGTCAGTCCGCCCATCTCGACGTCCCAGCTTGCGCCATTAACGCGTTCAAGCTCGCCGAGTTTGTCGACTTGCTCCAGCCAGCCGCGCAGGCCGCGATAGCTCACGGCTTTGCCCTGTTCCGTGGTCGCTGTGCCGCGCGGCATGATTGTCTCCATCATTTCAATGGTTGCGGGCGGTATGCGGCCCGGTTCTGAACGTGTCAAGCTGGCGAGTCAGATCGGGCGGCGGACGTGGTTTTCATCCCCTGACGACACTGGCCGCAGCCTCGCTAAAGCACGCGGCGAGCCTTTGCTTGGTGCGGTGAAGCGCCTAATCTTCCTGGCGGAGCGAACGGGGCAGGGCGCCTGTTGCGCGCGCCGCCGTTCAATCCCGTCCATCAACACGCTTTCAGAAGGGAGTTTGTCATGCCCACCTTCATCTGCTTTTTGAATTGGACCGAGCAGGGCGCCAAGAGTGCAAAAGACACGAGCAAGCGTCACCAAGCCGCCAGCGCCGCGGCGCAAAAACTGGGCGGTCGCCTGCTCAGCGGCTACATCACCACCGGCCAGTACGACGTGGTGGCGACCCTGGAAATGCCGAGCGGCGAGGCGATGGCGAAGTTTGTCATGGCGATTGCCGCCTCGGGCAATGCACGCACCACCACCGTGCGGGCCTTCACGCCTGAGGAGTTCGCGCGGATCGTCGCCGACACGCCTGCGTTCTAGCGTGGAACGAGAGCGTCATTTCGCAGGATGTCGTTGCGAGGAGCGAAGCGACGATGCAATCCGATGCGCTTACAGGATTGCGTCGCGGAGCCCGTCATCGGACCGCGCGAATGGGCGCGGGTCCGATGGCTCGCAATGACAGTTTGAAATCTCGTGCGCGGTTCTAAAAATGCGCTGCGGCCTCTTGGCCGCCGGCGTAGCCGTGCTGCTGTACGTGCGCGTTGATGAGGTTGAGCGCTTCCGGAGTCTCGTCCAAAAAACCCCAGCTTCGCATCCACTCGTAGGTGCGCTGCAATTCGGCGGCCGGGATCGGCGCCGGATCGACCACGTAGATGCGGCTCTCGCGCAAATCGTCGATGGTCAGCTTGGCGATCTCCGGGTCCTTCAGCTTGTAGTAGTCGATGAAGTAGTGCAGGTACGCGCGCTTGTTGGCGCTGATGCGGCGCACCGCCTCGCGCACCGCGCGGTTGAACGCGCTGTAGGTCTCGGCATCGACGCGCTCGGAGGCCACTTCCGTGCCGTGATGGAACGCCGAGATGATCAGCCGGCAGCCCTTCTTCTCGGCCAGCGAGATGTAAGGCTCGGTCAGCGTCGTCGCCTCGATCTGCCCGTCCATCAACAGCTTGAAGCGGTAGGGCGAGCCGTTCGGCACACGGCCGAGCTTGATCTGTTCGCGCGGCACGAAGCCTTCCAGCATCTGCAAGGTCAGATAATGCGTACCGAAGAAGAACGGCACGCCGATCTGCCGGTTGGCGAATTGCTGCGGCGTCTGCACCGGCGAATCGCCGCGCACCACCAGCGCCGCAAAGGTGACGATCGAGCGGCGCCCGATCTGGCGGCTGCCGACCTTGGTGCTCTCGACGCGGCAGTAATTGCCCCATTCGCAGGCGTTGTAGAGATCGGCTTTGCCCTCTTCGAGCAGCTTGCCGTGGCTGGCATAGCGGTTGACGCCCTTGCCGGTGACGTCGGTGATGTGCAGTTGCGGGGTCTTGTCGACGCCCTTCTCGCGGTCGACCCATTCGATCTTGAGGCCTTCCTCGGCGAACAAACCCTCGTCGTCGGCGACGATTTCGGCCAAGCCCTGGAACGGTGCGGTCGTTTCCAGCCGAAGCGTCTTCATTGATGTCTCCACGATGGTTGCGTTACCGATAACGTGATCCCGGAGCGGATTTACGTCAATCGAATAACTTGCGATGCAGGTTCAATTTCCTTTAAGCTGCATTTGACCTCATCGAGGCTCGGCGCTATCGCGCCGAGCACCTCAGGGTGGGGAAAAGAGATGCCCGCCAAAGTCCACGAACTCGATCTGGCCAAGCTGCGGGCGTTCGAGATCGTCGCCCGCAACGGCACGCTGCAGGTCGCGGCCGCCCGGCTCAATCTGACGGTTTCGGCGATATCGACGCAGATCAAGCGTTTGGAGGAAATTCTCGGCGTCGATCTGTTCCGCCGCACGCCCAGCAAGCTCATCATCACGCCGGAGGGCGAGCGTTTCGCCGCCGACGTGACCGGGCTCCTCGATGCGGCCGAACGGGCGTTGACGCGGCTGCAGCAAGGCGGAAGCCATTCCGGCCACGTCAATCTGTCGCTCGGCGGCGATTATGCCTGGATGTTCATGCCCAGGATCGATTCGTTCTCGGCGCAGCATCCGAAGATCACGACCACGATCAAGATTCACCGCGCCACCGAATCGATGACGGCGCTGCAGAAGGGGCAGGCCGATTTCTCGATCGGCGCATTTCTTCGCCGGCCGAAGGGCGTGCGGTTTCGCACCGTGGCCACCTCGACCATGTCGATCATCTTCAATGAGCGCGATCGGCCCGATCCGCAGTCGCCCTTGAGCGCGGTCGGCGACCGGCTCCTGGTCGCCCCGCGCAGCGCCACGGTGCGCGCGCGGCTCGCCAATTCGCGGCAATTGAAGCCGTCGCTCAATTACCTCGAATGCCCCACCTGCCACACCGCCATCGATCTGGTGAGGAGGCAATCCGGGCCGGCCATCGTTCATTCGCTGTGCTTGCGCCAGGTCGATGCCGGCGGCATCCGCGCCATCGATCTCGGCAAGGCCTTCGGCGTCGAGCAGTTCGTCGTCGCCTACAAGGCCGGCACGGTGAAGGAGCCGGTGATGCGCGACCTGCTGGAATGGCTGACCAGGTGAGGATGACGCCGAAGCGCGTCGGCGCGGAGGGGCAAGCCATCATCGTCATTTTTTTGTCCAAGGACTCGTGCGTCTGGACCGGGAGAGCCCACCCGGAGTAACACGCACACCCCATGATTCATCTCTAAAAGGCTGCGGGGACCGGCGAGCGGGAGCGTCAGCTCAACGGTCCGCAAACGACAGGCCGAACCTACTCCAACCTGTCTGCCTTCCGGCGTCGAATGCCGCTGCCGGATTCCGTTGGTCGATAACGCGCGCCGTTTCGCCAAGGGGCATCGCATCCGGCTCATCCTGCGTAGCGACGACACTACCGGCGCGGAGCCGATCATGGGATTCCGGCACCAGCCCGTGGGAATGTCGACGCGCGTAACGGTCGCCTCCTCGTCGCGATTGAAGCTCTCGGTCCTGCCGCGCCGTTGACCGCCAGCCGCCAGCCGGCACGCTTTCGATCCAATTCAATCGACAAAAATCTCTTTAAGCCTGAGCGGTCGTGACGGCGGCAGCAATGATTCGGAGATTCGAACCGAATTGATCCGCGTGGCCGCTACGGCGCACGCGCAAGACGGAACGAAAATCGTCGCTGAATCAGCGTCATAGTCTCTAGTATCGTGCCAGCCATTGACACCGCTTCCGTGTCAACTATAGAGACCGCGCCTCGCTCATCGTGAAGGAGGCCGGTCGCCTGACAGCGGCCGGCGGAGCGGGGTGCGGCGCCCGCGGGCCGCGGCTCGTCACCGTTGCACTCGGGCGGCTTCGGGCATCATGCCCGCCGGCAGCATGACCGGCGTGTGAGGTGCTCACTGGACTGGGACAGGTTTTGTTGCTTTCCGGCGCGGGTAACGCCCGTGGAACAGCGCGCGGTCTCCGCTCTCTGGTTGGGAGCGGCCGTATCGGATCGAACGCTCCGGCCGCGTCCCAGGAAGCCTGGCCTGAAGCTGAGCCTTGGGTGACGTAAGTCCCCTTGGTCAGAGCCGCGGTGGAACGCCGACAGGCGAGCGCGCCCTGCAGGGTGCGCGCTGCGCCGCAAGGCTCGGTGGTTGGTGAACAGCGTCTGTCGGCGTTCCGCTTCCTTTTCGTTGCCGGAAGCCAGTCGAGAAGATTTGTAGCGCGCGTTGAGTGAAACGAAACCCGGCAAGCGGCAAGCGAGCCGGATCAGGATCATCGATCCCGGATTTTGCTTCGCCCAGTCCGGGCTACGGATTTTCGATTTCGTGCGCCGCGCCTGATCGTGATGCATCCGGCTGGTCCACCGCCGGGTTCATCTGACGACGATCGAAGGTGCGGCGAAGGTCTTGCGCTTTGCCTGCTGATGACTCGGGTGCGCACAAAAACCGCATCGCGAGAACGAGAGTGCATTGCTTCACCCTCCCCTGGAGGGGGAGGGTCGCGCGCCGAAGGCGCGCGGGGTGGGGTGAACCTTATCGCCGATGGCAGGAGCACTCTCGACCGCTGCCACCCCCTCCCGATCCCCTCCAGGGTGAGGTGAAAGGAAAGGAAAGGAAAGGAAAGGAAACGGCGCCGCGAGAACGAGTTTCAAATTTCCCCTCCCGCCCACGCGCTACGCGCGTGGGCGGGAGGGGTCAGGGGTGGGGGGCACTTTTTGATCGGCGCACTTTCAGATCGGAGGTCCTTTGCGGTCGTCCACCCACCCCGCCGCTCATTTCATTCGCGGCGACCCTCCCCACCACTCGCTCCGCTCGCGGGGGCAGGGGAAGAAAACGCATCGCGAGAACGGGTATCTATTTCATCCTCCCCCGCTGCGCTTCGCTCCGCGGTGGCGGATAAAATGTCACTGCGTCTTTTCGAAAATCTCGCGGCCGATCAGCATGCGGCGGATTTCGCTCGTTCCGGCGCCGATCTCGTAGAGCTTGGCGTCGCGCAGAAGCCGGCCGGCCGGGTAGTCGTTGATGTAGCCGTTGCCGCCGAGACACTGAATGGTTTCCAGCGCCATCCAGGTGGCACGCTCGGCGGCGTAGAGAATGGCGCCGGCGGCGTCTTCGCGCGTGGTCTCGCCGCGGTCGCAGGCGCGCGCCACGGCGTAAACGTAGGCCTTGGCGGCGGAAAGCGTCACGTACATGTCGGCAAGCTTGCCCTGCATGAGCTGAAATTGTCCGATCGGCTGGCCGAACTGGGTGCGCTGATGCAGATAGGGAACCACGGTGTCGAGACAGGACTGCATCACCCCGAGCGGCCCGGCCGCCAGCACCGCGCGCTCGTAATCGAGCCCCGACATCAGGACATTGACGCCGTTGCCGACGCCGCCGAGCACGTTCTCGGCCGGCACTTCGCAGTCGTGAAAGACGAGTTCGCTTGTATCGGAGCCGCGCATGCCGAGCTTGTCGAGCTTTTGGCCGGGCGCAAAGCCGGCAAATGTCTTCTCGACGATGAACGCGGTGATGCCGCGCGCGCCCGCAGCCGGATCGGTCTTGGCGTAAACCACGAGCGTATCGGCGACCGGCCCGTTGGTGATCCACATTTTGGCGCCGTTGAGAAGAAAGCGGTCGCCCTTCTTCTCGGCGCGCGCGCGCATCGACACCACGTCGGAGCCGGCCTCCGCTTCCGACATCGCCAGCGCGCCGACATGCTCGCCGGAAATGAGCCGGGGCAGATAGCGCTGCTTCTGTTCGGCATTGCCGTTCCTTCGGATCTGATTGACGCACAGATTGGAATGCGCGCCGTAGGACAGGCCGACCGCGGCGCTGGCGCGGGACACTTCCTCCATGGCCACGCAATGGGCGAGATAGCCCATGGCGGCGCCGCCGAATTCCTCTTCCACGGTGATGCCGAGAAGCCCGAGCGCGCCGAGCTGCACCCACAGCGAGCGCGGAAAGCTGTTGCTGCGATCGATCTCGGCGGCAAGCGGCGCAATCTTGTCCTGGGCGAAGTCGCGCACCGTCTCGCGCAGCAGGTCGATGTCGCTGCCGAGCCCGAAATCGAGACCGGGAAGGCTGTTGGCAATCATGCGGCGCCCCATCACGTGGTCCGATTGCAACATTCGCATCCCGTTTCGGCACGTCCTCGTGCGAATGTTGGAATCAAAAGACCACCAGCAAATATAAGTGCTCGTGGAGCTTTTGGATTTGACATTCGCTTGATGAGCGAGTGGCTTGGGGTGGCGAATGTCAAATCCGCTCCACGAGCGCGGGTGAACGATGCGCCCGTAAGGATAATGCGCTGGCGCGACGCTGTCAGGATGCGGATGCGGCAGATCTGGCCGTCGCGGCGGCGGGCACGGCCTGCCCGGCCAGGATATTTTCGATGGCCGGCGCCGGACTGGGTCTGGCGAACAGGAAGCCCTGCATCTCGTCGCAGCCGGCAAGCCGCAGGAGCACGCGCTGCTGGTCGGTCTCGACGCCTTCCGCCAGCACGATCATGCCAAGCGCGTGGCCGAGCGCGACGATCGAATGAATGATCGCGCCGGCATTGCCGGCGCCGTCGAGCGCGGCGACGAAGGCGCGGTCGATCTTGAGCCGGCTGAAGGGGAATCTTTGCAGGTAGCTCAAGCTGGAATAACCGGTGCCGAAATCGTCGAGCGCCAGACCAACGCCGAGTTCGCGCAACGCGGCAAGACGCGAGAGCGTGTCGGAAGGATCGTCGATGAGAATCCCTTCGGTCATTTCCAGCACCACCCGCGAGGGTTCGATGCCGGCCTGCGCGATGACGCCGCCGACCAGTTCGACAATATGCGGATCGCGAATCTGCAGCGGCGACAGGTTGACCGCGACAAACAGCGCCGGCCAGCGCGCCGCGTCCGCCAAGGCCCGCCGCAGCACGAACTCGCCGAGTTCTTTCATCAGCCCGCACTGCTCCGCGAGCGGAATGAAGGTCGCAGGCGCGATGGGGCCGCGCACCGGGTGCGTCCAGCGCAGCAGCGCCTCGACACCGACGATCGCACTGCCCGCGGCGGCGACAATCGGCTGGTACTGCAATTCGAACGATTGCGCGCAAATCGCCGATTTCAATTCGCGCAGCAGAAAGCGCCGGTCGGAATCCTCGGTCTCGATCTGCGGCACGAAGCGCCGCACGACACCGTACCCCTCGCCTTTGCGCCCCTCGCGCTTGGCCGTGCGCAGCGCCAGCGTGGCGCGGTGGGCCAATTCCTCGCCCGTCGTCCCGTCCTCGGGCGCTTGCACGAGCCCGATGGCCGCGCCGATCCGCCACGGCTGCTCGGCGCCGCTCGCGCCGACCGGCACCGGCGCGCTCAACGCTGCGCGCAATCGCTCGACCACCATCGCTCCCGGGTCCGCGTCGACACCCGCTGCGATCACGGCGAACTCGTCTTCCTCCAAGCGGCCAAGCAGCGCACCGTCGGGCAACGCCGCTCGCAGTCGTTCGGCAACGGTGCGAATGACCGCGTCGCTGCCATTGCGTCCCACCGCCTCGGTGAGCTGATGAATGCCCTCAAGGTCGAGGACGGCGAACGCCACCTGTCCGCGCCGTTGCCCTGCCCACTCGGTCAATCGCCGGTCGAGGCTCTCCAGCATGAGGCGCTGGTTGGGAAGTCCGGTCAGCGCATCTTCGTTTTCGAGCTTGCGTGCGGCTTCGGCGCTGCGGGCCAATGCGCGCACGAGCCGCCGCACCTTTCGCCTGACGATCACCGCGCCCAAGCCGAGCGCAAGTCCGGCCACGCCGGCCAGCGCCCACAGCCAGTCCATGGCGACGATGAAGCCGCGATCGGGGGCCCAGGAAAACCATCCGACGATGCGTCCGCGAGCGTCCTGCCAGGACTGGATCTCGCGACCGTCGCCCAGCGCCGGATCCGGACCGAACCGCAGATCCTTCAATCCGCTACGGCGTTCAATCAGCCGAAGCTGGCCGCGATCGAAACGCTCAACGTCGCCGAACGCGGTATGGAATCCGTCGAGCGCCCGCTGCAAGGCGGCGTGCCGCTCCATGGCGAAGCGGCGGTCGCTCGATTGCGTGAGCACGACACCGACGACCGCGCACAGCACGACAGCGCTCGCCAAAAGCGCGAGCACAGACGGAGCAATGTCGGCAGACGGCGCGTCCGGCGCAGCGGCACGGCCCAGCCGCTCGCTTTCCGAGCCCGATTGCTGCCGCGTCCGCCGCCGGCCCACCCTCCACCATTGCCGGGCCGTGTCGACGGCCTTCATCCCGAGCCCCCTCGCCGATCTCTTCGGCCCAAGGTAAGCGCGCGTGATTAACGGGAAGGAAAAGCATGCGGCCAATGGCGGCCAGGCCCGCATTTCCGCTGACTTATCAACAACGCGGACCGGCGGGGCCGTCTCGGTATGACATTAATCATGTCGCCCCATAATAATAATGTGGATCGTGCCGGCTGGCCGCGGCCGCGTAGAAGAGCGGACGTCGAGGGTGGCTATATTCAGAGTCGGGGTTTCCGCGGCGGCCGTCGCCGCGTCGTACTTAAGCAGGCCGTCGCCGGCCGGACTCGGCGCCACCACTGCGAGCATGCACCGCGGAGCTCGCCACGTCCGGTTGCGCCTAGTGTCCCGATTCCGAAGTTATGCTGCGGCCTCCTCAGTTCCGGCTTAATCACGCCGCCGGCAGGTCACGGCGGCGTTAACGCTGCGGTGCGACAGCCTCAATACGAATTGTTCGGGCAGATCGATCGGCTTTTCCAACCGGAACGTGCGACAAAAAAGACGATCGCCTGCTGGAAATCGATTGTGCACTGCGGCTATGAGAGACGCGACCGCTGTGCCGCCGAGGCAGAATTGGTCTGCCGCGGAAATTCCTTGTGCCGACCATCCCCGCGTCGAACCGGCTTCGCGACAAGGATCGAGCCATGCCACAGACCGCACCCCGCCGCCACCAGGACCTGGTACGACAGGCCCAAGCGCTCCCGCCGCTTCGCACCGCCGTCGTGCATCCGGTCGATGCGGTGTCGCTGCAGGGAGCCATCGAGGCCGCAAGCAAGAAGCTGATTGTCCCCGTCCTGGTCGGACCCGAGGCCAAAATTCGCGCCGCGGCGGATGAGGCCGGAGTCGACCTTGCCGGTTATGAACTCGTGCCGACCGAGCACAGCCACGAAGCCGCAGCAAAGGCCGCGGCACTCGCCCGCGATCTCAAGGTCGACGCGCTGATGAAGGGCAGCCTGCATACCGACGAGTTCATGAGTGCGATCGTGCGCGAAGAGAAACTGCACACCGCCCGGCGCATGAGCCACGTCTTTGTCATCGATTGTCCGGATTATCCACGGCTGCTGTTCGTCACCGATGCCGCCATCAACATCTACCCGACGCTCGAAGACAAGGTCGACATCGTGCAGAACGCTATCGAACTTGGGCACGCTCTGGGGCTCGTTCAGCCCAGGGTCGCCATCCTTTCCGCGGTTGAGACCGTCACCTCCAAGATCAAATCGACGATCGACGCCGCAGCGCTCTGCAAAATGGCCGATCGCGGCCAGATCGTCGGCGGCATCCTCGACGGCCCCCTCGCCTTCGACAATGCCGTCTCGGCGGAAGCCGCCAAGACCAAGGGCATCGTCTCGCCGGTCACCGGACAGGCCGATATCTTCGTCGTGCCCGATCTTGAAGGCGGCAACATGCTGGTCAAGCAGCTTGAATATCTGGCCAAAGCGGAGATCGCCGGCATCGTGCTCGGCGCCCGCGTACCGATCATCTTGACAAGCCGCGCCGACAAGACACTCGCCCGGCTCGGTTCGTGCGCCGTCGCGCTTCTCTTGGCGCGCTATCAGAAGGAGAACGGACTTTGACCGGCGTCATCCTCGTACTCAATGCCGGATCGTCGAGCGTGAAATTTTCGCTGTTCCCCGGTGGGCAACGGCCGACACGCCAGGAGCTGCTCTGCGAGGGCCAGTTTGCTGGCATCGGCCAGCGCCCGCACTTCACCGCCAAAGACCACGCCGGCGCGCCGCTCGCGAACGAAACTCTCGAACCAGGCTCGACGCACGAGGACGCGCTGGCGACGCTGTTGAAGTGGCTCGAACGGCAATTTCCCGAGCATGTTTTGGTCGCGGCAGGCCATCGCGTCGTCCATGGCGGCACCCTCTACACGCGGCCTGTGCGGATCGATGCAGATGTCGTCGCCGAACTTACGCGCCTTGTGCCGCTGGCGCCCTTGCACCAGCCGCACCCCCTCACCGCCATCGCAGCGCTATCGAAACTGCATCCGACGCTGCCGCAGGTCGCCTGCTTCGATACATCGTTCCACCACACTGAGCCGGAGGTCGCGACCACCTTCGCGCTGCCGCGCCGACTGAGCGACAAGGGCATTCGGCGCTACGGCTTTCACGGACTGTCCTACGAATACATCGCCGGCGTCCTGCCCGAGATCGTGGGCACGCCGGCCGCTGACGGACGTGTCGTCGTCGCCCACCTCGGCGCCGGCGCCAGCATGTGCGCGATGCGGCAGCGCCAAAGCGTCGCCACCACGATGGGATTCACGGCGCTCGACGGCCTTGTGATGAGCCGGCGTTGCGGCAGCCTTGATCCCGGCGTCATGCTTTATCTGCTGCAGCAAGAGGGCATGAGCGCGGACGCGGTCAGCGACCTGTTGTACCAATCTTCGGGACTGCTCGGCGTTTCCGGCATCAGCGAAGACATGAAAACTTTGCTGTCGAGCGACGCACCGAATGCGCGCCAGGCCGTGGACCTGTTCGTCTATCGCGTCTGCCGCGAACTGGGATCGCTCGCCGCTGCCTTGGGAGGATTCGATGTGCTGGTGTTCACCGCCGGTATCGGCGAACACGCAGCCGAAATTCGCCGCCGGGTCTGCGAACGATCGGCGTGGCTCGGCCTGCAAATCGACGAAGCCGCGAACCAGGCGGGCGGCCCCCGCATCACCAAGGAGGGCAGCAAAGCCTCGGCCTGGATGATACCGACCGACGAGAATCTGATGATTGTGCGCCATACGCGGCGGCTGGTCGGCGCCACGCAAGGCGGCACGAATTGACAACGAACGATCGACAACGGATGACGGAACCGGATGCTCCGCTTTTCGCCGCCCGCGGCGGAATTGCGTCGATGGCGCGCTTGGCAATGCGAGGCACGAGTGAGCCTGAACCATGGCAAAGAAACCCCGCGTCAAGAGTTCCCAATTTTCACTGGTAAGCGTTCCGGCGTTCTGGCCGATGGCGATGGCCGCTTCGTTGATGGAGAGCGGTGTCGAGCTCTACGTCAAAAACGTCAAATTTGTCGAGGAAGAAATCGAGATTCATGGCGAGCTGCGGCCCGACCTAGCCACGGCAAACACCATCCGGCTCGACCTTCGCACCATGTTGCTGCGCGAATACGGCAAGCCGGAAAGGATTCCAACTCTCGTCGACGCGCCTTATGCTGGTCACACCGCAGTGATCGCGGATTACCAAAAAGGCCAGAGTCTGATCGAAACGCTGCTCGCCAATGGCCTCGGTCACGTTGCGTTGACCGACTGGAAGTCAGCCACCGCGGACATGAGTAATTTCGACATCGACAATTATTTGGCGGAAATGGTGGCGGTGATCGACGACCTGGGTGGATGCGTCAACATTATCGGACTGTGTCAGGGCGGCTGGATGGCGGCCATGGTGGCGGCACGCTTTCCGCAGAAGGTACGATCCCTGGTGCTGGCCGGTGCGCCCATCGACACCGATGCCGGCAACGGGCCCGTCAAGAAAATGGTGCACGCTTCGCCGATCTCATTTTACGAAGAACTGGTGGCGCTCGGCGGCGGCTTGATGCTGGGCAAGTTCATGCTGCAGGGTTGGAAGAACATGCACCCCGAGCAGCATTATTTCGCAGATCATATCGATCTCTATGAGCACATCGATGACCCGAAATATCTGGCCAAGAAAGAAGCATTCGAAAGCTGGTATGGAAATCCCATCGACCTGCCCGGCCGCTGGTATCTGCAAGTTGTTCAGCAATTATTCAAGGAAAATCGCCTGGCCAAGGGCACCTTCGTGGGGCTCGGTCGGCCGCTCAATTTGAAGGACATTACCTGCCCGGTCTATCTTCTCGCCGGTGCCACGGACGACATCACTGCGACGGAACAGGTCTTCGACGCCGAGAAATATCTCGGTACCCCGGAGCGCAAGATTGAAAAGAAATTGGCGCCGGGCGGCCATATCGGCCTGTTCATGGGCTCGCGCACCTTGCACGAGGTTTGGCCCGCGATCGCCCGCTGGATTGCGGCAGCGTAGCGACGGACAATACAGATGATATCGGATTACACGGGACCAACGTTGTGCCGCTTGCCCCGCTCACTTGCGCGAAACGTTCCCTGCGTCGTCCGCGCCGATTCCACCGCGCGGCGTCCGCGCGTGAGACTGATCAAGCTTGTGATGGCAACCGAAGTCTTTATTGCGGCGCGATTATCACTTATCGAACGCTCGCCTCAAGATGAGGTAAAACGACCGCAAGGATGTGCGCCGTTCCGGCGATCAGAAGCAAAACCAATATCAACCGACGAAATGAAGCCTCATTCACTCTTGTAAAAATGTGAACACCCGCAAAAGTACCAAGCGTAATCGCAGGAAGCATCTTGAAATAGTCTGCTACAAAGCCGCTACCGACCAGTCCCTTCATGATCAAGTAGGTCAATGTGCAAAACTGCATGACCAGGATAAATGCCTGGATCGTCCCGCGCTGCTCTTCCTTCGTCTTCCGCGTAATCGCGCACCAAATTGCCGGGAACGCTCCCGGAAAGGCGATTGCTCCACCGGTTATTCCACCTGTCGCCCCCGCAAGTACATCCGCCAGAACGCTCGGTCTCGGAAGTTGAAGATGGGGACGCGTAAGAAGATAGCCGCTCCAAGACAGGAGAAATAAGCCGAACGCAATCTGGAACGCATCGGGTTTTATGGTTTGCAATATCAGCACACCGATCGGAATTCCGACGAAACCACCAACCAGGAGCGGCAGCGCTCCCCGCCAACGCAACATGTGCCAGAGTTGACCAAGACTGATCAGTTGGGTCGTGAAACTTGCGGCGATCAGTATGGGCACCGCAGACACGGGAACAAAGAAAAACAACATAATTGCGCCGGCAACGGCCGCGGAGCCAAACCCGGCGGCGCCGACGACAACTGAACCAAAAAATACTGCGACAAAAATGAGGACGCTGTTAAAGTCTATTAAGGTGCCGAGCAAGCCGAGCGCCCATAGCGAAAGCGGTACCAGGAAGCTGAAAGAGACCAGGAGGATTTGCGCCCGGATCGTCAGGATCACGGCATTGTTCCTCAATCCGGCTGCTTGCCGATCTTTGCACGATATCCTTCACAAGGCATGGCGGCGGCTGTCAGGAAAACCGGACGGTTGACTGACGCACGGATAACAGGCGCTTGTTCAATAGCATTGCGTCAGAGCGCGACAAAAGCAGATCTCACATCAGTGATGAAGATACTTCCTATCGTACTATAGAGGCCGCTGTGGTATTCGATTGGAAGCATGGTGGGTAAAGGATTTCGATGGTAAATTCGCCGGCCTTCCCACAAGAGGAAAATCATGATCTTTCCGGCACGACTTGTACTCGGCACATGCGGCTTTCTTATCGGTGCATTAATTGCGGTTTCCGGAGCCCAGACAGCCGAACCAACCGCATTGACGATATTCGCTGCCGGCACGCTGGCGGTGCCGTTCAAGCAGGTCAATGCGCTGTTTGAGAAGCAAAATCCGACCGTGACCGTGCAGCCGCAGTACGGCGGCAGCGTAATGATGGCGAAAAGGATTACCGAGCTGCACCAGGATGCCGATCTGCTCGCGGTCGCCGACTACAATGTGATTCCCAAGTACCTGTTCGGCAGTCAGCCCCACGCGTCGTGGTATGCAGGCTTTGCGCGCAACGCGATTACCTTCGTCTATACTGACAAGAGTAAATACGCGGGCGAGATCAACGCGCAGAATTGGTACAAGGTGCTTGCGCGTCCGGGCGTCGAAATCGGCCGCTCTAATCCGGACACCGATCCCTCCGGCTACCAGACGGTGCAGATGCTTAACCTCGCGGAGAAGTACTACGGCGTATCGGGGCTGGAGCGGAAGGTGCTGGCGAACGCGCCACTCGCGAATATGCGCGACACCGAAACCGCGTTGATTTCGGCGCTGCAACTCGGACAGATCGACTATCTGGCGATCTACCACTCCGACGCCTTGCAGCATCATCTGAAATTCATCGGCCTGCCGGCCAAGATCGACCTCAGCGATCCGGCGCAAGCGGCCTATTATCGGCAAGGCGTTGCTCACACCAAAAACGGCGATCTTGCCGGCAAGCCGATCGTCTATGCCCTCACCGTGGTCAACGGCAGCAGGAATGCAAGGCTGGCAGAGAAATACGTCGCCCTGCTGCTCGGACCGCAGGGCCAGGCGGTGATGAAAGAGAACGGTTTCGGCGAGTTCAGCCCGGCCTTCGCGGTGCATGTCGAGGCAATGCCGGCCGACCTTAAGAAGCTGGTTGAGCCGTGGCCGGGCTCTTGAGCGGCAGACTGGCAGCCTGACCTTGCCTTGATGTTGACGCATCCTACAGCACGTTGGGGTAGCGGCGGGCAAGGCCATTCGCGCGGCCTTTATCTGCTGTGCTGGTTTCTCGGCACCATCTTGGTCGCCTTTCTTGTTGCCCCGCTGATGGCGCTCGCACTCTCGCAATCGGGACAGAGCTTGGCAGGCGTTGCCCGGATGGGCGACGTGCGCGACGCCATCGCGCTCAGCCTCGAAGGAGCGTTTCTCTCGGCCGCGCTCTCTGCATTGGCCGGCGTGCCGTTGGCCTACGGCTTGGCGCGCACCACATTCCCAGGGAAAGGCGTGGTTGCAGCTTTGGTCGATCTACCGCTTGCGGTGCCCCACACCGTTGCCGGCATCGCCCTTCTGATGGTGCTTGGCCGCCAGGGCGTACTGGGCGCGCCCTTGCAAGCGCTGGTCGGGCTGAAATTCTGGGGGACGCTCGCTGGCATCGTCGCGGCGATGCTGTTTGTCTCGGCGCCTTATACGGTGAACGCGGCGCGCATCGGCTTTGAGGCGGTAGATCCGCGGCTGGAAAAAATCGCACGCACGCTCGGCCTCGGTCCATGGCGAACCTTCGCGCAGATCACGCTGCCGTTGGCGCGGCGCAGCATCATGACCGGCGTCACCCTCACATACGCCCGCTCGATCAGCGAATTTGGCGCGGTGGTCATCCTCGCCTACTACCCGATGACGGCGCCGGTCAAAATCTACGAGTTGTTCCTCCGTTTCGGCCTGGATCAGGCCGCGGGTGCTTCGGTACTGCTGCTTGTTGTCTCGCTCGTATTGTTCCTGCTTCTGCGTGCGGTATCGCACGGCGGGCCATCGCGAGAGAGCCGATGAGCGACGGAATTGCTGTCGAGACGCTGACGCTGACCCTCGGCACCTTCCGGCTGCAAAATCTAAATCTCGCCGTCTCCAGCGGCGAGATACTCGTAATCCTCGGGCCTAACGGTGCCGGCAAATCGGTCACGCTGGAGACGATCGCTGGCTTTCATAGGCCCGACAGCGGTCGCGTGCTGATCGACGGCCACGATGTGACGGGATTGGCGCCTGAGCGGCGTAATGTTGCCTTCGTCGTGCAGAATTTCGGCCTCTTTCCGCACCTCACGGTCGCGCAGAATATCGTGATCGCTCGCCGGTCCAACGTCAAGGGCGCCAAAACCGATAAGCCCTCCTCGTTACCTCGCAACGACGCTGGGCTGCTTGCATACCTCGGCCTTTCGCGTTTGATGCAATGCTGGCCCGAAGATTTGAGCCCTGGCGAGCAGCAACGTGTAGCTCTGGCCCGCGCTCTCGCGAGTTCGCCGGATCTTTTCCTGTTCGACGAGCCTTTCGCTGCGCTTGATAATCAAATCCGCGATCAATTGCGCGAAGAATTGCGCTCTTTTCTGCGCACTCTGTCGACCCCGGCAATTTTCGTTACACATGATCACGCGGACGCTACGGTGCTCGCTGATCGAATCGCGGTGCTGCGGGATGGCGCCATCGTCCAGGCCGGCCCAGCAAAGGATGTATATGCGAGACCTGCCAACTCCTTTGTCGCGCGTTTCGTCGGCTTTGAAAATATTCTTGGCGCTCGCGTCGTGGGTGCAGCGGGCGAGATTGCCACGATCGCTATAGGCGACCGAAAACTGTATGCGTCAGTGCCGACCGACACTGCCACGATGGGGGATACGGTTCGCCTGGCTATCAGAGGCGAACAGGTGATACTTGGCCCGCCTCGATCCGGCAATTTCCCCTCACCCGCGGTCAATCGGCTCGATGGCCGCATCACGTCGCTGCGCAGTCAAAATCCGCTTGTCACGGTCGGTATCGATTGCGGCTTTCCGCTCCGAGGGTATCTTTTGGCACCGCAGACGCGCATGATGAATATCGAAGTCGGGAGGTCGATCGGAGTAGAGATCGCGGTGGACGCGGTCCATGTCATGCCGAATTAGGGAATTGGCCCGATCGGACTTCGATGGTTGTGTTACCACTTTCACACATCCCCTTTTACCGTCGCATCTGCGTCCACAGATCTGCTTTCTAGCCGACACGAGCGACAAGCGCGAGTTCTGCCAGATACGGAGCAGCAGTCGCTCACCTGCGCACCCCGAACACACCCATTATTTCGCGCGAAATGGCAGCAGCGTGCGAACGCCTGCCATCTTTGGCCGACAAATGTCCCAAATTATTTCGAACCGATCCAAAGATTACAGCGTTGATCCAAATCAATGTTCCTGTTCCAGGGAAAGCACTAGTAGCCCTTCCTAAGACCGGTCGATATTGGCCATGCCTCTACACCCGAGTTGGGAAAACATCGCACTTCGGCTTGCTCTCACGATGATTGCCGGTGGCATCATCGGGTTCAACCGAGGCGTCCGCGGCGAAGCCGCCGGCCTTAGAACAACAATGCTCGTTGGCTTGGCCGCGTCAGTCGCAATGATTCAGGCGAATATTCTACTTCCGGTCGGCGGCAAAACGGCAGATTCCTTTGGCGTCATGGATATAATGCGCTTACCGCTCGGCGTTCTCACGGGCGTTGGGTTCATCGGCGGTGGCGCCATTCTAAGGCGCGGCGATCTGATCATCGGCGTAACCACGGCGGCAACCCTCTGGCTGATTACGGTGGTCGGACTGTGTTTTGGAGGCGGTCAGCTCGGTCTTGGCATTGCGGCGACGTTACTTGGCGTTGTCACGCTCTGGACTCTCAGATGGGTTGACATGCACATCGCTCGCGAACAACGGGCCATGCTCGAGATTAGGACGGAGCTTGGCTCGTTTTCACCATCGCAGCTGACTGAGCTAATCGCGCCTCTCGGCTACGAGGCTCAATTTCGCCGACAGCAGAACGACGATCGAAATTACTCAATAGTTTGTTTCGACGTCGGATGGAGACGTTCAGAAGTCAAAGGCCCGCCTACCGATTTGCTAAGGTTGATAAACGAACATTTCCCCAACTCATCTTTCGAGATGACGACAGAGGCGCGTCATTGAGAGACCACTGCTTTGCCGGCGGCTCCCCGCCGCGCGCTCCTCGCGCACGAAGCGGGCGTCCATGTGGTTTTTGATCCAAATCAAAACGTCCTGACCGCGGACGACCTATTTTTATTCAGGGTATAAAAATGCGCGCATTCCTGATCGCATGTGTTACAACCATAATTCTTATGGCAAGCGGCTATTTTTTGCTCAATGCCTTCCAAGAGCCCACCGGCATGGCCTACACCGCCAAGAGCGCACGCATCGAGACGACCTGGAGTTGGCGCGTCACATCAATCATGACAGAGAAAACAACCTGCACGCCTCGGCGGTCGTGGCAATGGTTCTTTGTCGATTTTCGCGATTCCTACGGTGAACCGGCTATTTGTGCCTATTCTCAATAGAACTCAGGCGCGCACTGGCCTGGTGGTTGCATAATGATGCCGGCCGGTACGGAGCCGCCGCCGCTTAAGGCGGCGAAACCGCGTCAGATCCTCGCTTGAGCTCCTCTTCCGCCCACAGTGAATGATGTTGCTTGGCCCAGTTGAGATCGACGTCGCCGCTCGCCATAGCGTCCCATCCGCCCTCCATTCCCAAAGCGCCGATATAGATGTGAGCGATTATCGTTCCGACGAAGGCAATGGCAATCAAAGAGTGGACAACTTGAGCGATCTGCATACCCATTATATTTGTCCAATAGAATGGGAACAGAAGAAACAAACCAGAAGCGGCAAGACCTATGGTGCCAAGGACACTAACCCAAAACAACACCTTTTGCCCGCCATTGAACTTCCATGCGGGCGGGTGTCTGTTGCCGACCATACCGCCTCCTTCCTTGAACCATCTTATGTCGACGCCGGTTGGCAGATTCTCCTTTGCCCATAAGATCAGCAAACTCACAATACCAAGAACGAATGGAACGCTCGAGTAATCGTGGGCATATTTTGCCATGATTGACCATCGGGAAAATGCTTCTGGGCCGATGAGCGGCAACAACAATTCCCTTCCGAAGGTGATATTCAGGCCTGTCAGTGTAAGGATCGCAAACGATACCGCTATGATCCAGTGCAGAGCGCGCTCGAGGCCGTTAAAGCGGGGGATCATCTTTCCCGAGCGCCCACCTTCGATTCTCAGCGGTCCTCGAATGAAATAGAACGCGAGCAACAGCGCGATCACGCCGAAAATCACGATGCCGCCGATCCAATGCAACCATACTTCGTGCACCACCCGCCAAAGGCGGCCGAACGGCTGTTCGATGACATAGGAGCTTGTGTCCGGAATAGTGCCAAGCCCTCGGATCAAATAGTGTTGCTGCAGCAGGTCGCGCTCTTTGACGGCTTGTGCATTTGGATCGACCGCATTTGTCGTTTGGGCGGCGGCCGACGCGACAGCGGAGAATACGACAAGCGCAAAAACAGAAAAAATGAGGCGAGCCCGTGCGAGTGAAAATATCATAACGCAGCCCTCCCTACTTTCTCGAACGCGGTTTTCCGGGGGCACGGCACACCGCTTTAGGTGGACACATCTTCACCATATGCCGTTTGCCATCCCCAGGCGCCGGAGCCGTAGCCGCGCGCCTTCACGCGAGTTCCGTAAATATCCTCGACGACATCGCCGTCACCCGCCAGCAACGCTTTTGTCGAGCAGACTTCTGCGCACATCGGCAGTTTTCCCTGAGCCAGCCTGTTGGCGCCGTATTTTTCGTATTCGATTTCGGAATTATTCGGCTCTGGTCCGCCTGCGCAGAAGGTGCATTTATCCATCTTGCCACGTGAACCAAACGCGCCGACGCGAGGATATTGCGGCGCGCCGAACGGACATGCGTAAAAGCAATAACCGCAACCGATACAGAGGTCCTTGTTGTGCAATACGACGCCATCGTCTGTCGTGTAGAAGCAGTTCACCGGGCAGACGGCGGCGCACGGCGCATCTGTGCAATGCATGCATGCCATGGAAACCGATCGTTCGCCGGGTTTCCCATCGTTGATGGTCACGACGCGGCGCCGGTTGATGCCCCACGGCACCTCGTTCTCATTCTTGCAGGCGGTGACGCAAGCGTTGCATTCGATGCAACGGTCAGCATCGCAAAGGAATTTCATTCGCGCCATGATCGCTCTCCTCAAGCCGCGCTGACCTGGCACAATGTTGTCTTTGGTTCCTGCATGCCCGTTGCGGGATCGTAGCCGTAAGTCGTGAGCGTATTGGCGCTTTCGCCGAGCACGATCGGATCCGTGCCTGCCGGATAATTGGCGCGCAAATCCTTGCCGTCGAACCAGCCGCCGAAGTGATATGGCATCCAGACCACGCCCTTTGCGACGCGCCCAGTCACCAGCGCCTTGACTTTGGCCTTGGCGTTAGGCCCGCTTACCCAAATCCAAGCGCCATCCTCGATGCCGCGTGCGGCGGCGTCCGCCGGATTGATCTCGGCGAACATTTCCTGCTGCAACTCCGCGAGCCATTTATTGGAGCGCGTCTCTTCGCCGCTGCCCTCAAATTCGACGATGCGGCCTGTGGTGAACACCAATGGAAAAGCCCGGCTGAGTCCTTTATCGACGGCTGCCTTCTGCAGCGAAAATCCGATATTGGGCAGACGAAACTGCTTGGCGTCCGGGTAGGTCGAATATTGACTGACAAGTTCCGGACGCGGCGTGTTGATCGGTTCGCGATGCACCGGAATCGGATCCGGCAAGCCGAACGCGTTCATGCGCGCTTTGGCGTTGCCGTAAGGCACGCAGCCATGCCTGAGCGCGACGCGGACGATGCCTCCAGACAAATCGGTCGACCACGACACAGTGTCTGTGTTGGCGCCGCCGATCGTCTGGATGGTCACCAGCTCCTCGCTGGTGAGTTCGCCGTCCCAACCCAGTTTTTTGAGGACCGCATAAGTGAATTCAGGATAGCCGTCCTTGATCTCAGATCCCCTCGAATACGAACCTTCGGCGAGCAGATTCACGCCACCATATTGGACGCCAAAGCGGGCGCGGAAAGTGCCGCCGCCATCCATAACGTGCCGGCTCGTATCGTACAGATTTGGCGAACCAGGATGTTTGAGCGCGGGCTTTCCCCAGCATGGCCACGGCAGCCCGTAATAGTCGCCCTTGCACGGCCCGTCGGTGGCGCGCAGTGTCACCAAATCGAAATCCTTCTGGTTTGCCATATGTAACTTGATCCGTTCAGGCGATTGCCCGGTATAACCCGTGCTCCATCCGCCGCGGTTTATCTCGCGCAAAATGTCCTCGGGTACGGGCCTATCGCCTTCGACCGGGATGTTCTTGAACAGCACGTCGGCAAAGCCGAACTTCTTCGCCATTAGATAAATGATCTGATAGTCATCCTTGGCCTCGAACAGCGGCGGTACAATCCGCTCACCCCATTGGATCGAGCGATTCGAGGCCACACGCGAGCCGGAGCTTTCGAACTGGGTGCAGGCCGGCAGCAGATAGGTGCCGTTCTTGCGGCCGGCCTCCACTGACAGCGACGCCCAGGTGGTTGGATGCGGATCGACCACTACCAGTAGGTCGAGCCTGGCCATGCCCTTCATCGCTTCGGGGATACGACCGATTGCGTTGCTGCCGAAGCCCGTAACCCACAGGGCGCGCACATTATCCTTTTGATCCACTTGCGCCTTAGGCAAGAGCACGGCGTCGAACCAACGGCTGATCGGCAGGCCCGGGGTTTCCATGTTCTGCTTGGAGTCAAAGCGCGATTGCAGCCAGCCGTAATCGACCTGCCAGACGCGTGCCCAATGGCGCCACGCCGCCTCGGTCAAACCGTAGTAGAAAGGCAGCGAGGTAACGTCGAGGCCGCAATCGGTCGCTCCCTGGACATTGTCATGGCCGCGGAAAATGTTGGCTCCCATGCCGGTGCCGCCGACATTGCCGGTGAGCAAGAGCGCGATGGCGGCAGCGCGAACATTAGCCGTGCCGACGCTGTGCTGGGTGACCCCCATGCACCAGATTAGCGTTGCCGGCTTCTGCGTCGCGAACATCTGCGCCACGCGCTTGAGTTGCTCGCCCGGGACGCCGCTGACGCGCTCGACCTCTTGCGGCGCCCACTTTTCGATCTCCCTGCGTACGTCGTCGAAACCATAAACGCGTTGCGCGATGAATTCCTTATCCTCCCAGCCGTTCTGCAGGATGTGCCACATCATCCCGTAGAACACCGGGATGTCGGTGCCGGGACGCAACCGGACATATTCGCTCGCGTGCGCTGCCGTGCGCGTGAGCCGTGGATCGACCACGATCAGATTTGCTCGATTGAGCTCAGCACCTTCCAGAATATGCTGTAGCGATACCGGATGCGCCCGCGCCGGGTTGCCGCCCCAGATGAGGATGGTTTTTGAGTTGCGGATATCATTGTAGCTGTTGGTCATGGCGCCGTAGCCCCAGGTATTGGCAACGCCGGTGACCGTCGTCGAATGGCAGATTCGGGCTTGATGGTCGACGTTGTTGCTGCCCCACAGAGCAGCGAATTTACGGAGCAAGTAAGCACCCTCATTGGTCATCTTGGCCGAGCCGAGCCAATAGGCGGCGTCCGGTCCCGACTTCTGACGAATGTCCAGAAGCTTGTCGCCGATTTCTGTGATGGCTTGGTTCCACGATATCCGCATCCACTGCCCATCAACGATCTTCATCGGATATTTGAGGCGACGCTCGCCACTAACCAGTTCGCGCACCGCCGCACCCTTGGCGCAGAACGAGCCGCGATTTATCGGGCTATCCCACGCCGGCTCCTGGCCGATCCAGACCTCGTTGGCGACCTCGGCCAAAACGGTGCAACCAACTGAACAATGCGTGCAGATGCTCTTGCGGATCGCAACTTCAGCTCCGGCAGGCGGCGGTGGGCCAGCATCGGCCTTGCGCAGCGCACCAAGCGAAAGAGCACCGAGTGTCGTTAGCCCGCCAACGCCTGAGCGGCGCAGGAACGTTCGCCGATCAAGACCCGCCGAAGCCGCTTGGGTGATAGAGGCGACTTTACGCGAACGACGCTCGTCTCGCTTGATCAGCACCGCAACCTCTCATTTTGGGTAACGATTGACGCGGTAATAGGCCTGGACTTCACGCGAGTTCGGCTGGTAGAGCGCCTTGAGCTTGTCGTCCTTGTGGACGGCATCCGCCGCTTGGATGGCAAGCCGAGGAACGGCGGCTGCTCCGGCGCCGGCGCCGAGCGCGAGCAAAACGTCGCGCCGCCGCGTCGCTTTCCTGATCGTCGCCTTGGTCTGCGTCGACCTTTTCATCCCGACGGTCTCCCTATGCTGCGAATTTGAAGGCTTGGCCTTCGATAGACACGAAACATCGCCCCACGAGGCCAACGCACCGATAGAACTGCGCCGCCGGCGCCTGTTCGAGATCCGCGAAAAACCGGCCAAGCCACGGGGCAACATGGCTGCCGAATATCTCGCGATCCGCGCTGGCCGGCGTGTCGAAGCGTCCATCAATTAATGACGCCATGATCTCGCACAGGATCGCGGCGTGATCTTCAGGCTCCCCGCAGACCCGCACAGGCGCAATCCCGAGCCGCGACAGGTCGGCGCGCAGCCGCGCCAACGGCCGATCATGCAAGGCACCGGCAAGATAGTAAGAACCGTAAGGTAGAAGAACACCACGGCCGACACCGACGAACAGATCGAAAAACTCGCGTTCGACTTTTTCGGGCCGCGCATTTGCCGCGGCGACGGCAAGTTGCCTGTGCGCAAACCCGAGGAGAGATTCGTCGGCTTCCAGCAGCGCAAGCTGCCTCAGCAAACCGGCATCGGGCGCCTTGGCGAGCAAAACCGCAAGCAACGCATATTCCCGGGCACGGGCGCACTCGATCTCGTCGCCGGCGATCGCGGATCGACCCGAGTGCACCGTTGGCTGCATATCCATGGCCCAAACCCGGCTTTTTTAAATATTGTATGCGCGTGTCATCGACGGTCACCTAAGGGAATCTACCTAGTGTCCCGATTCCGAAGTTCGCATCATTATGCGGTACCCTCGTTTGCGAACTTCGTTTGCGAACTTCGGATTCGAAGGATACTAGCAACTTATTGATCTAGTGTGGCTTTGGTTCAGAAGTCCGCATGACGAGGTTCACGGCAGGAATGATGCGGACTTCTGAACCGCCACACTAGCTAAAGCTGTCTTGTCGGCTTTGCTGCAGCCATATCGGCCTCGTTATCCAGACTGCTGCGTATAATATCATCGCGATTTTCAGAAGCGTGGCTGGCTTGCGAACCGGTCTGCGGCGGCGATCCATGTTGCGGATCATCGCCGATCAGCGCGGATATCAGCCGTCGCAGGTCGGGCGTCAGATCAACAGGACCAAATCCGGGAATTTCATCCGGCTTCATGAAATCCCACTGGTTGTCGGCAATGCCGATAAAATCTCGGATCGTCGGATCAATGACCCAGGCGCGCCGGAGGGCCGTTCGTGCCAGGTCCAACGGAACGCCGGGCGCCAGAAAGGCGCGAACGTCGCTTGCCGCCTGGATTGATTCGATCGGCGGCAGGCTCGCGGGATTGAAGACGGGAGGCCTGTCGTTCGACGCGGCGTCGGCGCCACACTCTGTCGCGCGCTTACGACGAGACCAGCGCAAGAGAAATCTCTCAATAGATGTCTCGGAATCACTCATGGCGCGCCGGCGGATCATGTTCGAGCGCAGTCTGTTGATGCACCTTTGTTTATCAGGGCGTCCCATCGTATCTTTGATTATTATCAAGTTTTATCAAGCCGACGGCGAGCACTATCTGGCGGGATAAAATCGATGACCCAAGATCCAAAACAAATCCTGCTTTGCTCCTGCGACGGGACAATGCCGCTCGACGCCGATACTGTACGTCGCAACTGCCGCGGCGCTGACGTCAAGACTGCACGGCAACTGTGTCGCGCCGAAATCGAGCTTTTTCGTCAGGCCGCGGAGAGCGGCACTCCGCTTCTCGTCGCCTGCACGCAGGAGGCACCGCAGTTTGCCGCTGTAACCCGGCAAACAGGCAGTGCGGCTCGTTTCGTCAATCTTCGCGAGACCGCTGGCTGGTCAAACGAGGCTTGTGACGCTGGCGCCAAAATGGCGGCGCTGATCGTGGCCGCCAGCGAGGCCGAACCTGAAGTCGGCTTCGTCCGCTTGTCGAGCGACGGCCGCGTTCTTATCTACGGCCGCGATGAGCAAGCCATCGAGGCGGGTTTGCTTCTTAAGGAGCGCCTCGATGTCACAGTCCTGCTCAGCAGAGCTGCCGACATTGTACCGCGCCGCGTCAACGACTTTCCTATTGCAAAAGGCCAGATCTGCTCAGCGTCCGGGCATCTCGGTGTATTCAAAGTGACTGTGGACGACTTCGTCCTGGCGGCGCCGTCATCGCGTACCCAACTCGATTTCGAATCCGGCCGGGGCAGCGTGGAACTGCAGTGCGATATCATTCTTGACGTTTCAGGAAACACGCCGTTGTTTCCAGCGCTTGACCTTCGCGACGGTTATGTACGCGCCGATCCGGGTAATCCGGCCGCTGTTCTGCGTGCGGCCTTCAAGGCACGTGACTTGGTCGGCACTTTCGACAAGCCGCGCTATGTCACCCTTACGGAAAGCCTGTGCGCCCATTCCCGCTCACGCATCGTAGGCTGCCGCCGCTGCCTCGATCTATGCCCCACCGGCGCTATTGCGTCAGCAGGCGATCACGTCGCCATTGATCCTTACCTCTGTGCCGGCTGCGGTCAATGCGCCGCCGCCTGCCCGACTGGCGCCGCTGCTTACGCGTTGCCGCCGGCCGATGCGCTTATGCGCAAATTGCGCGCGATGTTGACGGTCTATCGGGAAGCCGGCGGCACGAATCCCGTTCTGCTGCTACATGACGGCGAGCATGGCAGCGATCTGATCGATGCGCTTGCCCGGCATGGTGCTGGACTGCCGGCCAACGTGCTGCCGCTTGTTCTCAATGAGATGACGCAAATCGGGATCGAAGCCATCGCTGCAGCGTTCGCTTACGGGACAAGCGATGTGCGCTTATTGGTCAGAGCCAAACCGCGTCATGATCTTGCTGGGCTGCGGGAGACTGTTGCGCTTGTCCAGCCTATCCTCGGCGCCCTCGGCTACGGCTCGCTGGGGATTATTGAAACCGACGATCCGGATGCGCTCGGCGGTGCGCTACGCGAGATCGATCCGCACGTACCGACGGCAAGGCCGGCGAGCTTTATGCCCGTCGGGCTGAAGCGCGAAGTGTTGCAACTTGCGCTTCGCGCCCTCCATGACGCAGCGCCGACGCCGACGCATAGCGTGGTGCTACCAGCGGGTGCGCCGTTCGGCGCGGTCGAAATCGACGCGCCTGGCTGCACGTTGTGCCTAGCCTGCGTCGCCGCGTGTCCGACCGGCGCCTTGAGTGACGATCCGGAACGGCCCCTGTTGCGCTTTACCGAAAATTCTTGCGTGCAGTGCGGCCTTTGCAAGGCGACTTGCCCGGAAAAGGTCATCACGTTGATCGCGCGTGTCGATTTTGACGCCGCAACGGCGCCACCACGCATCCTCAAGGAAGAAGAGCCTTTCAGCTGCATCAGATGCGGCAATCCGTTCGGTGTCAGGAGCACTGTCGAGCGCGTGATCACCCAACTTGCCGGACGGCATTGGATGTATGCCAGCGATTCGCGCCGCCTCGACCTGCTTAAGATGTGCGATGACTGTCGCATCGCCGCTGTGACCGAACAGGACTTCGATCCTCATGGCGCCCCACCACGACCGAACGTGCGCACTTCCGATGAGTATTTGCGCGAACGCGAGCGGCCGGACAGAAAGGATTCCAAGCAGTAAATTGCGGATTTTGATTTACCTCAAGATCTCTGCTGGCTTAGCCGTTCATTGACTTAGGAAGACGAGGGAGTTGGCTCAGGCTCAGCAATGATGAAACCGATCGTAGACAAAGCCGAGATTGCGCTCGAATACCCAGACAAATTCTACGTAGGCACATTCGAGCGATCTTCGGGCTTCGAAGCACATTTGGACGAGACGGGTATTGCGCTCACGTTATACCATCGCGGCACCGAAAATGAGCGCAAATCAGTGCACATGCACATCAACTATGGCCTTTTTGCCGACATCCTGCGCGATCTGACACAAACCGTTTCAGCCATGCCATTTGAAGACGAAACGCACCGCGAAGCGATAGCCGAGGCGGCCCGGGCGTTAAGTTCGGCGCTGCGAGTACCGTCACGACCGGCTCAAAGCAACAAAGCCGAGCGTGCCAACGGCAAACGGTAGACTTGCAGGGGGCACCCGATTATAGCTGCGGAATAATTGCGCTCTTTCGCTTCGTCGTGAGGGCCCATGCTCGACGCCTCCAAGCCTTCGCGGCGTGATCTCTGGATTCATTGGTTGGTTTATCCCGGGCACTCGCTGCCGACCGCCGCTGCGCCGGTCTTTGTGGCCATGGGGCTGGCGATTCACGATCACGTCTTCGCGTTTATTCCAGCGCTGATAGGATTTGCCGCGAGCTGGCTCATTCATATCGGCGGCCTTTTCGCCGATAATTACCAGCTTGTTGTGCGGCATCCCACGGTCGACGAGCATCCCGAATTGCTCGAAGCCCTCAGAGATGGAACGCTCACGTTAAGCGACATGCGATGGGCCATCGCGATTTGCTTCGGGTTTGCGGCACTGACCGGCCCCTACCTGCTGGAGGTTGCTGGAACGCCCGTCATCGCAATTGGCTTGCTTGGCATGATCGGGAGCCTCATCTATTCATCCGGTCCATTCCCTTTCGCCAAACACGGCCTTTCCGACATCCACTTCTTCTTCATGTTTGGCGTGCTCGCACCGGCCGCCGCCTATTACGTGCAGATGGCATCGCATAGCCAGCTATCGTCGAGCTGGGATCTCCTACTTTATCACATGCCGCTACGAGCCTTTTTGGTTGGGATGCCGCTAGGCGCGTTCGCGGTCAACATCCTCATTATTGACGACATCAGGGACCGCGCCTTTGACCAGGTGAAGGGCTGGCGCACTGGACCACTCCGTTTCGGCATCGCCTGGAGTCGAATAGAATACGGATTGCTCTCAGCGTTCATCTACCTCATTCCATTCTGGTTTTGGCTGAAATGGGGCTTAAGCGCATGGGTGCTGTTGCCGCTTCTGACAATGCCATTCGCCACTGTAATCGCGCGGGGCGTGCTCAAGCAGGAAAACCCCGTCAGGTTGCTGCCGCTGACGCCTATGGCCGCCTTGCTCTGTCTGGTCTATTCGCTGTTGTTGACGACTGGCATCGCGCTATCATGATGTTGGCGGCTGGTTGCCCGATGCAATCCGGACTTCGTCGCCATCACGAAGCCGTCAGTCAAAAAGGGTTGCCAGCCCCAGGGTCAACAGAAGCATCGTCGCCAAATCCGCGCTCACTGATGCCGGCAACGATGGCAATCGTCGCTACAGCGCCATCGATGGCGCCGTAATTCCCTGCAAGGACCTTCAGCGGGGTGATTCCGGGCCGCCTTTCGGCCCCCACTATGTTCGAGCGTGAAGTTCATTCATCCCGAACGTCACTCCCGGCCTCATTGACTTAAGTCAATGTATTTGGCCGCAGCCACGCACATAAGCAAAAGCAAGATGAGGATGAATGTACGGCAAGCTCGAATTATCATGGCTGCCTTTGTTGCCGCACTTGCGACAACGTCAGCGTGGCCCTCCGAGGCGGTTGCTTCTCCGCAGCAGCTTAGCTGCGTGCTGATCAATGTTGGCGGCCAGCCGCCCTCTCAGAGCCAGCCGATCACGATCATATTCGATGACAACGTAAAAACCTTGCAGGCACAAGAGGGTGAACAGAATTACAGCTTCGGCAACGTATCGATCAGCAACGTCGCGATAAGCGGTGACGTCGGCGCAGTCAGTCTCGGCATCGATCGATCATCCCTGGGCATGGTTTGGCAGCAATACCAGCCCGACAAGGTGATCACGAATTTTGGGCAATGCCAACCGACACCCGGACCTGCCGCTAGGTCCAAAAAATAGATACGCCGCGCGTTTCTCCGGGCGGCAAGCTCTCGAGCCACCGCCGCCCCGGTGCCGTTTTGCGGAAGAAGGCACTGGGCTGAGCCAGGTGTCCTTTTTTTTGCGGCCGCTGGGTTGACCCAAATCAATGTGATCACCGCTTTTCGCTGGCAGAAGGCTCCAAATATCTTCGGACAAGAAAATGTTCGGACGCGATTTGCGGCCCGACGGATGCAAGAGGTTACGATGAGCGTCAACTTCGATGCGCCAAAGGTAGTGACCCGCGCCAAGGTACTGCAATTTCCGGTGTCCGAAAGAGCAGCACATAAAATGCGCTCGGGCCTGAGGAAATATTGGCCGATTGGGACAATACTCGCTGTTCTGCTGCTGGCTGGGATCGGTGCGGTGTTCTGGTTTTTAGGGACGAGGAACAACACGCAATACGTCACTACACGTGTTATGCGCGGCACTGTCGCCCGCGCGTCGACAGCGACTGGGACAGTCAATCCCGTACTCACGATCATCGTCGGGACCTACGTCTCCGGAGTGATCCAGGACATCTATTGCGACTACAATACCCACGTTCGGGCCGACCAAGTCTGCGCTAGGATCGATCCTCGTCCCTATCAAGCGACGCTCGATCAGTATTCCGGGCAACTTCTGCGGGACCAGGCCACCCTCGCCAAAGACCGCACTGATCTCGCGCGTTACCAGCAGCTCGCGACGCAAAACTCGATCGCACGCCAGCAGGCGGAAGATCAAACCTTCACTGTCCAGCAAGATGAAGGCACAGTTAAGCTCGACGAGGGGCTGGTCGAGGGAGCCAAGCTCAATCTTGAATACACCGACATCGTCTCGCCGGTGGATGGGACCGTCGTGTCGCGCAACGTGACCGGCGGGCAGACCGTGGCGGCGAGTTTCCAGACACCGACGCTGTTTCTCATTGCCACCGACCTCAGGCAGATGGAGGTTGATACCAACACAAGCGAAGGCGACATGGGCGGCATCAAGGTCGGCGACAAAGCGAGCTTTACCGTCGACGCTTATCCGCAGAGACTCTTTCACGGCACGGTAACGCAGGTCCGCCAATCGCCTAACACGGTGCAGAACGTTGTGACTTACGATGTAGTCATTGGCGTCGAGAACAGCGATTTTGCTCTGGTGCCGGGAATGACTGCTTCCACCGAGATCGTTGTCAATGAACGAGACAATGTGCTTCGGGTGCCCGACCAAGCACTGCGCTTTTCGCCGGGCGGTATTGGTGCGGGTGCTACGAGCGCGCCCAGGAACGGACCGCATTTGTGGGTGCTGCGCGACGGCAACCCGGTGGAGGTTTCGGTCGTAAGCGGCCTCGACGACGGAAACTTCACTGAGATCGTCAAAGGCCATCTGCAGGAGGGTGATCAAGTCATTGCCGCCGAAAAAAGCGGCACTGCAGAAAGCGGTCAATCCGGCTCGCCAACGCCGAGGTTTTGAGGGCGAGCTCGATGCAAGACACGACGGTCAAACTGGAACAACCGTTCATAAAAGTCGAGAATCTCTCTCGCACCTTCGTCATCGGCGATGTCAAGGTCAAGGCACTGCGCGGCGTCAGTTTGACCATCCGGCGTGGCGAGTTCGTCGCTATCATGGGCTCATCCGGTTCGGGCAAGTCGACGCTCATGAATATCCTTGGCTGCCTAGACCGGCCGACCGGCGGACATTACTTGCTCGAGGGCGTCGATGTGGCGGGACTGCATGAACCCGATCTCGCACGCATCCGTAGCGAGCAGCTCGGTTTCGTCTTCCAAAGCTTCAATTTGCTGGCCCGCACCAGCGCCATCGAGAATGTCGGCCTGCCGCTTTACTACGCGGCGTCGGGTTCGACACGCAGTGCCGAACGAATCAAGCGGGCGCGAGCCGCACTTTACCTTCTCGGCCTCGGCGAGCGTGAGCGCAATACCCCCGGGCAGCTCTCTGGCGGCCAACAGCAGCGCGTGGCGATCGCCCGAGCGCTGATCAATTCGCCGAGTCTGTTGCTTGCCGACGAACCGACCGGCAATCTCGATACGCGGACCTCGCATGAGATCATGGAAACGCTTGCTTCGCTCAACCGCCAGCAGGGCGTCACCATCGTCCTTGTAACCCACGAGTCAGACATCGCCGCCTATGCCGACCGCATTGTCACCATGCGTGACGGGCAGATTATCTCTGATGAGCAGGCGCAGAAGACTACACCCGCTTTAGCAGACGGAGCGAAAAGGGAAAGCGAGCTAACTGCGCCGACCGTCCGGGCGAACTTATGGCAGCCGCCGCAAGCAGAGATTTCGGCTAATCCGGCGCGAGCGCATCTATCCTTCGGCCTGATGGTACTCGCCACCGCGGCGCAGGCAATCAACCGCAATAAGATGCGCTCGATGCTCACCATGCTGGGCGTCTTCATCGGCGTTGCCGCTCTCATCACCATGGTCGCCATCGGCCAGGGAGCCAACGAAGCCGTACGCAAACAAATCCAGAGTCTCGGGACTAACATGGTCGTGATCGTCCCTGGCGCAATCACCACGGGCGGTATTCGCGCCGGCTACGGTAGCGCCAGCACATTGACCGTGTGGGATGCGGAGGCGATACGCCGGAACGATCCCGCTGTGACACAGGTGGGCTACATGATTCGACAACAGGGCCAAGTGCAGTACGGCAGCCAGAACTGGACCACCGCCATCCAAGGCGTGAGCGAAAGCTATCCATCGATCACAAACTGGCAAATTGCCGCCGGACGCGGGATCAGCCGAGAGGACGAAAGCAACGCGGCGCTCGTCGTCGTCATCGGTCAAACGGTCTATCGCCAGCTTTTTATTCCGGGTGAGAATCCTATAGGCGCTTTCATCCAGGTTAAAAGCGTACCGCTACAGGTGATCGGCATCTTCGTCGCTAAAGGTCAGTCGCCTTTTGGCACCGATCAGGATGATCTGGTTATCATCCCGTTCACGACTGCGCAACAGAAAGTGCTTGGGGTAGCAGCGCCAACCCAACAGCAGGCTCCGATTTGGCCCTATTTACCGCCGCCAAATCCTTATAATCTGCAGCCGCGATTGACCGGTTTCGTCAACTACATTTTTGTGCAGGCAGCAGCCGAACCGCTAGTGCAGGCGGCCATCAATCAGGCGACAGCGACGCTTAGAGAGCGCCACCGCGTCAGGCTCGGCGACGTGGACGATTTTCAAATCCGCAACTTGAGTCAATTCGTCGAAACTTCGGAGAGCTCGAGCCGGATCATGGCGCTGCTTCTCGCTGCCGTTGCCTCGATCTCGCTAATCGTCGGAGGCATCGGCATCATGAACATTCTCCTGGTCTCGGTCACCGAGCGCACCCGCGAAATTGGACTGCGTATGGCAATCGGTGCCCGCCGGCTGCACGTGCTATTACAGTTTCTGGCTGAGGCGGTGTTTCTCAGTGTCAGCGGCGGGCTTGCGGGCATCTTTGCCGGAATGGCATGCTCCATTGGTATTTCATTCATGGCCGGTTGGCTTGCGCCGATTTCTTTGGCCGCCGTCGTTGGCGGCTTTCTGTTTTCCGCTGCGGTTGGTGTTTTCTTCGGCTACTATCCGGCGCGAAAGGCAGCCCGCCTCGATCCGATCGAGGCGCTGCGTTACGAATAAAGAGAAGTGATAGCGCGCCACATACCTGCCATTCTCGTCACCCAACCGGGCTATTCTGAAAGGCGCAAAGGAACGTTTTCGCGCGACTTTTATTTGTAGCACTCACCCTGAAAGCACAATCTGACAACGTGAGGAACGCAGGCGATGAGAGGGGGCCTTTATATGGCGGGGACGCAGAACCTCAAGATCGGCTCAATACACGCTCATCTCGCCATTTTCGGTGGCGCAGTCCTGATCATCTATGGCTTTGTGTATCATGCCGGAATGGCCAAGAACGACATGTGGGCGACTGTTTTGCTGTGGGTCTCGGTGATCGGCGCCGTCGCGTTTCCGTTTGGTGAGTATTTTGCCATTACTGCGGGCGCCCATGTTGCCGCCGGGATAGCTTCACTCATCGTGAGGCTGTCTGGGCTCCTTTTTTCGTTCAACGTCGTCCGCGCCTGACGGGGCCGCGCGCGGGTACGCTAGCGAGTTGTCGCCGGTGCGGCGCTCACGGGAACCGGCGTGTGAGCCACATTAGCATGGCACGTCACGCAGGTGACCTTGCCGTGCGCCAGCATCGTGTGTGCCGATTGACCGGCCGGACTCGCAGGGCGAATTTGCGCCACGTCATGGCACTTGCGACAGGTCAGGCTGTCGTCACGCTGCATCTCATCTCGCACACGCTGGGCCAACACGGGCAGCCGCGCAGACCAAGCTGCAGGATCGCTGTAGTCGTTCGCGTATTCGGCGATGGCATCGCCGATGCCGTTGGCGGCGTGCGAATACGTTTCGGTGAACCAGTTAGTCGCTGGCACATGGCAGTCGCTGCAGCTCGCTGATACGCCGGCCGCATTTAGTCGATGGCTCGACTGCAGGTAATGCGGATCAGCGGCCACCATCGCCATGGAATGGCACGACGTGCAGAACGCTTCCGTCGAAGTATAATTATTGACGAAAGTACTGGCGACAATGACGCCGGCGCCGATGATGCCGCCGACAATCAGAATCGCGAAAATTGCCAGCCATCGTTTCATTGCGTTTCCCCTCTCCGCGCCGACCATCTAATTGGGTCTAATTAGAGAAAGACGCAGGCCGGCGGATTGATCTCGATCAATGCGCTTTCTGAGCTCTCCGCAAGAATGTTTTTAAAAGCTGACAATTATGGGCCTTATCGCCGATTGCGAAGGAGTATTCGATGTCCCTGAAAAGGCGAGATTTTCTTCTCAGCGGCGGCGCGGCTGCAGCCTTCACAGTCAGCCAGCTCACGTCGTCCGACAGTGCCTCGGCCCAGGCGCTCCGCCCACCAGCAAAGTGGCAGCATACGGCCGACGTAGTCGTTATCGGCTCCGGCGCGACTGGCCTGCCAGCGGCGATCGTAGCGCGCGAAGCCGGGGCCTCGGTCATTCTGGTCGAGGCGGAGAAAGACATCGGCGGTCACGCTATCACCTCGGGCGGTAACGTTCCGCTGGGCGGCGGCACCAGCGTGCAGAGGAAATACGGCATCAAAGACTCGCCCGATCTTCTGTTCCGCGATTTGACCGACTGGTCGGTGGTCGAGCCAAACGGCTTTCCCGATTACCGCTACAACGATCGCGAGATCATCCGTGCCTTTGCCGACAGCAGCGCGGCGACGTTCGAATGGCTACTCGCGCACGGCGTCATATTCGTCGACAAGGCGCCTGACGATTTCGGGGGCACTTCGGTCGGCAACTCGGTGCCGCGGGAGATGCACAGCGCCGCGATGGACTGGCCAATGGTGCAGACCGGAAAGCCAGCCGACGCAATGATTCGGAAAATGCTGTCGTCTGGTAACGGCCTGATGCGCCCGCTGGAGGCGGCGGCCAAGAAAGGCGGCGTGCGAATTCTGCTCGAGCACAGAATGACCGCTATATATCGGGAATCGCCCACATCTGGACGCGTCATCGGCATTGCGGTCGACAACAAGGGCAAAAAGCTCGATATCCGGGCACGCAAGTCGGTCATCATTGCGACCGGCGGCTCCACCGGCAACGTCAATTTCCGGCGCATGTTCGATCCGCGTCTTACCGAGGAATATTGCGGATTGGCGGGAATGCCGTGGTCGAATCAGAATGCCAGCGGCGAGCTCTCCGGTTTGGCAATCGGTGCAGCACTGTGGGGGCTTTACAATCAGACCGGCGAATTTGGCTCCAACCTGACAAAGCCGGGCACGATCGGCTGCCAGTACAATTACGTGAATCTGAAGTGGATTCCAGGCAGTCCTGTCTTCGATCGTGCACGCGCTTCCGGCTTATCGGTCGCCAACTGGCAGGACCTGATCATGGTTAATATGCTGGGCCAGCGTTTTTACGACGAGACCGGCGGACAATTCACTGCCAATGACTACCATTCCATCAAAGACTACGTTCAGGGCAGCTACCTCAACGCCAAAAACAGAAAATATAATCCCAACAATTTTATCAACGCAGCGCTCGCCGGGATCGGCGACGGCCGTAACGGCGGCGGGCCGATCTGGGCCATCTTCGACGCCGATGCGATCATCCGCGAGAAATGGGATCCGCATGCGCCGAACGTCGATATCAAGGCCGGGTTTTTCTTCAGCGCCGACACGCTCGGCGATCTCGCTGAGGCGATCCAGATGCAATATCAGCGCGTGCCCATGCCGCGCGCTAATCTCGAGCGGACGGTCGCGCGCTACAATTCCTTTGTCGATTCTGGTGTCGATGAGGATTTCGGCAAGCCAAAACCGCTGCACAAGATCGAGAAGCCTCCCTTTTACGCCGCATGGGCGACGCCGGTGGTACACGATACTCGTGCCGGCCTGCGCATCAACGCAAAGTGCCAAGTCGTGGATTGGACCGGCAATGTCATTCCAGGGCTCTACTGCGGCGGCGAATCCGCCGGCGGCTTCTCGCAGCACGGGCTTGCTCGCGCGGTTTGCCAAGGCTATATCGCCGGCACCAACGCGGCTGGGACAGCGACGCAGCGAGGAAATGCGGGATAAAAAGATAGAATTAAGAGAGCGAAACGCGCACCTAAGGCGCGATCAAATGGAGGATGTAGGGCACCCGAGCCCCCCAGACTAGACCGCGGTGCTTATTATAATTCGCGATCAGAATTTTCTCACAGTATTCTACATGTACAACTTGAGGCTCCATCCGCCGAGTAACTGCCGCGCCGTCCGGGCGTCCTTATGACGCCCCCTATTCCGTCTTAAGCAAGAAGTTCTCGTTGCCCTCCAATCCATTAAGCCGGGACATAGAGGATCGGCGGCAGCCAGGACGAAGCGGCAGTCGTCATTTGTTAATTTCACGCCTCAATCAGCACCTTCAGCGCATTGGCCTTCGCCGCGGCGCTGAAGGCGTCGTAGGCTTCTACGATATCGGCAAGCTTGAAGCGATGCGTGATCGATCGTTTAGGATCGATGCGGTGCGATTGCACGGTCTTGAGCAGCATCGGCGTTGTAACGGTATCGACGAGTCGCGTTGTAATTGCAATGTTGCGGTCCCACAGTCGTTCCAGATGCAGGTCCGCCTTGACGCCGTGCACGCCGATATTGGCGATAATGCCGCCGGGCGCAACGATGTCCTAGCAGGTAAGAAAGCTTTCCGGCACGCCAACCGCCTCGATCGCCGTATAGACACCCCGGCCGCCTGTCATCGTCATGATCTTCTCGACCGCCTTCCCGTCCCTGTTGTCGATGACGGTGCTTGCCCCGGTCCTTCGTAGACAAGCGCCTTCATATTTCACCTCCGCTGCCACATCCCCCTCTCCCTCAAATTTCACCATAGGGCTATTTGGATATTGACGAGACTCAATGCCTCTTCAGATCAAGCGATTTCCAAGTGTTTCCGGCGCGCGGCGACAATCTCACGGTCACTATCTGCCTTCGTTCGGCTCGAATCGAACGTCCCGCCGCGCCTTTAATAGATCTGCCGGCCTTGCCTCGGGCTTTTCGTCGCTATGGCCGCGCAACTCACGCTGACATCGCTCGCGAGCTGAAGCCGATTGGCAAACGGATTATAGATGACGCTCCCTTTTCTCTCTGATGCGCAATCCGTTGCCTTTTCATTACCACTCCCTCTTGAGATTCTCGGTTCCTTATCGAGCGGCACTCTTTCGTCATCATGGTGTCTTCATATCGAAGTTATGGCACTGCGCGCAGTAGGTTACCGACGCTTGATGAATATGGTGGCAGCTCGCACACGGGATGTCACCCAGGTGCGAGGCGTGTGGATTAGGCTGATCCTGGGCGGTCTTGGCGGCAATATCCGAGTAGCTGCCATGGCATTTGGTGCATGCAGCAGTGTCAGGCGCCTTTGCGGGCGGACTCTCTGCATGACAGGCGCTGCAATTGAGACCTGCGGCGATGTGCTTGTCGATCAAAAAGCCGTGTCCAGTGCCCGGAGCGGGAGGCGATTGAGAATATACATGGGTCGTCAGCACGGCTGTGATGCTTCCGAATATCAACAAGGCAACAGCGTGAGTTCTGCGCATTATCGATCCTCGACCTAAATCAGTTTCAACTGATTGCCTGCTAACGCAATATAAGGCTTGCAGGCGATCATGGGTCCTGCGAGCTCACGCCCGAGGCGGATCAACCTGCTCTGGAGCTCGGCGCGCCGTTCCGAGTAGTCCATGGTCGGTGGGTCACAGTCATTGCTTCGCGTCCTCTGCAAAGAGCCTATCTGGATTCGTCAATAGCTCTTCGAGCATTGCCAGGAATCGCGCCGCGTCAGCGCCGAAGACGACACGATGATCACAAGCGAGCGTGAAGATCGTCGCTCCCTGCTCCTTGGCCGCAGCGACCGACAGAATTGCGGAGGCGCCCGGCGGAATAATCGAGTCGAAGGCGTGAACCACCGGAAAGACGCCGAGATCGCTCAGATAGAACGTTGCACCGGAATAATTCGCTGGCGCCAAGCGCCGGCTCTTGGCTTGCTCGTGCATTCGGGCCCAGTCCGCTGCCAGATCAGCCAGAGACCTCGCGGCAGCATCTCGCAACACCGGCGTGATGAGCCCGCCGTCATCATCGACAGCGATACCGACATCGATTCGATCGCGCTTGGCTAGGCCTCCCGGCGTGTAGGCGGCGTTAAACAGCGGATGCGCCGCGATGGTCAGCGCACAAGCACGCGCCAGAAGCAACGAGAGCGGCAAGTGTCGATCGCGCGCAGCTTTCATGAGCGGTTCCAGCGTCAACTGGGCCGTCACCCGGAAGGTCGGCGTTGCCGCCCCGGCGATTACGGAGCGCGCGACGGCTTCACGGAGGGCAGACGCGCGCTCTATTTGATAGGGTGGCCCTGCATCGAGTTCGGAGCGGGATGATGTTGGTTGAGGGCCAAGCCTGGCGGGCCGTCCGGCGTCTGCGTGCAAGCGGGCCGCCGGCCGTGCCGCCGACCGCGGCGTCACCGTCGACGCAGCCAGCACGGCTGAGACTGGAACAGCTTGCTTCGGCGCAGAGGCGGCGTCACCATTGCCGGCTGAGGTTGCCGTTGGGGCCGCAGCTTCGGGAGCAACGGTCGCGGCTTCATCGGCTTTGTCGGCGATGTAGCCGAGGATCTCGCCGACAGATGCTTCGGTACCTTCAGTTGCGAGGGGGCCACTCAGGTAACCGTTCTCGAAGGCCTCCACCTCCATGACGGCCTTGTCAGTCTCGACTTCGGCGATCACGTCCCCTTTGCTGATCTTATCGCCGGGCTTTTTTGTCCATTTCACCAGGCGGCCGGCCCCCATGGTGTCGGACAGGGCCGGCATCGTAACTGCATAAGGCATGATCATGCCGCCTTCGTTTCCGATGTCGGCTGGCACAATTCCCGAGTCGCGGCGACGATGTCCGGAATCTGCGGAATGGTCGCTGCTTCGAGCGCCCCGTTATACGGGGTCGGAATGTCGAGGCCCGCCAACCGCTGGATCGGCACATCGAGCGAATAGAAGCAGCGCTCCATCAGCGTTGCGGTGATCTCGGCGCCGGCGCCGGCGAACCGGCAATCCTCCTCGACGACCAGCATGCGATGGGTCTTTTCCAGCGATGCAGCGCAAGCGTCCCAGTCTATCGGTTTGAGACTGCGCAGATCGATGACCTCGGCCTCGATCCCTTCCTTCGCGAGTTCATCGGCAGCCTCAAGCGCCAGCACAGCGTGGCGCGAATAGCTGACGATGCTCACGTCGCGGCCTTCGCGGCGCACAGCCGCGCGATGCATCGGCGGCGCCTCTGCAGTGAGATCCACCGGCCCCTTGGTGAAATATAGCAACTCGTGTTCGAGGAGGATGATGGGATCGTCACTGACGACGGCTTGCCGCAGCTGCCAGTACGCATCCTGCGGCGTAGAAGGAACGGCAATGCGCAAGCCGGGAACATTCATCAGCGTGTGCTCAAGGCGCTGCGCATGCTGAGCAGCAAGCTGGCGTGCAATGCCGCCCGGCACGCGCACCACCAGCGGCATCTTGAACTGGCCGCCCGACATGAATGGGATCTTTGCGGCACCGTTGATGATCGAGTCGAGCGCGAGCAGCATGAAATTGACGGTCATGATCTCAACCACCGGCCGCGCGCCCACCAGCGCAGCGCCGACACCGAGACCAGTGAAGCTGTTCTCCGAAATAGGCGTGTCGCGTACCCGCCACTCGCCATACTTGGCGTAGAGCCCTTCGGTAACGCGGTAGCTGCCGCCGTAAAGGCCTACGTCCTCGCCGAGCGTGAAGACCGACTCGTCGGCCGCCATTTCGTGATCCATAGCGCGGTTGAGCGCCTGCCAATAGAGCAATTCCTGCGACATGAAGGTCCTCCCTATATCAGCGTTTCGTGCCGGCCATTGCCGGTGAGGTAGCTCCAGGCAGCATCCATCGTCGGCTGTGCGCTCTGCGTGGCAAAGACAACTGCGTCTTCCACGATTCTTTGAACGTCCCGCTTCATCTCTTCTATTTCGGCCTCAGCGAGGTGCTCCTCGTTGATCAGATGATCGGCGAACGTCCTGATGTTGTCGGGACCGACCTCCGCCAATTCATTGGGGGTCGGGTAACGGAATTCAAGCTCCCGCGTCGCCGTCGTCAGAGGATCTTCGCTTTGATAGGCCTTGAGTTCGACAGCCGGCCGATAGGTGCCTGGATCGGCCATCGAATGGCCTCGATAGCGATAGGTCTCGCATTCGACGAATTGCGGTCCCCCACCGCGCCGAATGCGGTCCAGTGCATGGCGCGTGGCGTTGTAGACCTTGACAACATCCATGCCGTCGATCTTTTCCGCCGGAATGTTGTAGGCCGCTACACGCTTAAAAACTTCCGGCACCGCAGAATGGCGGTGGATCTCTGTGCCGATGGCATAGTGGTTGTTCTCGCACACGAACAGCACCGGTAGCCGCCACAGCGACGCCATGTTGAGCGATTCGTGAAAGGTGCCCTGGTTCACGGCGCCGTCGCCCAGGAAGGAGACCACCACTTCAGGCAACCCGCGCATAGCGATCGCGTAGGCGATGCCGATGGCGATGGGGCACGTCTGTCCGACGATGGCGTAGCCGCCCATGAATCGGCGCTCGCGATCGAACATGTGCATGGAGCCGCCCATGCCCTTGCTCATGCCGGTTGCCTTGCCGAAGAGTTCAGCCATGACTTCGCGCGCCGGCGTACCGCGCACCAGCGCATGGGCGTGTTCACGGTAGTTGCTGACGACGTAATCGGACGGGCCGACCGCGTTGATGACACCGGCCGCGACGGCTTCCTCGCCTGGATAAAGATGCAGGAATCCGACGATGTTGCCCTTGGCATATTCCTCCGCCGCACGCTCCTCGAAAGTACGAGAGAGCAGCATATCCCGCAGAATGCGGTGTAAAACTTCGCGTTCCATTTTCGGGACCCCTTCGGCCGATGTGATCCAACTTGCGTAATCGATCGCTTTTCAATTGCGAGCGGACGGAACACGCGCGCACCGCCCGCTCTAGTCTCAACAACACCCCCTGAACCGTCCCTTGCCGACGGCGTAGCGGGCTTCCTGACGTTCCACAAAGAACTCCTCGTAGCTCATGATCGGAAGTTCGGGATGTGTTTTCTTCCGGTGCTGCACGTAGGTCTCATAATCAGGTATGCCGATCATCAACCGCGCCGCACGCACGCTCCAGACTCGCACAGCTTCCCCGCGCTCTTTCCATTCCGCGAACTTGACTGCCAGGATGTCAGGCATGGCTTGCTCCCGCCGCAGCACCGGCAAACTCGACTTCGATTGCGGTCGGCTTCGGGGTGCCGAACGCCTTTCGGATGTTGATGATGCCGTAGACCACCATGGCAATGACGACGCCGGCGAATAGCGCAGCCAGCGTCGCGTCGAGATAATCGTTAAATACCAGCCGGCTCATTTCGCCGAGCGAATGAGCTGGTGCGAGCACCTGCCCTGCCGCAATCGCAGTCGAAAGCTTCGAGGCATGCGCCAGGAAGCCAATTGCCGGATCAGGATCGAACACCTTCTCCGCACCGGCAGTCACTGTGCATGCCACGAGCCACGTCGCCGGGATGATAGTCACCCAGGCGAAGCGCTGGCGCTTCATCTTGAACAGGACGACGGTGCACAGCACCAGCGCGATCGCCGCGAGCATCTGGTTCGAGGTGCCGAACAACGGCCACATCGTCCAAATCCCGCCGAGCGGATCGATGACGCCCTGATAGAGAAAATAGCCCCACAGCGCGCAGGCCAGCGCTGAGCCAATCAGGTTATTGGTCCAGGACTTGGTTTCTCTGAACGCCGGAACGGCGTTGCCGACAAGATCCTGAATCATGAAGCGGCACACGCGCGTGCCGGCATCGACGGTCGTGAGGATGAACAGGGCTTCGAACAGGATGGCGAAGTGGTACCAGATCGCGGTGAGCGCCTGGCCACCGAAAAGCCCAGACAGGATCTGAGCCATGCCGACGGCAAGCGTCGGCGCGCCGCCGGTTCGCGATAAGATTGTCGTTTCGCCGACATTGTGGGCGACCTGCCTGAGTTGATCAGGCGTCACGACGAAGCCCATGTTCGACACTGCCTCTGCCGCCTGCTGAACGGTAGTGCCGATGATTCCACCCGCACTGTTCATCGCAAAATACACGCCGGGATGCAGCACCGACGCAGCGATCATCGCCATGATGGCGACGAAAGACTCCATCAGCATGCCGCCGTAACCGATGAACGGAATTTGACTTTCGTTCTCGATCATCTTCGGCGTCGTACCGGACGAAATCAGCGCGTGCCAGCCGGACACCGAACCACAGGCAATGGTGATAAATAGGAACGGAAACAGGCTGCCTGCCCACACGGGCCCAGTGCCGTCGACGAACTTGGTCAACGCCGGCATCTGCAAGTCGGGTCGCACGATGATGATGGCAAGAGCCAAGAGCGTGACCACACCGATTTTCATGAAAGTCGACAGATAATCGCGAGGCGCCAGCAAAAGCCATACGGGCAGCACCGAAGCGACGAATCCGTAACCGATAATAACCAGCGCCAGGATCGGGCCACTGAGATTGAAGTACTGCGCGAGCGCGGGCGTCTGGGCGACGGTCTGTCCGTAGATCAGCGCCGCCATCAGCAGAACAAAGCCGATTGCCGACATTTCGGCGACGCGGCCGCGCCGGAGGAAGCGGCCGTACACGCCCATGATCAGCGCGATCGGCACGGTGCAAAACACGGTGAAGGTTCCCCACGGGCTACCATTCAATGCCTGCACGACAACAAGTGCGAGCACTGCAAGGATGATGATACAGATGAGCAGGATCCCGATACCAGCGATCGTACCGGCGACCGGTCCCATTTCCGCACGCACCATGTCGCCGAGCGAACGGCCATCGCGCCTGGTCGAAAGAAAAAGGACCGTCATGTCTTGGACGGCTCCAGCAAGCACGACGCCAGCTAAGATCCAAAGTGTCCCGGGAAGGTATCCCATCTGGGCGGCAAGCACCGGACCGACCAGTGGACCGGCGCCGGCGATCGCCGCGAAGTGATGGCCGAACAAGACATAGCGATTGGTCGGGACGTAATCGAGGCCGTCATTGTGACGAACGGCCGGGGTGGGACGCGCTACATCGACGCCTAATACCTTTTTTGCGATGAAGAGCGCATAATAACGATATGCAATGAAGTAGATGCACACCGCGGCAATTACCATCCAGGCGGCGTTGACGGGCTCGCCACGGCTCAACGCAATGATGGCGAAAGATGCCGCGCCAAGAGCCGCAATCGCAGTCCAGAGAATTTTTGTTTGAATTCCATTCCCGCTCCAGATTAACGCGCTCATGGCGTCCCTCCATTTTGGAGATATTAATGAAATCGCAGTTGGGCAAATTCATCTCCAACATTTTACTTTCTGGAAGGAAGGAACCGGCCGCCTTGACATGGATCAACCAACGCGCATTTTCCTGCTCTGCGACTTGTGCCGGCCAATTTGAAAAATTGATATTGGAGGATTCGCATTCCGACGCGAAATTTGCCTCTTGTGGAGTACTCACAAGCAGTTGTAATTTTTCTCCGGGTGTCTAGCTTGGAGAACCGTCATGGATAGGACCGTGGCTCGACTCAATATTGAGCATTACCGCAAGCTACTTGCCCACGAAGCCGACGAATGCCGACGGCGGACCTTGCTTCGCCTTCTCGAAGAAGAGGAGGCAAAATTGAACCGAATGTCCGAAAACGACCCCGTGACGAAATATAATCGCTAGGTCGACCGTACATGTGTCGGCCATGACCCATGCCGCCAGCTATCTGACGGCATGGGAAAATGAGGGCGTGTGCCCCATCTTTGCCGATAACTGTCAGGTTGAGAGCTCGATCAGACGGTGCGGCCTGGATAGGTTGCCACATGAACGAAACCACGCGCAATTGCATCGGCAGGCGGTGCTTATGATCCAATCCAACGGATCTCCGCCTCTTTCCTCGGTACCGCCGGCATTGGCGCCTTCGGGCGCCCAACAACGATCGGGGCAATGGGCAGATAAGCTTCGGGAAGTCCGAGGGCTGCTTTGCCCTCTGCCGTGCCGAGCCAGCCTTGTGCGAAACCGATCCAGCAGGTGCCGAATCCGACGGCACAGGCCGCGAGCATGAGATTTTCCGCCGCGAGTGCACAGTCCTCAACCGCCCAGGGGATCGCCGCGGTGGTGCAGATTACAATCAAGGCCGGCGCGCGATAGAGAATATCGAACTCCGCATCGCGCAAGATCTGATCAAAATGATGCGATACCAGCCCGAGCGGCGTGTTTCTCACCATATAGGCCTTTGCTTGCTGCGATATTTTCGCGAGCAAGGTTTTGTCGCGGATGACGCAAAATGCCCAAGGCTGCGCGTTGACCGCGCTCGGCGCCTGAATAGCTGCGTCGATCAGTGCACGAAGCGTCTTCTCGTCAACCGCGTCGGCCGTAAATGCCCGGGTCGCCCGCCGCGAGTAGATTGCGTCTTTCAGATCCATGATCGGCCTCTATCACTGCAACAGCAAAAGGGCAGAGGCAAAATCCACCTTCAGCCACATGCTCTCTATCAGGTTATGTCAACGGCGAGGAACGCTTCCGCGCGTTCAACAGAGTCGCGCTTGATGCTCTTGACGTCCGGCGTACCGGCCAGCCGCATAACCATGTTCAACTCATTCTTCAAATGCGTATGAACGGCCTCTACACCCTCCGCACCACCAAGCGCTGATCCATAAAGCGTAGGGCGACCGATGGCGACGACGCTGGCGCCAAGCGCCAGCGCGCGAAACACATCCTGACCGCGCAAGATCCCGCCGTCGATGATGACCGGTACGCGACCCCTCACCGCCGCGACCACGCTCGGCAGCATCGTCGTCGGCGCCGGCGAGTTGTCGAGCTGCCGGCCACCGTGGTTGGACAGCCACACGGCGGCGACGCCGCCCTGCAATGCCTGCCGCGCCTGCTTTGCGGACAGAATGCTCTTGATGATGACGGGCAAACCCGACTCTTGCCGAGCAAAATCGATATCACTCCAGGACATGTCGCCTTTCATATCCATGGCGTTTCCGGTAACGCCCGGTGTCTTCGGCACGTTGCCCATGCTGAGGTTCGGCAACGCTGCACCTTGCAAACGCACCGAGCGTTCGCGGTTACTGGTGACATCGACGTCGGCAGTGATGATGATGGCCTTGTAGCCGGTCGCCTTGGCGCGGTGCAGCAACTCGCGTGCGAATCCGCGGTCACGCGGAACGTAAAGCTGGAACCATTTGGGTCCATCCGTGGCAGCAGCGATATCTTCCAGGCTCTGCTGTGCGACTGAGCTGACGCAATACAACGTACCCGCCGTGCCGGCCCCTTTGACGTTGGGGATGTCGCCTTGCGCATGCACCGAGCCCTGGTTTCCCATCGGAGCGGTGATCACCGGATAGGAGATCTTGCTGCCGAGGATCGTAGTCGATGTGTCCGCACTTCCCGTACCATTCATGAACTCGGCATTGATGACCCAGCGATCGAATGCCGCCATATTCTCGCGCATGGTCCATTCGTCGCCGGCGCCGCCGGACACATAGGCGAAGCCAAACGGAGCCATGACTTTTTGCGCCTCCGCCTCCAGATCACGTAGGGTCACGATGTTGATCTTCTTCTCGTTATTCGGCACACTGCTGGTATTCGCGGGAGTTGGCGGGATCGACTCGGCCGGTGATTTTTGCGCCAGCGTCTGACCTGCAATGCTCAACGCGGCGGCAGCACCCGTGCTACTGAACAGCAAATTTCTTCGATTGAAGCTCATCGTATTCCTCCCTTGAGGCAATTTTGATTTCTTAAAGCTACGGCCAACAGCCGACATTGACGCAAATCAAACCGGGCCGCCTGCCGGTATTGCCTTCGGGCGCATTCACTCATTCTCACGTCTTTGGGTAGCCAACCGTTTGAGCGAACTGAATGATTTGCCCGGCTGGAAGCTTCAATGTTTTTGCCAGCGATTGAGGCACGCTCTCGCGGAACACCGTCGCGAGGCCGACGGCAGCACAGTAGAGATATACGTTTTGCCCGGTGACTCCCGCGGTTGCGCCAGAGGTAGCGTTTATCTCCGCCTCGGTCGCATCGGGCATTTTCGATGTGTCGAATGCGTAGACGAGATTCAACGGCGCCGTGGCGACGAACGGCTGGCCAATCGTCGTTTGGCCGCGCAGGTCGCCAGCCATGTGGAAGAGCAGCCGGTGCCCCCGTGGCTCATAGAGCCAAACGCCATCCGCCCTGATCACGTAAATGTCCAGTAAGTAGGCGTCCCGCCAGCGCGGCGCGGTACGGCCGTCGTGTTCCGAACGATTGACGCCCCAGGCAGCCCACAGCAAATTTGAAAGATCCTGATTCGACAGCAGTTTTCTCGAATAGTCGCGGATCGACTGCCGGTCCCTCAATGCTTGCATGATCGTCTTCCCGCCACTCATGCTTGGCGGGGCCAAAACGATATCCTGGCCGCTCTGGGCGAGGCTCGATGTGGCTGCGCCGGACGTTGCAGCGGCTGCGACGGAAGATAGAATACCAAGATTGATATCGCGACGTGTGGTCATTGGGGCCGTTCCTTCATGGCTGAAACATATCCAAATCGGTCGAACGCCCCGGCATTGGACGTTGATGCGCCCGGGACATTCGAAAACCGCGGTACTGCTCTTCAGGTGCCCTTGATGTCGATCTTCTTCGCCGCCTTTTGCACTTCCAGCTTCTTCGGCAGAGTCACAGTGAGGACACCTTTCTTAAAGCTAGCCTCGATCTTGTCGGTATCGACACCGTCAGGCAGCTCGAAGGCGCGCTGGAACGAGCCAAAATTACGCTCGCGCACATAATAGTCCTTCTTCTTCTCTTCCTTTTCCTCCTGTTTTTCGCCCTTGATGGTCAGCACGCCATTCGCAATTTTGACGTCAACGTTCTTTTCGTCGATGCCAGGCAATTCAGCGGTAATCTCGTAAGTATTGTCGGCGTCCGTAAAATCGACCACCGGAACGATCGGCCAAGTCAGGGCGCGGCCAAAAGCGGGCAGACGAACCGGAGCTCGCCAAAAGCCGCCATCGAACTCATCGAACAGCCGCTCGATTTCGCGACGCAGACTCTCGAACGGAACCCAGCTCGCCGAAGCGGATGCCTTCTCCGTCTTCGCAGGCAGTTTGGTCGGTTCAGCCATCACAATCCTCCATGGAATTTCCAATAGCGTATGGATAAGCCACGGCTCGATCGGTCGGCTTTGATTTGAATCAATGGTCGGTGTCGCGAAAGACCTGCGCGACAGACTACGCGCCGAAGAAATCACATTCAGAGGCGAATGCGGTCCGCCTGCCCGCTCGTCGTCTAAACACTGGCGGCGTTCGGAACCACACATCAATCCAGCGACTTCCTAAAACGAAAAATGCTCGTAGCGAGAAGAAAAATTGCAATCGCCGTCATCGCTGCGAGCTGCGGCCACAGTACCTCGATACCAACCCCCTTGAGAAAGGTGCCGCGGATAACCACAAGATAGTATCGTAATGGATTCACATATGTCATCCACTGTAACACCTTTGGCATACTGGCGATCGGAAAACTAAATCCCGATAGAATAAAGAAGGGGTTGAGAATGAAAAAATTCATGGAAAACGCCTGTTGCTGGGTCATACACAATGTCGAAATGAACAGGCCCAGCGCGAGCGTGCTCAGCAGAAACAGCGCTGATCCCAATAGCAACACCAGCGGACTGCCGACGAACGGCACTTGAAACCAAAGCACTCCGACCGCGACGATCAACGCGACTTCGCCCAACCCGATCAAAAAGAACGGGACCGTCTTACCGAAGATTAAGTCGGCGGATCGGATCGGCGACACCATGATTTGCTCGAGCGTGCCTACCTCACGTTCCCGCACAATCGCGAACGCAGTCAAATTGACGATAATGACCAGCGTCAAGGTGCCAATCAGCCCCGGCACGAAAAACCATTGGCCATTGAGATCTTCGTTGAACCACGGCCGTTCCTCTAGCGTTACATGGACTGCCTGCAGACCGCGAACGCCCAGCTTGCTCTCGACTAATTGTGTGCTGTAATTCTGGGCGAATTCGGTCGCGATGGTATTGACATAACCGAGCGCAATCAGCGCAGTATTGGAATTGGTCCCGTCGATGATCACTTGCAGCGGCGCATTTTGACCTTTGCGCAACAGTGCGGCAAAGCCGGCGTGAATGACCAGACCGACCGCTGCCTCACTGTTATCGATCGCTTTTGTCACCTCTCGCTGGGAATGGACGACCACAACGTCAAATCGGCCACTGAATGAAAACCGCGATATCAGGTCACGACTTTCCTCCGAGTGATCAAGATCGAGGACCACGGTCGAAACATGGTAGACTTCGTAGGTTGCCGCGTAGCCAAACAGTAGCATCTGCACCACCGTCGGCACGATCAGTCGAAATCGAGCCCATTTATCGCGCTTGAGTTCGATGAACTCCTTTACAATGATCGGTATTATGCGTCCGAACATGACCGCTCTCGCTTTAATCTAGTCGTTTGCGGAAAGCGCGCGCCGCCAGAAACATGACGGCCGCGGCATAGACCACGAGAAACAGGATAGGGGTCGACAACGCGACCAAGCTCACTCCCTTCAAGAACAGATTTTTGACGATCGAGACGTAATAGCGTGAATAGATTAGATAGGTGATGCCCTGAATAGCCTTGGGCATTTGATCGATGGGAAAGATATATCCCGACAGCAACGTCGTCGGCAGCATGGTTACCAGGAGTGCGATTTGGCTGGCGCCGACCTGGCTGCGGATCACGACTGACATCAGGTAGCCGATGCTGAGCACCACGACGAGGAACAGCGATGTCGTGACGAACAGAGCGAACAGCGTACCGCGATATGGCACCCCGAACCACATCGCAGCTAGCGCAAGACAAAATGCGGCATCGATCCAGCCGAGCAATAAATAAGGTGCGAGCTTGCCCAGCATTACTTCACTGGGCTTCACTGGCGTGGATACAAGCAGTTCCATGGTGCCCCGTTCCCACTCCCGCGAGATCGTCAATGAGGTGAGCTGCGCGCCGACCAGCGCCATGATCATCGCCACCAGCCCCGGAATGATGAAATTGCGGCTTTCCAGGTCCTCATTGAACCAGACGCGCGATTGCACCACCATCGGCTGCGGCTGTTGCAGGGGTTTGCCCTGCCGATCGAGCCACGATACGGTGATATTGTTGGAGTATCCATCCACCACGGCCGCGGCATAGCCGTAGGCGATATTGGCGGTGTTGTCGTCCGTGGCGTCGATGATTGCCTGGACCGAAGCCGCCCCGGTGTCGTTTAGCCGCTCGGAAAAATCCGGTGGCACCACGATCGCAAAGCCGCACGTGCCGTGATTGATCGCGTCGATCACGTCCGCATAGCTGCTGGCATTGCGCGTAATTGAAAAATATTGCGATGCCTGGAAGTGCTTGAACAGGTCCTGGCTCAACTGGCTGCCTTCGCGGTCCAAGGTGCAGACGGGCAAGTGTTTGAGATCGAGATTGACGCCGTAACCGAACAGAAACATCTGGGTGAACGGCAGTAATAGTGCGATCATCAGGCTGCGTGGATCCCGCCACACCTGCAGAACCTCTTTGACAGCGATGGCTTTGAAGCGGCGCAGGTTCATGACATGCGCCTCCGCTGCGTCATGTCATTGGCGATGAGCTGTACGAATACGTCTTCGAGGGAAGGGTGGATCCGTTCCAGCCGAGATGGCCCTAAGCCCCTTTTTTTGAGAAGAGCCGGCAATTCGGCGAGACTCTTGACGGTGTCGCTGACCAGAACATGCAATGCGTTGCCAAACACGGCGCAGTCGAGCACGCCGGGTGCCTTGTTCAACGCGTCAAGCATGGCCCCGAGATTATGGCCCTCGATCAGCAGCAGTTCGCCGCCAAGCGCGGTGCGCTTGAGTTCATCCGGACTGCCGATAGCAATGATGCGGCCCTGATTGATGAGCGCGGCGCGGTGGCAATATTCAGCCTCGTCCATATAATGGGTGGAGACCAGCACGCTGACGCCATCGGCGGCCAGTGTATGAATGAGATCCCAAAATCGGCGCCGCGACGTCGGCTCAACCCCGGAAGTCGGCTCGTCGAGAAACAGAATGGGCGGGCGATGCAGAACGGCGCAGCCAAGCGCCAGCCGCTGTTGCCAGCCTCCGGCAAGCGTCGATACCAGATCCTTCTCGCGTCCATTCAGCCCCGCCATATCAATCGCGAAGCGCATCCGCTCGGGCATCTCGTTCCGAGGCACCTGGTAGATGCCGCCGAAAAACTTGAGATTCTCCGCTACGCTGAGATCGCGATAGAGCGAGAATTTTTGCGACATGTAGCCGATGTGCCGGCGCACGCGATCGGGATCGGCCGCGACGTCGATACCGGCCACCAGCACCCGGCCCGCGCTTGGTCGCAGCAGACCGCACAGAATGCGGATAATCGTCGATTTGCCGGCGCCGTTCGGGCCGAGGAAGCCCATGATCTCGCCGCGCTCGATGCGAAAATTGACTTGATCGACCGCGACGAAGCTGCCAAAGCGTTTGACTAGGCCTTCAACGGTGATTTGCGCCGCTGCCAGATGGTTGCTCATTGGCGCACGCCCCTGTCTTCGAGCAAGGCGACGAACACGTCTTCAATACTTGGCTCGCCGACCGCGATATCAGTAAAGGCGACGCCAGCCCGCCGCAGCGCCGCGCCAAATTCGGGAATCCGCAAGCCGGCGTCATCGACGACCGCATGAACACCATCGCCAACCAGGATGGTGCTGCCGACACCTTGAACCGTGGCAATGATCGTTCGCGCTTTGCGCGCGTCCGGTGATGCGACGACAATCAGCGCACCCGGCATGCGCCGTTTCAGCGCGGCCGGCGTATCGCAGTACAGCACGCGGCCGCCATGAAGGAGGGCAAGGCGATTGCAGCGCTCGGCTTCGTCAAGATAGGCCGTGCTAATTACGATGGTGACGCCTTCCTCGCGCAGCCCGTAGAGAATGCGCCAGAAATCACGACGCGATACCGGATCCACCCCCGTGGTCGGTTCGTCGAGCAAAAGGATCTGCGGCGTATGGACCAGCGCGCAGGCAAGACCAAGCTTCTGCTTCATACCGCCGGATAATTGACCGGCCAAGCGCGAACGGAACTCGCTCATTCCCGATGCGGCGAGAAGGCGCTGCGCGCGCCGCTCGCGCTCGCGCGGCTGAATCTCAAAAAGGTCGGCGTAGAAGCGGATGTTTTCGTCAACGGTCAGGTCCTCATAAAGACCGAATCGCTGCGGCATATAACTGATGTGCTGTTTGACCCCTTCCGGATCGGCAACGACGTCGACGCCATCGATGACGATGCCCCCGCCGTCCGGCTTCATGACGCCGGCCAGCATGCGCATCGCGGCGGTTTTGCCGGCGCCGTCCGGGCCGACCAGACCGAAGATTTCGCCGCGATCCACCGCGAAACTCAGTCCATCAACGGCAGTAACGGCACCGAACCGCTTATCCAAGCGGTCGGCTACGATGATCGGCGATGCCACGGTCATGAGGCACCGGACGGCTCAGCCTGCAGCGTCGCATCGGCCGGCATTCCGGGCACCAGCTCATGCGACGGATTATCGAGATCGATGCGGATGCGATAGACCAACGTGACGCGTTCGGCATGAGTTTCGACGCTCTTCGGCGTGAATTCGGCGTTCGATGATATGAAGGAAACGCGCCCGGTATATTTCTTGCCGGGATAAGTGTCGGTCGTGACCGTTGCGGTCTGGCCATGGCGAACTTTGCCGATATCGGTTTCGTTGATGTAAGCGCGCAGCCAAACGTGATCGAGGTCCGCAAGCGTCACTACAGGCGTGCCCGGCACCATGATTTCGCCAAGCTCGGCTTGCCGCACCTCGATGACGCCGGAAAACGGAGCGTAGAGGACCGTATAGCCGAGCACGATCTGCGACATTTTGAGGGTTTCTTCCGCGCTGCGAATCGATGCTGTGGCAAGTTCAACCTGTCGTTCCGCTGCTCGTTGCAAAGCCACGTCTCGCAGACGCACGGCGGTAGACTGCCGCAGCGCCGAGTAGGTCTGATCGCGCTGCTCGACCGTGCTCGAACCCTGCTTCAACAACTGTGCCGCCCGGTCGTATTCCTGTTGTCTGAATTCGAGATCAGCGGCATCGCTTTCGACGGTTTGGCTCGCGGCGGAAAGATTCTGTTGTGCGGCGGCAAGTTGGCGCTGGGCCATTTTCAACGCCGCCTCATTGATCGCCACCTGCTGGCGGTAGTCGGAATCATCGAGACGAGCGATCAGCGTACCTTTATCGACCCACTGACCCTCGTCGAATGGCAATTCGACGACGCGCGATTGTACGGTCTTGAAGCCGAGCACGCTCTGGTGCGCTTCGATGTTGCCGGAAACCAGAATGATCGGTGCAGCGGCAGGACCAAACATCCAATTTTGTAATGGTCCACGGCCGAAATAGCCGGCCACCGTCAAACTGGCGATCACGATGGCGGCTGTTGACCAGCCCCATTTGCGGTTGGGCGCGGCAGCTTTGATCTCGCCAAGTGCCGATCGAAGGCTTGGTGGCGCATGCATCGCATGGCCTCCTCTGTATTTTCCCAGCTTTTATGCCTGTCCCGACGCCGCCAATCTTTGATCCAAGTCAGATTTCCGGCAGGTAACAAGCCGTCGGCGGTTTGACCGAAGTTGACGCAGATCAAAGCCGGCAGAGCCGTCAGGACTTAAATTTTTTATTAAATTGTTTCGGAGACTCGATGCGCAGCGCGCACCTTTTGATGCTGGTCGATGCTTTAAGGCCCCGTTTGAAGGCCGGTTTCGATTACATTGCTGGTCAATGGCACGCCGCGAACGCTGCGTACCGAATCGCACATGACGGCCGGCCGCAGAAAACGCCAACAAGCTGCCGCTGTTCGAAGCCCTCACGCGACGGACGATCCTGAAGGCCGCGGTAAGCCGAATTAGCTTTTAATCGCCGTGACAACCGAAGGCGCATTGCGGCGGCGACACGATCATGTGCCTCGGCCCGACTCAAGAGACGCCCACCGCCAATCTTTAACTTCCGGCATGTCCTCACCATGCTGCCGAATATAGCTTTTATGCTCGATCAACTTGTCCCGCAGCGTTTGCTTGGCGTAAGCAGCGAGATAGCCCAGCTTCGGCACGCGATCGATCACATCGGAAGCGAGATGAAAGCGATCCAGATCGTTGCGTACGACCATATCGAAGGGCGTCGTCGTGGTGCCTTCTTCCTTGTAACCGCGCACATGGATGTTGCCATGATTGGTTCGCCGATATGTCAGGCGATGGATCAGCCACGGATAGCCGTGATGAGCGAAAATGACCGGCTTGTCCGTGGTGAATAGCGCGTCGAAGTCGTGATCAGTCAGCCCGTGGGGATGCTCTTCATGCGGCTGCAGCGTCATCAGATCAACCACGTTAACCACCCGAATCTTCAGATCGGGGATATGACGACGAAGCAGGTCGACAGCCGCGAGCGTTTCAAGCGTCGGTACGTCCCCGGCGCAAGCCATTACCACGTCCGGCTCTGCCCCGCGGTCGTTGCTAGCCCATTCCCAGATGCCGACACCCGCGGTGCAGTGTTTTACCGCCTGATCCATCGTGAGCCATTGCGGCGCCGGCTGTTTTCCGGCAACGATGACGTTGATGCGGTTCCAGCTACGCAAACAGTGATCGGTGACGAACAAGAGGCAATTGGCATCGGGCGGAAGATAGACCCGCACAATCTCCGCTTTCTTGTTACACACGTAATCGATGAATCCGGGATCCTGATGGCTAAATCCGTTGTGGTCCTGCCGCCATACATGCGAGGTCAGCAAATAGTTGAGCGAAGCGATCGGTCGGCGCCACTGGATTTCGTTGCAAACCTTGAGCCATTTGGCGTGCTGATTGAACATCGAGTCGACAATGTGGATGAAGGCCTCGTAGCAGTTGAATAGGCCGTGCCGCCCGGTGAGCAGATAGCCTTCAAGCCAACCCTGACAGGTGTGCTCGGACAGTATCTCCATCACCCGTCCCTCGGGCGCCAGATGATCATCGTAGGGAAGACGCTCCGCATCCCAGGCGCGATCTGTCGCTGCAAACACATGCGAGAGGCGGTTCGACGCAGTTTCGTCTGGGCCAAAAAGGCGAAAATTACGTTTCAATGCGCTCATCCGCAGCGTATCGCGGAGGAATTCCGCCATCACGGCTGTTGATTCCGCATCGCACTCTCCCGGCGCATCAATTTTGACTGCGTAATCGGTGATGTCGGGTAGATCGAGTTCGCGCTTAAGGAGGCCGCCATTGGCTTGGGGGTTTGCACTCATCCGGCGATTGCCTCGCGGTGCGAGCGCGGCGATCTCGGCACGCAACGTTCCGTTCGCGTCAAACAGCTCCTCCGGCCGGTAACTCTTCATCCAGCTTTCAAGCAGCTTGATGTGCTGTGGCTTAGTGGCCATGTCCACGACAGGCACTTGGTGGGATCGCCAGAAGCCCTCTGTCTTCAGTCCGTCCACTTCCTTGGGACCGGTCCAGCCCTTAGGGGTTTTGAGGATGATCATCGGCCAGCGTGGCCGGCCCCTGCTTCGCCCGTCGCGCGCCGCCACCTGGATCGACCGGATTTGGTCGAATACCGCGTCCAGTGTGCCGGCCATGAGTTGATGCATGAGTTCCGGCTCATCCCCCTCCACGATGTACGGATCATGGCCGTAGCCGATAAAGAGATCGTATAGTTCCTCAGACTCGATACGGGCGAGAATTGTCGGATTAGCGATTTTGTACCCGTTGAGATGCAGAATAGGTAGCACGGCGCCATCCGTAACCGGGTTTAGAAATTTGTTGGAATGCCAGGATGTCGCCAGCGGCCCCGTTTCGGATTCGCCGTCACCAACGACGCATGCAGCGATAAGGTCGGGATTGTCAAATACAGCGCCATAGGCATGTGACAGCGAATAGCCAAGCTCACCGCCCTCATTTATAGACCCTGGTGTTTCGGGAGCGGCGTGGCTCGGTATACCGCCAGGAAAACTGAATTGTTTGAACAGCCGCTGCATGCCGACCGCATTTTGCGGAATGTGCGGATAGACTTCCGAGTATGTGCCCTCCAACCAGGTGTTGGCGACCAGACCGGGACCGCCGTGGCCCGGACCTGCGATGTAGATGACGTCAAGATCACGATTCCTGATCACGCGGTTCAAATGAACATAGATGAAATTGAGACCGGGCGTCGTACCCCAGTGCCCAAGCAGCCTTGGCTTTATATGGCAAAGCTCAAGCGGCGCTTTCAGCAACGGATTGTCGCTGAGGTATATCTCTCCGACGGAAAGGTAGTTTGCGGCTCGCCACCAGGCATTCACAAGACGGAGTTCCTGGTCGGCAAGCGGCTTGGCTTTGGGATCGACAGTTCTATGCATATTCTGGTCCTATATTTCGTTATAGCGCCATCTTGTCCTGAGGCTTCTTTGGCTGGGTTGGCCCATTTCGAACTCATGATCGCGCGCCAATTGTGGAACGCTGCAAATTGCCGATTGTTTCACGGAAAATAATTATGAGAGAGCCAACGATCGTCACTCTGTCGCAAATCCGCGAATGATCAGAGTCGGACCTTTTGTTGCTCAAACCGGGCCGTTGCACTTCAAGCGCGCGCCGCGCGCTGCACCCAGGTCGATCCAACCTTCTGATACGTCCGCTTGACCGCGGCCCAGGCGATGCGATGCGCTCGCTCCTGCTGTCGGGCTTCGTCGGCATGTACAGCATAGGCCTGATTAAACACCTCGCGATAGATGTCCTGAGCGTGATCAGGCAGATGAGCCTTCACTGATTGCGGCAAATCCAGGTTTGTCCAGTACGGCATGGCATCACTCCCGGTGAGTCTTGCTGCTACCGCTTTTTTGCTCCCGTTCCTTTGATTTTCCTCAAACGCTTCGCGGCGCGACCCGGTCCAACCTCAGGACTGCCCTTAGGGACAACGCCCGGCTTTCCCGCACCTCCTCGGGCGCGTATTAGCGAGCCGTTGGTTCTGAGAATAGGGCCATGGCAGGTCACCGATATCAGCCGCGGCGCAGTGCGGTGCCAACCGTCGCTTGGTCGGGATCGGACTGGGTCGCTTACCTGCCCATCATCCTCGGCCACCATGAACACCGCCGCAGCGTTTGACAGCGAGTCGGTCCACAATCAATTACCTCACAAGGGCGCCCGTCTTACCTCGGTTTGATTCGACGATCATTGAAGCGCTGTAGAAATCGCCAGCACATCGCCAAAATGCGGCACAGCGCACGTGACCCATTCCCGGCGGTTGCGACCCCGCCTTTAGTCGATCGGTTATGGTCGAAAATCCCGGCTTGCGGTGCGTTGCGTGCGCAGCCGCGTTCACGAGGCACACCGTCGCCGAACGACATTCAAAAATAACGGCACTCCTGTACCAAGTTTAAAATTTCGTGCCGAATCTTGCTCTTAAAAGGTGCTTAGCGTTGAAGGGATGATCGACGCCTCTTGAACATACCATACGACCGAAAATATGCACAAAGGCATCTATTAGATTTTTGAGATCTGTCGGCGTCATCCACGTCTTTTCTGCGCTCTGATAAATCCACTCTAATATTTTGGCTGAGTTATCTATTTCCCACAGCGGGATTTCGTAATCTGGCAAGTCGCTTTTAAACGTGAGAAATCCTGCTTCTGTGTCAAGTTGCCATCTGCCAAACTTTATTTTCTTTGTCATCGTAACACCTACGCTTTTACGGAGGACAAATGTCGGCGATAAATGCCGATGTCTGCAACTGGATGGATCGTGCCGTCTCGGCATCCAGAAGCTTTCGGTATGACGCGCGAATATCAGATTCTCGTGGTCTGGATGACCCGGGCTGACACGCACGACCCTTCATTCGAGATGCGCGGGTTGGCAGCCATGTTGAGTGCCGCATTCAGCTCAACTCCAATCCAGCGGGCATCGTTACACACACGGGCGCGGACTTGAGCCGCGTACTCGCCGATACCGCTGGTGAAGACCACGGCATTTAACCCACCAAGGGCGTCGGCGAGCGAACCATTTTCACGGCCAATCCGATAAGGCTGTCCTGTGAGGCGCTACTGCCGTACGTACCGGCTGCCAGGGCATGGCACGCGTATATCAGCCCCTCATATTCTGAGTGCAAGTGTGATTCGACCGCGATCAAACCTTCTCAGTCCGTGCCAGGCGGCACCGTTACGTTACGAACTGCCCTGTTAAGACGGTATTCGTGCCACACGATCCGGAAGGAAGCTCGCGTTAAAGCTTGAGCTGCACTGCGCAAATATATGACGCATCCGGAACCTTTCTGATCTCGAATCCAAGCTCCTTGCACATGTCGATCATCGTCGTGTTTCCGTGCAAAACCTGTCCATCGATTGAGCGGAGGCCTTTTGCGCGACCGTAACTGATGATCATCTGCATCAGTTGCCATCCCAAGCCGTGGGTCTTCAGATCGGAGCGGACGATAATCGCGAATTCGGCCGAAATATTATCCGCATTGTCATGCAAGCGCGCGACGCCGAGCATCTCGCCCGTCGCCTCATCCAAGGCGATGAAGGCCATGGCTTTTGCATAGTCGATATGCGTAAACTTGGCGAGAAAGGCATGGCCAAACTCCTTCACCGCACCAAAGAAGCGCAGCCGCACATCCTCCGACGTTAGCTTCGCAAGGAACGGTGCGTACAGGGATTCGTCGTCCGGACGGATCGGCCGGATATAAACTGCCCTGTTATCCGACAGCGCGATATGGCGTTCCCACTCGTTTAGGTCGATCGGCATAGCTGCGTTCCTACGCCAGGCGCCGTTGGCTACCGAGCCCGATGCGGTTGGCCGGGTTATCCCCCTGCCGACCGCATCCGCCCGTTCGCATTTTCACGCCGCTTATCCGACCAGCGGCCGAAGCACGGGATACTCATCGGACAAGTGCATTCGATCGAGCAAACCGTCGAGACCCCAAACATGGCCAGCGCGGTGCGCGATCAAATAGACGATCACGGTGGTATAGACGAGGTGGTAGTCGATGAGGAAATTGATGTTCTCCTCAATGTACGGAAACTTCATGTGGGCGAAATAGTAGGTGACCATCAGCAGGATGCCGAACGGACCGCTGACGCGTACGAGCAGCCCTGAGATAAGCGATAGGCCGATCAGCAGATGGCCCCACTTCACTAGAAAGTCGGTGAACGGCAGCACCGCAGGCTGCGCGAATACTGAAAAGAACGCGTGAAACGTTACGACGTGGTTGAGGAAGCCCGCGGTGTCGAAGTTTTCCAAAATCTGCCAGGCGCCGGCGTAGAGGAACGTCCAGCCAATCAAGATACGTAGGACAAAAATGACGCCGCGGTCGAGATTGGATTCAGTCATGGCACCCTCCATCGTTGCGATAATTCGAAAAATCACGTCGACAGATGCAAGCGGCATTGATTCAGCTCAAATTTATTCCGTCATACGGGGATTGCCGCCTTGCGGAGTGCGATGACGGGAGCAGACGCGGAAAATCGCATTCAACGCGGACGACTTTGGCCGCCGCAAAACCAAACAGGAGCTTCGAGGTCATGCCGACAACGTAAGGCACCAAGGTAACGAAAGCCGGGCTGACAATCGACACACAACGAAGGAATTGATTGTCCACACGCCGGCGGCGCAGTAAGCATGAACGGATAGGAACTCGTGAAACCGCGCTTCGCGGACATCGTTTGCCAAGCGTAAGTCAGAACAACTCCAAGCATCGCGGCGAGCATCATGTACACGCCGATGCCGAGCATCACCTGGGATGCAGCCTCGCCGGTCGTGCCGGCACAAAGCGTCACCCAGGCGATCACGGCCAAGCGCCCGGCGCCCCGGCGACGGCTCTTGGCGCTCGCAAGCTGAGTCGGAGCAAGATCAATCGCGTCGACAGACTTCGCGTATCTTGTCGACGAGGGCGTTGCCAAGAAACGGCTTCTCGACGATCGGCACGCCCGCCTTGGCAGCGCACGCCACCAGAGCCGCGCTGGTCTGGCTGATGATGAGAATGACGGGCGAGACGATGCGCCGTTCACGCAATTTGGCAATCAACTCAAGGCCGTTCATCTGCGGCATGCGCTGGTCGACAATAAAACAATCGTAAGCTGCGAGGTCGGCAGCATGTAGCAAGTCGGGGCCGCCGAGATAAGTGCGAACCGCGAATCCCTCGAGCTGGAGCGCAAATTGCAGCGACTCGCAGACCGCCGGATCATCATCCACGACCGCCACAATGGAACGTTGAGGTCCAGATCCGCGCGTTCCAGTCATTTTCGCCTGTGCCCTTCGCACCAGCATGAATGTTTTTAAGAATAGCGGGCGGCAGGCGCGCTGCTTTGATCCGTATCAATTCGTCGATTTTACGCAGGCGGGCGCTATTTTTGCGGATCCAGGACGCCGGCAATCAGCGCCATGCGCACCAGCTCCGACAAGCTGCCGGCCTGCATCTTGCCCATAAGGTTCGCGCGGTAGATTTCGACCGTGCGCGGGCTGATGCCAAGATCATAGGCAATCTGCTTGTTGGCGCGGCCGGCGACCAAGCCAGTCAGCACGTCGCGTTCCCGGTTGGAGAGGGAGGCAAGCCGGCCGTCGATCATGGCACGCTCGGCATCTCGCTCCCTGTCGCCTTCCTGCTGGTGCAGCGCCGCCCGTATGCTCGTCAGCAGTACCTCGTCGTCGAACGGTTTCTCGATAAAATCCACCGCCCCCATCTTCATGGCTTCGACCGCGAGCGGTACGTCGCCGTGTCCAGTCATGACGATCACCGGTACCGACTTGTTGAGTTCGCGCAGGCGGCGCAAGAGATCGATGCCGCTCATGCCGGGCATGCGAACGTCGGTGACAACGCAGCCCGACGCCAAGTCCGGCTGGAGATCGAGGAAAGTTACGGCCGAGGCATAGGAGCGCGCCTCGATACCGGCCGTTTTCAAGAGAAACTCCAGCGACTGCCGACTGGCCACGTCGTCATCGATGACATGGACCGTCATCTGGTCAGACAGCATCATCCACCTCCTCTCCGGCAACGGCCGGCAGCGTGAAGGCGAACACCGTTCCGCCATCAGGATTCGGCCGTGGCGCTATGGTGCCGCCGTGCGCCTCAATGATCGTGCGCGAAATCGACAGGCCCACTCCCATGCCTTGGGTTTTACTGGTGACAAAAGGCTGGAACAGATGGGCGCTGACTTCCGGCGCGATGCCGATCCCTGTGTCGGAAACGCTGATTTCGACCATCTTGCTGGGCAGGGCAGCGGCGGCAACAACCAATTCGCGCCGGTCGCACCCATCCATCGCTTCGATGGCATTGCGCATCAAATTGAGCAGAACCTGCTGTATTTGCACTTTGTCGGCGAGGACGAACCCTATGTCGGGCGCAAAGTCGAAACGAACGCGCACGCCCCTGTCCTTGGCGCCAACCAACGCCAGCGCACTCGCTTCCTCGACGAGCTTCCTGAGATCCTCTACGCGCCGCTCGCTCTCCCCGCGGGCGACGAAATCGCGCAAGCGCCGGATGATCTGGCCGGCCCGCAACGCCTGTTCGGCCGCCTTATCCATCGCCTCGCGCACGAAGCCAACCCGTTCGTCCTGGCTATTCTCGAGCAGGCGTCGTGACCCCTTCATGTAGTTGGCGATCGCTGAGAGCGGCTGGTTGAGCTCGTGCGCCAAGGCGGACGCCATCTCGCCCATCGCGGTCAGGCGAGAAACGTGGACCAGTTCGGCCTGCAATTCCTGCAATCGCGCCTCGGTCTGTTGCCGCTCGGTAAGATCGCGGATGAACCCGGTGAAGAACCGCTGATTGCCGCTCTTCATCTCGCCGACGGCAAGCTCCATGGGGAACGTCGAGCCGTCCTTGCGTAGGCCCACGACTACGCGGCCAATGCCGATGATGCGACGTTCTCCGGTTCGCAGGTACCGGCGGAGGTAACCGTCGTGTTCCTGCTGATATGGTGGCGGCATCAGCAGCTTGACGTTTTGTCCCGTAACTTCACCGGCGGAATATCCAAACAACCGTTCGGCCGCTGCGCTGAAGGAATGAATAATGCCACGTTCATCGATGACGACCATGGCATCGCGAATGGTGTCGAGAATGGATTGAAGATGCGCTTCGCGCGCGGCGGCGTTTTCGGCATTTTTGATCGTCGCCTGGCGCGAGCGGTACAACAATTCTCCTCGCCACGATATCCCGATTCCAACCAAAGAAAACGCCGCCATATTGACGTCATTCGCCGGCGAGAACGATCCATAATCAGCGATAAACAACACACCCACCAGCATGCTGACAACCGTCGCAAAGATTCCGGATTTCCATCCACCAAAAGCCGATCCGATCAGAACGGCGGGCACGAAGAACATGTAGCCGGCCTGGCCCACGAGGGGATTTCCGATCGCAAGGCGAAGAGCCCCCGCCAATCCGATCGCGAGCGCGGCAAGCCCGTATTCAATCGCCAAGCGCCGCAACATCACGGAAGCCGGCTTACGTGAACGAGAGCGGCCGGACTCTGCGATAATCTCAGCCATTCGAAGACCCGTCTTCGCTAAAGGTTGCCTGCGACACTAGAAAGTGCCGATTATTCAACGGTTCCCTAAGCTGCCCGCCAGGGCCTAAGGGGGAACCCTTAGGGTCATTATCTGAATTTTCCGCCGATTGCACAGTGGTTAGCAATACCTCTCGAAGCTTACGGAGGTAAAGCGCCATGCATGCTCAGATCGCAATCCAAACCGAGCCAGCCCATCGTCCGGCCATGCCGTCGCGTAAGACTCCTTATGCTGTCGATGCTCGGCACGATGATGCGCACACCACGCTCGATCAGCAGATGCAGCTTATGGGGGCCGCGATGTCGTTCCCCCGCAATGCGGAGATTTTCGGCGAGAATGAGCCTGCCGATTACCTCTATAAGGTAATCAGCGGTGGCGTGCGCACGTATAAGATCCTGAGCGATGGCCGCCGGCAGGTCGGCGGCTTTTATCTGTCAGGTGACATTTTTGGCCTGGAATTCACCGATCAGCACACTTTGTCCGCTGAAGCGATCACGGACGCAAAAGTGCTTGTTGTCAAACGCAGCTCGTTGCGTGCGTTATCCTCGCGTAACGCCTCAATTGCTCAAGAGCTGTTTGCGCTCACTGGGCGCGAATTGCGGCGAGTACAAGATCGCATTCTGTTACTCGTCAAGAGCGCGCAAGAACGGGTTGCCAGCTTCCTGCTGGAGATGTCCGAGCGTGTCTCCGGAAGCAATACCATCGAACTTCCCATGTCTCGTCAAGACATTGCCGATTATCTCGGCCTGACGATTGAGACCGTATCTCGCACGCTCACGTCATTGGAAACCTGCGCCGCGATCGATGTTCCAACCGCGCGACGCATCATTCTACGCAATCGGTCTGCTCTGAATCGAATGAACGGCTGAACGGCGCTGCTTTGGCTAAGGAGCGGCACATTGCTTGCAACGATGGGAGACGTGGTCATGCAAGTCAAAGACGTGATGACACCGAACGTGATTTCCGTTCAGTCAGACGACTCGATCCTCAAAGCGGCGCGGTTGATGCTGCAAAACCGGATCAGCGGGCTGCCCGTGCTCGACAAGAACGGCCAGTTGGTGGGCGTCGTCACCGAAGGTGACTTCTTGCGGCGCGGCGAGCTTGGTACCCAGCGCCGTCGACCCAGGTGGATCGAGTTCATTATCGGACCCGGCCGACTTGCTGACGAATATGTACATACTGCCGGACGCAAGGTCGAAGAGGTCATGACACCGGACCCGATTACCGTAGGAGAAAACGATTCGCTTCAGGCCGTTGTCGAGCTGATGGAAAAGCGCCGCATTAAGCGACTTCCGGTCATGCAAGACGGACGCCTGGTCGGCATTGTCAGTCGCGCCAATCTCATGCATGCTTTGGCAAGCGTTGCACGCGATTATGAGGAGGTTCCCGGTTCCAGTACTTCAGGTCCTGATTGGGCGATTCGCGGCGAAATTCTCGCGGCTCTCGGCAAGCAACACTGGGTGCCGGACATTAACGTCATAGTCAGGAACGGTGTCGTGGAACTTTGGGGCGTGATTACCGACTATCGCGAACGCCAGGCTCTCGTCGTGGCGGCCGAGAATATCGCCGGCGTCAAGCAAGTCCACGATCATTTAGTTTGGGTCGAGCCCCTGTCCGGCATGGCATTTCCGTCAGCCGAGGACGAAGCAAAGGAGCGCGCCGCGGCCTCTTAAACGGCGGCGGCACACGCGTCGTCGGCCATTGCAGGCCGAAGAAGAGGCGATGCGGCGAGCGTATCGTGGTAGCCTTCGCCTGAACGCGCCGCGCCTGACGCTGTTGCCAGCTCTCGGGTCAAGTCCACTCTCGGCACGAAGCCGAAGTAACAGCGGGTGACGGCCTCCTCCACATCGGCGACTGATGGCAAGACAAAATATCTTGGATTGAGCAAAGACACGCGCGAGTAGCGCAAAACATTAGCGCGCCACACTTCCGATAGCGCGCTTTGACTCAGGTCAAAGCCAATTGGTTGATCCCGTTCAAGATGTGCGTCAGGCCCAACTGCTGCGAGGACATCTCCCGATGAGCAAGCTGCCGCACCAATTCAAGCGAATTCGCCTGGAACTGGCGCGCTCGAAGGACTTCCCCAATGGATCCGCGACGCACGGTTATGAGTTTGCGGCACCGCTCGATGCCGCCGGGCGTATAGATCCGACGCTCTGGCAGGCGCACCGCGAACACTGTCGCGTGCACCGGTTCTGGGGTGAAGCGGAGCAGAACGGCTGGCTGCTGCACAAACCCGGCGGTCCAGAGCACGCACGCTGGGTTTTCCACTACAACGATGCGGGAGGCAACAACGACGAATCCGGCTATCGATTCGGGGCTCACGCATTCCGGCAAGGCGAATACGTCACAACGGGTGATGGAGATGACGTGCACACGTTCAAAATAGTGTCAGTCAATAACGTGTAGCCACTGTCAGATAACGGCAGGCTGGATAAAGACAAGGTAGCTGGCGGCGGATTCCGCGTCGCGACGAGTCGCGACCAGGTACCAGCTTGGCTTGGTCTTCCAGGCGGGGCTCGCTGACCGAACCGGAGAACGCAGCGACGCCCCAAGGCACCTGCAAGTCGACCAAGAACGCAGCCTTTGCTTCGCTGACGTCCGGACAGGACGCTGGCATGGTTTCAGCCTGCATCCAGGCGAAACGCGGAGATGACGTTTGCGTTACACTGCCAACTCGTAGGCGGCCTTGGAACTGCGATAAACGATCCGTTGCAATTACCCCGCACGATCGGGAGGTCAGAATGATCGACCAATCCACGGCCAAAACATCGGCCGTCATGCAACCGGCCGGCATAATCAAGGCGAGCGAACTCATGACTCGCGACGTTATTTCCGTGCCGCCGGACATGCAGACGCCGCGAATTGCGCAGCTCCTTCTCGATAAAAGAATCAGCGCGGTTCCGGTTGTCGACGAGACTGGCGCCCCGATTGGTATAGTGAGCGAAGGCGATCTGGTCGGCCGCGAGGAAGCCGATCGCGAGGCGCGGCGTGACTGGTGGCTGGCACTGCTCGCCGAAGGCGAGGCACTGAACACGGATTTCGTCGCGAGCTTGCGCGAGAAAGAACGGGTCGCGCGCGATGTCATGTGCGGGCCGGTCGTGACAGTGGGCGAGAACACGGATGCGGCCGAGATTGCGCGACTTCTACATTCCTACCGCATCAAGCGGGTCCCCGTGGTCCGTGACGGCAAGATCGTCGGCATCGTCAGCCGCGCCGACCTGCTACGCGCGCTGGCGAAACAAGGGCCGCCGCCCGAAGCGCGCAAGGAAGGCTTTCTGGCGAGCGTATTTGCCGGCCTTGATGAAAGCTTCGAGCATTTTCGTCATGGCGAGTCGCCAAAGCAGCCGTCACCGCAAGTTCAACAAGGCGAGACTCGATTGGAAGCGGCCGATTTTCGCATGCTGGTGAAGGATTTCGAGCGCAAGGAGGTGCACGATCGCAAGGACGCGAGTCGTGCTGCTTCCGAGCAACGTCGAAGGCAAGTCGCGCAGCTCATCGACGAACACATTACCGACGAAGGCTGGCGCGCCCTTGTGCATCAGGCACGCGCCGCGGCAGAGCGCGGCGAAAAGGAATTCATGCTCCTACGATTCCCAAGTCAATTGTGCAGCGACGGCGGCCGCGCGATAAACGTTCCCGAGCCAGATTGGCCGGCGAGCTTGCGCGGCGACGCCGCGGAAATCTATCTGCGCTGGGAGCGCGATCTGAAGCCGCACGGATTTCACCTCGCGGCGCGCGTGCTGGACTTCCCTGGCGGAGTGCCCGGCGACGTCGGATTGTTTCTGATTTGGGGAGCTTAACGCGCAGCGGTCGCCGCGCCGCTCCGTAAAGGCAGCCGCTTCGCGGCCTCCGGACCTCCCGGTTCATCCAAGCAATTGCTTTTCGATGTCCCAAATGGGGTGCCTTGCCAGGTCCTTTCCCACCTCCGCAATAATTCGCTTCTTGATGTCCGGACGAATAATCAGCCGCAACCTTGCAAGCGTGCGGGGCGGAGCGACGACAATGATCGCCGTGACATCGTCTTTTCGTGCCAGTTGCTCCATGGCAGAGGCCACCGTTTCGGCGAAATGTTCCTTTTCCAATTCATGCCAATCAGTCGTCTCCATGCTGCTGCGCCGGTTCGTGGCCGCCCGCTTGAACCCGCGACCAGGCCGATCAGTTCCCTGCTCGCGAGTCGGTGGATTTTCCTCAGAAAATGCACGCACGGCAGTCAGACTTGGAAAGTCAGCATCGCCACTATTGCGCAAAAACAACGCCCTTTGGCCGTCACCTACAAACACTATTCCATTATGAGGGATAGACAGCTTTCTCACATTCGCCTCCCAATACGTCGGCAGCTAATGCGATAACAAGGTCGGAATCGTCATGGAGGCGAGGATGCCACGTGTTGCGCCTCCGAGGACAAATTCGCGCAACCGTGAGTGACCATAACCTCCCATCACCATCAAATCGGCAGATATGTCCGCCGCCAACGACAAGAGAGCATCGGCTACCTCGATATTGCCGATCGGAAGGCGTTTCAATTCAACCTTGAGACCGTGACGTGCCAGGTGCTCGGCGACGTCAGCACCAGCAATTTCGTCGCTCTTGCCCTTTTCGCCGCTCATCGTCACCACTTCGACAATTCCAGCCTTGGCTAAAAACGGCATGGAGTCCGAGACGGCTCGGGCCGCATTGTGGCTGCCGTCCCAGCATATCATCACTCGATTTAAGGTTAGTGGAGCTCTCTGGATATACGGCACGACCACCACCGGGTGCCCGGATTCGAAAAGCGCACCTTCAACGATAAGTTGGTCCGCCACGCTTTCTTTCGGGGTCGCCTGACCGACTATCGAGAGATCGAAAGATCGCGCTATCCGTGCAAAGATCTTCGGTGCCTCGGCAAACTCTGCTTCAATTATTCTCGACTCAGATGTCAGGTCCGAACGACCGCTACTTTCGTCGAATCGCGCTTTAGCATCCATGGCGCGTTTCTTGTTCTCAGAGCGCTGGGCTTCGATATAATTGATTGGGATGCCTCCCATATCTGTGGTCAGCACAGTGGGCTCGTAAAAGAAAGAAATTCCGGCGATATGAGCCTGATACGCACTTGCGAGCGAAATCGCAAAGTCCATGGTCGTTTTGGACGAAAGGTTCACGACAATGTCTTTGATCATGAGAGACGCCTTTGAGAAACATTTAAATCATCCCACCAGATCGCTTGGCCGATCGCTTTGACTTAGGTCAACGAAATTGAGCCGATTTAAGCCACGGAAATAAAGTGGATTTTCCAAGGGAGTGAACCCGCACGTTACTGCGCACATTTCAAACGTAACTTTGTGATGGGTTGCAACCATTAACCGCCGCCAATTTCCATTGATACGTATCAAAGACAACTGAAACGAAAGATCTTTACTTGCGGCCCGGCACCGTTTTCAAACACGCCTGTTTATCGTGCCAAAGGTCGCGCTTCGCAAACTCACCAAGATGAAGCCTCGGAAATTCAATCGTTCGGCGGCGTCTCCTGTCGCCCTTATGTCAGTTACGGTTGCGTCCGGTTCTGTTCGAGAAACGTTGACGCGCGTGCTCGCCGCGCCTGGTTGTTGCAGGGATCCAAGGGGGTTGACGGGATGACGCAGATGCTGCTGATCGGCTTTCGTCGCGATTTATGAGCTATGAATACAAAGTTGGGTCAAACACCGGCGCAAACCCCATCGAACTTGGAGGGCCTATCGTCCGAGGAAGCCGCCCGCCGGCTAACCGAATTCGGCCCCAACGCTGTTGCCGAAGAACGAGTCCGCCCCCTCAAAAGGATAGCGCGCCATTTTTGGGCACCCGTCCCCTGGATGCTTGAGGCAACGATTGCCCTGCAGGTTGCGATCGGTCAGCGCCTGACGGCCTTTATCGTTGCACTTTTACTGGTGTTGAACGTCATCCTGGGGGTCATTCAGGAAAGTCGCGCTGATGCTGCCTTGGCGCTGCTCAAACAGCGACTCTCGTTGAGGTGTCGCGTCAAGCGTGACAGCGGCTGGCTTGAGTTGCCGGCGATCGATCTCGTGCCTGGGGACGTCGTGCAAGTTTCGCTCGGCGATGTCGTTCCTGCCGACATCGTCGTCGTCAGCGGTTTCTTGCTGGTGGACCAATCGATGCTGACCGGCGAATCTATTCCGGTCGAGACCGGGACCGGAAAGACGACCTACGCTGGTGGCCTTGTCCGCCGCGGCGAAGCTGTTGCGAAGGTCGTCGCTACCGGGACGCGGACGTATTTCGGCCGCACGGCGGAACTCGTAAGCGTCGCTCACGTCGAGAGCGCCGAGCAGAAGGCGGTGTTGGCTGTCGTCCGTAATCTTACGGCAATCAATTTCGCGATTGTGGTGGGGATTGTGGCCTATGCTCTTTTCATCAGCATTAGTGTTCGGCAGATCACACTTCTTGTGCTGACAGCATTACTGTCAGCGGTGCCAGTCGCCTTGCCGGCGACATTCACACTGGCGGCGGCATTAGGCGCCCGAACTCTGGCTCTCAAAGGCGTCCTGCTGACCAGGCTGTCAGCGCTGCATGAAGCGGCAACGATCGATGTGCTCTGCGCCGACAAGACCGGCACACTGACCCTCAACGAATTCAGCGTAGCGTCAGTTCGTCCCATGAAGCCTGGATATAGCGAGATGGACGTTCTGAGCTACGCTGCGCTTGCCAGCTCGGCGGACGGACAGGACCCTATAGACTCCGCGATTCGAAGTATCGTCAGCCAAGGCAAAGCGTCGAGCCGAGCGCCGGCGTTCGCCTTGACGTTCACACCGTTCGATCCGGCCGCCAAAACGGCCGACGCGACTGCGATCGAGCAGGGCAAGGAAATTCGGATCATCAAAGGTGCGCCCGCAGCCGTCGGCGCTTTTGCGCCAATCAACGCGCAGGCCATGGCCGAGCTGGACGCTCTTACACTAGCCGGATATCGGACATTGGCGGTCGCTGCGGGCGCAAGCGACTCGCTGGAACTCATCGGATTTGTCGCCTTCGGCGATCCGCCTCGGCCGGATTCGGCGGAATTACTGAAGGAGTTGCGCTCGCTTGGCGTGCTGCCGGTCATGGTAACAGGCGATACCGCGGGTACGGCGGCGACCGTAGCGCGTACGATCGGACTGAATGGTCCAGTCTGTCCGCCCGGACAAATTCCTCAGAGCACCGGCCCGAACGATTTTGCCGTATATGCGAGCGTGCTCCCGGAACAGAAATTCCAGCTGGTCAAGGCATTCCAACGCGAGGGCCATGCGGTCGCGATGTGCGGCGACGGCGCCAATGACGCACCGGCCCTGCGTCAGGCGCAAATGGGCATCGCAGTTTCGACGGCGACCGACGTGGCAAAGGCAGCCGCAGGCGTCGTGCTGACGGATCCGGGGCTGGGTGGGATCGTCGCTTGCATCAAGGAAGGCAGGTCCGCATTTCAGCGCGTGCTGACATATACATTGATGATCCTCGTGAACAAATGCGTGACGCTGATCGTACTAGGGGTTGGACTGATCGTTACTGGACACGCCGTACTCACGCCACTTCTTCAGGCGCTCGCGATGCTCACGAACGACTTCGTGACCATGTCGCGCGCCGCAGACCACGCGCGGCCATCTCCCTATCCAAATGCGTGGCGTATCCGCAATCTCACCCTTGCTGCCATTCCATTAGGTGCATTCAGGCTCCTTTATCTCATCGGCATATTGAGCCTGTCCTGGTACTCGCTCGCACTGACTCCTGACCAGATGCAGACACTGACCTATGTCATGCTGGCATTCGCCGGACAGGGGAACGTCTATGTTTTGCGTGAACATGGCCGACTGTGGCATTCCCGCCCCGCACCAGTCATGATGTTGGCATCGACGTGTGACGTAATACTTGTCGGGTGCCTTGCCGCCTTCGGCATCCTGATGACCCAGTTGCCAATACCGATCATCCTATACCTTGCCGGAGCAACCGTTGTGTTCACACTGGCAATGGACTCGATTAAATTGGTGGTCTTCGCACGGTTACGGATCGATTAGTTGGTTTACTCTCCCCTGCGTTTTTTTGCACAGCGGAGCCCATTCAGGCTGTCGATGGTTATAGGATAGCTGCCATCAATACCTGTATGCTAGCATTTTTGTATTCAGTTTCAGCCAATGGATAAGTCACGCTCGAATGCGGCTTCCGGCACGCAATAACAGGCGTGCTACCATCCATCCAGCCGGCAGATGGCTTTAAGTTATCGAAAGCGGCGATCAGGTTTACGGAACGGACGAAAGACGCTCGGGTGCGACATACGGCGTTCTTTGTCCTGCGCACAGACAAGCCTGCGTGGCGCGTCGTGCGCGAACCTCCAAAAACGCGCGAGGCCCAATGAGAGAGCGACGCCGAGCCGCGTATCGAAAGCGGCCGACCGGGCACTTCACGCATCTGGACAAGATCTTTCGGCCAAGCAGCGGCCGAACCGATAAGTCGCTTTCACTCCATGAGACAATTCCCATGACCCAACAATTGATCCGGATCAATTCTGGCTTTTGTGCAAGGTCATAGGGTGCCGCCAATCATCACCGGATCAGCTTTCACCACGCGAGCGGCAAATGACTCAATTGGAACAAAATCGCGCTGCGTTGCTTGCGCATATTTTGCCCGACCGAACGGACACGGTCGAAGCGCGGCGCGCCATTGCCCCGCTTTCCGCTAAGCACCTCTACCCGATGTAGTGAACAGATCAAATGACGAACGAGGGGAAAATAGAGCTTAATCTCGGTCGCTTGGCTCAGTTGTTCAACTCGCTTGACCCGTCGCCATTTCACGAACGTGACCTCGATCAAGATGCCGAAAGTTATATTATCGGCTCGGCCGAAGAGTTTCCACGTCAGCAACCGCTCATCCTCGTCATCCACCTACCGGCCGACCAGGAGTCCAAAGCCGATTCCGCCGACGTCGCCACAGCTGTACACCATTATTTCTTTTATCGAGAAACACAGGAATCTCGCCGCCTTCGCCTTCTGTTTCGCGACGGCCGCATCGCTCTCCTCACCGGATTCGCATTCCTGTTTTGCTGCGTTCTGTTGCGCGAAGTCGCCTTTTCATTCGGACACGACGCAATTTCCGACATTGTCGGCGAGGGCATGCTGATCATAGGATGGGTGGCGATGTGGCGCCCGCTGGAGATTTTTCTGTACGAATGGGTGCCAATCCGTCGACGCTGTCGAATTCTGGCAAAATTATCGAAAATACCCGTTTTGGTTCAGCGCAGGTAACTGCAAACGATCCGCAGCACCTATGGCCTTTATCGGTCATGAAGCCGCCGTCTTGCGGTGGTCGCAATGGCGAGGGTCAGCAGCCGCACGTTCGCTTGATATATGTCAAAGACGCAAACCACGATCTTTCGCATAAGAAATTCAATTTCAACTACGGAAGCAACACATTTGGCGGCCATTGATGCAAACTGCACCTGAACTCGTGTTTCAAGGCATAACGGTAACTCCGCAGATCGAGGAGGCCATTACCAAGCATGTGGCCGATCTTGAGAAACGCTCGGGTCGCATAACAGCGTGCCGTGTCGTAGTGAAAGGTCCTGGCCAGCATCACCGAACGAGCGGACTTTATGAGGTTCATATACGGATCGCGCTTCCAAACGGCCGCGCAGTGAATGTGGAACGGACACCGCCGCGCGACGAACGGCATGCCGATCTGACATTCGCTATCGACGATGCGTTTAAACACGCTCGCAGACAGCTTCAGGATCAAGCACGCCGCATGCAGGGGCAGGTCAAGCATCATAGAACGAGCCCGATCGGAACCATTGTGCGACTTGATCCGTCGGGTGAGTTCGGCTTTCTCGAATCGGCTGACGGCCGGGAAATATACTTTCATCGCAACGGCGTTCTGGACGGATTTTCTCGCTTGGAGGTCGGCACGCGCGTGACTTTTGAAGAAGAGATGGGAGAAAAGGGGCCGCAAGCGACGACGGTACGGCTTCTCGGAAAACACCGACTCCGGATGTAAACAAACGCGCAAATGGATGGCGTGCGGCGAGCACGCTCATACTCCGCTTTGCCGCGAAACTTGGTTGGTCCCGCGCCGCGAACTGATCGAGCATCTGACCAGTTCCTTTTCAGAGGCCGGATGGGAATCGCCATAATAACGGCCGATCCATTGGAATGGCTGACGAGTCTCAAGGCAGATGACGGTGACGTTGCCCCCTTGAATTGATCCAAAGCGAACTGGAGTCTGGCCCTTGGGAACGGACCGGATGATGAAACGGAAGCGGCATACGGAAGAGCAGATCATCGCCATCCTGAAGGAGCACGAGGCAGGGGTGAAGACCGCCGATCTGTGCCGCAAGCACGGGATCAGCGAGGCAAGCTTCTACAATTGGAAGGCCAAGTACGGCGGGCTCGAAGTCTCCGAGGCAAGCCAAATGCGATTTGGCCTTGGTGCGGGCGGAGGGAGTCGAACCCTCACGGGCTTACGCCCAACGGATTTTCGTACCAGCTACGGCTTGCGCCGCCTCGTCGGGCGCTTTCGCGCGGTGACGAGTTCGTGGTCTGGACTATACCTTCACCGTAGCGTTCGCGCCTTAGGTGCTGCCCGTCTAGTCTCTACACCTTCGCGCCGGCCGTCCGGCCGGAGCGCTTGGCTCGGGATTGCCTCAGAGGGGTTCCCCCGAATTTGAGCAGTTCTGCATCCTCGGTTTCCCGAGGAGCACTCAATCGCTTAAGTCCGTTGCGTCTACCGTTCCGCCACGCCCGCACTTGTCGACAATCTAGCGAGCAAGCGGCCAGCCGCCAAGGCAACCAACCTATCGGAGATCACCCGCGCCAAGGTGCGGGAGTACCGATCAAGTCCAGCCAGCCAATCCGAGACATCCCCACGCGGACTCGACCAAGCCCCGGACGAGCAAGACGCCGGGTTTCGGCGTGCGGTTGTAGCACCGACCGCGCGCCGGATGAAAGACGGCGTCCTGCCCCGGTCGCCGCCCGTCGCCCATGCAAATCCTGGCGTCGCTTTCAGTTGCTGCTTTGCGTCGGATTGGGCCGCACGCTCCCCCACGGGTCGGCGGGTTCCTTCTTGTCGGGAATTTTCTTGGTGGCTGCGTGATAGGCATTATCGAGCGCCTTCTGGCGCTCTATCTGCTCGGGGGTGGGCGCAGGTTTGTCATCGTGGAGGCTGAAGCTCGGCATCGGCAATTGAGCAAACGCCGTCCCCGCCGACAAGACGATGAGGATAGCTGCCGCGAGGCTGGCTCTGCGCAACATGGTCATTCCTTGAAGACGTGCCCCCAGAGAGTGTCCCAATCGGTCCCCGAAATGTCGGTAACGCGACCGTCACTTTCGAAAAACTTGTTCGGGATCTGGAACATTGCCAGCATCAGGCCACCGTCGGGAGACCATGCGACGTGGCGGCTGCCAGCCTCGCGCCAAACAAATTCGCCGGCGCCCACGATCAATCCCTCCGCCGGCCCCTCTTTGTCGCAGAGCGTGCCCTGGAGCACGTAGGTCTGCTCGACCTTGACGTGTTCGTGGTCCGGAAGAACGGCACCCGGTGCAAGCCGAATCAACGCGGTCACCAATCCCGTTTTCTCGTCGAACAAAAGCCCCTTGACTTCGCAGCCCGGGAAACGGGTCTTCTTCCACTCCATCTCGTCGGGCCGCACGACATGAGAATGGGTTTCAGCCGTATCGTGCTTCTCGAGCTTCGGGGTGACGGCATCCATGGACGCCCTCCTTGGCTGATTGTCCGGACCCGCGCCATCTTAGCCGATCTGCGCACAGTCCGCCTCAAGGAAAAAGGCGCTCACCCCACGTCGCGGATCGGCGGCTGGAAGGCAAGCCCGGTGTCCCACGGAAAGTAGATCCAGGTGTCCTGCGAGACTTCGGTGATGAAGGTATCGACCATGGGACGGCCCATCGGCTTGGCGTAGACGGTGGCAAAGTGGGCACGCGGCAACAGCCTGCGCACGACCTGGGCGGTCCGCCCGGTGTCAACGAGATCGTCGACAATAAGCACGCCGGCACCCTCGCCGCCGCCGCGCGCGATAATGGCAGGCGCGATGTCTTTGAGCACCGTCAGTTCGCCCCGGCTGGTGTGGTTGTAGCTTGAGACGCAGACCGTTTCGATGACCCGAACGCCCAGTTCGCGCGCCGCGATTGCCGCCGGCACCAACCCGCCACGGGTGACGCAAACGATGGACTCGAACGGTCCGACCCCGTTGAGCCGCCACGCGAGAGCGCGCGAGTCGCGATGAAACTGGTCCCAGGAAACCGGAAATATCTTTTCGGGATCTCGTCGCGGGGGTAATTGCTGCGGCTCCGGGCCGGACCGCGCAGCATCGTTGATCGGCTCGGGCAGCGGCTTTGCCATGACGGTTTGCGTCCTCCCTTCGCAGGCCTTAACGGACCTAAATCTTGCCGACGGCAAGGCCCGCCTTGACCCGGCCCAACATGGCTTCGACCGCTGCCTTGGCGCCAGCGAGTCTTTGCGGATCGCGCGAGCGCACCACGATGTGCGTATTGCCGCCGATTTTCTCGTCTATGAACGGATATGAGCCTATGACCACGTCGGGATGCTGCCTGGCGATCTCGCCCAACTCGGTCCCGATATCGCCCTCGCGACAATCGGCGCGAATTGTTTCCGACAGCATTCGGGCGCCAGTCCTAAGCTTTGGGGTCACGAATTCGAGCATCGCCTGCATGATGTGCGGCACACCGGCCATGACGATGACGTTGCCGATCCAGAAGCCGGGTGCCGCCGATATCTTATTGTGTACCAGCTCGGCGCCAACCGGTATTCGCGCCATCCGCATGCGCGCTTCGTTCATCACGCCGCCGGTCTGCGCCACGCGCGCCGTCATGATCTCGACCGCGCGCGAATCGTAGCCGATCGGGACGCCAAACGCCGCAGCGACGCTCTCGGCGGTGATGTCGTCATGGGTGGGGCCAATGCCGCCGGTCGTAAAGACGTATGTGTAGCGGAGGCGTAATGCATTGAGGGCGGCGACGATCTCGGCCGCTTCGTCGGGGACGACCCGCACTTCCTTCAGATCGATGCCGATATTGGTCAGGTACTCGGCCACATAACCGATGTTCTTATCCTTGGTGCGACCGGAAAGAATCTCGTCGCCAATGACAAGAAGCGCGGCGGTAACAATATCGCCGCCGATTTCGACAACACCTTCGGCCATCGGCGAATCTCCACACACCTCGCTTCCTCCTAGCGCGTGACCCATGGCGGCTCAAGCAGGCGGCAATGCCAAAGCGCAGCCGACCGGCTCAGGCGTCAAGCTCCTTGAAGTAGCGGTAAATTCCCCACTGGCTGAACGGGATGCGCCGGTCCGAGGAAAGGTAGGCCTTGATCCGAGGCCGCTGTGCGACGCGGTCGTGCAACGCGATCAACAGCGGCACTTTTCTCTCGAAGCGCTTCATCCGTTTGGGGAAGGCATACCGCAGGCCTTCCACGATTTGAAACAGCGAGAGATCAACATAGGTGAGGCTGCGGCCGACCGCGTAACGGCCGCCGTTGCGTTTGATCACCTGCTCGAAATAGCCGAGAAACTTCGGCACACGATAGCGCCAGAAATCCGCCGTGCGCCGCTTCGCCGCGGGCTTCTGCTCCTCGTAATACAGCCAGCCCGAGACTGGATGATGGGTATCGTGAATGTGCACGACCAGATCGGAGACGGTGAGTTGCAATTGATGCGCCCATAGCCGCCCCGCCTGGTCTCGCGGCGCCAGCTTGAGCGGCGGGCCAAGGTAGAACAGAATCAACGCAGTCTGCGCGATGATGTCCTGGCCAGCCTTCAGGAACGGCGGCGCATAAGGCCGCCGGGCAAGCTGTTTGCTCTCCAGTAATTTCATCATCGCCGACATGCCGCGCTTGCCGCGACGCGCCACGTCCACATAGTCGGCGCCGCCTTCTTCGAGAGCGAGTCGCACGAACTCACCGCGGCCCTGAATGCTCGGCCAATAATAGAGTTCGTAACGCATATTCAGCCCGCCGCCTTGTATTGCTCCTCGGTGACCGGTTCCAGCCATTGCACGTGCTTGCCGTCCGAGGCCTCCTGCATGGCGACATGCTCCATGACCGTCGCGGGGCCGGCGCCGTGCCAGTGTTTCTCGTTGGGCGCAATCCAGACCACATCGCCGGCCCGAATGACGCGCGGTTCGCCGCCCCAGGCCTGCACGCGACCAGTGCCCGATACGACAAAAAGCGTCTGGCCGAGCGGATGGGTATGCCAATGCGTGCGCGCTCCCGGCTCAAAGCGCACGAGACCAGACCGTACACGCGCCGGTGACGGCGCTTCGATGATGGGATCCTGCCAGACGGTGCCGGTGAAGGATTCCGATGGTCCGCGCCGCGATGGGACGGACCCGGAAGGGCGAATGTCCATGCTTATTTCCTCCGCGTTGAGGCCTCCCCGCCAGTCGCGGGCGGCCGCGGGCTTGCCCGCTCGCGGTAAGATAAACGAAATTTTGCCGTTATACGCTGCCCAAATCCAGCGCCACGCGGGCCTGCAAGCGCCGGTCGGTCGGCCTGACCGCCATCGGGCGAACGGAGCGAGACGGGATCATGCGACCGGTAATGCGTCATAAGCCTCCGTTACTTTCGCGCTGCTCCTTCCTGGTGCGGCTTGTTGCGCTGCTCGGCTTCGCGCTCGCATTGGGCGCCTGTTCCAAGTGCGATGTGCCTGACTTTACCCACTGGGGTTCATCGCCACCCCATAGCTGCGACAGCGACGCGCCATAGCGGCGATCGTTCTGCGCTTGCTGCACAGACGCCGGGCAAGACGGCGAAAAGAACTCTCAGCCGTGCTGGTCGCGTGTGGAGGTGGTCTCGGAGCGGCGCTGCCCAGGCTTCGTCTGGCCGTCCGTCTCATCCGCGCCGTCGGGGGCGGAGGGATCCAGGCCGGCATGCAAATCGTCGCGCGAGCGCAAGTAGGGGTCGGCCAATTGTCGCGGCGAGATGGGCGCCGCCTTGGCCGCCTCCCCTTCACGCCATTTCATCCAGATCAGGCGTCCCAGCATCGCCAACAAGGCAAGCTGGAAAACCAGTCCAAAGTAGGAGGGAATACCGACAAGCCCACCGAAAAGGCCGCGACCGAACAAAAGACCGAGAACGCCGGAGCCGAGGAATCCCGCTGCAAATCCGGCGATCAGTCCGCCGCGGTTGAACAGTCCAGTAAGCGAACCGCTTGGCACGGCCTGCGGCAATGTCTGGGCCCGCTTCGGATTGTGACGGGCCATCGCACCATCAGCATCGGCCGCGGCCACCAACACCATGACGCCCGATCCGCCGGCGAAATTCAACCCGTCGGCCAATTGGGCGTTGGCATCCGCTCCGATCATCAACGCTACCGAGAGCGCCGCCAATCTCGCGACAGTTCGAACCCAAAGTGCGGATGACACGGCTGGTATGTCGCCTCCTCATGGCCCGATCGGGCCACAGCCCAACGAAACGCCGCAACGAACCGACCGCGTGACGAAAATGGCGCCCGGTCCTGCTTGAATGCGGGCGTTCCAGACATACGCAATATCAATTGGCAAGCAAATGCCGCAAACCGACGCGCGTGGCTGTGTCGCAGCGCCGAAGCCTCACGCCGCGCGCCGGCGAGTGCAACCGCGTTTCGCAGACGCGCTGCAATTCCGGCTTGGCGCCGCCGCCTCAGGCCGCCAGAGTTTCCTTGACCTTGGCCACAAGCTGCTTGAGCGTGAAAGGCTTGGCCAAAAAGTCAAACTGGCCGTCGGTGGGAAGATGCTTTTGAAATGCATCTTCGGCATAGCCGGACACAAAGATGATCTTCAAACCCGGATTACGGTTGCGCAATTCGCGCAACAGGGTGGGACCGTCCATCTCGGGCATGACAACGTCGGAGACGACGAGATCGATTTTGCTCTCGGTTTTTTCCAGCACATCGATGGCCTCGACGCCGTTACCGGCTTGCAGCACCGTATAACCGCGTGAAGCGAGGCCCCGCGCGTTGAGTATGCGCAGCCCCTCCTCGTCTTCGACCAGCAGAATCGTGCCTTCGCCCGTCAAATCGGCGCTCGCCTCGCGATGCCCCCGATCCGCCGCCTCGGGCGAGGCGGCGATACCCGGCGCCTCGATGCCAACGGCCTGGCCGGCAACCTCCTGAGCGTTCGCGACGTAACGCGGCAGAAAGATGCGGAAGGTCGTGCCCTTGCCCTCCACCGTGTCAAAGTAGACGAAGCCGCCGGTCTGCTTGACGATTCCATAGACGGTAGAGAGGCCGAGCCCGGTGCCCTTGCCGACATCCTTCGTGGTGAAAAATGGCACGAAGATCTTGTCGCGGATCGCTTCCGGGATTCCGGTACCGGTGTCACTGACCTCCACAAGCACATAATCGCCGGGCGGCATCCCCTTGGTATGGTAGCGCTCGCATTCCAGCGCGGAAACGTTGGCGCTGCGCAGTTGCAATCCGCCACCCTCCGGCATGGCGTCGCGGGCATTGACCGCAAGATTGGTGATCACCTGCTCGAACTGCAGCAGGTCCGCCTTGACCGGCCACAGATCGCGTCCGTGCACCACCTTCAGATCGATCTTCTCGCCGATCAAACGCCGCAGAACGACGCTGAGGTCGCTCAGCACCTCGCCGAGATCGAGCATCTGCGGGCGCAGGGTCTGCTTGCGCGAAAACGCCAACAGATGCCGCACCAGGCTCGCCGCTCTGTTGGCGCTGTGCCTGATCTCCATGATGTCCTGAAACGAGGGGTCGGTCGGCTTGTGGGCGTTGAGCAGGAAATCGGTCGCCAGCAAAATGGCGTTGAGCATGTTGTTGAAGTCATGGGCCATGCCGCCGGCAAGTTGACCGATCGATTCCATCTTCTGCTGCTGGACGAGCTTGCTCTCCAGCGCGCGTTGCTCGGTCGTCTCGAGCACGTAAACGATGGCGGCTTCCTGGTCGCGTTCCTGTTCGCCGACCGCGGTGACGTAGAAGCGGCCGAAACGCTCGCCTTCGCCGGTCAGCGTCGCGTCGACCGGGGCAATGTCACTTCTGCCTTGCGCGGCCTGACCGATCGCCACCTCCAGCGCCGACCAGTCACGCTCGGCAACAATGGCGCGAATCGATCGGTTGCGTCCCTCAGTCGCCAGTGTGGTTTGGAACAGCCGGGCGAACAGCGCATTCGTGCGCACGATGCCGCCGTCCCGGTCGATGGTGGCGATCGCCATCGGCGTGTGATGGAAGAACCGCATAAAGCGCACCTGCGCCGCACGCTGCGGCTCGGTCCCGTCATCGCGTTCGCGATTGAGCACCAGCGTGCGGGAGGCGCCAGGCGACCCGTCCGCGCCGAATGCAACCTTGTGAAGCAGTCGAACCGGCAGAGTACGACCGGAACGGGTCTTTAGATCGAGATCGACTACGTCCGTCTTCACCTCGCCGGGCGTTGCCCGTAACGTCGTCAGCAAGGCGGCGCCGTCGCCCGAGACAAGGTCGGCGAGCTTAAGACCACCCGAACCCACTTGAGCAAGGTCGTGGTCGAGCCAGTTGGCGAGCGTGGCGTTTAGATAAGCGACCTCGCCATTGGATTTGGCGGAAAAGAAGCCGGCCGGGGCGTGATCGAGGTAGTCGATCGCGTGCTGTAGTTCCTGAAAGACGCTCTCCTGCCGCTCGCGATCGCGGCTGATATCGCAGACCGACCACACGGTGAGGGCTCCGGCACGCCTGCCGATCCCCAGTGGCCGCACTTTCATTCTCAGCCAGCGCGCGGGCCGGCCCCGCCCCGCCGCGATCCGCACTTCCTCCTGCAAGCGCTCTCCGGCGCGCGCCGCCTTCACCAGGCGGTAGATGGCCTCGGAGGCATCGGCGTCGCCGATGAACACCCGCTCGACCGAACGTGCGTCGTGGTCGCCCACGGCACCGATGAGATCGAGATAGGCGGCATTGGCGTAGATCACGCGTCCGTCGGCGTCCGAAACGACGATGCCGTCGGGAGCATCGTCGAGAACCGCCTTTATCAGAGGGTTTCCGCCCGGTCGGGCGGAGATTCTCAGGATTCCACCGGCAAAGGCGAACAGACCGAACACCCCAACCGTGGCAAGCACCGCCAGAAAGGCAAGGATATACGGCTCGGCATTGCCGCGGCCGAGCAACACGATGGCCGCGGCGGCGACAGCAAGCGCGCAGGCGATCAGCACCACCAGCAGGATACTGCCGCCATGGACCATTGCAGCGCTGCGGTCGACCCCTTCCCGTCCGATAGGATAATCGCCGGACTGCTCGCCGAAGCCGCCGCCGCTAATTGTCGCCTCTTTCATCGTGTTGCGCCATCCAGTGCTTGTTGGCCCCCCTGCGCACAAAGGCGATGAGCTTCACAGGGCATGAGCGATTCGCTCGTGAATGGATACGTTTGCCATGGAATCGACGGCGGATTCTAACCGAGCGTGGTCGTTTCGGAAGCCCCCCGCCCCGCCGATCGGCAGGCTTCTGCGCCGATCATACCGGGCCGGACCTGGCCACCATGCGGCGCAGACGCATCACGTATCCGATGATTTCAGCCACGGCGCGGTAATGTTCGGGCGGGATTTCCTGGTCGATCTCGACGGTCTCGTGCAGCGCTCGGGCAAGCGGCGGATTCTCCACGATCGGAATGTCGTTGGCCTGGGCGATTTCGCGAATGCGCCGCGCCAGGAGGTCGGCACCTTTGGCAACGCAGACCGGCGCGTTCATGCCGCGCTCATATTTGAGCGCCACAGCGAAATGGGTCGGGTTGGTGATGACGACCGAGGCTTTCGGGACGGCTGCCATGATGCGTTTACGCATGCGCGTCTGCCGCAATTGCCGCAGTTTGCCCTTGACCGCCGGGTCGCCCTCGGTCTGGCGAAACTCCTCCTTCATCTCGCGGATCGACATTTTCTGGCGCTCGTACCACTGCCGGTACTGAAACAAATAATCAGCAATGGCGACGAAGACGAGAACTGCCACGACGTCGCCAAGCAGCCGCATCGTAAGCGTCTGCGTGAAGGGCAGGATCGCGGTCGGATCCGCTCCCGTGAGCGCGGCAAGGCGTTGGCGCTGCGGCCACAGCAGTGTCCCGATCAGCGCACCGATCAGCGCCAGCTTGGCCAGCCCCTTGGCGAAATTGGCCAACGCCTGCTTGGAAAACAATCGCGAGATACCGGCTGCGGGTGAAATCCTCGACAGATTGGGCAAAATCGGCTCAACCGACAGCACGATCCGATGCTGGATGACGCTGCCGAACAAAGCGGCAAGCGCGAGCAACAATAGCGGAATGCCCAGAGCCGCGAAAATCCGCGTGGCCAGCACCCACGTCAGATCGACGAGCGCCGGCCCATCAACCGGAATCTGGTACGAATTGGCCAGAATGCCGCGGAACGTCGTTTCCAGGTCGCCCGCCACCGGCCCCGCGAACACCATCACGGCGAGCGCTCCACCGGCAATCATGAACCAGGTATTGACTTCCGCACTCTTGACGACGTCACCGCGCTTGATCGCTTCTTCAAGCCGCTTCGGCGTCGGATCTTCGTTGTGTTCGTTGTCGTCGCGTTGGTCGGCCATGGCACAGCGTCAGGCGTGCGGCGCCAATGCGTGCAGCACGCCGGCAACGTAATCGAGAAAGAAGCCCATCATGGCGCCGAGCGCGAGAATCAGCAGCAGAAACCCGACCAGAATCGACAACGGCAGGGCGACGAAGAAAACCTGCATCTGCGGCATCAGCCGTGACAGCACGCCCATCCCGATGTTGAACAGGAGCCCGAAGGCGAGGAAAGGCGCGGAAAGCTGGATACCGATCCGAAAGGCGCCGGCAACGGTGCTGGTGATGAGGGCGGCAACGTCGCCGGTTGACGGCAGCTCGCCCGGCGCGAACACATTGTAGCTGTCGTTGAGCGCGGCAATGACCAGATAGTGCATGTTGGTGGCGAAGATCAGCGTAAGCCCGAGCATGGTCAGGAAATTGCCGATCAGCTCGCCCTGCTCGCCTTGGGACGGGTCGACAGCGGTGACAAAGCCCAAGCCCAACTGCTGCGCGATCACCGACCCGGCGACATCGAGCGCCGAAATGGTGAGCCGGGCGGTGAGCCCGAGCACCGCGCCAACTAATATCTCTTCGACAAGCATCACGATCGCCGGCCCGAGCGCTCCGGTATCGATGTGATAGGCGTTGCGATGCAACGGCAAGAGGACCGCGGTGAGAACCAGCGCCATGGTGAGTCGGATGCGTGACGAGATATTCTGCTCACCAAGGCCGGGCAGCAGCATCAGCATCGTCCCGACGCGGGCAAAGACCAGGAGAAACGCGGCGCCGAGCGCCGGAAGGAAGGACAGATCGATGCTCACGGTCCGATTCCCACCTTCATGCCGACATGGCCGCCGCGCCGGATCCACGAATACTGTACCAGCCACATCATCGAGGCCGGCTGCGCGCGCACCTCGGGACGGCAGTACCCGTCAACCGCTGATGATATGCCCGGTGATTCGCAGGAAATTCGCGTGCAGTACATCGGCCATGAACGGCAACGCGATCAGGAGCGCGATGAATATCGCGAGAATTTTCGGGATGAAGACGAGCGTCGACTCCTGGATCTGCGTCAGCGCCTGCACCAGCGAGACGGCGACGCCGACAACGAGGCCGACCAGCATGAGCGGCGCAGCAACGATCAGCAGCGTTACGATGGCGTCGCGCGCCACGTCGAGGACTTCCGGTCCGGTCATCATGTTCTTCGACTCCCGATTCGCTCGCCCTCGCAACCTCGCCGACGGACCCGCAAGCCGGACTCCGCGAGCGTCGGACGTACGGCATGGCGCGGGCGGCCGGCACGGAATTCAGATCGGCATCTTGAGGATGTCTTCGTAGGCCGCGATCACCTTGTCGCGCACCGAGACCAGCGCGGCGATTGCCGTTTCCGATTCGGCAACCGCAGTCACGACGTCCACCATGTTGGCCTTCCCCATGGCGACGTTTTGCGTCTGCACGTCGGCCTTCGCCCCGGCCTCCGATACCGCATGGACCACGTCCTTCAGGATGGAGCTGAAGTCCGGCCCCTGGCCTGAAGGGTCGATGCTGGAAGCGAGATTGCTCGCCCCGGAACCGAGGCGTCCGAGCGCCGCATAGGCACTGGCTGCGGAAGCGGGGGTGGTCGGAATCGTCATGGTTCACCTAGCTCTTGAGAATATCGATGGTGCGCTGAAGCATTCGCCTGGTGGCGGTGATCACGTTGACGTCCGACTGGTAGGCCTGCTGCGCGTCGCGCAGATCGGTCAACTCGACGAGCGTATTCACATTCGGGTATTTGACGTCGCCGTTGGCGTCGGCTGCCGGGTTGCCGGGCTCGTGCTTGATGCGAAAATTGGAATTATCGGTCTGGACGCGGCCGAGCTTGACCACGTCGGCACCGAGCGCGCCGTCAAGCACCGACCTGAAAGTCACGATTTTGCGCCGGTACGGATCGCCGCCGGGCGTCGTTGCGGTCGAATCGGCGTTGGCAATGTTCTCGGTAATGACGCGCATGCGGCCGAGCTGGGCATGCAAGCCTGACGCGGCGATCGCCAGCGATTTCATGAAGTCCATGAGCGTTGCCTTCTGATGTCAACCCATCGCCCCCGTGCCGCAAATGCGCTAAGCCGCCGCCAGCCCCGCAATTCAGGAACTGCTGCTGCCCACCGCAAGCTTGATCAACGCCAAGCTGCGCGTATAGAGATTGGCGACAGCATCAAAATCCATCTGGTTGGACGCGACTTTCATCATCTCCGCCTCGTGGTTGACGACATTGCCATCCGAGCGCACCTCAAAACGTGAGTCGCCACCCCAACCATCGTTGTCGCCGGCGATGTCACGCCGATTGGTGACGTCGAGCACAATCGATGGCCGAGTCAGTTCCTGCTCGAAGTTCGGCGGCGCAATATCGCGCCGATGGTAATTGGGCGTATCGGCATTGGCGACGTTTTCAGCGAGAACCTGCTGGCGTGCCTGGTGCCACTCCATGCGCATGCGCAGCATCGAAAGGATGGGAATGTCGGTAATCGGCATCGGCAATCTTGCTCCTGGACCGGGCAGACTTTGCCGACCGTATGGTTAATGCACGGTTAAGCGGGTTCCGTCGCCTGATTTGCCATCAATCTGCCGTTTACCATGACAATGCTGGATTTGCCGCGTTTGGGCACAAAAGTGACCCAGGACATTAATTCTTTGTTAGTATCTGCGGCGGCAAATGTTACCGGCGGTGTTAACCATTGGCGCGCCGATGGATGCCGCAGCGAGGGGAGTCATGGCGTTCTTTGGGGGCATGCCCTATCCGGTTCAATTCTTTCTCGCATTCGTCATCGTCCTCGGACTGATCGGCGCAACGGCGTGGGCCGTACGACGATTTGGCAGCGGCCGCCTCGGCCGCGTTGGGACGCGCGGGCGGCAACCCAGACTCGCAGTCGTCGATTATGCCAGCGTGGACGGACGGCGTCGGCTCATTCTGGTCCGCCGCGACAATGTCGAGCATCTCTTGATGATCGGCGGGCCGACCGACGTGGTCGTCGAATCCAGTATCCTGCGCGCCGGTGCGACGGCAGCGCGCGAAGTTGTCGCCCCTCGCCCGCCGGCCGTTGCCGAGGCGCCGGCCCGCGCAATGTCGCTGCCCGAGCCCGCCGCAACCGGCTCCTGGCCGTTGCAACCGGAGCCGATGGCGCCCGACACTGCGCCGCGTGTAGCGCGGAGCGAACCTGCGGTCGGTGGTGAAACGTCTTCCCGGCCCGTGCCACCACAAGTCGAGGCCCCGGCGGCACCACCGCGCGCTCAGCGCGATACGCTGGCGGCACTTGCCGACGAACTCGCGGTCAAGTCGGCCGCTCAGTCGCGCAGCCGCGCGCAGCCGGGCGTACGCTCGCAACCGTTTGAGCCCCGTCAGCTTGATCCGCGTCAAGATGCTCCGCACGAGGCTCGCCAGGAGAGCCACCAAGAAATCCGCCAGGACATCCGGCCAGAGTCTCGTCAAGAAACCCGCTCCGAGCCGCGAAACGCCAAGGCGCTAGCCGCCGCAAACGAGCCTGTGATGTCTGCGGATCAGAGCATCGCCGAAATGGCTCACCAGCTCGAAGCGGCTTTGCGCAAGCCGACCGCGAATGCGGAGAGAGCCGAAATCCGCGAGCCGCGCCTGGTGATGCCGCGCGCGCCGAGCCGTATCGAGCCAGCAGCAACAGCCGACGCTGCCCCGGCAGCGGCGCCTGCGCCGGCCGTCGCTGCGCCGCCGCACGGGCGAGCCGGCCGTACCGGGGAGATAAGATCCCCTCGGCCCGAAACCAAACAAACGAATCCTGGCAAAGCGCTCTACGACAGCCTCGAACAAGAAATGGCAAGCCTTCTGGGCCGCCCCACGATCAAACACTGATGCAAAGCACCTGATGAAATTTTCTTGGGGCCGCCGCGTCCGGTTAAGAACCGTAGCGGCCTCAATAGCGGCACTTCTGTTCTCGGTGACGCCGCTCGCCGCTCAGGATATCAACATCAATCTCGGCCAGAACGCCGGCGGCGGTCTCAATGAGCGCATCATTCAATTGATCGCGCTCTTGACGGTGCTCTCGCTGGCGCCGTCCATCCTGGTCATGATGACGTCGTTCACGCGCATTGTCGTGGTGCTGTCGCTTCTGCGCACCGCGCTCGGGACAGCCACCGCGCCGCCGAATTCGGTCGTGATCTCGCTCGCGCTGTTTCTCACCGCGTTCGTCATGGGACCGGTGCTGACGAAAGCGTACGATGTCGGCGTGCAGCCGCTGATCGCCAACCAAATCACCGTCAATCAGGCCTTCGAACGCGCCAGCGGGCCCTTGCGCGCCTTCATGGAAAAGAACGTTCGCCAGGAGGATTTGAAGCTGTTCGTCAACCTCTCGGGCGAGCCGCCGCCAGACAAGCCGCAGGATTTGTCCATGCGAATTCTCGTTCCGGCGTTCATGATTTCCGAACTCAAGCGCGCCTTCGAGATCGGCTTCCTGCTGTTCCTGCCATTCCTCATCATCGATCTCGTCGTCGCCTCGGTGCTGATGTCGATGGGCATGATGATGCTGCCGCCCGTGGTGGTGTCGCTGCCGTTCAAGCTGATATTCTTCGTGCTGGTGGACGGCTGGACCCTGGTCGCCGGTTCGCTCATCCAAAGCTATGGGTCGTGATCACCGAATCGGAAGTTCACGATTCGATCGTCGGAAGATGATCCCGCACCCTCAGGGCTCGATTTTCGGCTTCCGTCATCCCCAGACCTGCCGCGCCGTTTCGACCACGCGCTCGAGTTTGCGCTTCTGATCGTCGGCGCTGAGCAGATTGCCGACCACATCAGACGCGAAGCCGCATTGCGGCGAGATGGCGAGCTGGTCGAGAGGGATATATCTGCTGGCTTCCCCGATCCGCCGCTTGAGCGTATCGAGCGTTTCCAGTTCCGGCACCTTGGTGCTGACCAGGCCGAGCACGACCACCCTGCCCTTCGGCACGTAGCGAAGCGGCGCGAACGAGCCGGCGCGCTCGGTGTCGTATTCGAGCAAAAAGCGCTGGTGAGGCAGTTCGTTGAACAGGCGCTCGGCGATCGCGTCGTAGGCGCCTTCACGGTGCCACATGCTGCGCTGGTTGCCGCGACACAGATGAATGCCGAAAGTCACGCCGGGAAAATCAGCGATGACGGCCGCCTCGGCTTCAAGCGAACGCACAAAGTTCTGCTCCGGGTCCTCGCCGCGATCTCGCATCTGAGCGAGCGATGGCGGGTCAACGTAGGCGGTAAATCCTGGTGCATCGATTTGCACGTAGCGGCAGCCGGCGTCGACCAGGCTTGCGACGATCTGCCGCTCGATGGCGACCACATCGCAGAGAAAATCGCCCATGTCGCGATAGACTGCCGTCGAGCTTTCGTAGGCGAAACGCTGGGAGATTCGATCGGGGCCGATGAGAGACACCTTCGCCGGCGTGGCGGCGACGCCGGCGACGAAGCGATATTCCTCGACCGGCAGATTATGCACCAAACTGAGCCGCGACTTGGCCGGGCGGCGGTGGGAGACCGCGGTGCCGGAATCATGCATTTGCCGGATGTCCCAGCGCCGGCCGGGCGCTGCGCCTTCGACCCGCCGCTCGTAGGCCTGGAGCGTCGAGCGATTGGCGTCATAGCCTTCGACGGACGCTCCGAAACTGTCCTGAAAGTTCAGCCGGCGCATCTCGCCGTCAGTCACGACGTCGAGGCCCACGCTCTCCTGCAGCCGTACTGCCTCGCGCACCGCGTCGTCCTCGATTTCACGCAGCGCCTCCGCCGTGACCGCGCCGTCGTCGAAACGGATACGCGCCTCCTTGACTCCGGACGGCCGCAACAGACTGCCGACAACGTCGGTGCGTATTTCGGTCAGATCGAGTTCGTTCGCTGCGCCAGTTTCCGGAACAGTCATGCAGTTTCACCGCTTCGCATCCGATCCGGCGAAGTGTGCATGATTGGAGAAACTGCGGCAAGCCAAGCTGCGGCAGGAATGATGCGGACTTCTGAACCGCCACACGAGTGTCCCGATTCCAACATTCGCATCTCGTTTCGGCACGCCCTCGTGCGAATGTTGGAATCAAGAGACCACTGACAAGTATAAGTGCTCAAGTATAAGTGCTAATGGGAGCTTTGGATTTGACATTCTCGATCGAGTGGCTTGGGGTTGGCGAATGTCAAATCCGCGCCACGAGGTGAATCGTCGGTATATGAGCGCAACACGAGACGAAACATCGAGGAAAGGCTCCGCTTACCGATGACGCCCGACCTTCCCGCCGGTATAGTCCGTGTGCCGATGAGCGGCTGCGCTTTGCGGCAGTGTTGATGCGCTGATATGTTCAGGGAGGTTTGGCGATGCTGATGCTCTATTACTCCCCGGGCGCCTGCTCGATGGCGGCGCATATCGTGCTTGAGGAAAGCGGCGAGAAGTACGAGGCCAAGAAAGTCGACCTCGTCGCCGGGGAGCAGCGCACTGAAGCCTATCTGAAAATCCATCCGTTGGGACGCGTGCCGGCGCTGCAGCTCGACGGCGGCGAAGCGCTGACCGAGAACACCGCCATCCTGCCCTATCTCGGCAAGCGTTGCGGTCTCTGGCCCAAGGATACGCTTGAAGAGGCGAAAGCCCTGTCGCTGGTCGGGTTCTTCGCCTCGAGCGTTCACCCGGCATTTGCCCATACCCGACGGCCGGAGCGCTACACGGCAGACAGCGCGGCCTTTCCGGGCATCAAGGACGCCGGCATCAAGACCTTTCGCGGCTATATGCAGCAGATCGACGATATGCTGGCCGGCCGCGAATGGTTCGGCAACCGTTACTCGGTGCTCGATCCTTATGGCTTTGTCTTCTACACCTGGGGGGTTGCGCGGCGAACTGCAGATGGGCGAATTCAAGAACTACAGCGCACACAAGGACCGTATGCTCAAGCGTGCGGCGGTGCAGCGTGTGGCCGCGGACGAGAAGATCAAGGTTTAGGAGGCGTCGTTGCGAGGAGCGAAGCGACGAATCAACCCGGACATCACGACAAACCGGATTGCGTCGTGGAGCCTGTCATCAGACTGCGGGACATCGCGCGGGTTCAGGTTTGCAATGACGCGAGGAAATGGACACGAGGAGAAAGTTCATGGTTAGCGTCACTTGGGACCATATTCATCTGCGCACCACCAATCCGGAGGCGATGGCGCAGTGGTTTGAAACCATGCTCGGCGCCGAGGTGATCCGCTCGGTACAGCAGGGCCAACCGCGCATCGATCTGAAACTCGGCGGCGCCAAAATCTTCATCGCGCCGGTGAAGGACGGCGACGGCACCAACGCCGCGCCGGCCATTCCCTACCGCGGTCTCGATCACTTCGGGCTTTGCGTGAGCGGCATCGATGCCATCGCCGCCGATCTGAAGGCGAAGGGCGTCGCGTTTACCCGCGAGCCGACCACGGTGCGCCCGGGCGTGCGCGTCTGCTTCATCAGCGCGCCCGAAGGCGTGTCGATCGAACTGCTCGACCGCGATCCCAAATATACGAGGCCGGCGACTTAGATCGTGGGTCGAAGCGCTATCGCGGGCGTGGCAAATCCGATCGATCCCCAGCACTCCGCACCGCGGCTCTCAGGGTCGTTGCCGCGTACGCGACCGCCAGCACGGCGACGAGACAGGACCAGAGCGCGGCGTAGCCGCCGGCGAGGTCGTGCACGAGGCCAAGCAGCGGCGGCGCGGCGATGATGCCGAGCTGATTGAGCGCCATCGCAGTGCCGAGGGTAAGCCCGACCTTATCGGCGGGCGCCACTTCGGCGACGTAGGCGACCCACGGTCCGTACCAGCCGAGCCCGAAGAAGCCAAGCCAAGCGGCGAGCAGCGCCAGCGCCGGCTCCGGCGTCCACGGCGGAACGACGATGAGAACCACGATGCCGGCGGCCACCGCGATCATCGACAGCGACAGCAGGCGGAAGCGCGCGGCTGGCGCGCGGTCGCTCCAGGCCGCGAGCGCGACGCGGCCGACGGTGCCGGCGGCCTGCGCCAGCGACAGAAATAAGGCGCCGCGCGTGAGCGCGATGTGCGCGTAATCGCGCAAATACAGCATCAACCAGGTGAGAATGCCATATTGCGCGCTCACCAGCGCCAGCCCGGCCACCATGGCGTTGCGCATCCATGATTCGCGCAGCAGGGAGGCGACGACGGGCCAGCTCAGACTGGGCCGCCGGGAGGCGACGGCAGCCTCGCCTGCCGGCGGACGATAGATCAGCGCGAAGGCAAGCCCGCCACCGAGCGCCGCGGCGGCGCCGACGACGAACGCGGCGCGCCAGCTCCAGGCCGCGGCCATTGCCGGCAGAATCGCCGCCGCGACCGCCCCGCCAAGCGGCAACCCGGCCTGGCGAACGCCCATGGCAAGCCCGAGGCGGTCGCCGCGAAACCAGGCGGAGACCGATTTGCTGCCGCCGGGCTGGGTCGCGCTGTAACCGAGGCCGGCGACAACGAGCCAGCCCAGCAGCACGGCGTAGCTGCTGCTCGCCGCCGCCAACACCAGGCCGGCGAAGAGAATGGCGGCGCCGATACCGATGATCAGCCGTTCGCTCTTGCGGTCGAGCAGGTCGCCGACAAACAGCAGCGAAAAGAGCGGCGCGGCGTAGCTTGCGGTGATGAGCAGCCCGGTCTCGGCGGCGGAGAGTTTGAAGTCACGTTGCAGGAAGCCGGCGAGCGCGGCGAGTCCAAGAAGCGCGAACGAGGCAGTCGCCTGCGCTGATGTCGCCGCCGCGAGCACCAGCCAGCGGTATGCTTTTGCTTCAACCCGGTCCATCACGGCTAGTAGTCCGACTCCAACATTCGCATGTCGTTTCGGCACCCCAATGTGCGAATGTTGGAATCAAAGAAATACTGGCAAATATACGTGCCAGTGGAGCTTTGGATTTGACACTCGCTTCACCAGCTAGTGTCCCGATTCCGAAGTTCGCATCATTATGCGGCACCCTCGTTTGCGAACTTCGGAATCGAAGGACCCTAGTGGCTTGGGGATAGCGAATGTCAAATCCGCTCCACTATAGCGGCAAATGCTTCGGTATGAATCAGATCAAGCGATGCAGTTGGCGGCTCTTTCCGTCGAAGTGGAATCAACCGAGCGGCGGAAAATGCCTTCGATCTCGGCCTTGGTTTTATCCGACCAGATCCGCTCTATCGGAGCCGCTCTAATTGTCGAGGAAGCTTCGCAGCTTCCGCGACCGGCTCGGATGCTTGAGCTTGCGCAGCGCCTTGGCCTCGATCTGGCGAATGCGTTCGCGGGTGACCGAGAACTGCTGGCCGACTTCTTCGAGCGTGTGGTCGGTGTTCATGCCGATGCCGAAGCGCATGCGTAAGACCCGCTCCTCGCGCGGGGTCAGCGAAGCGAGCACGCGCGTCGTGGTCTCGCGCAGGTTGGCGGCGATCGCCGCCTGGTCGGGCAGGATGGCGTTCTTGTCCTCGATGAAGTCGCCGAGGTGGGAATCCTCCTCGTCGCCGATCGGAGTCTCGAGCGACAGCGGCTCCTTGGCGATTTTCAGCACCTTGCGCACCTTCTCCAGCGGCATGCCGAGCTTTTCCGCCAATTCCTCCGGCGTCGGCTCGCGGCCGATCTCGTTGAGCATCTGCCGGGAAGTTCGCACGATCTTGTTGATGGTCTCGATCATGTGCACCGGGATGCGGATGGTGCGCGCCTGATCGGCGATCGAACGTGTGATCGCCTGGCGAATCCACCAGGTGGCGTAGGTCGAGAACTTGTAGCCGCGGCGGTACTCGAATTTGTCGACCGCTTTCATCAGGCCGATATTGCCTTCCTGGATCAGATCGAGAAACTGCAGGCCGCGATTGGTGTACTTCTTGGCGATGGAGATGACGAGGCGAAGATTGGCCTCGACCATTTCCTTCTTGGCTTGGCGCGCTTCGCGCTCGCCCTTCTGCACCATGTGTACGATCTTGCGGAACTCGCCGATCTCCAGCCCGGTCTCGGTGGCCAGCGTGTGGATCTGCGTGCGCAGTTCCCTTATGCGGTCCTTGTCGCGGGCGACGAACGATTTCCAACCCTTGGCGGACAATTTCGAGACGCGGTTGAGCCAGCGCGGATCAAGCTCGTAGCTCTGGTAGTTCTTGAGAAACTCGTCGCGCGCGACGCCGTGGCTCTCGGCAAGCCGCATCAGCCGGCCCTCGTGGCTCATGAGCCGCTTGTTGATGTCGTAAAGCTGTTCGACCAGCGCGTCGATGCGCGCCTGGTTGAGCCGCAGCGACTTCACCTCTTGGACAATTTCCTCTTTCAGTTTCTTCGACTTGCGCTCCTGCGCCGGCGACAGTGTCTCGTTCTTCAGCTTGTTGGAAATGTCGAGCTCTTGCAGACGGCGCAGCCGCTTGAAGGCGTCGGCGATCGTGTCGAAGGTCTCCAGCACCTTCGGCTTGAGCTCGGCCTCGATCGCCGCAAGCGACATCGAGTTTTCCAGATCGTCCTCGTCCATCTCGGCGTCGGCGATGGCTGCTTCCTCGGCGCCGTCCTCGCCGTCCATTCCGTTGCCGGCCTGCTTGAACGGGGTGGCAGCCGGCGGTGCCGATGGCGGCGCCACGGCCTGCGGCGGCGCGAACGGCACGGCGCCGGCCGCGCCAGCGGCGGGGCCGATCTCGCCGCTTGCGGCCGTTGTGGGCGCCGAAGCGGCCGGAATCGACTTGGCGTCGGGTCCCGCATAGGTCGCTTCGAGATCGATGATGTCGCGGAGAAACACTTTTCCTTCGTTGAGCTCGTCGCGCCAGATGATGACGGCCTGGAACGACAGCGGGCTCTCGCACAGCCCGGCGATCATCGCCTCGCGCCCGGCCTCGATGCGCTTGGCGATGGCGATTTCGCCCTCGCGCGAGAGCAGCTCGACCGAGCCCATCTCGCGCAGGTACATGCGGACCGGATCGTCGGTGCGTTCGGCCGGTTCGCGCGCTTCGGATTTGGCCGGCGTCTTCGCCGTCGTCTCGACCAGTTCGCCGCCTTCGGCTTCCTCTTCCTCCTCCTCGCGGGCCGCCTCGTCGTCCTCCGCGTCGGGCTCTTCGGTCTCCACGACGTTGATGCCCATTTCGCTCATCATCGCCAGAACATCCTCGATCTTTTCAGAGGTCACTTCTTCCGACGGCATGACCGCGTTGAGCTGTTCGTAGGTGACGTAGCCGCGCTTCTTGGCCTGCTTGATCATTTTCTTGACGGCCGCATCCGACAGGTCGAGGAGCGGCAACGGGGCATCGGGAGCTTCGGGGGCGTCCTTCTCCGGCGCGTCGCTTTCCTTGGGCGGTGCCGATTTCTGCACCACCACCTTGAGCTTGCTCGCCGCCGCCTTGGTGCCCACACTCTTGCTCGCCATCTCGATCTCCACTTACGCCTGTCGCTCGCACTGCGCCTTGAGCGCGGCGGTGTCTCTGCCGAAGGGCGGTGACCGGCCGTAGCCTTCCGCCCCATAGGTACTCTTCACACTCCGATGGGGCCAAACCCGCCCCTACCCGCGGGCCCGATACCCTTTGGCTGACTCCCATCCCGCGAGGCCAGGCCGTCCGCGGTTATGGAACTCACCCAATTCGTCGTCCCACTGGAATTCACCCCATTGGAACTCATCCCGGTCCCTTGGCCTTTGCCCGACCACGGCCGGGGCCGGCCGAAATACATCCCCCTACCCTATGACGAGAGAATCGAGGAGTACGTTTTCGCAGGCCTCCGTTAAGTCTCGGCTAACCGTAAAGACCGCCCCGAGGGGCGATTCTCGCCCGGCCCACCGGTCGCGGCCTGCCCACACACTACAAGCACCTGCCTGCCAGCGCCTATAGGGATCGCGGAGTACGGCCCGAGGAAGCGCCAAAGCCTTCGACAAGCGCTTCGGTTCCCTCAAGCGACGACAGCCTCGCCTTCACGTCGCACAACCGGGCGTAATTCGCCTCGCTATTGTCCCGGCCGAGTGCCAATTCCGCGTCCTTAAGTTCCCTAGTTAGGGAATGCCATTGGGTATGCAAGGCGACAAGCTGTTTCCAGGTCAGCAAAACATCGGCGCGAGCCGCCTGCGGACGCGCGCCCCACACCGAGGACGTGGTAATGGCGCGCTCGATACGGCCCAGCACAGTGGCAAAACCGCGGCGGGTCAGTTCGGCGACAAGTTCCGCCTGCTCGCCGGCGCTGCCATCCGTGGAACTTGGACCGAAATTTTCCGCCGCATGAGCAAAGGCGTCGATCAGCGCGCTCTTGAGCTTTTGACTGTCAGCGTGGCGGAACTCTGCCGCCGCCAGTTGCTCCAGATGGTCGTGCAGAAGCCAGGGGTGATTGAGCGCGGCCTGCAGCATCAGCGCTTCGCGGCGGGGAATCGCCGTGCGGTGGCCGTGATGGAGCGGGCTGGCCGCGAGTTCGAGACTTGCCGCCAGATAAGGTTGAGTCTGCCCCCGATCGCCGAAATGGTCGCGATCGGGGCCTCTGCCGGATGATTGCCAATGAAGTGCCGCGCCGCGACCGCCTTTGGTTGTGAAATTGCGCCAGCGCCCCGAGCGCTCCGCTGGCGCGAACAGAAGCCGGAGCCGGTCGGCAAAATCCTGCCGATAATAGCGCCGCACGGCCTCGTCGGCGATCGTTGCGGTTATCCCGGCGAGTCTTGATTCCAGGGCGGCCCGGCGCTCGGGTGTGTCGAACGGGCCGGACTCGCTCTCGCGCGTCCATAAGACTTGGGCCAGCGGGCGGGCGCTGGCGAGGACGTCGGTAACGGCGTCGCGACCGCCGGAGTGCACAAGATCGTCCGGGTCTTGGCCATCGGGCAGTGCAGCGAATTTCAAGCTCTTGCCGGGCGCCAGCAGCGGCAGTGCCAAGTCGGCCGCGCGATACGCGGCGCGCCGTCCGGCCTCGTCGCCGTCGAAGCACAACACCGGCTCGTCGGCCATGCGCCACATCAAGGCGAGCTGATCGGTAGTCAGCGCGGTGCCGAGCGGCGCCACGGTCGCCTCGTAACCGGCAGTCACCATGGCGATCGCATCGACATAGCCTTCGACCGCAATTACCGGCGCGCCCGCGTGGGCGGCCTGCCTCGCGGCGGCAATGTTGTAAAGCGTCGCCCCTTTGTGAAAGAGCGGCGTTTCCGGCGAATTGAGGTATTTGGCGGAAACGCCCTTGTCGAGCGCGCGGCCACCGAAGGCGATGATTCGCCCGCGCCAGTCGGCGATCGGAAACATGATGCGGTCGCGAAAGCGATCGTAGGGAACCGCGATGTCCTCGCCGGCAACGAGCAGCCCCGCTTCGATCATGTCCTCAACCGGGATTTTTGCCCCGCCGAGATGCTCTTTCAGCGCGTATTGCTCGGCCGGCGCGTAGCCGAGGCGGAATTTGAGCTGCGTCGCCGGCGCGATGCCGCGATCGGCGAGATAGCCGCGACCGCGCGCACCGGCGCGTGACGCGAGAGTCGTTTCGAAGAATCTCGCCGCCAGCTCGACGATGTCGTGCAGGGTCTTGCGGCGTTCTTCGCGCGCCTCCGCCTCGGGCGATGGCGCTGGCACCGCAATGCCGGCCATCTGCGCCAGGCGTTCGACCGCTTCCGGGAAGCTTACTCCCTCGGTCTCCATCACGAAGTCGAAGATGCTGCCGTGCTTGCCGGAGGAGAAGTCGTGGTAGAAGCCCTTCTCGTTGTTCACCGTGAACGAGGGTGTCTTCTCCTTGTTGAAGGGCGACAGACCCTTCCACTCGCGCCCGGCTTTGCGCAATTTCACACGCCGGCCGACGACGTCCGAAACCGGAAGCCGCGCGCGCAGTTCGTCGAGAAATTGCGGCGGAAATCGCATGGTGATTCGGCAGGGTTAGCGCGGTCAGAGCCTAGTGTGGCGGTTCAGAAGTCCGCATTATTTCTGCCGCGACCTCGTCATGCGGAGTTCTGAACCAAAGCCACACTAGATCAATAAGTTGCTAGTGTCCTTCGATTCCGAAGTTCGCATCATTATGCGGCACCCTCGTTTGCGAACTTCGGAATCGGGACACTAGATATATGGCGGCCCGCCAGTGCGCTCGCGGCGCCCGGCTTTGTCCCGGTTATCCACAGGGCTACGCTTCAGGCATGGATAGCGGAGGATTCGCGACGTCGCACACCCGATCACGTCAGCACGCGCTCGTCACGCGCGCCGAGGCCTTTGGCGAGCGCGCGATGCAGGCGGGCGATGTCGGCTGTTTGGCCGGTCAAGCAGCGGAATGCAGCGGCGGCCTGGTGGACGCACATGCCGCTGCCGTTGAGCGTGCGCGCCCTTGGCCGCGGCGGCTTTGAGGAATGCGGTTTCGGCGAGAGTGTAGATGACGTCGGCCGCCCAGTGGGTCGGCCTGATCGCGGTGGGCGGGACCGGATTGCCAGGAAATCCGTTCATGCCGGTTTGCGTTGCGTTGACGATGCCATGGGCGGCCGCGATGTCGCGTTCCAAATCATCGGCGAGACGGCAGCGGGCTGCGCCGTAAAGCTTTGCAACGTCGGCCGCCAGAGCGTTGGCGCGCGCAAGGTCGAGGTCGTGGAGCACCAGCGCGGCGACGTCGAGGTCCATGAGCGCAAAGGCGACGGCACGGCCCGCACCGCCGGCGCCGATCAGCACCACGGTCTTGCCGCGTGCGCTGTCTGCTCCCAGCGTCTCGGCAAAGCTGTTGCGCCAGCCATGGCGGTCGAAATTATAGCCGATGGTGCGGCCGTCGCCCGCGATCGCCACTGTATTGACCGCGCCAACCTGAGCGGCCTCCGGGTCGACCGCATCGAGCAGCGGCAAAATCTCTTGCTTGAACGGATAGGTGATGTTGGCGCCGGCGAAGCCCGCGGTTTTGATGGCGCCAAGCAGTTCGGATAGCCGCCGCCCTGGCAAGCGGTCGGCGTCCAGCAGATGATAAAAGCCGTCGATGCCCGCAGCCATAAACGCATCGGCGAACAAGGCCGGCGACAGCGAGCCCTGGATATTCCTGCCGATCAGGCCGACCAATATCCTGCGTTGTGTCACGAGGGCAGCGCGGCGCGAACTCACCCGCCGCCGAGCAGTTTCTTCACCAGCGCGCCAGCCTTGGAAAAATCCATCTGCCCGGAAAAGCGCTGCTTGAGCGCCGCCATGGTGCGGCCCATGTCCTTGAGCGTGGCGGCCTCGAGTTCCTTGACCAGCGCCGAAATCGCCTCGGCGGCTTCGAGGTCGGACATGCGCTTGGGCATGAACTCGGAAATGATCCCGATCTCGTCGCGCTCCTGCGCGGCGAGCTCGCTACGGCCGGCCTTGTCGTAGATGTCGAACGATTCCTGGCGCTGCTTGATCATCTTGGCCATGACGTCGACGATTTCCGGATCGGACAAGGTCACCCGCTCGGCGCCGCTGGTTTCGCGCTTGAGTATTTCAGCATTGACCAGACGCAGCGCCGAGACGCGCCGCGCCTGGCCCGATTTCATCGCTTCCTTGAGCGCAGTGTTGATATCGTCGCGCAGCACGGTGTCGGCTCCTCGAATGATCCCGTTGACCTCTACCCGAACCCTTACCCTAGTCCCCCCTTTCGCGGGGAGGCAGCCAAGTGCCGCCGACGCTTTGCTCCCCCCGAAAGGGAAGGGAATAAGTGGGGGGCCGGCGAACGGCAGTTGCATCTCACTATATAATACGCGACTAAGAGGCCATGACCCGAACGCAAGGCTCCGCCGCTTCCGTGTGGGACGATGCCACACCGACCGCGCTTCTGGTGCTCGCCGACGGCACCGTGCTCGAAGGCGTTGGGCTTGGCGCATCCGGCCACGCCGCCGGCGAGGTCTGCTTTAATACCGCGATGACCGGCTATGAGGAGATACTCACCGACCCGTCCTATGCCGGGCAGATCATCACCTTCACCTTCCCGCATATCGGCAATGTCGGCACCAACGAGGAGGACATCGAGACCGTCAATCTCGCGGCGACCCCCGGTGCCCGCGGCGTTATTCTGCACTCCGCCGTGACGCAGCCGTCAAATTACCGGGCCACGCGTCACCTCGACGTTTGGCTCAATAGCCGCGGCGTGATCGGGCTTGCCGGCGTCGATACCCGTGCGCTGACCGCCTTGATCCGCGAAAAGGGCATGCCCAATGCGGTGATCGCGCACGAGCCGTCAGGCCGCTTCGACCTCGACGCGCTGAAAAGGCAGGCGCGCGAATGGCCGGGCATGATCGGCATGGACCTGGTGCCGACGGTGACGACCGCGCAGCGCTTCTCCTGGAACGAGACCCCCTGGCGCTGGGGTGAGGGCTACGGCAGCGGCGATGGCGGACAATTCCACGTGGTCGCCATCGATTACGGTATCAAGCGTAATATCCTGCGGCAGCTCGCCGGCCATTCGTGCAGGGTCACGGTGGTGCCGGCGCAGACCGCGGCCGGCGACATCCTGGCGCTCAAGCCGGACGGCATTTTTCTATCGAACGGCCCCGGCGATCCGGCCGCCACCGGAGAATACACGGTGCCGGTGATCCGGGCGCTGATCGACCGGCTGCCGACCTTTGGCATCTGTCTCGGTCATCAGATGCTGGGGCTCGCCATCGGCGCCAAGACGATAAAGATGCGTCAGGGCCATCACGGCGCCAACCACCCGGTGAAGGACCTGACGACCGGCAAAGTCGAGATCACGTCGATGAATCATGGCTTTGCGGTCGACCGCGACACGCTGCCGGCGAACGCGACCGAGACGCATGTGTCGCTGTTCGACGGCTCCAATTGCGGCTTGGCGCTCAACGATCGGCCGGTCTTCTCGGTACAGTATCATCCCGAGGCGTCACCCGGCCCCCGCGACAGCCACTATCTGTTCGGCCGCTTTGTCGATTCCATGCGCGAGTTCCGGAAGAAACAGAAGGAGCCGCTGCGGCAGCGGCGCGGTTGAGGAATTTCGAGCGGCGAGCCGGCCGCAAGGAAGCGGTCTCGGCCGCGGCACGAGCGAACGTCATGACCTCCGCCAGCAAAGGTACGGCCCCCATCACGCTCCGCTTCGTCGATGATGGGTCGATTCCCAACAATCCGGTCCTGCCGCTCGTCCTCTACCGCGGCGGCGTCGATCTCGCCGGCTCGCCCGATCCCGAACGGGTGATCGAGAAAAGGTTCGCCGCGAACGGCTGGGGGCAGATGTGGCGTAACGGCATCTATCCCTACGTGCACTATCACTCGATGATCCACGAAGCGATGGGCATTGCGCGTGGACGTGCGACCGTGCGCTTCGGCGGGAAAAAGGGCACGGAACTCGAAATCGGGCCGGGCGATGTGGTGATCCTGCCGGCGGGGACCGGGCACCAGCTCGTCGTCCAGACGCAGGAGCTGGTGGTGATCGGCGCCTATCCACCGAGCGGCAGCTACGACCTCTGCCGCGGCAGCAAGGCCGAGCACACCAAGGCGCTCGGTTCGATCGCCAAGGTGCCGATGCCTGCGAGCGATCCGGTCTTCGGCGCGAACGGGCCGCTGATCGCACTGTGGCCGGCATGAGCTCCGATTGGCTTTCATTCTGGGACCGGCCACATTCCATTTACGTCAATGCCCGGCACAAGGACGTTCATTACCGGCTGGTCGCTCAGGAGATCACCAAGGAGATCGTCGCCCACAAGCCGGCGCAGCAGGCGCGCGTGCTCGATTACGGCTCCGGCGAGGCGTTGCACGCCGAGATCATGGCGGCGGTGGCCACCGAACTGTTGTTGTGCGACGGTGCCCCCAGCGTGCGCGCCGCGGTCGCCGCGCGCTTTGCCGACAGTGCCAAGATTTGTACGCTGGCGCCGGACGATGTCGAGCGCTTGCCCGGCCAATGCCTCGACTTCGTCGCGCTGCATTCGGTCGCGCAATATCTGACGGCGGAACAAACGCGCGGGCTGTTCGCGCTGTTCCGCCGATTGCTCAAGGCCGATGGCACTTTGCTGGTCAGCGACGTGATCCCGCCGGACGTCAACGCCGCGGCCGACGTCGCCGCGTTGCTGCGTTTCGCCGCGGCAAACGGCTTCTTGCTGGGTGCGCTGGCGGGGCTGGGACGCACGTTGCTTTCCGATTACTGGCGGCTGCGCTCGCGGCTCGGCCTTGCCCGCTACAGCGAAGCCGCGATGCTCGACATGCTGTCGGCGGCAGGCTTCGCAGCACGCCGGGAGGCTTCCAACATAGGTCATAATCAGACGCGAATGGCCTTCATTGCCGTGCCGCGATGAATTCCGGCACGTCTATCGACTTGTTCGCAAAACCTATTCGCGCCCGGCGCCGATCGTGTCGGCCATCACTGCCCCGCGTTTGCCCAGCGGCTTTTCGCCGCCGACCGTCGAATCCTCCGCCGTCTGATGCTCGATTTCGGCGTTGAGTTCGGCACCTAAGAGTACCACCGTGGTCGAAATCCAAAGCCACATCATCATCGCCGCCACGGCGCCGAGCGAACCATAGGTAGCGTTGTAGGAATTGAACTTGGTCAGATACCAGGAAAACAAATACGAGGCGACCATCCATACCACGGTCGCGAACACGCTGCCGACGCTGACCCATTGCCAGCGTGCGGCCCGGCGGTCCGGGCCGTAGCGATAGAGAATCGCCAGTCCGGCCAGCAGCACGATCAGTAACGCCGGCCAGCGCGCAATTACGGTCAGCGTTGCCGCCAGTCCGCCGAGGCCGAGCCACGACAGCACCAGCGGTACGGCGACAACGGCGCCGATCGCCACCAGAAAAACCCCGAAACTGCCCAGCGTGAACAGCAGCGCGACCAGATTGAAGCGGACGATGTTACGCGTTTCCCTTTGTTCGTAGATGACGTTGAGGGCGTCAATCATCGCCTTCACCCCGCCCATGGCGCTCCACAGCGCCACCACGATGCCGACGACGACACCGATGCTGAGCGTGCCGTTGCTTTGCGAGGCGATGCGCGCGGCCTGATCGTGCAGCAGCCCGAGCACCGTGGTCGGCACGACGCCGTTGGCCAGCGACAGATCGTTGGAGATGGCCGAAGCGTTGAAAAACAGTCCGTAAGCGGAGACCAGCGCGGTGATGGCCGGGAAGATGGAGAACAGCACGAAAAACGCCACGCCGCCTGCGATCGACAGAATCCGGTCGGAGAACATTTCGCGATAGGTGCGCCAAAAGATGTCTTTCCACCCGGCCAATGGAATCTGCAACGGGTGCTTGGCGCCGCGGCCGCGACCGCGTTCCCGAGCATGGTGCGACTGCGCCTCGTGCGGCTGCTCGGAGCTGCGCGGCTCGTTAAACGGCCTTTGCTTTTCCGCGGATTCCGTCGGCACGGGACAACCCTTTAATGCGGCGCCGTCGGGCGCTCCGCGACCCGGTCCGTAGTCCGGCAGCACCGAAGGATAACGAGCCGTTGCGCGCAAGGTTGCGCAGCGGCGGCTGCGGGCCGGGAGGAGCGTTTTGAGGGCAGGCAGCCGCGGTCGCGGAGCGGTAGCCGGCTATAATACGATGATTGGTGTCTGCGCGCTACGCGGCCGCCTGACGGGCGGATCGTTGATCGGTATGCCTCTCAGCCTTGCCGCCCGCGAGCTGGGCCTGGATCCAGTTCCACAGCGCCCTGATTTCCGCCGCCGCCCTGCCTTGGCCGGCATATTCGGTGACGCCGAGGCCCGCGGCAATGGCGTCCTGATAATCCATCCGCGCCGACAACAGCGGCTCGGCGAGAATACCGAGATCGGTCAGATCCTTTGCCGCATGGCTCGCCCGCGAGCTGCGATAGGTCGCCGGGCACTGATTGAGCACGAAAGCCGCCCTGCGCTTCGCCAAAAACACAGCCCGGAAAGTCGCCGCCGTTGCCTCGACATCGAGTCGCGTCGGCCGCGACGGCAGCAGGCAGAGATTCGCAGCCTCGGCAACCAGACGAACGGCCGCGCCGTCGGCGCCGGCGGTATCGAACAGTGCAACGGTGAACCCGGCTCCGGCCAGTCCCTGGAGAATCGCCGGGAGCCGTTGCAGGCGGTCGCGCTCCAGCGGCTCGACCATGATCGGTGTCGCGACCTGGGCGGCCATGCGGCGTTGGCCCCAGCGGGCCAACGAGGCCTGCGGATCGAGGTCGAGCGCAATCACTCTTTCCCCTGCCTGGGCGGCCGCCACCGCCAATGAAGCGGCCAGCGTGGTCTTCCCGGTGCCGCCCTTTTGCGTGAGAAAAACGATTGCGCGCATCACACCAGCCCGTTGGTCCATAGCGAGCGCGCCAGCGCCGGCCGCGGCTCGAGTGCCAATCGCCCTACCGGCGCGGCGGTATCCGCGGCGCGGCGGCGGTTGGGGATTTCGATATCGACGGCAAGCGTCGAGACGTTCTTGCCGCGATCCATCGTGATCTGCACCTTGTCCGGGTCGAATGCGACGTGGCGGCTGATGACGGCGAGAATCTCCTCGCGCAGCACGCCGAGCAGATCGGGCTCGTTGCGCGCCTCGCGCTCGTGCGCGAGCAGGATTTGCAGCCGCTCGCGCGCCACCGGCGCCGAGCCGCGGCGGAACAGATGCAAAAGGTTCATGCTGCCTTCCGTCCGAACAGCTTGTTGAAGATGCTGCGACTCTCCGAAGGAATATGCATGGGAATTTGTTCGCCCTTGAGCCGGTGCGCGGCCTCGAAATAGGCGCGGGCCGGCGGGCTCAGCGCAGCGTTGAGCGTCACCGGCGATCCGACATTAGAAGCGCGCAACACCTCCTCGCTCTCGGGGATGATCCCGAGCAGCGGGACGGAGAGGATTTCGAGCACGTCGTCGATGGACAGCATCTCGCCGCGGGCCGCGCGCCAGGGATGATAGCGCGTAATGAGCAGGTGCTTATCGACGCATTCGCCGCGCTCGGCCCGCTCCGTCTTCGAATCGAGCAGCCCGATGATGCGGTCGGAATCGCGCACCGACGACACTTCCGGATTGGTGACGATGATGGCGGCATCGGCATGCCGCATCGCCAGCGTGGCGCCGCGCTCGATGCCGGCCGGGCTGTCGCAGATGATCCAGTCGAACTTGCCGCGCAGCTCGGCGATGACCTTGGCGACGCCGTCTTCCGTCAAGGCCTCCTTGTCGCGGGTCTGCGATGCCGGCAGCAGATAAAGGTTTTCCAGCCGTTTGTCGCGGATGAGCGCCTGCGGCAGCTTGGCGACGCCGTTGATGACGTTGATGAGATCGAACACCACGCGTCGCTCGGCGCCGAGCACCAGGTCGAGATTGCGCAGGCCGACATCGAAGTCGACGACTACGACCTTGTCGCCGTCCTTGGCCAGTGCGACGCCCAGAGCGGCCGTCGATGTGGTCTTGCCGACGCCTCCCTTGCCCGATGTCACGACCAGCACGCGGGCCGATTTCCCCTCGTTCATATTGTCGACCTTTCGTTAGTTCATCGCCGAGATTTTCAGCGTATCGCCGTCAAGCCAGGCCTGGGCCGGTCCGCGGCGCAGGCTGTCTTCGATTTCGTCTGCGGTCTTGTAGTGAGGTCCGATCGCCACCAGCTCGCCCTCGAATCGGTGGCAGAAGATGCGCGCGCGGGGATTGCCGGAGGCGCCTGCCATGGCGAGCCCGCGCAGCGTCCCGTAGATGTGGATCGATCCGCCGGCGATGATTTCGGCGCCCGAACCGACCGAACCGAGCACCGTGATATCGCCGTCGATGAAGACGACAGATTGCCCGGAGCGCACCGGCGAGTCGACCAACAACGAAGCCGGTTCTTGTTTCTTGGCCGGCGCGTTGACCGCCGCACTCGGGGGCGCGTCGGCCGGAACGGATTCCAGTGGCTCGATGTCCGCCACCCCGCGTGCGGCGCGCAACAGCGGCGGCAGCCCCGGGCCGATACCGGCCGGCTCGATGCCCTCGATGCCGAGTACCCGGATGTTGCGCTCTTGAAGGCTGGCGATGAGCTGGGAGATGGCGGCTTCGCCGAGCGGCGCGGCCGACAGGTCGAGCGCGACCGGGTGGCCGGCAAAGAAGCCCTTGGACCGCTCCAGCGTGGCGTCGAGTCCCGCGAGCCAGTCCTCGATCGGGGGCTGCGGCGTGAAAACGAATGCCATGTAAGACCGCGCCCGAAATGTCAGCGACTGACGTTGGCAAAGAAGGCTCGACACGGGCGCCTCTGGGTTCTTGGACGAGTCTTAAATTTGTTAACAATCTGCTCAAACATGGTTAACGAAGGATTAATCGCTTGCCTGTGCAGCGAAAACGGGCGACGGCCGGATGACCAACGCGCGCGCTGTGGTCGAGCGCTCACCCGGCTCCCCGTCAAAGTGTCAAATATTGCGGGCGGCGCGGCCAATAAGCGCGCGCCGGGGCCGTCATTTCATTTCAATCCGACTGTCAGTCCAGATGCGCGCCGGAGGCCTTGATGATCGGCGCCCATTTCTTCAGCTCGGCATTGATGAATTGGGCAGTCGATTCCGGCGTCGAGCCCGGCGTCGGATTGATGCCCGCCTTGACCAGGGCAGCGGATACTTTTGGATCGGCCAGCGCCTTGTTGATCGCGACGTTGAGTTTGTCGACGACCGGCTTGGGCGTGCCGGCCGGCGCCAGAATCGCATTCCAGGTGTAGCATTCGAAGCCTTTGACGCCCTGCTCCTGCAAGGTCGGCAGATTTGGCATGGCCGGGATACGCGTCGCCATCCCGGCGCCGAGCGCGCGGACCTTGCCGGCGAGCGCCAGAGGCATCGCGGTCGGCGTCGCGTCGAACGCCAGCGAGACTTCTCCGCCCAGCAAGCCGAGGTCCATCGGCGCGGATCCCTTATAGGGTACGTGCACGATGTCGAGCCCGCCCAGGTCGGCTTTGAACTCCTCGCCGCACAAATGCAGGATCGAGCCGACGCCGGAGGACCCGTAGGAGTATTTGCCCGGATTGGCCTTGAGCAAGGCCACCAGGCTTTTGACGTCGGTTACCGGAAGAGAAAGGTTCGTCATCAGGATCGTCGGGGTCACACCGACCCGGCCAATGGGCGCGAAGGCGTGCTCCGGATCGTACGGCAGGTGCCTGTACAGCCCGGGGTTGATCGCGTTGGTGGACACGGTCGACATCAAAAGCGTGTATCCGTCGGGCGCGGCTTTGGCGACGTCGCCAGTGCCGAGCGTGCCGCCGGCGCCGCCGCGGTCAACTACGATGAACGTCTGTCCCAGAAGTTCGCTCATCTTCGCGCTCATGATGCGCCCGACGATATCGGTCGGGCCGCCGGCGGCGAACGGAATGATCATCTCTACCGGTCGCGATGGGAACTGATCCGCAGCGTACGCGCTGACGCCGAAAAGTGGCGTCAATGGCAAGGCCAGCGCAGCCAAGACCGAAGCCAAAATTGCAGCCAAGACCGAGGCTGGTCGTCGGCGATGATGCTCCATGGTTTCCCCCTTTGTTATGGCGGGATCATACCGCGTGCGGCGATCGGACCCTAGTGTCCTGCGATTCCGAAGTTCGCAAACGAGGGCGCCGCACAATGATGCGAACTTCGGAATCGGGGCACTAGCGGCGATGCATCTTTCCTGTGTACGGTGACGGGCCATGCTTTAAGCTGCGGGAAGCGGGCGCGTACCGCGCGACAATAAAAACATCGCGGTCGCGCGCCGCTGCTGCGCGGGGCAGCGATGGGAGGAACGCCATGGCGACAATCGCAAGTTCGACCGACATCGCGACCGGCGCCGAGCGCGGCGATATGCGCAACATCGTGGCGCGGCTCGAGCGGCTGCCCTATTGTTCGTGGCATCTGAAAATGCGGCTCATCATCTGCACCGCATGGTTTTTCGATGCCTTCGACTCGATCGCCATTGCCGTCGTACTGCCGCCGCTGATCGGCTTGTGGCATTTGAATCCACAGCACATCGGCCCGCTGATCGGCATCGGCTTTCTCGGCCAGCTTGTCGGCGCCATCGCCTTCGGCTGGATCGCCGAGCATTGGGGTCGCCGCAGCTCGATGCTGGGGACGCTGTTGATCTTTTCGCTGGGCGCCTTGGGCTGCGCCGCGGCGACGAGCTACACAATACTCTTCTGGCTGCGCTTCGTTCAGGGTATCGGGCTGGGCGGCGAAATCCCGCTGATGGCGGCCTACGTCAACGAATTCGCCAGAGCGAAAGGCCGCGGCCGGTTCTCGATCTCGATCCAGGTTCTGTTTTCGATCGGCCTATTGGCCGTGGCACTGGTCGGCGTCTATGTGGTGCCGCATTGGGGCTGGCAATGGATGTTCGTTATCGGCGCCATTCCGGCCCTGGTCGCGATCCCGATGCGGGCGCTGCTGCCGGAATCGCCGCGCTGGCTCGCGAGCCAAGGCCGCTATGACGAGGCGGATCGCGCGCTCCGGGGCATTGAGAAGATCGCCGCCCGCGAGGGAAAGACGGTGCCGGCGCTGCCGGCGGATCTGCCGGCCGTCGTCGAGGTGCGGCCACGGATCGCCGACCTGTTCAAGGGCATCTATCTGCGCCGCACCATCTCGGTCTGGCTGTTATGGGTCGGCGCCTATTTCGTCTCGTACGGCATCACGGCGTGGATGCCCTCGCTGTTCCGCACCGCTTATCATCTCAACGTCCAGCAATCGCTGGATTACGGACTGATCAACAGCGCCGTCGGGCTGTGCGGTTCGTTCCTGGCTCTCTATCTGATCGAAGCCATCGGGCGGCGGGCGATGTTCATCTTCAGTCTGGGCGGCTGTTGCATCTGTCTTCTTTCCTTCGCCTTCCTGCCGCGGCTGAGCGCCGTCGGAACGCTGGAACTGGCGAGCTGCGGATTCTTCTTTCTCAGCTCGACGCTGTTGAGCCTTGCAACCTACACGGCCGAAATCTATCCGACGCATCTGCGTGCGCTCGGCGGCGGCATCGCCAGCGCCTGGCAGCGTGGCGCTTCGGTGGTCGGTACCACGGTGGTCGGTTGGGTTTTACCATATTACGGCATCAACGCCGTTTTCGTCATGTTCGGCCTGTTCGCGCTGATGGGCGCGATCGTGGCGGTCTTCTTCGCCGTGGAAACGCGGGCCCAAGTGCTCGAACGGGTTTCTCCGGTCGCGTAATCGGCGCGGGCGATTGGTTGGGGCTGGGGACTGACTGATGACTGCCGATAACGCTCGCAGCGGCACCCATCACGGTACCCATGTCGATCTTCCGGGCGTAAAATTATGGTTCGTCGACACCGGCGGTCCGGCAACGCCGATCGTGCTGCTGCATCCCAACACCGGCACCACCGCGATCTGGGACAGTCAGATAGCCAGCTTCTCTCAGGCCGGTTACCGCGTCATCGCCTACGATCGCCGGGGCTGGGGCAAGAGCATGGCCGAGCCCGCATCTGGTCCGCAGCCTGGCACGATAGCCGGCGATCTCGACGCGCTTCTCGATCATCTCGGGATCGAGAAATGCCACCTGGTCGGCGTCGCCGGCGGCGGTTTTGCGGCGGTGGACTTCGCCGCCTGGCGCCCGCAGCGACTGTTGAGTCTTGTCATCGGCGCCAGCACGCTCAAGGTCGAGGACAAGGAAATCGCCGATTTCATCGCTCGCATCGCCATTCCGGATATCAGGAACCACGCCGCCCATTACCGCGAGGTTGGACCGTCCTATCGCGGCGCCAATCCGCAAGGAACCCGGCGCTGGATCGAGATCGAGCGGCATTCGCGCCAGGCCGGCGCGCAGGGCCAGCCGTTGCTGAACCCGAACACGTTCGCCAAGCTCGCCAGCATCGCCACGCCGACGCTGGTGATCGCGGCGGACGCCGATTTGCTCGCCCCGCCGGCGCTGATGCGCGTGTGGGCTGCGCATCTACAACATTACGAATGGGATGTCATTCATGATGCCGGCCACGCGATGGCCTGGGAGCGGCCCGGCGCATTCAACGACAGGATATTGGATTTCATCAGGCGGCACTGAACACCGCAGGGACGAATTAGTTAGGGCGCGGACTCATCAATACGCAGCCATAGCCTGACAGATGGGAGCTGGTTGAAGGCAAGGTCGTTCGCAGCGAGCTTGCATTGGCTGTCGCGACACGCCGATACTTCTTGATCTTGTTGAAGAGCCGCTCGGTTAAGCTGCGCGCCCGATAAAGATGCGGGCTACCGATGGCTCGCTAAGACTTCGCAAGCCCTAATGGCTTCTCCCCTCGTTAGCTGTTGCGGCGTGGTTTTGTATGGTCGCTTCAATTGAATTGACTGGGCGTCGCCGGCCATGCTTGCGTACCAGACCACCTTATCATCAAAGCAGTACTGCGCCCATGCCCAAACTCTACGAAGCCCTCGCCGAAGCGTTCCTTGCGGAGGGAGTCGATACGCAATTCGTCCTGATGGGCGACGGCAACATGCACTGGTCCACCGCCTTTGCCAAACTGCCGGGTGTGCATACCGTCCACGTCCGGCACGAGCACGTCGCCGTAGCGGCGGCGACAGCCTACAACGTAGCAACCAATAAGGTCGCTGTTGCCTCGGTCACATGCGGCCCTGGCGTGACCCAGGTGATGACGGCGCTGCCGGCCGCGGTTCGCGCCCGCCTGCCGATGGTGGTGTTCGCCGGTGAATCGCCGATCAACGCCAGGTTCTACAACCAGTATATCGACCAGGCGCCCTTGGTGACGGCGACTGGCGCGCATTACATCGCAGCACACAGTGTGCCGCGCATGATGGACCACGTGCGCGAGGCCTTCCACGTCGCCAAATACGAGCGCTGCCCGGTCGTGTTGGGCATTCCCTATGATCTGCAGAAGGTCGAATACATGGCGAACCAGCCGTACGAGACCTCGGCGATGTACCAGCCGAAGGTCGGGCGGATGCAGCCAGATCCCGAGCTTATAGCCGAGGCCGTCGAGCGGCTGGCGGCGGCCAAGCGGCCGATCATCCTCGGCGGCCGTGGCGTGCTGTGGTCCGGCGCGCGAGATGCGGTGATCAAGCTCGCCGATCGCTGCGGGGCGCTACTCTCCAACACGCTGCCGGCGCGTGGTCTGTTCCACGACCATCCGTTCGGGCTCGGCACCACCGGCAGCTACTTCACGTCGTTGGGCAGAGAGATGTATGAGTCCGCGGACGCAGTCCTCGCGGTCGGCACGAGCCTGTCCTACTACGTCGGTGGCGGGCATTATTGGGGCAAGGCCTACAGGATCCAGTTGGACGATGCCCCGCGCGGCTTGCGCGACGGGCAGAAGGCTGCCGACCTTTACGTCAGGTCGGATGCGCTCGCCGGCGTCGAGGCTATCCTTGCCGGGCTCGACAAAAAGCTCGGCGCCGGCAAGCCGACGGTGGCGGCGATTCGCTCCAAAGAGCTGGCGCACCGCATCGCCACAGAGCCGGCGGACTCGATGCCGTTCGACACCGCGCCCGGCGTGCTGGATCCGCGCGAGGTGATCTCCGCCATCGACGCGGTCGTGCCAAAGGATTGGGACTGCGTCGTCGGCGGCGGCCATCAGGCCTATTTCAACACCCAGATGCGTGGGCGGCCGGCGGAGCGCTACACGACGGTCCGCGAATTTGGCGCGGTCGGCAATGGCCTGTCGTACGCGCTCGGCGTCGCCGCCGCCCGCCGGCAGGGCCGCGACGGCAGGATCGTGCTGTTCGAAGGCGACGGTGGGTTCCTGTTCCATATTCAGGAACTCGAGACGCTCAAGCGTCAGGGATACCGCATTCTGATGTGCATCATGAACGATGGCGGCTACGGCTCGGAGTTTCACAAGCTGCGTGCCGACGGTCTCGACGACAGCCTGGCCGTGTTCGGCCGGCCTGCGTTCGAAAACATCGCACGCGGCTTCGGCCTGCGCGGCCACGAAATCCGCGATGTCTCGGTCATCCCGAAACTGTTCGCCGACTTTGCCGCGCAAGGCGACAGCGAAATCTGGAACATCCAGATCTCGGATCAAGTCACGGCGCCGGTGATCCGGGCGACCATCAAGCGCGGTCACGGCAATATGTGATACCAACGGGCGGGTGCGCCGATCTTGCGCGGGAAATGCGATCACTCATGGCACGCAGCGTCTGATGGGTCCACGATATTTGCCGGCATGTCGGCTTTTGATGGTCATGGCTTGCGCTGAGTCCCGCCTTCGCGTTCGAGCCTGCCGCCGCCGAACAACGTCGGAATATAGCGCGGCGCTTCGATCGCGCTCATGAAGCGCTGCTTGGCGAGCACCGGATCGAATGCGATCGGCGGCCGCACCACCTCGATATCGGGCGCCGTCGACAGCACCAGCACTTGCGGTCCTTCGTGCGCAGATTTCAAATTTGCCGCAAGCTCGTTCGGTGTCGACAGGTTCTTCGCCCGGCGAATGCCGGCGGCGCGCGCGAGCTCTGCGAAATCGAGGCCTGCATTGGTCAGTTTCTGCCCGCCCGAGGCGGCATGAACGCCGTTCGCGACAAGCAGGATAGTCAGGTTCTTTGGCCTGACCGCCCCCACAGTCACCAGCGCGCCCATATGCATGAGCGTGCCGCCGTCGCCCTCGACCACCAACACCGGCCGCGCCGGCTGCGCCAGCGCCAGTCCGAGCGCCAGAGGCAGCGCCAAACCCATCGAGTCCTCGATGTAGAAATTTTCCGGGACGTGATGAATAGCGGCCCACAGATAGGAGGCGTTGCCTAGCGCAGTGACCACCAGGGCATCGGCCGGCAGCGCTTTGGCGAGGGCGTGGTAATAATCTGCCCGGCTCGGTCGTGCGTCCTTCACCACCGGACGTCCTCCTGCGACAGCAACAGCGCGAACGGGCTCGATGCCTCCTCGGCAAAGGTCGCCGCCGTTTCCACCTGCGGGCCGATCGGCCGGCTGCGGTCGGCACAGGCAAAGGCGACGCCAAGTCCGCGCAGCACCGGCTCCGTCGCCCGCCCCTTGGCCACATGGTAGAACACCGGGTCTTCGGGTGTGCCGCGATAGGAGACGAGAATGAGCAGCGGAAACTGGTAGCGCTGGGCCAGCGTGACCATGCCGCTGCCCATGCTGAGCAGTCCCGCATTCTGAACAAACATGGCCGTGCGCACGCCGCCAAGCCGGGCGCCGCAGGCGATCGCCAGCGCTTCCTCCTCGTGCGTCGCGCGCACCAGTTGCATGGATTTCTCGCGCTCGATGCGCACAAGAATTTCACCGAGCCAAGAGTCGGGCACCGCCACGGCCACGCCGAAGCCAAGGCGCTTGAGTGTATCGAGTATCTGGGACGGCCGATGGGACGCGGAAGGCTTGCGTGCTTGCATCGGTCTCCCCGACAGGGCGACGCGCCGCCCGCATCCGGCGATTGTGCTCGGCGATTGTGCTCTCGATCGCGCGAATGCGCGACGTGGCACGCCGGCTTCCCGGGCAGGATCGTAGGGTAGGCGAGTCCTATTGTCGACCCAAAACGGCTGGTGCAGAATTGGCCGCGCTTAATGCGCGACGACGATGGCCGGACCGGCAGATACGAAGGAGCGCAACAGCCTTCGCGCCCGCGCCGGCGCCGCGCAACGGGGAGCTCACCATGAAGCGTTTTTTGCTCGCGGCCTTTGCCCTTATCCTGGCGTTGCCCGTCCTGGCGCTGCCCGCGCACGCGCAGGACAAGCTCGTCGTCAGCATCTGGGGCGGCAGCTGGCGTGATCTGGTTGCCGATACGGTAGCGAAGAAATTCACCGCCGAAACCGGCGTGCCGGTGCAGTTCATTACCGGCGGCACCATCGACCGGCTCAACAAGGCGCGGCTCGCCAGGGGCAACCCGGAGAGCGACATCACCTTTACCACCTCGCACGTCGGCTGGCTTTACATCAACAGCGCGCTGTTCGAGAGGCTTGACCTCACAAAGATCCCGAACGCCAAGAACCTGGTGGATCAGGCGCGGTTCAGTCCCTATCATCTCGGTAGCTGGGCCTACGTGTACACCATCGGCTACCGCCACGATCTGATCAAAGACATCAAGTTCGACAGTTGGAACGATCTGTGGAATCCGGAGCTGAAGGGCAAGCTCGCTGCGCCCGATTTCGATCCGAGTTCGCTGATTGTCGTCGCCGCCATCCTCTCCGGCGGCGATGCCGAGCACTGGCAAAAGGGCGAAGACAAGCTCAGGGAGCTGAAGCCGAATTTCAAGGCGTTCTACAGCGACGACGCCAACAGCCAGCAATTGCTGGCGAGCGGCGAGACTCCGGTGCAGGACGTTCTGTCCATGAATGCCTATTACATGATCGGTCAGGGCTCCCCACTCACGGTCAGCATCCCGAAGGAGGGCGGCGTGCTCGGCGTCGACAGCGTCGCCATCATGAGCGGCACGAAGCGGCTCGATCTCGCCTACAAGTTCATCAATGACCTCTACGATCCTGTCGTTCAGGCGCAGATCGCCGCGCAGAAGAAGGGCAGCCCGGTGGTGACCAATGCCAAGCTCGACCCCGCGCTCGCCAGCCTTCCCGGCGTGTTTACCTCTGCCGCGCAGTGGAACCGGCAGATCGTCATCGATCCGAAGCTGCGCGCGGAAAAGCTTCCGGAATGGCGCAAGTGGTTCTCTGAAAACATCATGAATTGACGCTACGAGGGCCGCGCCTGCCCGATGCGCGGCCGTGCCGGTCCGCTGGTGAAGACGCAGCCGTTCCTTCGCACTCTGGTAACGCCAGGCACGCTGTGCGCTTTGGTCTTTCTGGCGGCTATGGCCGCAGTGCTGCAATACAGTGTTCGCGCCTTCATCCCCGGCTCGCTCGAGCCCGGAGGATTCACGCTGGCGAATTTCGCCGCCCTCATCAAGCCGCTCTACGCGCGCGTATTTCTAGATACGGTGTGGATCTGTTTCCTCACCGCGTTTTTCACCCTTATCGTAGGCTATCCGCTGGCCTATGCGCTGGTCCATGTGCGCAGCAGGTTCGCCAAATCGTTCATCCTGATCACCGTCATTACGCCGCTGTTTCTCGGCGAGGTGGTGCGCACCTATTCGTGGATCATCGTTCTGGGGAGCGACGGCTTCATCAACACGGTTCTCATAAAACTCGGCATCGTCGCGCACCCGATTCAATTCATGTTCACGACGCTCGGCGTCGTGGTTGCGCTGGTGCATGTGACCATACCGGTCATGGTGATCATCCTGGCGGCGGCGCTGTCCCATATCGACCGCAATTACCAAAGGGCTGCGGCAAGTCTCGGCGCCGGGCCGCTGCGCGCGTTCGCTACAGTCACTTTGCCGTTGTCGATGCCCGGAATACTTGCCGGAGTGTCCACCTCGTTCGCGTGGACCTTCAGCGCCTTCGCCACGCCGCAGCTCATCGGCGGCGGCCGCGTCAACATGATCTCGAACTTGGTCTACCAGCTCGGCTTCGCCAGCTTCAATTTTCCCTTCGCGGCGACACTGTGCGTTGCCGGACTTGCGCTGGTGCTCGCGGTCCTGTGGTTGAGCAACGCCGCGCTGCGCCCGCTCGAACGGATGGGCCCGCATTGACATGCCGCGCTCTGCGTTTCAACGATTGCTGCAAGCCGGCGGGACGCTCGCCGTGGTGGCCGTGCTTTGCTTCCTGCTCTTGCCGGCAGGGGTCGTGGCGGTGGCGGCGTTCAATGCCAGCGCGCTGCCGTCGTTTCCGCCGCACGCCTGGTCGCTGCGCTGGTTCGCCAAAGCCATCGCCTATCGCGACTTCCGCGAAGGACTTGGCAACGGCCTGATCGTGAGCGGCTTTGCCTCGGTGATCGCGCTCGTCGTCGGCGCGGCGTTCGCGTTCTCCATCGACCATTATCGATTCCGCGGCAAGCGGTTGATCGAAGGCGTGCTGCTGTCGCCGCTGTTCGTTCCGCATTTCACGGTCGGCCTCGGCCTGCTTATCATCGCCGCGCAGATCGGCCTCGTTAGCACCTATGCGCTTGTTATCGTCTGCCACGTCGTCCTGGTGCTGCCGTTCGTCCTGCGCAGCGTCTACGTCTCGCTGCGCAATCTCGATCGGCGCCTGGAGCTTGCTGCCGCGAGCCTCGGGGCATCGCCGCGCCGGGTGCTGGGGACCATCACGATTCCGCTGTTGCTGCCGGGGCTGGTCAGCGGCTGGCTGTTTGCCGCCATTCTCTCGTTCAATGAATTCACCGCGTCGCTGTTCGTCACCACGCAGCGCACGCAGACGCTGCCCGTGGTGATGTATAATTACGTGCGTGAATATGCCGATCCGACTATGGCGGCCTTGTCGGTGATCTACATCGTCGTCATCGCCGCTCTGCTCATCTTCGCCAATGCCTGGCTCGGACTCGACAAGATTCTCAATGTCGAAGGCAGCTGACATCGGCGGCGACGCCCGGCACGCGGCGGTGGCCGACGAGACCGCGGTACTTTTTGACCGCGTCAGCAAGCGCTTCGGCGAGGTCGCCGCGTTGCATGACATCTCGCTCTCGATCCACCCCGGCGAATTCATGACGCTGCTCGGCCCGTCGGGATGCGGGAAAACGACGGTTCTCAACCTCATCGCCGGTTTCTTCAGCCCCGACGGAGGCGA
>JASHOR010000042.1 GCA_030041005.1 Xanthobacteraceae bacterium
CAGGACTACGGCACCTGGGCGCGCGACGACGGCATGCCGGAGCCGCGGGCGATGAACATCGCGGTGTTCCTCGACGAGGTGATGCCGATCAACGGGGCGCTGATGCTGATCCCGAAGAGCCACAAGCAGGGCGTGCTGGCGGCCGGCCACGACACGGCGACCACGTCTTATCCGCTGTGGACGCTCGATAACGAAACGGTGACGCGGCTGGCGGCGCAAGGCGGCATCGTGGCGCCGACCGGCAAGCCCGGCTCGGTGCTGATGTTTCACGGCAATCTGGTGCACGCTTCGCCGCCGAACATCACGCCCTATCCGCGCAAGATCGTCTATCTGACGCTGTGCGCCTGCTCCAACCACATCACCAAGTTCACCCGGCCGGAATGGATCGCGCATCGCGACTTCACGCCGATCGTGCCGGTCGCCGATGACGCGCTGCTCGCTTACGCGCGGGCGCACAAGGTCGCGGCGGAGTAAGCCTTGAATCTCCAATCCCTCCTCGCTGCGAGGATCGAAGCCGGCAAGCCGGTGCGCGCCGGGTTGATCGGCGCCGGCAAATTCGGCTCGATGTTTCTTTCGCAGGTGCCCTCGATCCGGGGGCTCGAGGTCGCGGTCATTGCCGATCTCGATCCGGAGCGCGCCAGTCTTGCCTGCAAGACCGTCGGCTGGGACGGTGCGCGCATCGCGCGCACGCGCTTCGTCGATAACGGCCGCGCTGCGGTCGCCGACGAGCGCGTCGAGGTGGCGATCGAGGCGACCGGCAGCCCGAATGCCGGCATCGCCCATGCGCTTGCGGCGTTTGAAGCCAAGAAACACATCGTCATGGTCAATGTCGAGGCCGATGCGCTCGCCGGACCGCTGCTCGCGCGCAAGGCGCGCGAGGCCGGCGTGATCTATTCCATGGCCTACGGCGATCAGCCGGCGCTGATTTCCGAGATGGTCGACTGGGCGCGCTCGGCTGGTTTTGTCGTCGCCGCCGCCGGCAAAGGCACCAAATACCTGCCGGCCTATCACACGGTCACGCCCGATGGCGTCTGGGAGCATTACGGGCTCACTGCCGCCGAGGCCAAAGCGGCGGGGATGAATTCGCAGATGTTCAACTCCTTCCTCGACGGCACCAAGTCGGCGATCGAGATGGCGGCGGTGGCGAACGCCTGCACGCTCGACGTGCCGCAGGATGGTTTGATGTTTCCGCCGTGCGGCGCCGACGACTTGGCCTCCGTGCTGCGGCCGAAATCGATCGGCGGCGTGCTCGAAGGCGACGGCATGGTCGAGGTGGTGTCGTCGCTCAATCGCGACGGCTCCCAGGTCGCGCGCGACTTGCGCTGGGGCGTCTATGTGGTGCTCAAAGCGCAGAACGATTACGCCGCGGCCTGTTTCAAGCAATATGGCTTGCCGACGGATTCTAGCGGCCATTACGCCGCGATGTACAAGCCATTCCACCTGATCGGCCTGGAGCTGTCGATCTCGGTGCTCAATGTCGCGCTGCGCGGCGAACCGACCGGACGCTGCCGCGGTTTCCGCGGCGACGCGGTGGCGGTCGCCAAGCGGACACTGAAAGCCGGCGAGACGCTCGACGGCGAAGGCGGCTACACCGTCTATGCCAAGCTCATTCCCGCCGCGCGCAGCCTCGCGCTTGGGGCGCTGCCGATCGGGCTTGCGAGTCACGTCAAGCTCTTGCGCGATGTTCCGGCGGGAGAATTCGTCAAGGCGGCAGACGTGGCGCTCGATGAAACATCGCAGGCCGTGCGTATCCGGCGCGCGCTGGAGCAACAGGCGCGCCAAGCCACTCCCTCTTCAGTCGTGAACGGTGCCGCGGCGAGCGCGTAGCCATCGCCGACTGGCACCTATATTCGCTGGTAATCCTTTGATTCAAACATTCGCACGAGGGCGTGCCGAAACGGCATGCGAATGTTGGAATCGGACCACCAGGTGGACGGCGACGCTTCAAGTCCCCGGTCTGTGTGCCGCGCGCGGCAGCGAGCCGCGGCCGAAATCAAGCGAGGAGCGCTGCAAGATAGCACCGCACTCGTCGATGACGATGCGAAACCGCCGATGCTTCGAATAGAACGTCAGGCGATAGCGGCCGGCGTCTGCATCAAGGCCGCGCTCGCATCGGCCGGTGATCGCTCCTTCGCGCATTGCCTGAAGAAGCTGCACCGGCTGCATTGCCAAACCATCGGCAACGATCGCCGCGTCGATCTCGACCGCACTGTCGGGAAACTCAAGCGTGTCCATCTGTCATGCCGAGCACATCCACTCGTCCCTACAAACGCGGCGCCCCAGAGAGTTACCGCGGCGTCTCTTTGTCTCCGCTCGATCTCCGATCATGCAGGAATGAGCAGAGACCGGGGTCTCACCCTCCCAAGAGCTCCTTAAAGATATATTTATTATACTTGTTATGATACGTAAAGAAGTATATAGAATATGTGTTTTGCGGTCCGCTCTTCGCGGATCATCCGACGACGCGAAGTCCGCCGCGCGGCCGAAAGGAGAACCCACATGCCTGCTTGCACCGCACCGGGACTGTTACGCGGCCGGAAGGTCGGCGAGATCGCAGCGACCATGGGCGGCGCGGCCTTGGTCTTGAGCGAGTTCAATCTCGATTTGTGCAGCGGCAACGATGTGGCGCTGGAAACGGCGGCGCAGCAGGCCGGCGCCGATCTTGCTTCGCTGGAGCAAGCGCTCGGGGCTCTCGACGCGCACGTTTTGGCGGAGCGGCCCCCGCAGGAAACCAACGCACTCATTGCCTACATTCTCAGCCGTTATCACGACACCCACCGCCGCGAACTTCCAGCCCTGGTGAAGCTCGCGCGGAAGGTCGAAACACGCCATGCAGCGCATCCGGAGGTCCCGCGCGGTCTCGCCGACGCACTTCAGCGCCTTCTGGGCGAAATCGAAGTCCACATGAAAAAAGAAGAACTCATCCTGTTTCCCGCGATGCGCCGTCATCCGGGCGGCGCGCTCGGGGCGCCGATCACGCAAATGCGCCACGACCATGATGATCATGCCGAGCAGTTGCGCGACCTTGAGGCCAAGACCGGCAATTTCATCGTACCGGAAGGCGCTTGCGGCTCGTGGCAGGCGCTCTATGCGGGGCTCGACAAATTCCACGGCGACATGATGGAGCACGTACGCATCGAGAACGACGTGCTTTTCCCGCGCTTCGAGGTTGCTCGTGAGCAAGTCGAACGGAGCGAAGACGCGCCCGCTGCGCAGACCGAGGCGGCAAACGAGCGCGCGTCCGCGGCGAGCATGGCGGACAAACGCGACGACAAGACGGCTTCGGCTTCGGCTTCGGCTTCGGCTTCGGCTTCGGCCGATCCGTTGTCGGGGGCGAGCCTGGTGCCGATGCTTGTCGGCGGCCTCGTCCTGATCGTCGTGGCGATGATCATCGCGGTGGCGCTGAGTTGAGCCCTCGCAATGCCCGCGAGCGAGAGCGCTTACCAGGTATTGAGCGCCAGCCGCCTCGCTGAGAAAAAGTCACCGATCGGCAACATATGAGCGGCTCATAGCCGGTCCTATTTGCCGCCGCCGTTTGCGGCGGACCATCCGGGTCCGTTTTCCATTTTGCTGCCGAACCTGTTGTTCTTCGGAAAACCCTTGGGCGCCAGGCGACCGGCGTCGGCGCGGTTGCCGCGCCAATCGGCAAGTTCCTTGAGCGAAAGCGTGAACATGCGGCCGGCGGAATCGGTCCACGTCAATCCCTTCTCCACTTCGAAAGTCTTGATGTCGGACAGGCCGCCGTCCTTGTGGCGCTGCAGCCGCACGCCGCGACCGCGCGCCATTTCCGGCACCTGCTCGATCGGGAAGACCAGCATCTTGCGGTTCTCGCCGATGGCGGCGACCAATTCGCCAGCGACCGTGGACAGCGCGCGCCCGACATCGGGCGGCTTGACGTTGAGCACCTGCTTGCCCTTGCGGGTATTGGCGAGGCACTCGTCCTCGGCGACGATGAACCCCCTGCCCTGCCTGCTGGCGACGATCAGCTTGCGACCGCCCTGATAACGGAACACGTCAACGATTTCGGCTTGCTGGTCGAGGTCGATGAAAAGCCGGATCGGCTCGCCATGGCCGCGGCCGCCGGGCAGCTTCGCCGCCTCGATCGTGTAGAAGCGCCCATTGGTCGCAAACACCAATATCTTCGAGGTGGTCTCGGCAAAGAAAGCATGGTCGAGCGCGTCGTCGGCCTTGAATGACAGGCCGGCAAGATCGGCGACCTGGCCACGCAACGCCCGGATCCATCCCTTCTCGGACACCACGACCGTGATCGGCTCGCGCTCGACCAGGGCCTGCTCGATCGCCGCCTCGTCGTGGGCCGGCGCCTGCGCAAAGCCGGTGCGGCGCCGGCCAAGCGGCGTTTTCGCGCCAATCTTCTCCCGCACCTGGCGAATCTGATCGCCGACGGCCTTCCACTGCGCCTTCTCCGACCGCAACAAATCCTCGATCGATTTCTTCTCCGCGCGCAGTTTTCTGTCCTCTTCGCGAATCTCGATCTCTTCCAGACGGCGCAGATTGCGCAGCCGCATGTTGAGAATGGCCTCCGCCTGCACCTCGGACAGCTTGAAGGTCTTCATCAACACCGGCTTCGGCTCGTCCTCCTTGCGGATGATCTTGATGACCTTGTCGATGTTCAGATAAGCGACCAGATAGCCGCCCAGCACTTCCAGCCGGTGCTCGATCTGGTTGAGCCGGTAGCGCGAGCGGCGCAGCAGCACTTCGCGCCGGTGCGCGAGCCATTCGGTGAGGGCTTCGGCGAGCCCGATCACGCGCGGAATACGGCCGCGAACGAGCACGTTCATGTTCAGCGGCACGCGGCTTTCGAGTTCCGTGAGCTTGAACAGGCTTTCCATCAGCAACGCCGGATCGACCGAGCGCGAGCGCGGCTCGATCACGATACGCACGTCCTCCGCGGATTCGTCGCGCATGTCGGCGACGAGCGGCAGCTTTCTTTCGTTGATCAGGTTGGCGATCTGCTCGACCAGCCGCATCTTCTGCACTTGCCAGGGGATTTCAGTGACCACCACCTGATAAGTGCCGCGGCCGCCATCCTCGGTCTTCCAGCGCGCCCGCAGCCGGAACGAGCCGCGCCCGGTGGTATAGGCCTCGGCGATCGCCTCCGGCGGATCGACCACGAGGCCGCCGGTCGGGAAATCGGGACCGGGCACGTATTTCAGGAGCGTGCGCGTGCGCGCGTTGGGCTGCTCGATCAGATAGAGCGCGGCGTCGCACAATTCGGCGATATTGTGGGGCGGAATCGCGGTGGCCATGCCGACCGCAATGCCTTGCGCGCCGTTGGCAAGCAGATTGGGAAAGGCGGCCGGCAGCACCGCCGGCTCCTGCATCACCCCGTCGTAGCTCGGCCGGAAATCGACCGCGTCCTCGTCGATGCCGTCGAGCAGGAGCCGCGCCGCCTCGGTCAGCCGCGCCTCGGTGTACCGGTAGGCCGCGGCATTATCGCCGTCGACATTGCCGAAATTGCCCTGGCCGTCGACCAGCGGGTAGCGCGAGGAAAAATCCTGTGCGAGACGCACCAGCGCGTCGTAGATCGCCTGGTCGCCGTGCGGATGGAAGTTGCCCATCACGTCGCCGACGATTTTTGCCGATTTCTTGAACGCTGCGCCGGGGTCGAGGTGAAGAAGCCGCATACCGTAGAGGATGCGCCGATGCACAGGCTTGAGCCCGTCTCGCGCGTCGGGCAGCGCGCGATGCATGATGGTCGAGAGCGCGTAGGCGAGATAGCGCTCCTCAAGCGCCTGCCGCAGCGCAATGTCCTGCACGTCGCCGGAACCTTCGGGGGGAATCAGTTTCGTGGCCATGGCGGGAAGGAGTTACCGCCATTGGCCGTGGCTAACAAGCGACCAGCCCGCGCTCACTCCGTCGCCTCAATGGGCGGTCGATCCGGCCAACGCCGTGGCCGCCGGCGCCGTTTGCGGCGCATGAGCCGAAGTTTGTCCAGGCCGCGCAAAATATCGCTGTCGCGCCCGAAGAAAATGCCCCCGTCCGTTCCGTGAACGCACTCAGACCTGGGAATGGCTCCGCATCGGGCTGGTCACGCGGCGGCCAGGGGAAGCTGTCGGGCGTAATCCCGCATGCCATTGCTTGAACGCCACGGCCGAAAAATTGTCTTTGCTCGAATGGCTGATGAAGAGTCGCGACAATGCTGGCCCCGACGTTGAAAATCCGGGGTCAAACAACAAGCCGAAGCCGGCTAGCCTGCCAGCCGGTCAATGCCGGCTCAGCCCGCTCAGCCATCAAAAGCTCTGTTAAGAGGATTGTCGCGTGGACGCCGCCGTCCGATCGGCTAAACTCGCAGTGGCGGCGCCGGGTCCGGCGCGTGAACTCGGAAGACAAACATGCGAAAGGGATTCCTCGTCATCGCGGCGGCACTCGCAGCCGCCTTGTCCGTCACCGCATGGACCGGCGATGCCACGGCGATGCCGTTCGCGTCAGCGGCCGGACTTGCTCCATCGGCCGCATCGGACGCGCTCGCGCAAGAGGTCCACTACTCTTGCCGATGCGAGCGGGCGTGGCCGCACCGCGAATACTGGCAATGGGGTTGGCATCATCCACCGTGGCAGACACCGTGGAATGAGCCGGACTATTTCTGGAGCCTGGATCCGCCCCGCATACCGGCCGATATCTGGGCGCGCAAATGGCACCTGCCCCGGTTCCACCATTGTCGCTGGCGTCGCCGGCAATGCCGGGCTTGGCGGTAAGCGCTGGAGACCCTCATGAACAGGTCAATGCTGGCCGCGGTCGCGCTGGCAACGACGCTGGTGGCCGCATTACCGTCGGGAAACGTCTCGGCAGCAGGCGTCGCAGCGCCCCCGGACGAGGCGGCCAGCCTGGCCGGCGCGCTACGAACGGTCGGCGTATTCTGCGGACCATTCGGCTGTGGTCCGATCTGGCCAGGCCCGCGTCGCGGGGGATGGCATGGCGACCGATGGGGCCACGTTTACCGACCGGCCTGCCCGATCGGTTACTATTACGCCTGTCGGCGCGGTCCGTTGGGTTACGGGCAATGTGCCTGCTGGCCCTACCGGCGATGGTAGATTTAGGCTTTTACGCGTGCTGGGGTTCAGTAACCGCCAGCGAACGCGCGATTGCGGCAACGAAACGTGCGCGCTCGGCCGGGAGCGCGAGGCCGCGTGGCGAAAAGGCGTCACGTTCAAGAAAAAATCCGGTGAGCGCGAAGGCGTCGGCGAGATCGGCGGCAGCGGTCGGCTCGTCCTCGCTTTGCAGAAAGCCGGGCAGCCGTAACAGCCGGTCGCGATACTCCTCGCCGGCGGCGCGCGAAACCGCGCGGCCCGACCGCGGCGACACATAAATAAGATCGACAGTCGCGCCTGTTGCCGCGCATGAGGCAAGGTCGAGACCGAAGCCAAGTTCGGCCAAAAAGGCAAGCTCGAACCGCGCGATCAAGATTGCCGCGGCGAGCGGATCGTCGATGGCATCGAGGATCGCCTCCAGAGCCCCGAAAATGCGCACATGCGGCTCGCGTTCTGCAAGCAGCCGGCACAGACCGGCGAGATGCGTCACCCCGTGAACCGCGTGTGCTGCGCCGAGGAAGCCGGCGGCCCGCAAGTTGATGCCCTCGACCACGTAATGGCCGAGATGCTCCTCAAGCCGCGCCCGCCAGGTTGCGCGCAGCGAATTGCCCGGCTGCAAGACGCCGCACAGCCGCGCGCCGGCGCCGCCGCGAACCAGCCCGAGATGCCGACCGCGCTCATGCGTCATCAATTCCAGGATGACGTTCGATTCTCCATGCCGCTTGACACCAAGCACGATGCCTTCATCGGTCCACTGCATGATTGGAATTTAACAACCGACTCAATCAGTGTCACCGGCGTCCGAGTGCGGACAGATTATCGAAATCCGGTTGTATCGGTGCGCGGCGCGGACACGCGCAAAGCCGACAGCAAAGTCAGCAGGATAAAGCCGACAGCAAAGTCAGCAGGATAAGTCTGTTGCGCTGCCGCAAGAAAATCACGCGACCCAGCACCCACCCCGCCCCCAGCCGTGAAGTCGACCCCACTGCCAAGTGAATGGTGCTGCAAATGCAAGGCAAAGCCGACGCAAATGCTCCGTGCTCATACCTCTTACGCTTATTCGAAATGCGGCTCGGCGCGCTGGCCGCGAACCACTAAGCCGTTGGCAATCGCTTCATTCTTCAAGCCGGCCGCTTCCAATCCTCACAATACGTGAAGGTTTGCAGCCTCTACGGGGCGGGGTTCTATTACATGCCCGGCACGGACATGTGCATCAAGATCGGCGGCTGGGTGCGCGCTGAGATTACCCGCGGCATCAACGGTTCGTCGACCACGGGCATCTACGCGTCGGACTATAACAACCGCTATACCAACAACCTGTGGACTCGGGAGCGCGGCTACATCACCGCCGACGCCCGCGAGCAGACCGAATACGGCGTGGCCCGCGGCTATATCGCGGTCGGTATCGCCTCGAACAACGAGGGCAACGAAGTACCGGCCTCGCAGGCCAACATGAACCGCGCCTTCGTGCAGTGGGCTGGGTTCACGGCCGGCCTGGCGGCTTCGTTCTATGACTTCTACCCGGCGGCGGCTCTGCTCTACCGCGCCGGCAACATCCCGAACGAAGACACCGGCGACGGCGGCCAGTGGGTGTGGGCCTACACGGCTCAGCTCGGTGGCGGCTTCTCCGCCACGCTG
>JASHOR010000043.1 GCA_030041005.1 Xanthobacteraceae bacterium
GCCCCTGACGTCCCGCTTGCTCCCGACGATCGCGTCGTCGCCAGCAATCTCACCCTGCACGAGCTGTTCGCGCAACAGACCGCGCGCATGCTGGAGCGCGCCGACCTCAGCGAGGAGCAGAAGCAGAGCCTGCTCATCGGCATGAGCTGCCCCTGCTGCGGCGCCGGCGGGTTTTCATTTACGGCGAAACTGAAGCGGTGACCGCACTTTTAGGCTGTGAATGTTCTTGATTTGTTCACAAATAGAATGTAGTGTTTCTCCATGCTTTCTGACTCTATCGACGGCGTGGGCCTCGACCTTCTCGAATTTGCCGGCGAGCGTAAGTTTGCGACCATTCTCGCAGACCCGCCGTGGCAATTTACGAATAAGACTGGGAAAGTGGCGCCGGAGCATCGGCGGCTTTCACGCTATCGCACGCTAACCCTCGACGAGATCAAATCGCTTCCTGTCGCGGACGTCGCTGCGCAGAAGGGGCATCTTTACCTTTGGTGCCCAAATGCCCTTCTGCCCGAGGGCCTCGCAGTGATGAAGGCGTGGGGCTTCATGTATAAGTCCAACATCGTTTGGCACAAAATTCGTAAGGACGGCGGCTCAGACGGGCGCGGAGTCGGCTTTTACTTTCGCAATGTGACTGAACTGATTCTGTTCGGCGTTCGCGGGAAGAATGCACGCACGCTCGCGCCCGGTCGGCGCCAAGTCAATCTGCTCGCTACTCGTAAGCGCGAGCATTCGCGCAAGCCTGACGAGCAATATGAAATTATCGAAGCTTGCAGCCCTGGCCCGTTCCTGGAGTTATTTGCGCGAGGCACGCGAAAGAATTGGGCCATATGGGGCAACCAAGCGGACGACAGTTACCGGCCGACATGGAAAACCTACGCGAATCATTCTCGCGCTGTTGCAATTCCGGCTGAATAATCAGCGCTGTCGCCTTCAGCTTCGTCGTTAAGCACTTCGTAGAGTGCCTTTTTGCCCTCATTAAAGGTTACGATGCTTTCGGGCAGGCCAATCAATACGAGCGGGCAAGGATTTCCGACGCCGCGACGAACGCGGTCATCAAGTTTGCGCCAATGCGTAGTGGCTTCGCCAAATTTATCTGCGACAAACTTGTCGACAAATGCCTCTCGAAAGGTGAGAGGATTTTTCTTCCTATTAATTCGCGCCTCGATCGCACGTCTTTGTTTGGCCGTTGGCTCATAGCCCCAAGGCTTCAATGCCTCGAATGACTGAGCTTGTCTTTCATCAACGAACCTTCCAACGAGCGAACGCATGTTTTCATGTAATGTGCGCCCACGAGTTACGATTATCCCAACAGAAATGGCGCCATCTGCATGCAATCGCTTGAAATTTTCAAGGTCACGATCAAAGAATGGGTCCTTATTGTTCCATTCAATCTCGAGCGCCACAGTCCCAGCCAGGTACTCCCTTACGTGGTCAATCTCATGTGAGATTGATTCGCGCTCTTTCCCGTTGATCGTCTTCTTGATTTCAAACTTTGTCTTCTTCCAACCTGCAGCGTCGAGCGCCCTGCGAAGACGCTGTGTTCCCTTTGCCTCACCCCCACCTCCAGCAATGATTTCTTCAATAGGGACTGAAACACTGGCCAAAACCGCTTCCAATTCGGCCAAGGCAACGGGAAAATCCAGGGACAGAATCGCCCTGGCGTGAGAGTGAAATTCAATCTGAAAGCCCTTGGCGGACAAGGCCGCGAAGTCCGGAGGAGGCGCGCTTGCCATACGCAATACCCAGCAGAATACCCTCAACGGGGCACAGCGATAGCAAATTGATTTGTGCAGATCTACCAGATGTTACTTGGTCTGGCGCAGCCTCCCAATTAGTCGGATTGGCTATTCTTCGAACTGGAGAACGGATATGAGGACCGAACCATTCAGAATCCTGAGCCCACAGAAGTACGACATCGCAACCGAGGTCTTATCGTCAGCGGTTCGCGTATTGCAGGCGATTGGCTTCTCGGAGGAGGAGATACCAAGTCTTTTTGATCAAGTGGCCACGCGAGGCATTCGTGCACCGCTGTGGCTAGAGCCAATATAAATGATAAGCCAAGCATGGCGCACGTCAAACCACGCCGGGCTTACGCTCGTAATTCCCGAGTGAGTTGGCCGCGTGATGCTGCGCGTCGACGAGCGGGTGAGCGCGGAAGCGGTGCACTGCTCATCTACTGGCGCAGCGTCGAGCAAAGTCCATCGTCTCGGCGCACCCGTTGAACGCGCCGTAACGGCCGATCACGTCATGCTCGCCGGCTGCGCCGCTTCGGCGCAGCCGTCAATGAACGCGACGTTACATTCCGCCCGTTGCTCGCCCCTCCGACATGAGGGGGATCAGAAAATCACCAGGCGGTCTGTCGTATCGACATGTTGGATGGTCGTATTGTCGGGCGAAAGGCCGCGCCTCTTGAGCTTGGTGACGAGCGCTTTGAACGATTTGGCCGTCGCACTGACTTCGCCCTTATGAATACCAACCCACTCCCGCCGCTCAACAAATCTTGGCCGATTTGACAATACCTTGGCCGGACGAGACAACGCGCGCAACTCACGATCAATCTGCTGCGGCGGAGCGCCGAGCAGCTTTCTCTTCGGTCGTGCCACTGTCCGTCTCCCCGAAAATCGAATCAGGCTCCAAACAGAGCCGCGCGCATATGAATCTTCGGACCAGGGCTTGACAAGAGCGGCAAAACGACTCGTTGCGCCGAATCTTCTCAAAGTTGTGGGTAACGGCAAAGTTTGATTCCGACCGCAGAGGCGGCTTGGCCGCTCCGACGACAACGCCGCGGTCGGCCGGCGGTCGGACGAACGCGGCTCTACCGTCGGCGCGGCTTCCAGCCGCCGCGCATGCCGGGACGGCCAAGCGTCGAGCGGGGGCCAGCCTTCGCGCTGCGCGCTTCGTCGGGCGAGCCTGATCTTTGCCCAGGAATCGATTCCACGCCGGGACCCATCTCGTCGAGGTTCGGCTTGCGCGGCGGAGCCCGCCTCGGCGTGGGCGCTCCGGGGCGATGCGGGGCCACTTCGTGATGGAGCGCGATGCCCATTTCGTCGAGCGCGGGCTTGTGGATTTTGCTCACTTCTCCTTCTCCCCGCGTGCGGGGAGAGGGTCGGGGTGAGGGGGTGTTGCCGCTCGGCTCAGAATCGCGGAGGGGCCCCCTCACCCGCCGCACTTCGCGCGACGACCTCTCCCCGCGCGCGGGGAGAGGTGAAAAGAGTTTCGCGGTCGGATCGTCCATCACGGCGAGTTCGGTCGAGCGCAGGCGCTTGATCTCGTCGCGCAGGCGGGCGGCTTCCTCGAAGTCGAGGTCGGCGGCGGCGGCGCGCATGCGCGTTTCGAGATCGGCGATCACCGCCTCGAAATTATGGCCGATGGTGGCGGCGTCCTCGAACTCGCCCTCGGCGCCGGCGCCGGTCGACACCAGCACGTGGTCGCGCTCATAGACGCTGTCGAGAATGTCGGCGATGCCCTTGCGCACGCTTTCCGGCGTGATGCCGTTTTCCACGTTGAATTTTTGCTGCTTCTCGCGGCGGCGCTCGGTCTCCGCCATGGCGCGTTCCATCGAGCCGGTAACGGCGTCGGCGTAGAGGATGACGCGGCCGTCGATATTGCGCGCGGCGCGGCCGATGGTCTGCACCAGGCTGGTTTCGCTGCGCAAGAAGCCTTCCTTGTCGGCGTCGAGAATGGCGACCAGCGCGCATTCCGGAATGTCGAGGCCCTCGCGCAGCAGGTTGATGCCGACCAGGGCATCGAAGGCGCCAAGGCGCAGATCGCGAATGATCTCGATGCGCTCGATGGTGTCGATGTCCGAGTGCATGTAGCGCACGCGAATGCCCTGCTCGTGCAAATACTCGGTCAGGTCCTCGGCCATGCGCTTGGTCAGCACCGTGACCAGCGCGCGGTAACCCTTCTGCGCCACCTGCCGCACCTCGCCGACCAGATCGTCGACCTGGGTGCGCGCCGGGCGCACGTCGACCGGCGGATCGATCAGCCCGGTCGGGCGAATCACCTGTTCGGTGAACACGCCGCCGGATTCGGTGAGTTCCCACGGCCCCGGCGTCGCCGACACGCATAGCGTCTGCGGCCGCATCGCGTCCCATTCCTCGAAGCGCAGCGGCCTGTTGTCCATGCACGACGGCAGGCGGAAACCGTATTCGGCGAGCGTCGCCTTTCTGCGGAAGTCGCCGCGATACATGCCGCCGAGCTGCGGGATAGTGACATGGCTCTCGTCGACGAACACCAGCGCGTTGTCGGGCACGTACTCGAACAGGGTCGGCGGCGGCTCGCCGGGCTTCCTTCCGGTGAGATAGCGCGAATAGTTCTCGATACCGGCGCAGGCGCCGGTCGCCTCCATCATTTCCAGATCGTACAGCGTGCGCTGCTCGAGCCGCTGCGCTTCGAGCAGGCGCCCGGCGGCGGTGAGCTGGTCGAGTCGCTGTTTCAGTTCGACCTTGATGCCGGAAATCGCCTGCAGCAGCGTCGGCCGCGGCGTGACGTAATGCGAATTGGCATAGATTTTGACGAACTCCAGCTCATCGGTTTTTTGCCCGGTGAGCGGATCGAACTCGTGGATCGATTCCACTTCGTCGCCGAACAGGGACACGCGCCAGGCGCGGTCTTCGTAGTGCGCCGGAAATATCTCGATCACGTCGCCGCGCACGCGGAACGAGCCGCGATAGAAATCTCCAGCCGAGCGCTTGTATTGCAGCGCGACCAGATCGGCCAGGAGCTGACGCTGATTGAGCCGCTCGCCGTGCTTGATGGTGAAGGTCATCGCCGAATAGGTCTCGACCGAGCCGATACCGTAGATGCACGACACCGAGGCGACGATGATGACGTCATCGCGCTCGAGCAGAGACCGCGTCGCAGCATGGCGCATGCGATCGATCTGCTCGTTGATCGAGGAATCCTTCTCGATATAGGTATCGGTGCGCGGAATGTAGGCTTCCGGCTGGTAGTAGTCGTAATAGCTGACGAAATATTCCACCGCGTTGTCGGGAAAGAAGCTCTTGAACTCGCCGTAGAGCTGTGCCGCCAGGGTCTTGTTGGGCGCGAGGATGAGCGCCGGACGCTGCGTCTGTTCGATGACCTTTGCCATGGTGAAGGTCTTGCCGGAGCCGGTGACGCCCAACAAAACTTGCGAGCGGTCGTGCCGGCGCACGCCTTCGACCAGCTCGGCGATCGCCTGCGGCTGGTCGCCCTTGGGATCGAAATCCGACGTGATGACGAGACGGCGACCGCCTTCGGATTTCTCCGGCCGCGGCGGGCGGTGCGGCGTCCACGGATTTTCGCGGAATTCCGGCCGGCCCTCGCGCAGCAACCTGTCGAGCGACTGCTGGCTGGCAAGTCCGCCATAGGTCATCGGCTGCGGCGAAGGGCGATGCCGCGGCTCGCGCTGCGGTTCGGAAATCGCGGAAATCTCGTCGAGATCGGCGGATGATTCGCCGATCACCGGTCGGCTTGGATCGCCGCCGTCATAGCCCAGCGCCTTGGCAAGCTCCGGATCGAGATCGACGGAGCCTTTGGCGGCATAGCCGGATTGCGGGCGTTCGGCGAAGGCCTGCCGCGTCGACTTGCGCGCCTTGTGGGCGTCGGCGAAGTCGGCGCGGCGGTCCCAGGAATTATCGGGGGGCGCAGCCAGCCGCGATGCTTGCTTTGCTGGTGCCGCTCGCTCTTCCCCTCCCTCTTGTGGGGAGGGGATAGGGGTGGGGGTCGGATGGGACGGCGTCGAGACCGCGCGCTTTGCTGTGCCGCCCCCCTCCCTACCAAGGGAGGAGGGATCATGTTTGATTCCCGTCAGCGATCCGATGCCGGCGCGGCCCTGGCCGATGCCGGGATTGAGCAGATCGGCAAGCTGCGGATCGAGCTGCGGCACGTCCGGCCGCGCCGCCTTGGCGCGGGTCGGCTTCGCCGGGTCCTTTTTCGAGTGTTTCGCCGGATCGCGATCGGGGCGCTTCGCCATGGCCGGAATATGGGACGAGTCCGGCAGCGAGGAAAGTGAGCCGTTTCGTCATTCCGAGCGGAGCGAAGCCATCCAAGTCGGCAGGCTGCTTATGGATTGCGTCGTCGTTTCGCCCCTCGCAATGACGATGCCTATTCCAGCCTGATGCCCGCGCGCTTGATCACCTCGCCCCACTTCTTCGAGTCGGACGCGATCAGCGCGGCGAATTGTTGCGGCGTGCCCCCGCCGGGTTCGTTGCCGATCTTCGCGTTCCACGTGGCGAAGGCCGGCGATTTGATGGCGCGATTGGCCGCCGCGTTGAGCGTGTCGAGAATTGGGCGCGGCAGGCCCGCCGGCGCGATCACGCCGACCCAGCCCGGCGCGGAATAACCGGGCACGCCCGCCTCCGCGATCGTCGGCAGATCGGGAAAAGCGGGCGAGCGGTGGTCGCCGCTGACCGCGAGCGCGCGCACCTGACCCGATTGCGCGAACGGCGCGATCGAATTGAGCGCCTCGAACATGAGCTGCACGCGGCCGGCGATGAGATCGTTGATCGCCGGCGCGCCGCCCTTGTAGGGCACGTGGACGATGTCGGTACCGGTCATGAACTTGAACAGCTCGCCGGCGACATGGCCGGGCGATCCGTTGCTCGACGAGGCGTTCAGCAGCTTTCCGGGGTGTGCCTTCGCGTAGGCGATCAGCTCGCGGACCGAATGGAACGGCGTTGTCGGCGACACCGCCAGCAGCAATTGGCTGTACTCCATCACCATGATCGGCTGAAAGTCGCGCGCGATGTCGTAGGGAAGGTGCGCGACCAGATGCGGCGCCATCGTCAGCGCCCCGATCGGCGCCATGCACAGCGTGTAGCCGTCGGGCGCCGACTTGGCGACGATGTCGAGACCGACCGTGAGCGCTCCGCCGGGCCGATCCTCAACGACGACCTGCTGGCCGATCTCCCTGCCGAGCGCCGCCGCAAACACGCGCGCCACCGTATCGCTGGCGCTGCCGGCGGCCTGTGGGACAACGAGCCGGATCGGATGGTCCGGATACTGCGCCTGCGCGGCGCTCGCGAGCGTACAGGCGATCACGGCGACGGTCAGTTGCAGGCGACGCATGTGCGGCTCCCGCCTCCCGTCATGCCCGGCTTCATGCCGGGCATCCACGTCTTTACTTTGCGAATAGCTTAAAGACGTGGATGGCCGGGACAAGCCCGGCCATGACGCGCTAGTCTCGCCCGCAGGGAGAAAGTGTCAAGAGCAGGCATCATGAGTGCATTCGACTTCGCGCCGTTGCTGGCCACCGGCCTGCCGCCGCCGGCCGTCAAATGGAACGGTTTTGCTCGATACAATTTCATCGGCGGCCATAACGCGTCCGAGCACGTTCCGGTCGACGATCTGCTCGCCGCGGTAACTTCGGTGCTCCGGCGCGAGGGCGCGACGCTTGCGACCTACGGCCTGCAAAGCGGTCCGCAGGGCTACAGGCCGCTGCGCGACTTTCTCGCCGCCAAGCTCGAGCGCACCGCCGGCGTTTCCTGCACTGCCGACGACATCCTCATCGTGTCCGGATCGCTGCAGGCGCTCGATCTGGTCAACGGCATTCTGTTGTCGCGCGGCGACACCGTCATCGTCGAGCAGGATACCTATCAGGGCGCGCTGACCCGGCTCGCCCGGCTCGGCGTCAACGCCGTCGGCATCCCGCTCGACCGCGACGGCATGCGCATGGACGCGCTGGGCGCGGCGCTCGAAGACCTCAAGCGGCGCGGCGTGCGGCCGAAATACATCTATACCGTCCCCACCGTGCAGAACCCGACCGGCACGATCATGCCCGAGGCGCGCAGGCATGAGCTGCTGCGGCTGGCGCGCCGGTACGGCGTGCCGATCTTCGAAGACGATTGCTATTCCGATTTGATCTGGGACGGTCGCCGCCCGCCGGCGCTGCACGCCATGAGCGAGCACGGCGACGTCATTCACATCGGGTCGTTCTCGAAGTCGATCGCGCCCGCGCTTCGCGTCGGCTACATCGTCGCAGCGTGGCCGCTGCTGTCGCGGATGCTCGCGCTCAAGACCGACGCCGGCTCGGGCGCGCTCGAGCAGATGGTGCTCGGCGAATACTGCCCGCAGCATTTCGACGCGCACCTGCCGGGGCTCGTGTGCGGCCTGCGTGGCAAGCTCGAAACGCTGATGGATGCGCTCAACGAGCAGTTCGGCACCGCGGCCGAGTTCGACGATCCGAAGGGAGGCATCTTTCTGTGGGTGAAGCTGCCGGACGCGGTCGATACCCTGAAACTGGTTCAGCCCGCGCTTGCGTCCGGCGTCTCCATCAATCCGGGCGTCGAATGGTCGACCGATCCGGCGCATGGCAGAAGCCGCATGCGATTATGCTTCGCCAATCCGTCGCACGAGGCCATCCGCGCCGGCGTCGCCGCGCTCGCCGAAGTCTGCCGCGCCGAGTTCGGCGTGCCGGACCGCATCGCCAACGTGCAACGCGCGCGGAGGTAGCCGGCCTCGATAGACCGGGGAGAAGATGTGATGGTCGAAATCATTCACGGCGATCAGGTCGGCGCCTATGCCGCCTTCGATAATCGGGCGCAGTCGCGCGATCCTCGCCGTGTCGCGGTTGCCGACCTGCCGATCATCGACCTGTCCCCGTTCATGCGCGAAAGCGCGCAGGCCGACCGCACGCAGACGGCGCGTCAACTCCGCGCCGCGTGCATCGATATCGGCTTCTTCTACGTGACCGGTCACGGGTTCTCGTCCGGCGAACTTGATGCCGTCCTGCTCCAGGGACGAAGCTTTTTCGCTCTGCCGCTCGCCGAGAAGATGAAGGTCGCGTCGCGAAACGTGGACATGCCCGGCTTCGTGCGCACCGGCGGCATCGATCCGGAGAAAAATCGCGACAAGGTCGTCGACCTCAAGGAGCGTTTCTCCGTGACGCGCGAACTCGTGCCCGGCGAACAGGCGCGTGCGGACTCCAGGATCGGCCGATCGCAATGGCCGAGCCGCGAACGTCTGCCCGCGTTCGAGATCACCATGAAGGGCTATGTGGCGCGTCTGCAGCGCGTCAGCGTCGCGCTCAACCGCGCCTTTGCGCTGAGCCTTGATCTGCCCGAGGACTATTTCGATGCGCTCTATAAGCGTCCGGATATGACGCTGACGTTCAATTTCTATCCGCCGGTCGATCCCGCCAGGCTGAAGACGACTCAGTGGAGTTTCTCGCCGCACGCCGATTACACCGCCTTCACCGTGCTGCTGCAGGACACGAGCGGCGGACTGCAGGCGCGCAATTCGGCCGGTCAATGGATCGACGTGACGCCGAAGGAAGGGACTTTCGTCGTCAATGTCGGCAATCTCCTGGCGCGCTGGACCAACGATCTCTACGCCTCGACCCTGCACCGGGCGCTCCACCTCGGCAACGATCCGCGGATATCGGCGGCGTTCTTCGTCTACCCGGACGCGGCAACCGTCGTGCGCTGCATCGAGACGTGCCGGGGACCAAACAATCCGCCGCGCCATGAGGACGTGACAACGGCGGAGTATGTCCGCGTGCTGCGCGAGGACGCGCAGCGCACCGGCCGCCCCGCCGTCGCCGCCGATACGGCGCAGCGCCTCAAGGCAATGTAGTCACGGCCATGCAAAACAGTCTTGGCCGCTCGGCACGGTCTCAAAAACCCTTCACCGTCTCGGTCACGTGCTCGACTTCGGGCGGGGCGGCAAAGCAATGGCCGACGAGCTTGCGCCATTCCTGGAAATCGGGCGAGCCGCGAAAGTCGACGGTGTGGTTCTCCAGCGTCGCCCATTGAACGAACAGACGATAGCGCGCCGGCTTCTCGATCGAGCGCCGCAGCTCCATGCCGTGGCAGCCCTTGGCGCGCTTGAAGATCGGCGCGGCTTGCTTGACGCCGCGCTCGAATTCGGATTCCAGGCCGGGCTTGACCTCGATCTGGGCAATTTCGGTGATCATGATTTGCTCCAATGAAAGAAGGCGCCTCGGCTTGCCTCGCGCTACCTCGTTGCAGCTTACCGCAGACCGACCGCTTCGGGATCGATCAAAGGCGTGATGCGGCGAATGGCGACGCGACGGTTTGCCCGTTCCGGGCCATTTGTCTGAACCTTCAGGAACTGCTTGCCATAGCCTTGGGTTGCCAGGTTCTCGGGAGGAACCTGAAACTGTTCGGTAAGAGCAACCGCGACCGCCTCCGCTCGCCGGTCCGACAGCGAGAGATTGTCGATGTCGGACCCGACTGCATCGGTATATCCCTCAACCAGAAACACTTCCCGCGGGTTGCGCTGGATGGCGCGATTGAGCGCCTGCGCGATCAGCGACAATCGATCGACCTGGTCCGGCGTCAACTGCCAGGAGCCGGTATCGAAATTGATCTCCAGGTCGAGCCGGGGCATGAACGCCCGCAGCGGTTCGTTGTAGCGGACTTGTTCCAGGGTATAGCGCCGATCGAGCCGCTCTACCGGCGGCGCCACCAGCACGTTGTAGATCTGCCCCTCATCGGCGCCGTCGGCATCGACGACGTATTGATCGCGCGGGATGCGGATGACCGGCGGCGGAAGGTCGAGAAACACCGTGGCGTATTGCGGCCCGGCAAAGCTGTTGTCGATGAGTACGATCTCCCGGCCATCCGGACCTCGGCGTATGCGGCGGAGCAGATGCCCGTCCGCGTCGCTGTAATCGATGATTTGCGCGCCGTCCGGACGCACGACGGTGGTGATCGTCTCGTCGCCGCGGTGCGCAACGTTCACGTTGCGCGCGCCCACGGCGAAGCGATCGTCCTCGTTATGCCGAATGAATGTCCGATTGCCTTCCTGAACGATCGTGCGATCAGGTTCGCGGATGATGATTTGATTTCCTTGACGCACTTCGTGGCGTTCCGCGCGAATCTGATTGATGCCGGCGGTCGGCGCCCGGCCTTTCGGCGCGAGGAACTCGCCTTTGCTGATCGCCTGTGCCGGCGGCGGCACCGCAGCCGGATTGCCGGTCGGCGGGGCGCGCCGTGTGGCGGCAGCCGACGGCTGCGGTGTGCCGCCCGGCGCCATGCCGGGATGGCGTGCGGCCGCAGGCGGCGTCATCGCGCCCGACCCTGTCCGCTCGTGATGAGAGATGGTTCCAGGCGTTTGTTGCTGCATCTGACGGTTCGATCCCGAGCGTTCGCTCACCGGCGGCTTGCCCGGCACCTGTGGAGAAGCGTGCCTTTCCGGGACGGTCGGTCCGGGCTTTTCATTCGGGTGTCGCGGCGGCGACGGCGGATTCGCCTGGGCCGGCCGAATTCTCGGCTGCACCGGGTGGGATGGCCCGCCGACATGTGGCGCTTGCGGTCTGTGCAGCGTCGCGGCGCCCGAAGGCGGTTGATGCGAGGTCTGCGGAACCTGCGGCGATAATGGGCGACGGACGGCTTGCGGCGCGGGTTTCTTTGGAGCCGCCGGATGTACAGGCTTCTTTTGCCCGGGATGCTTGGCATCGTCCTGTTGATTGGCGGGGCCCGCCTGCGCGAGCACCTCCGCGCGCAATGGCGCGGCAAACAGGTTCGGTCTTAGCGCCATCGCGCCGGCACCCAACAGGGCGGCACTGGCAAGGACAAGGGACCGAGTAGCGCGCATGCATGAACCCCCCGCTGCAAAAGCGCGATAGGGAAGGTGAATGCGGTGATTCGATGGCTCGGAATGGCGGCAGAGGCCTCCGGCGCAGCTCTGCCCGAAGCAAGGCGCATATTGTGTCTGGCCGCGGTCCGAATTGTGGGATTGGCGGGCGAGTATAATGCGGCCGCCAAAATCGGGAACTCGATCGCGTCCCAGCAGGTCTGCCGGCTCGCGAACCGACAAGGTCGGTCATATTGTCATATCAACGAGGTCGCAGCGCGATCGTGGCATAGTTATAGAGTGGTGGGGCAGCGGGCGAATGGAGCAGGGCCATGACGACGCGGAATGTCGAGCGGGATAGCACATTGACCACAGTCGCATTGCAAGCGCGCCGCGGTCCGGGGCTTGTCTTGGCAGCGTTGCTTTGCGCTGTTCTCTGCTCGGCCGCGGTAAAACCTGCGGTGGCTGCGCCGCCAAGTGATCTGCTGCGAAGCTGCGAGGCAGTGATCGCAGGGGGGCGGACAGCGGGCGCGCGCGGCGTAGATATCCCCCGCCGCGGGCTGCGTTGCTGGTATTACATGTCGGCGGTGCAAGAGATGTCAGTGCTGGTGGACCAAAATGGACAGCCGCTGCTCGGCATCTGCGCGCCCGAGAAGACTACGTTGCTGGATTACGTGCGCATTTTCGTGCGCCATGTCCGTCAGCCGGGCGTCAAAGCCCGACAAAACGCTGCGGCGATGGCCGTTGAGGCACTCGGTGCGGCATTTCCGTGTGGACGCCGGGGGACTGCAGATCGAAGCCGCGGGGCTGCAGATCGGAAGCCGTCAAAATCGCCTGCTTAGCGAGCGATGCAGGCGATCGAAACCGAGGTCGGCCACGTCACCCGAGGGGCGCACCGAACAGGCGAAACACGATCGGCCCGGCGATCAGGAAGCCGAGCAATGCGTTGCGCCAGCGAGCGCTCTCGATCGCCGTCGCCAGCGACAGTCCCGCCAGGGGCACGATCGCGATCAGCGGCAGGTAATAGCGCGGATAGGCGTCCAGCAGCCAGCCGGTGGCGACGTAGCGGCCATAGCTGTAGGTGACATGGATGGCGAACGTCGTGACAATCGCCAGCGCGCCGCATGCGACGACGACGTCGAGCGGGGCTTCCTTGCCGTGCCGCAGCCGCCGCAGCGACAGCGCCGTTCCGGCCAAGGCGCAGACGAGCGCCGCCGCCGGAATGACCAGCATCGCGTAATTGAAAATGCCGCGCGCGGACAGCGCCGGCATCCAATCCACGATGAAGGCGACGATGAAATAGCCGAGATAGCCGGGGAACGATTTCCGCGGGAGATCGGTCCAGCCGGCGGCGCGCGCGCCGTTCTCGATCAGCGCGATCTGCGCCGGCGTCTCCGGCGTGGGACTGCCGTAGTGCAAGGTGAAGTAGAGATAGGGGACGGCCGCAAGGGCCGCCACGGCGAGCAGCGCCACCGCCCAGCTCCAGGGCCGCGGTAATCGCCCGCGCCACACAAGATAAGCCATCACGCCCGCGACCGTCGGCGCGGTGAGCAACAATCCGGTGAGCTTGGCCCAACCCGCCGCGACGATGCCGCATAGAGCGAGCGCGAGCCAGCGATCGCGACCGGTGCAAAGGCATTGCCACAGTCCAAGCAGGGTCAACGCGCCGCCGAGGAACGCCAGATCGTCGTTATTGACTGCGCCGGCAATCGGCACCAGCACGGGAATGCAGGCGAGCGGAACGGCGTACGCGTAGAATTGTTCGCGCGGGAAACGACCGCCAAGCCCGAGGCCGAGCAAGGCGGCAAGGCCGCACGCGGCGATCGCCACGTCGATCAGACGGTCGGCGAGCAGCGCCCGCGGATGCCCCTCAAGCTTCGGGCCGACGACCGCAAGCAGGTCATAATAGATCGGCGGGTGATTGAGATAGTTGGCCCGATCGGTGAAGCGGAACGTGCGCGGATCGAGGAGCCGCATGTCGTCGAGCGCAGGCCAGGCGCTGCCGGTGTGCTGGACGTGGGCGACATAGGAGGCATGCGCCACCTCGTCGAATCCTTTGGTAATGTCCTTGCGCTGAGCGCTGACCACCGCCGCCGCTGCAAACAGAGCGATAATGATTGCGGCGGCGAGAAGATTTCCCGCCGCCGGGAAGGTCAGCGTGGGCGCCACATCGGCAGAAGCGCTTGCCATGGAGCCGACAAATGCATGCGCAGCGGTTAAATATTCGCTAGTGTCCCGATTCCGAAGTTCGCATCATTATGCGGCACCCTCGTTTGCGAACTTCGGAATCGAAGGACACCAGCACTTATTGATCTCGTGTGGCTTTGGTTCAGAAGTCCGCATGACAAGGTCGCGGCAGGAATGGATGCGGACTTCTGAACCGCCACACTAGGACGTGCGGCTGGCCCTTCGACACGGCAAGCGGAGGGAGCGACGCGATGGAGGAATCATGCCCGCCACCTATTCAGAAGAAGCGAACAATTTCCGGCTCATCGGTCATGATGCGTCGGCGGCATGGGGCGGCGGTTCGCTGGTGCAGGTGCACAAGGGTCATGCCTATGTCGGCGCGGTCGGCGGCTCAAGCTACAACGGGCCGGAAGGGTTCACCGTGCACGACGTGCGTGATCCGAGGAAGCCGAAAAAAGTCGGGGAATTCCGCGCGCCGCCAGGAATTCATTGCCACAAGCTGCGCATCGTCGGCGATGACCTGCTGTACGTGAATTCCGAGCGGCTCGCCGGCGACAAGGGCAAGAACGCGCGTGCCGGCTTCTTCATCTTCGACGTATCGACGCCGTCGGCGCCGAAGCCGGTCGGCTTCTACGACATGCCGGGCTCCGGCCCGCACCGCTTCGGCGTCGATCTCGATCGCGGGCTCGCCTTCATGCCCAACGATGCGCCCGGTTGGACCAAGCGCGTGATCTGGACTCTCGACATCAAGAACCCGCTCAAACCGCAAGTGATCAGCATCTGGGGCCTGCCGTGGATGAAGACCGATTCCGATGAAGTCGGCGACGATCCGCATCCGGCCGAGGAGGCGACGACATTGCACGGTCCGCCGATGATCCGCGGCAACCGCATGTATTGCGCCTGGTGGGGCGGCGGCATCTCGATCATCGACTGCACCGATCTTTCCGCCATGAAGCTTCTCGGTCACACCAAATGGTCGCCGCCGTTTCCCGGCTCCAACCATACGCTGTGGCCGATCGGCGACCGCCCTTATCTCGTTGCCACCGACGAGGCGCGCGCCAAGCAGAAATACTGGGATGCGCAGTTCATGTGGGTGATCGACGCCCGCGAAGAAACAAACCCAGTGCCGGTTTCGACCTTCATGGCCGAGCGCGAGAAATATTACGACCGTCCGGGCCGCTTCGGCGCTCACAATATTCTGGAGAATCTGCCCGCCAACGGGCCGTGGAAGGACATCGTGTTTCTCACGTATTTCAACGCCGGGCTGCGCGCGGTGAACGTGGCCGACCCGCTGCATCCGAAAGAGGTCGGCTGCTACGTGCCGGAAACGCCGGAAGGCACGCCCGGCATCCAGTCCAACGACATCGGCTGCGACAGCGAGGGGCGGCTCTATCTGATCGACCGCTGGGGCCAGGGCATGCACATTCTGGAATACACGGGGTAACGATTGCCGCGAAGCATGGATTGCTTCGTTCCGCTTCGCTTTCATTTAATTGAGCGTGATATGGGCCCGCTCGATGACCGTGGCCCATTTCTGTTTCTCGCTGGCGATCAATCTGGCGAGATCGGCCGGCGCGCCGCCCATCGGCACGCCGCCATATTTGGCGAAGCTCGCCTTGATCGAAGGCTCGGCGAGGACTGCGTCGATCTCCTTGTTCAGCTTGTCGACGATGTCCGTGGGCGTGTTCTTCGGTGCGACGATGCCATGCCAGATGGCGGTGTCGTAGCCCGGCACGAATTTCCCCAACGGCGGCACGCCGGGCAGCGCGGCCGAGGGTGTCGCGCTGGTGACGGCGAGCGCGACAAGCTTGCCCGACCTGACCTGCGCGATGACGACCGGCATCGGCGCGATCAAGACCTGCACCCGGCCGGCGATCAGGTCCGGCACCGGACTGCCGCGATAGGGGACGTGAACCATGTCGATGCCGGTCTTCATCTTGAACAACGCGCCGTTGATGTGCGGCGCGCTGCCGTTGCCGAACGAGGCAAAATTGAGCTTGCCCGGATGAGCCTTGCCGTAAGCGATCAGTTCGGGAACGGTCTTGATGGCGAGCGTCGGACTGACGGTCAGAACCAGCGGCGACTTGAATGTTATCGCGACCGGCGCGACGTCGCGGGTGATATCGAAATCCAGATGCGGGTAGAGCGTCGCGTTGACGGTGTTGGTGACGGTCATCGCCAGCAGCGTGTAGCCGTCGGGGGCGGCATGGACGACGGCATCGGCGGCGATATTGCTGCCGGCGCCGGGGCGGTTTTCAACCACGAACTGCCGGCCGAGCCGCGCCGACAGCGCTTGCGCGATCAGGCGAGCGACCACGTCGGTCGCGCTTGCCGCGGGGAAACCAACCAGGATGCGCACCGTCCGGGTCGGATAATCGAGCGCCCATGAAGGATGCGACAATAGCGGCAACACGGCGGTGCCGGCCGCCAGTGCGAGCAACCTCCGACGCTGAATTTCGACGCTCACGGCTTCCTCCCGAGTTTATCGCGATCCCCGGCTGCCTGCGTACAAGACGGCGAGGGTCAGAATTTCACGGCTTGCCTGTCGATAGAAGTGCAGCAGGCTTCTCTGCGTCAACCGGGCTCCGCATCGACCGAGGGGGCGGTTGCGTCATCATCCCGGCAGCCCCACGCATTTTTGCGGCGGCAGGCCGAGGGTGACGGCCTGGCCGATCTGAAATTCATCGCTGCGCAGCCGCGCGCGCAATTCCCGATCGCCCAGATCGACGATGTAGTCGACGACCTCGCCGAGGAAGACGCGGTTGACGATTTTGCCGTTAAGCGCGTTCAGTCCGTCGGTCGGCGCACCGACGGCGGCGCCGTCGAACAGCAAAATATCCTCGGGCCGCGCGATGACCAGCGCCCTCATTCCGGCGTCGATCGGTTCGGCGAAGATGCAGTGCATGAGGCCATGGGCGGTGTCGACGCGGGTGAGGTTGCCCTGCGTCCCGCGCACCGTGCCGGGCAGAAAATTCGCCGAGCCGACGAAATCGGCGACGAACCGGCTGTTCGGCTGGCGATAGATGTCCTGCGGGGCGCCGCGCTGAACGATGCGGCCGGAGTCGAACACGGCGATCTCGTCCGACAAGGCCAGCGCCTCGGACTGGTCGTGCGTCACATAGACGGTGGTGATGCCGAGCGAACGCTGCAGGCGCTTGAGTTCGAGCCGCATCTGCTCGCGCAGCTTGGCATCGAGGTTCGACAGCGGCTCGTCGAGCAGCAGGATCGCCGGCTCGTGCACCAGGCCGCGGGCGAAGGCGAGCCGCTGTTGCTGTCCGCCGGAAAGCTGCGTCGCCGGACGCCACGCGAAACCGGTGAGCTGCACCAGGTCGAGCATGCGCGACACCCGCTCCCTGATCTCGGCGGCGGAATATTTCTTCGCGCGCGACACCCGTAGCGGGAAGGCGACGTTCTCGAACACGCTCATATGCGGCCAGATCGCATATGACTGGAACACCATGCCGATGCCGCGGTCGCTCGCCGCCACGAAAACGCGTTTGGCCGAATCGAAGACGGTGCGGTTGCCGATGACGATGCGGCCCGTCTGCGGGCGCTCGAGGCCGGCAAGGCAGCGCAGCGTCGTGGTCTTGCCGCAGCCCGATGGGCCGAGCAGCGTGATGAGCTTGCCGGTCTCCACTTCGAGGCTGATGCCGTCGACGGCGCGCACTTCGGCACCGGCGGCGAGAAAGGACTTATGCAGGTTCTCGATCGCGAACATGCGATTACGGTTGGTCTGGTGCGGATTTGCGCACGGCGCCGTGCCGCCTTCGGCATGCTCCTCTCCCCGCAAAAGGGAGGGAGCATGAGACGGTTCGCCGACTGGTTTGCTGCGGTCTCATTGGAAATGTTTCAGCCTGTCGAGCGCGCCATCGCACTACCGCCCCGCGTGCGCCGATGCACGCGCGTTTCCAGGTAGCGCAGCCCGGCGACAATGAGGAGGAGCGGGGCGATTTGCAAAATGCCGAGCGCCGCCACTGCGCCGTAGCTGCCGCCTTCCTCCCACATGGTCAGGCTGATGGTGGCGAGCACGTTGGTGCCGGGTCCGATGAGAAAGATCGATGCGCCCAATTCCCGCACCGACAGGACGAAAGTGTAGATCCAGGCGGCGAGCAGGAACGGCAGCAACAGCGGCAGCACCACGCGCCACAACACCTGGCCGGGCAGCGCACCCGATATCTCCGCCGCCTCCTCCAGCTCGCGATGGATTTGCGCAATTCCGTTCGATGCAAACCGCATTCCGTAGGGCAGGGCCAGCGTCGCGTAGGCGATGAAGAGAATCCAGATCGTGTCGTAGACCCCGATCGGGATCACCAGATAGGTAAACAGAATGCTGGCGCCGATGATCACGCTCGGAATGGCAATCGGCGCCGAAGCCAGCGCATCGAGCAGCCAGGCAAGACGCGATGCCGAACGGCGCGCGATCCAGGCCATCACCAGCGTGAGCGCGACCGCGAACGTCGCCGCCATGGCCGAGACCAGAACGCTGGTCCGTACCGCATCGAGGAAAATCGGGTAGCGCAGGATATAGGCGTAGTTGGCCAGCGTCGCCGACGGCGGCGAATTCATGAACGGCTGCGACAGGTTGGAGAAGAACGATTGCCACGCCAGCGTGAACAGCGGCACGCCGAGCGCAATCAGGAACACGCCTACGATGCCGATAGACACCGGCCAGCGCCAGCGGCCGAGCGCGATGCGGGTCGGCATGTAGCCCTTTCCGGTAATGGTGGCGAAGGCCTCGGCGTTGCGCGTCGCCCGCCGGTAGAAATAGACGGCGACGAGGCAGACCCCGAGCAGCGTGAGGCTGAGCGCGCTGGCGACGCCGAATTCCGGCGGCGTCTCGACGGTGGCGTTCTGGATCGCGGTGGTGAACACGTCGATGCGCGCCGGCAGGCCGATCACGCGCGGCACTTCGTAGGACGACAGCCCCATGATGAACAGGAGCAAGAGACCCGAGAGGATGGCGGGGCGAAGGAGCGGCAGCGTGATTTTCGGCAACACCTGCCGGTAGCGCGCCCCGGAGACCACGCCGGCCTCCTCCATGCGCACGTCGAGGGCGCGGAGCGCCGGGCCGAGGATCAGGTAGGCGAGCGGAAAATAATGGCTCGACAGCGTCCAGATCATGCCGGCCATCGAATAGATATTGAACGGCGCGGCGCGAAGCCCGAACGCCGATTTCAGCGCCGCATTGACCCAGCCGATATTGGGGCTGAGCACGAAAATCCACGCCATGGCCAGAAGCAGGCCTGGAATGGCGAAGGAAATCAGCGCCAGGTTGTGAAACAGCGTGCTGCCCGGCGCGTCGGTGCGTTCCACCACCCAGGCGATGGCGCCGCCGATCGCGAAGGTGACGATCGCGGTGCCGGACGCGTAGATCAGCGAGTTGCCGATGAGCGGCAGCATGCGCTCGCTGGAATAGGCCTCGACGAAATTGTCGAACGTGAACGCGCCGAAACCCAGTCCGGTGTCCTCGGTGAACGCCGTGAGCAGCAATCCGGCCAGCGGCACCAGCACCAGCCAGAGGCCGATGACGACGCAGACGATCAGCAGAAGATTCGGCCGCCGCCAGCGCCAGCGCGGCAGCCTGAATACATCGCGGGCCGGATCGATGGCAGCCACGTACTGTGCTCCGCTCACGCCGCTTGCGGCTCCTTCTCCCCGCATGCGGGGAGAAGGTCGGGATGAAGGGGCTTGGCCGCTGGGCTCGAATAGTGACAGCGCCCCCTCACCCGGCGCGCCTTGCGCCGAAGCGATGCTTTGCATCGCGTTCTTAGTCAAACAACGGCGGCCGGAGGCCGCCTGCGCCTCTCCCGGCGCGCGGGGAGAGGTGAGAATTCACTGCCCCTTGAACAACGCGTTGAACTTCTGCTGCCACTTGTGCTCGTCCTGTGGCGACAGCGATACCGTGATCACTTTCTTTTTGTTGAGCGCGGCGACGATGCCGGGCGGATTGGACTCGACGTCGGGACGCGTCGGAATGCGGCCGAACTTGGTGAGAAACGTCTCGCATTCCTTGCTGAGCGCGAAATTCGCCGCGAGCAGGGCGGTGTTCGGATGCGGCGCTTTGACACTGATGCCCACCGCGCCGAAGGTCAGCGCCACCGGATTGAGCGCGAAATAATTGATCGGGCCGCCCTTCAGTCGCACATTCTCGGTGAGATTGACGAAGTTGTTCAGCGACAGCCAGTATTCGCCGGAGCCGACCGAGCGCGCCTGCGCCAAATGGCCGTTGGTGAGCACCGGGTGCAGGGTTGCGACGATGCTCTTGATCAGCGCCGTGGCTTTGTCGTCGCCGAAATATTGGTCCATGGCCCACAGCCACTCGCTGTCGGTCGCGTCGATGGCGATATGGCCGGCCCACTCCTTGTGTTTTGCGAAATCCGCATAGCTCGTTGGCAGGTCGGCGGCCTTGACGAACTTGGTGTTGAAAGCGGGCGAATTGTAATTGGCATAGAGCCCGTACCAGCGTCGTCCCGGATCGCGCGCCTGAGCCGAAATGTTCTTCGCTTCCGGCGGGTCGAACGGCAACAGGAGCTGCGGCGGGATTTTGTCGATGGTCCCGAGCTGCGCCACGTCCCACGATTTCTGGTTGCCGCGATATTCGAGCACCATGCGCGCCATCAGCGGCGGATCGGCGCCGCGCACATAATTGACCTTGATTCCGGTGGCGTCGGTGAACAGCTTCCACAGCGGCAAACCTTCGCCCTCGTTGGTGTCGGAATAGATGGTCATCGTGCCGCCCTCGGCCTTGGCGGCGGCCAGGAGCTTGGGGTCGAGCCAGGCGTGCGACTGCTGCGCGCGGGCGTGACCGACGAAAAACGATGCGAGCAACAAGCCGGCGAGCGCGGCTCCGTTAAGCTGGCGAAACAATGGCTCCTCCCTTGGGCGCCCATCGAACCGGCGGGCGTCTCGTCGGGGCGATTACAGCATCCCCGGTGATGGCCGTCGAGGTCTCGAACGCCGCACGCCGCCGCGCGTCGGCTCACTTTTCATAGGCGTGCCAGTTCGGCTCCGCCGGCGGCTCTTGCGGCACGAACCCGAAGGCGTGCTCGAAGCGTTTGGCGTAGCGCGGCCACACCTGCGGGTTGACGATGCGGGCCACGGGCTTGCCGTCAAGCGCGTCGAGCATCTGCTCGGCGGCAAACTGCCCCATGCGCGTGCGCGCCTCGCGGGTGACGCCTGCCATATGCGGGGTGACGATGACGTTGTCGTATTTCATCAACGGGTGCTGCGCCGCCGGCGGCTCCTTCTCCCAGACGTCGAGCCCGGCGCCGGCGATTTTTCTGTCCCGCAGCGCGGCTTCGAGCGCCTCTTCGTCGTGGATCGAGCCGCGCGCCGTGGTGATGAAATAGGCGGTCGGCTGCATCAGCGCGTATTGGCGGGCGCCGATCATCATCCTCGTCTCGTCGGTCAGCGGGCAGTTGATGGAAACGAAATCGGAGCGGCGCAAGAGGTCGTCCAGCTCGACCTTGGCGGCGCCGCGCGCACGCAGCGTTGCGGCATCAAGATAAGGATCGTAGGCCAGCACCTGCATGCGCAACAGCGTGCCGGCGAGTTCGGCGATGCGCCTGCCGACATTGCCCAGCCCGACGATGCCGAGAGTTCTGCCGAATGCCTCGCCGCCGATATAGTCCATGCGTCTCGCGAGCGTGCCGGCGCGCAGCGCGCGGTCGGACTCGCCGACCCGCTTGATCAGGCACAGCATCACGCCGATGACGTGTTCGGCGACCGCTTCGGCGTTGCCGCCCGACTGATTGACGACGAGGATGCCGCGCGCGGTGCAGGTCTTGACATCGACGGTGTCGTAACCGGCGCCATTGGTGGAAACGATCAGCAGGTTCGGCGTCTGCTGCAGAAGTTCGGCTTGGGCCTGATAGTGCCGCACCAGCTCGTCGCGCGCCGAGCCGATCTGATAGGCGTGGGCGGCGCCGAGCACTTCGGCGACTGCCGCGTGCGGGCTCGCCTGCTCGATCATGTCGAGCCGCACGTCGCCACGCTTGCCGAGGATTTCCGCAAATCCCACCGGCCGGTGCGGTACGACGCAGAAAACGCGCTTGTTGTTGACGGTATTGTTCATCGGAAACGCTTTCCCCCGATTTGACGCACGCATCAGGTATCCAGCCTACAGCATATTCCGCTTGATTAGGAACCGCTCGCAACGAGCGCTCGTGATGCATCGAACCGTCGGTCAGGCGCGCCGCCGCCGACCGTCCTCCTGCTCAAGCGGCCGGCACAGTGAGGCCTGCGAGTGCGTCGATCCGCTCGGCATCCTCGACGTGCCAGATGGCGTCGATCAGCGGCGCGATGTCGTGGCGCGGGTCCCACTGCGCCGCGGCGGCGCCGAGCTTGTCTTCCAAATCCCGATCGGTCATGGGATTCAGGTCGCTGCCGCGCGCGGCCTGCTGCGACAGCCTATGCACTCTGCCGTCGGTGGTGGCGATCTCGACCATCGCGGCGATCGTGGAGAGGGTTTCGTCGCGGGCCACCGCGATCCTATCGCGCAGCGCCGTGATTTGCGCATCCTGCACGCAGGCGTCGGTGAACTCGGCGGGCCCGGCCTTGCCGGTGAGCAGGGCGGCAGCGACGGCGTGCTGTACGCTGACCTGTGCTTCGCGGCCGGTCGCGATGTTGGGGCGGTCGGCGCGCAGCGCAAGCAGCGGATTGCCGGTCACCACGACCTTCTCCACCGCCGCCGACGGATTGCTGCGCCGCCAATCGAGTACGCAATCGAGCGCCGGATGAATGACGAAGCCGCACGGATACGGCTTGTAGGATGTTTTGAGAATCTCCCAGGTATTGCCGAGGCCTTCGCCGATGCGCGACAGATCGGGAGTTTCGCCGAGCGCGTGGTAATAGCCCTGCAGTCCGGTCAGCGGCTCCGGCGGTCCGGCGAAATGGCGCGCCGCCAACAGCGCCGACCAGAGGCCGTTGCGCGCCGCGTTGCCGACGCTCACGCTCTTGGCCGGCGTGCCCAGGCACTCGCACAGCCCGGCGGCCTGCGTCGCCGCGATGCCAAGCGCCCAGGTCATCCGCTCGGTGTCAAGCCGAAGCAGCTTGCCGCAACCGGCCGCGGCACCGAACACCCCGCAGGTCGCCGTGATGTGCCAGCCCTTGTTGTAATGGTTCGGCGACATCGCCAGCCCAACGCGGCACGCGACCTCCTGGCCGAGCACCAAGGCCAGCAGCAGATCGCGGCCGCTCACGGGAGTGAGTTCGCCCAACGCCAACAGTGCCGGGGCCAGTGGCGCGGTCGGGTGGATCGCGGTCGGCGTGTGGGTATCGCAGAAATCGAGGACGTTGGCGCCGGCGGCGTTGATGAACGCCGCCGCAAGCGCGTCGATGCGCTCGCGCCGTCCGATCAGGGTTGCCCGGCTGCCGCCGGAAAAGCCGGCAAGCGTCGCCAGCGCCGTCTCCACGGTCGCATCGCGGCAGCCGGCGAGCGCCACGGCAAAGAAATTCATCAGCGAGCGCCTGGCCTGGTGCGTGGCCGTCGCCGGCAGCCCATCCCATCCGGTGTCCACGACCAGGTGGACCAGTCTTTCGGTCACCCGCGGATTTTGCCGCATGCCGGGCCTTTCGAGTTCGATTGACAAAGGGGCCGACCGTCGATTTCACTTGTCCCGTCAGCCTTTGGCGGTCGAGTTCACAAAGCTCATGTCAAGTCGCTTGCCAAGTCTCTTTCCGAGTCTCTTTCCAGGTCCCTTTCCAGGTCGCTTGCAAAGTCGCTCGCCAAATCACTTGCCTGCCGCAACTCATTTGTCGTGGCAGACCTTGGCGGCCCGATGCCGCCAAAACGAAAACCGGGAGGATCGACATGCAACCTAAACAAAATGGAAAACGCTGGCGAGCGGCGGCCGTCACGGCGGCCTTCGTTTTGTCTCTGGTCGCGGCGCAAACCGTGGCACACGCGGCCGACGGCAAGACCTATGTGATGAAGCTCGGGTTCGCCACCATCAACGACGCCCAGCATGAATGGGCCAGACGATTCGTGGCGATGGTGGAGAAGGATTCCGGCGGCCGGATCAAGGGGCAGATGTATCCCGCCAGCCAACTCGGGCCGATACCGCGCGAGATCGAGGGCGTTCAGTTCGGCGCCATCCAGGGCTATATCGGTCCGCCCGAATTCCTGGTCGGCGTCGACGATCGCTTCGAGGTGCTGTCGGCTCCCGGTCTCGTCACCGACATGGCGCACGGCATCCGCATCACTCAGGATCCGCAATTGCAAAAGATGATGTTCAGCCTGGGCGCCGACAAAGGCATCCACGGCGTCGCGCTGTTCGTGTCGCAGCCGTCTTCGATCGTCTCGCGCGACCCGATCCGCCACCTCTCCGACATCAAGGGCAAGAAGCTGCGCGTGCTCGCGGCCGACATGCAGCAGGAAATGCTCAAGCGGCTCGGCGCCTCGCCCATCGCGATGACGCTCGGCGACGTGCTGCCGGCCATTCAGCAGGGCGCTATCGACGGTGCGGTGCTGGCCGTCACGGTCGATGCCACCATGCACTACTACGACGCCGCCAAATACATTACCGAGACCGGGCAGCCGTTCATCTTCTCGATGGCGTTCCTGTCCAAGAAATGGTTCGACGGCCTGCCCACGGATTTGCAGACGATTCTCACTACCGATGCCGGCAAGGCCGCAGCCGAGGTCAATCCTTGGGCGGCGAATTTCTACCAAAAGGAATCCGAACTCTGGAAGCAACACGGCGAAATCGTCAAGCTGCCGGCGAACGAGCAGGCCGCGATGATGAATACGCTGGAAACGGTCGGTCAGGATGTGGTGAAGCGCCGGCCGAATCTGGCGCAGGCGTATAGCGTCTTCGTCCAGGCGGCCAGGCGGACGAAATAATCCGCGGCCCGGCGTGCCGGATTTGCGCCGCACGGCGCACCGGCATCCGGGTCCCGCATTGCTACGCAGCTATATCGAAGAGCCCGGACAACGGGCCGGTTTAGCAACCGGGAGGAACAGATGCGTCTTGGAAAACGCGGAATTCCGGCGCTGGCGGCGACCGTCGCGTCCATTGTGTTGTTGGTGTTGACGCTCGGCGCGGCGCGCGCCGCCGAAGGCCAGACCTATGTGATGAAGCTCGGCACGGCCACCATTCACGAATCGCAGCACGAATGGTGCAAGCGCTTTGTCGCCATGGTGGAAAAGGACTCCGGCGGCAGGATCAAGGGACAGATCTATCCGGCAAGCCAACTGGGGCCGATTCCGCGCGAGATCGAGGGCGTGCAGTTCGGCTCGATCCAGGGCTACGTGGGTCCTCCCGAATTTCTGGTCGGCGTCGATCCCCGCTACGAGGTGCTGTCCGCCCCGGGCCTCATCACCAGCATGGCCCAAGGCATCCGCGCCGCGAGCGATCCGCAGTTGCAGAAGATGATGCTGAGCTTCGGCGCCGACAAGGGTATCCGCGGTGCCGCGTTGTTCGTGGCGCAGCCTTCTTCGGTGATCACCCGCGATCCGATCCGCCATCTCGCCGATTTCAAGGGCAAGAAGCTTCGCGTCCTGGCTGCGGACATGCAGCAGGCGATGCTCAAGCGGCTCGGCGCCTCGCCGGTGGCCATGACGCTTGCCGACGTGTTGCCGGCTATCCAGCAGGGCACGATCGACGGCGCCGTCGCCGCCATGACGGTTTACACCACGATGCATTATTGGGATGCCGCCAAATACGTGACCGAGACCGGCCAGCCCTTCATCTTCTCGATGGTGTTTCTCTCCAAGAAGTGGTTCGACTCGCTGCCCAAGGACCTGCAGACCATCATCGATACCGATGCCGGCAAGGCTTCCGCAGAGGTCAATCCCTGGGAGGCTGCGTTCTATGCCAAGCAGCGGCAGATTTGGGCGCAGCACGCCAAGCTCATCAGTCTGCCGCCGAACGAGCAGGCCGAGCTGATGAGAACGCTCAAAGCGGTGAGCGCCAGCGTGGCCAAGCCCAAGCCCGCGCTGGATCAGGCCTATCAGGTCTTTGCCGAAGTGGCGAAGCGGACGAAATAGTCAGAGCGCCGCAGCACGTCCGTCACTGCGGACGCAGCGGCGCTTCCAAGGGCGCAATCGCTTCGTCGCCGCGCTTTTCGCGGCGGCGTTCCGTCCCTTCGATGCGATCTCGTTCTCGGCCGTTGACCGCTGCCAAGCGAGCAGTCGTCGGCGTGTGCAACCGGGCCAGGCGCCCCCCCCGAACTTGCGCCGCGTCAGATTGCCGCTCGCAGCCAAATTTGGGCCAACTTTCGAACAACAAATATCTAACAAATAAATCGAATCGCCGGACAAGCCGGCAAAAGTTTGGCGCATTTCTGCGTCCGCATAGTTGCGATGCAAACGAAGAGGCGCTGGACGCCATCATCGATGCTATAGGCGCGCGGTCTCACCTGCTGGTGAGGCGCTTCCATTTGTTTGATCTCGCCATCAACCTCACGGTTTGGCGAGTTTTTTTATTGGCACGTGGAAGCACAGCGAACGTCATCGTGAGTAACGAGTAGGAGTAGTTCGAATGAAGTTGACGAACGTAGCAATAGCCGTTGCGGCCATGTGTGTGTTTGGGCAAACCGCTCAGGCGCGAGGATATCATTATCGATACGGCTATCGACATCGCGCGAGTCGGCACGTTCTATCGCAGCGCTATCTCGAGCGGGCGGGATATCCATATGATGAAGGAGCAACCTACGACCAGAATTGGGGACAATGGCCGTCCGGTTATCCGGCACAGTCCCGCCGTCGTTTTTACGCCGAACGACGCGAGCATTCAGGCTATCAGCCGTGGCACGAGTATTCAGCCTATCAGCCGTGGCACGAAGATTCCGCTTATTCGCGACGGCGCACTTATCTCGCGCGACGCCATCATACAGGCTACGCCGAACACACCGCCTATCGCGGCGGATATGGCCCGCGTCCGGCGGAGTGGTGTGGTTGGGAGATGCGGCATCTCGTCGGCGCCGACCCTGGTCCGCAATACAATCTCGCGCGCAATTGGGCGCATTGGGGTCATGCCGGCCCCGCAGGCGTCGGTGCGGTCGTCGTCTGGCCGCACCATGTCGGCAGGATCGTGGCCCAGGAAAACGGGGAGTGGGTGATCGAGTCCGGCAACGACGGCCACCGGCTGCGCACCCGGCCGCGCTCCATTGCCGGAGCGATTGCCATCCGCTGGGGATGAGCCCCTCATCCAAACACGACAAAGTCGCATGGCAGGCCGCCCGGGAAACCGGGCGGTTTTCTTTTATCGTAGCGCGTACTGCATTCTCATAGTCCTTGATCGCCGGTATAAGCTTTCCTTCCCCGCCGCGTTTGGCCCGCGGCTGAGGAGAGTAACGTCAAGGAGGCTTGCGTGAACAAATTCGGCATTGGTCAGCCCGTCCCGCGAGTCGAGGATCCCCGCTTCATCACCGGCCGCGGCCGTTATGTCGACGACTTCGATCTGCCGCGGCAGTGCTACGGCGTGCTGCTCATGTCGCCGCACGCGCACGCCCGTCTCAAGCGCGTGGACAAAACCAAGGCCCAGGCGGCCGAAGGGGTGCTCGCCGTCCTCACTGGCGAGGATGTCCTGGCCGACAGGCTCGGCGGCCTGGCGCCGCCGATGCCCGAGGACATGGGCGGACCCAAAGGCTTTCGCACCCCGCGGGCGATCCTGGCGACCGACAAGGTGCGCGCGGTCGGCGAGCGCGTTGCCTTCGTCGTCGCCGAGACCTTGGCGCAGGCGCGCGATGCCGCCGAACTGATCGAAGTCGATTACGAGGTGCTGCCCGCGGTGGTCGATGCCGAGGACGCGGTCAAGCCCGGCGCGCCCGTCGTGTGGGACGAAGCGCCCAACAATGTCTCCTTCGCGCTGATGATGGGCGACAAAGATGCAACCGACGCTGCCTTCGCTGCCGCCAAGCACGTGGTGTCGTTGAAAATCCGCAACACTCGCGTGACCGCCAATTCGATCGAACCGCGCGCTGCGCTCGGCCAGTATCATCCCGACAGCGACAGCAGCACGCTTTACTCGACCTCGCAAAATCCGCACGGCACCCGTTCGTCCGTGGCCGGACAGGTGCTCAACGTTCCGGAAACGAAGCTGCGCGTCATTTCGCCCGACGTTGGCGGCGGCTTCGGCATGAAACATGGCGGCTATCCGGAGGACGCGCTGGTGGTATGGGCCTCGCGCCACGTTGGCGGCCGGCCGGTCAAATGGGTATCGACCCGCGCGGAAGGGCTTCTCGGCGACTCGCAAGGCCGCGACCAGGTGGTCACCGGCGAGCTTGCGCTCGACGAGCGCGGCAGGATTCTGGGCTTGCGCGTCAATGCGCTGCACAACATGGGCTCGCACGTCTTCGGCGCGGCGATGGTGGTGCCGTTGTTCGCGATACGGCTCGCGCCCGGCGTCTATCAGGTCCCGGCGGTGCACGCGGTCTGCCGGGCGGTGCTCACCAACACCATCCCGCTGGCCCCTTATCGCGGGGCCGGGCGGCCGGAGGCGACTTATCTGATCGAACAATTGCTTGATCGCGCCGCACGCGTCATCGGCATCGATCCGGTCGAGATCAGGCGTCGCAATTTCATTCCCGCCGCCGCCATGCCGCACAAGATCGGCACCGGCGTCACCTATGACAGCGGCGATTTCACCCACGTCATGGATGAATGTTTGAAGCTCGGCGATTGGAACGGCTTTGCTGCGCGCGCCGCGGATTCGAAAAGGCGCGGCAAGCTGCGCGGCCGCGGCATCGGCTATTTCCTCGAAGAGGCGGCGGTGTTCAACGAGCGGATGGTGCTGCGCTTCGATCCGAGCGGCATGCTGACGATCCTGGCCGGCACGCACTCGCATGGCCAGGGCCACAACACCGTGTACGCGCAGATGGTGCACGAATGGCTCGGCGTGCCATTCGAAAATATCCGCTTCGTGCAGGGCGACACCGATGCGGTGCCGATCGGCCGCGGCACTTACGGCTCGCGCTCCATGCACGTGGGCGGCAACGCGCTCAGGCGCGCTGCCGACGCCATCGTCGAGAAGGCCAGGCCGATGGCGGCGATGATGCTGGAAGCCGCGGCCGGCGACATCGAGTTCAAGGACGGGGCCTTCCGCATCGTCGGCACCGACCGGGCGCTGCCGCTCACCGCGGTGGCGCAGGCGTTCTATCGGCCGGCGATGCTGCCGCCGCAATTCGACGTCGGCCTGGAAGCCTCGGGGACCTTCGCCGCCGAGCCGGCAAATTTCCCCAATGGTTGCCACGTCTGCGAAGTCGAGATCGATCCGGAGACGGGCGCCGTGACGCTCGACCGTTACGCCGCGGTGGACGATGTCGGCAGGATCATGAACCGGCTGCTTTGCGAAGGCCAGATTCATGGCGGCGTGGCGCAAGGAGTCGGCCAGGCGCTGATGGAGCGCATCGTGTTCGACCAGCAGGGTCAACTTATCACCGGCAGCTTCCAGGATTACGCCATGCCCCGCGCCGATGACTTCCCCGCGCTGCAAACGGAGCTGACGGAGGTGCCGGCGCGCACCAATCCGCTCGGCGTCAAAGGCGCGGGCGAGGCCGGCGCCACCGGCGCGCCGCCGGCGATCATCGGCGCCGTGCTCGATGCGCTGTGCCCGCTCGGCATCGACCATATCGACATGCCGGCAACGCCGTCGCGCGTCTGGGCGGCGATCAAGGCGCACGAAACCAAGGCCGCGGCGGAGTAGCCCTTTTCTTCCTCGCCCGATGCGAGCGGGGAGGATGGCGGTCAAGGAATTGAACGCGTCCTGCTATCGGGCGAGGCCGTAGCGGTGCAGGTCCGCCCCGTGCACGTCGAGCCATACCTTGGCGCGCTCATGATCCGGGCACAGCCGCTGCACGAGGCGCCAGAATCGGACGGAATGATTCATCTCGACGAGATGCGCCACTTCATGAGCGGCGAGATAATTGAGCACGTGGCTCGGCGCCAGAATGAGCCGCCAAGAAAACGACAGCGCGCCGGTCGTGGAGCAGGAGCCCCAACGGCTCGATTGATCGCGCACGGTGACGCGCGCGATGCGGACGCCAAGTTCGTCGGCAAAGCGCCGGCTTGCCGTTTCCAGTTCGCGTTTGGCTTCGCGGCGCAGGAAATCGCCGATGCGGCGGTCGATGTGCGGCGCCAAGCCGGCGACGCAGAGGACATCGATCCCGGCGTCATCGTGCTCCGTCCATACCGTGCCGCGCAGTTCGCGACGGTGCACGATGCGATGCGGCACCCCGCGCAACGGCACCATGACGCCGTCCGCGAACGGCGCCGCCTTCGGCAGCCGGTCGAGCCGCGCGGCAATCCAGCCGCCGTGCTTTTGCGCGAACTCGCGCGCTTCCTTGAGCGTGCCGCGCGGCGGCATCGTCAGTACGACGTCGCGCGTGGCCGATTGGATGCGCAGCGTGTAGCGGCGCGCCTGCCGGTGCCGGCGTAAGCGAACGAGATAGACCGATCTGTCGAAGACGACCTCGATCGCCTGCGGTTCACTCGGCCGGCGATAGAGCAGCGCGTGCTGCGGCATGATGGTTACCCCGAACCCGACCCCCGGGGATGGATTCTGCCATATCCGGCGCGCAGCGTAGCCCCCTTCCTCAGTCACTGTTTTTCATACCAGATTTAGGGATGGCGGGACCATCGGCCCCCAATGGGACGTGTCCAAGTGCGATGAATCATTGTTCAATTCTTGAGGCAAAGACGGTTGCCAAATTGACGCCCGATGATTCTGAAATTCTCCCGCATGATCAGAACGTTAGGACGCGCCGCGGCGCTTGCGGCGGTCATTTCGGGCGATTTGTTCGATGAACAGCGCCTTTTGCGGCCGGGTCCGCCCGCGCCGAGGCGCCTGCGTCGGCGAGACTGGCGGATTAGACCTGATGCAGTGCGCTACTGCCGTTATGGCTGCGGCGCTTGGCGAAGGTGTTGCGCGAAGCGCGGCTGATGTGGCCTACGGACAGGACAAAATCGGCGATCCGGGGAGCGATTTCGGCCCGGAAGCGCGATCCGTTGAAAACGCCATAATGTCCGACGCCCGGCTGCAGCCAATGCGCTCGCCGGTCCGCCGGCACGTTCGCGCACAGGGCGTGCGCCGCTTCGGTTTGCCCGACGCCCGAAATGTCGTCGTGCTCGCCTTCGATCGTCAGCAAGCCGGTGCGCCTGATCCGGCCCGGATCGATCGGCCGGCCACGATGGGTCATCTCGCCGAGCGGCAGCGCGTGGCGAACGAAGACGACCTCGACCGTCTGCAGATAGAACTCGGCGGCAAGATCCATCACCGCCAGATATTCGTCGTAGAATTCCTTGTGCTTCTGCGCCGAATCGCCGTCGCCGCGCACCAGATGCAGAAACAATTGTTTGTGCGCCTCGATGTGCCGAGCCAGGTTCATGCTGACGAAGCCGTTGAGTTGCAGAAAGCCAGGATAGACATCGCGCATGAAGCCGGGATTGGGAAACGGCACCTTGGTGATGACGTGATTGCGGAACCAATCCGTACCGCGCTTCTCGGCAAGATCGTTCACCGCAGTTGGATTGACGCGGGTGTCGATCGGGCCGCCCATCAGCACCATCGACGTCGGCACATGCGGATCGTCGTCCGCCTCCATCAGCGACACGGCGGCGACGACCGGCACCGACGGCTGGCACACCGCGATCACGTGGGTTTCGCCGCCGAGCGTGTGCAGCATCGCGATGAGATAGTCGATATAGTCGTCGAGATCGAAGCCGCCTTCCGACGGCGGCACCATGCGAGCATCGATCCATTCGGTGACGTAAACGTCGTGGTTGGGCAGGAATGCCTCGACCGTGCCGCGCAACAGCGTCGGGTAATGGCCCGACATCGGCGCCACGATCAACAGCCGCGGCTGTGGGCGATTGGGCTCGCGGTCGAAAATCCGCTCGAAATGGAGGAGTCGGCAGAACGGCCGTTCCCAAACAGTCTTGATCTGCACCGGCACGCGCTCGCCGCCGACTGTCGTCGAGGAGATGAGCCATTCGGGCCGGCCGTAGCGGCGCGTGGAACGTTCGAACAGCTCGCAGGCGGCCGCGATCGATTTTCCATACGTGGTGAACGAGAGCGGGTTGACCGGGTTCTTGAAAAACAAGCGGGTGGCGTCGGCCCATGCCCGGGACGGGTTGAGCGCCACATGGCTCATTTCGTAGAACCAATACAAAGGTGTCGAGAGCAAAGTGCCGTTCTGGCCGGGCGTGGTGGGCGCGCCGCCGAACTCCCCGATCGCCATCAATGACCCCTGCCCAGTTTGCTGCAGTGCAGCAGTTCCACGATGATCTGTCATATTGCCATCGTAAATGCAATTTTTTCGTCACCAATTAGGTATGGAGAAGGACTTTTCCGCGCTATTCGCAGCGCACATGGCAGCCCATTCGGGGATTTTTCGCCGGCCGGAACCGCCGCCGGAACCGGGGAACCGAGTGAAGAACCAGGCTACTCGCCGGTCTGCATCAGCGTTCCGTGGCGGCGCGCGCTGCGCAGCAGCAGCAGGAACCCGGCGAGGCCGGCGGCAAAGAACGCCATGTTCAATCCGAGCGCGTCGATCATCAGGTCGCCGCGAAACGCCTTGTGGATCAACAACGCGCGCATGCCTTCGAAGACGTAGGTCGGCGGCAGCGCCCAGGCCACGGGCTGCAGCCAGAGCGGCAGCGTCGTCACCGGGTAATAGACGCAGGTCAAAGGCATGAACAGGAACATGATCGACCAGGCGAAGTTCTCCGCGCCCATGCCATTGCGCAGAATAAGGCCGGAGACAAAAATGCCGATCGCCCAGGAGGTCAACATCAGATTGAAGAAGAACGCCACCAGCGCGAGACCCAGCGCATAGAGATTAAAGCCGAAGAATGCGATGGCCAGAAACGTCACCGGCACGGCGCCGATCGACAGACGCACCACGCTCATCACCATCAGTGCGGAGATGAATTCGAACGGGCGCAACGGACTCATCATCAGGTTGCCGATGTTGCGCGACCACATTTCCTCCAGAAACGATACCGAGTAGCCGAGCTGGCCGCGAAACAGGATGTCCCACAACAGTACGGCGCCGATGAAAGTGCCGCCGGCGCGGGCAAAGAAGCCGGCATTGTTGGCGATGTAGTATTGCAGGAACCCCCACGTCAGCATCTGCACCGTCGGCCAGTAGATCAGGTCGAGCAGTCGCGGCCATGACGAGCGCAGCAGATACCAGTAGCGCAGCATCATTGCTGCGACACGGCGAGGGGAGAAGGCGGGAACCGCCGGCGAGCGCTTCCTCATTGCGCAGCCTCGCTCTGCGGGCCGCCGCGCGCCACATCGAGGAACACCTCCTCGAGCGTACGCCGGCCGTAACGCGCCAGCAGCTTCGGCGGCGAATCGTCATCCTCGATACGGCCGCGCTTCATGATGATGACGCGCTCGCACAGCCGCTCGACCTCGGCCATGTTGTGCGAAGCGAGCAGCACAGTCGCATGGCGCTCGCGACAATAGCGTTCGAGGTGGGCGCGAACCCAGTCGGCGGTGTCGGGATCGAGCGAGGCGGTCGGCTCGTCCAGCAGCAGGACTTCCGGGCTGTTGATCAGCGCTTTGGCCAGCGAGACCCGCGTCTTCTGGCCCGCCGACAGCCTGCCGGTCGGCCGGTCGAGCAGATCGGTGAGATCAAGCTCGCGGCCGAGCTGCGCGATGCGCTCGCGCAAGTCCTCGACGCCGTAGAGCATGCCGAAGATTTTCAGGTTCTGCCGCACGGTGAGCCGCATCGGAACTTCGACATAGGGACTTTCGAAATTCATCCGTTGCAGGACCTGGTAGCGCTGCCGCGGCATTTCCGCGCCGAGCACGGCAACCCGGCCGGAGGTTGGCGTGACCAGCCCCATGATTGTGGCAATGGTCGTGGTCTTGCCGGCACCGTTGCCACCCAATAGCCCGGTAATCGAGCCGGGCTTGAGCGTGAACGAGATGCCGTCGACGGCGGCCACGGTCTTGTAAATCTTGACCAGGCGATCGATGGCTACGGGCGGTGCGGTGGCGGGCATAACCGCGCAGATGTGGCGCGGACATCCGGCGGAGGCAAGGGGCCATGGCTGGCATGCCGAAGTCAAATATGGCAGAGCGCCGCGGAAGATGGCACAACGCGACGTGAAGTGCGGAAAGAGCGAGCCGTATGACCATGATCGGGCTGGCGCAGGCCGAGCGCATCATCGACGCCATCATCGAGCGTGGCGCTGCATTGCAATGCCGGCCGCTGAGCGTGATCGTGGTCGAGCCGGGCTGCAAGGTGAAGGCCTTCAAGAAGGAGGACGGCGCCTCGATGATCCGCTTCGAGATGGCCTACGGCAAAGCCTATGCGGCGCTGGCGCTTGGCCGCAGCTCGAAGCTGGTGCACCGGCGCGCCGAGGAGCGGCCGATTTTCATGCGCTATCTGATCGCCGCAAGCGGCGAGCAGATCTTTCCCGAAGGTGGCGGCATGCTGATCCGCGACGGTGACGGCGACGTCATCGGTGCGGTCGGCGTCACCGGCGATACCGAGGACTGCGACGAGGAGCTGGCCGCCTTCGGCATCCGTGCCGCGGGGTTCAAGACCGACGACGATTGCGCCGGCATGGGCCGAAAGATCGGGCTGATCAAAGCCAAATAGGGAGCTTCATTTCCGGGGCGCGGCAATGACGCGGCGCTGCAGATCGAAAATCGCTGCACGCCGCGCCGAAAGGCAGAACGAGGCACCATGAAAGTCGGATTGTTCGACCACATCGAGGACGGCGCGCGGCCGCTGACCACGCTGTTCGACGAGCGCCTGCGATTCGCCGAGGCGGCCGATGCCGCCGGCTTTTATTGCCTGCACCTCGCCGAGCATCACGCCACGCCGCTCAACATGGTGCCGGTGCCGGGCGTGTTCCTCGGTGCGCTGGCGCGCGCCACCAAGCGCATGCGGCTCGGCCCGCTGGTCTATCTGTTGCCGCTTTATTCGCCGCTTCGCCTGATCGAGGAAATCTGCATGCTCGATCATCTGAGCTATGGCCGGCTCGATGTCGGCGTCGGCCGCGGCGTGTCGCCCTACGAGCTGAAATACCACAAGGTGGAGCACGACGACTCGCGCGACATCTTCTTCGACGCTTACCAGTGCCTCGACACCGGGCTGGCCACGGACCTGCTGACCTACAAAGGCAAGCATTACGTCTACGAGAACGTGCCGATCGCGCTGCGCCCGCTGCAGCAGCCGCATCCGCCGTTCTGGTACGCGTCGTCGAACGAGATCGGCTCGACCTGGGCCGGCGAGCAGGGCCTGCACTATGTCACGCTCGGCCCGACGCCCTTCGCCAAGACCAATATCGAGGCGTTCAAGACGGCCTACGCCAAGCGCGGCGCGCCGGCGCAGCCGAAAGCGGAGTTTCCAGGGGGAATCGTCGTCGGCGTGCAGCGGCATATCTTCGTCGCCGACACCGACGCCGAGGCGCACCGTTACGCCAAGCCGGCAATGGACGCGCATCTCACCAACATCAACTGGCTGCGCACCAAGCACGGCGTGAGCGGAGCCGGCTCCCTGGTCTCCCGCCTCAACACGCCGCGCGGAGCGACCTACGAAGACTGTCTCGCCGATGGCACGGCGATCTCGGGCTCCCCGCAAACGGTGCGCGCCGAGATCGAGCGGCAGGTCAAGGAGCTCGGCGTCAATTACCTGCTCGCCTATCTGTTCCTCGGCACCATGTCGCTCGCCGACGCGTTGCGCTCGCTGCAGCTCTTCAGCGCCGAGGTGATGCCGCATCTGGCGAAGCTGTGATGGGGGCGCTGCGCGACCGCGCCGCAGTGTCTCATCGTCGCGTTCGAAGCGGCTCGATCGCGTGCCAACATCGCTTCCCACCTGCGCGCGGGGCGGTCGGTGATCGCCGTGCGCGTCTCTAATTCCCCGCTCCCTCGGCCCCCTGCTTCGCGTCCGCCCGCAACGCGTCGGGGTGGGGCATGGCGATGACGTTGTAGCCGCAGTCGACGAAATGGATTTCGCCGGTGACGCCGGCGGAAAGATCGGAGAGGAGATAGAGCGCGGCGCCGCCGAGTTCGTCGAGCGTGACGCCGCGCTGCAGCGGGGAATGCCGCTGCTGAAACGCGAACATCATGCGCGCGTCGCCGATGCCGGCGCCGGCCAGCGTGCGGATCGGGCCGGCGGAGATGGCGTTGACGCGGATGCGGTCCTTGCCGAAATCGACCGCGAGATAGCGCACCGAAGCTTCGAGAGCGGCCTTGGCCACGCCCATGGCGTTGTAGTTCGGCATGGCGCGCAGGCCGCCGTTATAGGTGAGCGTGAGCATGGCGCCGCCATTGGTCATCATCGCCGCCGCGCGTGCCGCGACCTCCGTGAACGAGAAGCAGGAAATCACCATGGTGCGCACGAAGTTTTCGCGCGTGGTATCGGCGTAGCGGCCGGTGAGCTGGGTCTTGTCGGAAAAGCCGATGGCATGGACGAGGAAATCGAGTGTTCCCCATGTCCGCCCAAGCTCGGCAAAGACCGTATCGACCGATGCGATATTCTCGACGTCGCACGGCAGCATCAGGTCGGCCCCCACCGAGGCGGCGAGCGGTTTTACGCGCTTGCCGAGCGCATCGCCCTGATAGGTAAAGGCCAGCGTCGCGCCGTGCGCCGCGAGCGTCCGGGCGATACCCCAGGCGATCGAATGATCGTTGGCGACCCCCATGATCAGGCCGCGCTTGCCGTGCATCAAACCCTGCTCAGTCATTCCCGCACTCCGCCACTTTCCTTCGGCCCCTCAAGGGCGAGAGCTAGGGAGGGGGACGGTCGCGAAGCGAGAGGTTTACCCCCTCCCGACGCTTCGCCATAGCCGATGCGGCGGCATCGGCGTCCAAAAAATAGCGGCCAATAGCCGCCGCTGCCTCCCCCGCAAAGGGGAGAGGTGATTGGATAAGACGTGTCAAGCATCTACGTGCTTGAGCACAATGGAAGCGTTGGTCCCGCCGAACCCGAATGAGTTGGAAAGCACGCAGCCGACGGTAACGCCGTCACGGCGCGCGCGCACAATCGGCATGTCGGCGAATGCGGGATCGAGATTTTCGATGTTGGCGCTCTCGCAGATGAAGCCCGAGTTCATCATCAAGAGCGAATAGATCGCCTCCTGCACGCCGGCCGCGCCCAGCGAATGGCCGGTGAGCGATTTTGTCGCCGAGATCGGAGGGCACTTCGCGCCGAACACTTCGCGGATCGCCTCGATCTCCTTGAGGTCCCCGATCGGCGTCGAGGTGGCGTGCGGATTGATGTAGTCGACCGGCGGCTTGACGGAAGCCAGCGCCATGCGCATGCAGCGCACCGCGCCTTCGCCCGAGGGCTGCACCATGTCGGCGCCGTCGGAGGTGGCGCCGTAGCCGGCGACTTCGCCGTAGATCTTGGCGCTCCGCGCCTTGGCGTGATCGAGCTCTTCGAGCACCAGGACGCCGGCGCCGCCGGCGATCACGAAGCCGTCGCGGTCGGCGTCGTAGGCCCGCGAAGCCTTTTCCGGCGTCTGATTGAAGTTCGACGACATCGCGCCCATGGCGTCGAACAAGACCGACAGGGTCCAGTCGAGTTCCTCGCAACCGCCGGCGAAGATCACGTCCTGCTTGCCCATCTGGATGGTCTCGAAGGCATTGCCGATGCAGTGGTTGGAGGTCGCGCAGGCCGACGAGATCGAATAGTTCACGCCCTTGATCTTGAACCAGGTCGACAGCGTTGCCGAAGCGGTCGAGGACATTGCTTTGGGTACGGCGAACGGGCCGACCCGCTTCGGGCCCTTGCTGCGCGCGATGTCGGCGGCTTCGACGACGGTGCGCGTGGATGGGCCGCCCGAACCCATGATCAGGCCGGTCCGCTCGTTGGAAATGTCGGGTTGCTCCAGGCCGGAATCGCGGATCGCCTGTTCCATGGCGACGTGGTTCCAGGCGGCGCCGCCGCCGAGAAAGCGCATGGCGCGGCGGTCGACCGTCTCGCCGGCGTCGAGTGTTGGGGCGCCGTGGACCTGACAGCGGAAGCCCAGCTCGGCGTATTTGTCGGCGCGCACGATGCCCGATTTGGCCTCGCGCAACGCGGCCAGCACTTCCTGCGTGTTGTTGCCAATGGATGAGACGATGCCCATCCCGGTGACGACCACACGCCTCATCTTCGCCTCGTCTGATTGAGCGCGTCCGGCGCTCATGCCCCGCTCGGCTGCGCTTCCGCGTTGCGGAACAGGCCGACCTTAAGGTCGAGCGCACGATAGATCACGTCGCCGTCCGCCGACAGCCAGCCGTCGGCGATGCCAAGCACCAGCTTCGAGCGCATGACGCGCTTGATGTCGATGCCGTAAACGATGTTCTTCATCGTCGGCAACACCTGACCGCTGAACTTGATCTCGCCCATGCCCAGTGCCCGGCCCTTGCCCGCCCCGCCGATCCAGCCGAGAAAGAAACCCAGCAACTGCCACAGCGCATCGAGGCCGAGGCAGCCGGGCATCACCGGATCGCCCTTGAAATGACAGGGAAAGAACCAGAGGTCGGGCTTGAGATCGAGGACCGCGCGCACCAAACCCTTGCCGTACTCGCCGCCGACCTCCGCAATTTCGCAAATCCGATCGAACATCAGCATCGGCGGCAGCGGCAGTTGCGGGCCTTCGGCGAACAGCTCGCCGCGGGCACAGGCCAGCAGGTCCTCATAGTCAAAAATCGAGCGGCGCTCGGACATCCGCATCGTCTCCGCCTCGGCTGGGGCCATTCTTCAAAGCCTTCAAAGCCCGCAGCATAACCATATGGGGACAAATGGGCAAAGCCGCAAAGCCGCCTCCGCCGACCGGCGGCTTTGCAAAGTCCAAAGTTGCGGTCGGCGCAAGGCCGGGTATAATGCCTTTGCTTGCAACAATCTGCTTCGGGGCTCTGGCCGGTCCGGCCGCAGGGCGCCCACGTGGTACAGGTAAATGACTAAATGACACAGACGCGTCCAACCGTTTTCGGGTCCACTTTTCAAACGCGCACGGAGCCCCTGCCGGAGGGCCGGGGCGACCTCAACGGCTGCCCCTGGCACGACGTGAAGTCCAAGTTGCGCGAAGTAGGGTTGCGGCCGACTCGCCAGCGCATGGCGCTTGGCTGGATTCTCTTCGCCAAAGGCGATCGCCACGTGACGGCGGAAATGCTCTACGATGAAGCCACCCGCGCCAAAGTGCCGGTGTCGCTCGCCACCGTCTACAATACCCTGCACCAGTTCACCGAAGTCGGCCTTCTGCGCCAGGTCGCGGTCGATGGGTCGAAAGCCTATTTCGATACCAATAATTCCGAACACCACCACTTCTTCATCGAGGATGAGAACGACCTGTTGGACATCCCCTTGAGCGACGTTGTGGTGGGCAGGGCGCCGACTCCGCCCGAGGGCTACGAGATCGCCCGCATCGATGTGGTGGTGCGGCTCCGGCGCAAGCAGCGCTGACGGCAACCATCCCCGGCCCACCGGCAAGAACCCGGATTTTACAGCCGCCGCATCGCGCCGTTTGGCTTGGCGCCGCCCTTTGCTTTGCGTGCGGAACTTAAGCGCCGCGACTATCTGCCGACGGGGGCGGCGCGACAATGCGCGTTTCGGTGGCAAAGCCCCAAGCCGGATCGAACCGGTGAATGTGATAGACCGGGCAGGTCTGCATTTGCGCCGGGTACTCGCCTCTGCGCAGCGTCGTCGCAATGCATTGAACCACGGTTGCGGGAATGCGCCCGACATGACCCGCCGCGGCGCGGTGAACATGGCCGCTGAATACGGCGATCACCCGGCCTGAGTGCTGCAGCGCCTGGCGCAGTCTCTCCATTGTTTCCGCATCGGTAAAATGCAGCCGGTCGGGACCGACCATGACTTCAAACGGCGGATGGTGGGTGAACACTGCGATCGGCTTGGCGCCGTCGGCTTCGGTCAGGTCGATCAAACGTTCAACCCGTTCGCGACAAAAGTCGCCCTTGTTGCCGGTCGAAAGCGTGTCGAGCGCAATCAGCCTGATCGGGAAGCCGTCGATTGCGTAGTCGATAAAATCGGAATCCGGCGCAAGATATCCCGATGCCGAGAACGCTTCACGCAGCCTCGGCCTGCTGTCCTTGTTGCCGGCAAGGACAAAGACCGGCGCGCGCGCCTTCGCGAGGATGGCCGCGGCGCGCGCGTATTCGTCCGCTCGTCCGTTGTGAACGATATCTCCGGTGTGAACGATCACGTCGGGAGGCGGATCGAGCGCGTTGAGATCGGCAATGGTGTGCTCGAAGTCCCGTAGTCGCTGATCGGCGTCGGGAGAATCGAGCGCGAGGTGCGTGTCTGAGATTTGCGCGATGATCATGGGGCTGAACTTAGGCCTTCGCGAGCAGGCCCGCGTAATACTCCCTGAGGATTGCTACCACCTCCGGCCGGCTGAACTCGGGAGGGATTTCCGCGCCGGTGGAGAGCATTTCGCGCTGTTGCGTGCCGGAGATCGAAATTTGATATTTCGGATCGTGGGGGCACGTTTTCGCCGTCGCCATGCCGTAGCATTTCCGGCAGTAGAAGGTGACGTCGATCTTCAGCGGCTGGGTGACCAGAGCGCCGGGCCACAACTGGTCGAAGATGCGCTGCGAATCGAATGGGCCGTAGTAGCTGCCGACGCCGGCGTGGTCGCGGCCGACGACGAGGTGCGAGCAGCCGAAGTTCTGGCGGATGAGGGCGTGCAGGAGCGCCTCGCGCGGGCCGGCGTAGCGCATCTCGATCGGGTAGCCCGCCTGAATGACCGTTCCCGGACGGAAATAATTGTCGATCATCGCCTGGATGGCGCGGGTGCGCACCTCGGCGGGAATATCGCCCGCCTTCAATTTTCCCAGCACCTGATGGATGAAGACGCCGTCCGATACCTCGACCGCGATCTTCGCCAAGTATTCATGGCTGCGGTGCATCGGATTGCGGGTCTGGAAAGCGGTGACCTTTGACCAGCCCCGTTCGAGGAACATGGCCCGCGCCTCGGCGGGTCGGATGTAGAGCTGCGGATATTTGGCGGGATACTCGCCTTCGCTCAATGCCGCGACCGGTCCGGCGAGATTGATTTCGCCCTGCGCCAGGACTTTCGCCACGCCCGGATGCTTCGGATCGGTGGTGCGATAGACGTGCTCGGACTCGAGCCGCTTGTCGATTGAATATTTCTCGCGAACCGCCATGGTGGCGAGTATTTCATTGCTCTGCGCATCGACCAGCGCGATCTCCTGTTCGGCGCCGATGCCGTCGGCAAGGTCCTTGCTCACCGACAGCGTGATCGGGATCGGCCAGAACACGCCGCCGTCAAGCTTCATGTCGAGGCACGTCCCGCGCCAGTCGTCATGCCCAATGAAACCATCGAGCGGCGTATAGGCGCCCATCGCCAGCATGAAGACGTCGGAGACCGCACGCGAGTCGAGCGGAATCTTCTTGAGCTTCTCCGCCCGTTTGCGTTCCTCGGCCCGCTCCGACTGCGGCAGCAGGCGCGGCTTGACCGACTCCGAGCCGTGCGGAGGTACGAGATGCGGCATGGCGGTCTACGGCCGTTTCGGAGTCTGGTATTCAACTTCCTTCTGGAACGGCTCCCAGACGGTTTCGAAACCGACAAATCCCTTTTCGTTTGCCGGTTTCTGACGCGTCGTCAGAAAGCGCGTGTGGCCGTCGGGAACTTGGGTGATGGGTTTTTGCTCGCTCATAAAGTCACCTTCTGCATTGAAGCTGGGCTTGTCATTCAAACGGGCCGCATGAGTGATGGGTCGATAGCCGCCTGGGCGCCGATCGCTCCGCCTGCTCTTGCTTCCTCATCGGTCGGTTCGCGTACAGTCACGATCTCGAGCGTAAAGACGACCTCTCTGCCGCAAAGCGGATTGTTGCCGTCGACCGTCAGCGTCTTGTCGTCGGCCCTCGTCACCAGAAAGCTGCGGGTCTGGCCCTTGTCGTTCTCCATGAGGATGGAAGTGCCGACCTTCCGGTATTCCTCGGGAACGTTCTCGATGTCATCCGTAAAAACCAGGGACTCGTCTCTGGCGCCGAAGATCCGATTGCCGTCGATCGGCACCTCGATGATCTCGCCTGCGGATCTGCCCTCCAGTTGCATGTGCACGAAAGGGGCCAGAATCTCATTGTGTCCGTGAACATAGCCCAGCGGAAATTCGACCATGGTGAGGACATTCCCCGACTTCTTGTCGGTCACCTTGTAGGTGAGTTCGACATATTTGCCGTCGTGGATGGTTTCGTTCATGCCGAATCTGAACCGCTCAGAAGATGGACGCGCCGAAAATCTTTATCTTTCCATCCTCATAGCCGAGGACGAGCCGGCCAAGCCATTCACCGTTCCTTTTGGTGCTGCGTTGCCGGTAGAGAACCGTCACATGCTCGCCTCGGCGGATAATGCCGAGATAGTCGGCGTCTTCGGACAGATTCCTGGCAAGCTCGCTGTTGGCGAATTGGTGGCCAACCGTAACCTGATCCATGGCAAGCGCCATGGAACTGGAGAAATTCTTCACGAACTCTCCGTACTTGCCTTCGTTCGAATTCTTGATGAGATCGCGCCACAGAGGCTCGGCTATGGTCCGTATCTCTTCGTCGGTTTGTTCAACAATGTTCACGCGTAGTTCTCTGGGCTCGTGAAAGACCGGACTTGCAGAGTGCATCGACAGCGACATGGTGGTCTCTCTTCGCTTCCGGGCGGACGCTCAACGCGATCGTTCGCACGGAAGGATTATTACTCGTTCGCCCCAGCCAGATGGTAACAGGGCGCCTTTTCCATGGTGTATTCGCCGGTCTTCGGATCGCGGCGCGAAACAGTCAGCACGTGCCAGTTTGCGTCGTCCACCTTCATGGCGTCGCCGCGGTAGTAGTAGCCCGGCCACCGAGTCTCCTTGCGAAACAGCGTGTGCTGCGTGACGCACTCTGCGGCGCGATGTCGGTGCTTGAGTTCCCACGCGCGCAGCAACTCGTGAATATCCTTGGCGCCCAGGCTCTCGAGATCTTCCTCCATGACCTTGAGTTTCTTGAGTGCGATATTCAGGAGCTTATCGTTTGTCATGTAGCTGACCGTCACGCCGCCGCAATATTCGTCCATGAGCTTCTGCAGACGATCCAAGCCCTGCTTGGGATTGATGTAGTGCGGGTTGACGTCGCCGGCCACGATCTCATTGCGGTAGATCTTGTAGTGCTCCAGCGGCTTGTAGATCTCCTTCTTGCGGCGGTTGATCTGCTCGTCGGATACGACGATGCCTTCGGCCTTGCCGTCATCGATATATTTACAGGCAGCCTTCGCCGCGAGACGGCCCTCGGTGAACGAGCCGGATGAAAAGGCGTGCGGCGTGCCCCCGACCGCGTCGCCGGCGCCGAACAGACCTTCGACCGTCGTCATGCGGTTGTAGCCCCAGAAATACTCGGGCGGCGAAACGTCCTCGGGACCCGAGCACCAGGCGCCCGAGCACGTCGCATGCGAGCCCATGACGTAGGGCTCCGATGTCGTCAGTTCGGGGTTCTCGTTCTTCGGGTCCACGTCGGTCGAAGCCCAGAGGACGGCCTGGCCGATGGTCATGCCGAGGAAGTTTTCCCAGCCGACTTCTTCCAGATGAGGATCCTGGAAGGCCTTCATGGTCACCATGTGAATGGGACCGCGGCCTGCATTCACTTCACTGATTATGCAATGGTTGCGCAGACAGGTCGGGATCGGCCTATGGGTCAAGTGCGACGCTTCCGGATCCAGGTATTCCTTTCCGACCATTTTCTGAAGTTCGGGGAACCACTTGGATTCATACTCCTCGCCCAGACAATTCTGCGTGTAAGTCTTCAGGTGCAGGAAGTAGGCACCGACCGGACCGTAGCCGTCCTTGAAACGCGCCAACACGATGCGGTTTTCCATCTGAGTCATCTTGGCGCCGGCTTCGATCATGAGCCCATAGGCAGACGCTGACGACCATGGCGCATACCAGGTACGTCCGGAACCTTCGCCCACCGAACGCGGCTTGAAGATATTGGAGGCGCCTCCCGCGCCGCAGATCACGGCCTTGGACTTGAAGACGTGATAGTTGCCTGTGCGCACATTGAAGCCGACTGCGCCGGCAACCCGGTTCTGCTTGCTCTCATCCATCAGCAGGTGAGTGACGCAGATGCGATTGAACACCTTGTCGGCGGATTTCTTGGCGGCCTCGGCCACGATGGGCTTGTAGGACTCGCCATGAATCATGATCTGCCATCGCCCCTCACGCAGATAGCGCCCGGTCTTCGGGTCGCGCATGATGGGCAGGCCCCACTCTTCGAATTGGTGCACCGTGGAGTCGACGTGACGGGCCATGTCGAACAGCAAGTCTTCGCGCACCAGCCCCATCAGATCGATACGAGCGTAGCGGACATGGTCCTCCGGATTATTCTCACCCCATCGGGTCCCCATGTAGCAGTTGATGGCGTAAAGGCCTTGGGCGACCGCGCCGGAGCGATCGATATTTGCCTTCTCGGCAATAACGATCTTCTTGTTCTGACCCCAGAATCTGGCCTCCCAGGCAGCGCCGCTGCCGCCGAGGCCTGAGCCGACGACCAGGATATCGATGCTGTCCTCGACGATTGTTTTGTAGGCCATCAGTAATACACGCCTTTCTTCATCGTGAGGCCGGCCGACTGGAGCGTACGCAAATCGCCGTCATCCATGCGGATCCACTTTGGCTCATTGTACAGCAACTGGCTGTCGCGCATTTCTTTGCTCGGAGGGGGAACGTCGGCGAGCTTCGGGATCGCCGTTCCCCAAGGCTTGGTCGTGATCGGCGACAGGAAATTCTTTTCCGTGCCGTTGCGATATTTGATCTTCCAGGCGATCGTGCCTTTCTCTTCGTCACGGATGACGCGAACGCTGTGACCGAGTGGGGCGAAGTCGGCATATCCGCGCACGTCGATCGCATTCTGCGGGCAAGCCTTGACGCAGGAGTAGCACTCCCAGCACATGCTCGGCTCGATGTTGTAGGCGCGACGATAAGTCTGATCGATGTGCATGATGTCAGAGGGACAGATGTCGACACAATGTCCGCATCCGTCGCACCTTGTCATGTAGACAAAGGTTGGCATTGGTTCGGCTCCCTGGCTAATCGCATAGAACTTGCGAGCTGCTTTCTAATAGTGGCGCGGCGCTTCGCGTTTGATGCCAAGTCCCATTCGCATTGGAGCTTTTTGCAAGAGCTCCATGGAATGTCGTTTCCGTTGTTCGGGATCGTCACGAGTCAGCGTCGGCAAATTCTGGGCTGAACCATTGGCCTTCGATACGCGTTTCTCGAATGCCGCGGCCGGCTTGAAAAACATGTGCGAGAACTTCGACCACGGGATCGACACGAACAGCGCCGTGGTGGCGAGGAGATAGAGTCCCAGGAACACATCGGCTGCGATCGTGTTGCCGGCGGTCTGCAGCCAAGCCCAGATCAGCGCGAGCGTGGCGCCCGCCACCAGGAGCAGGATGAACATGTCGGCGCGCACGATGCGTAATATCGCGTTGCCTTCAGCCGCGACGTCGACCCGGATGAAAAACCAGAACCAGTAGCCGCCGGCGCAGATCATCAGCGCGCCGATGTACCAAAGCGTCGCCAGATACGCAGGACCCGGATCGGCCGGCGTCGGGTAAGCGAAGACCATGATGACGGTGGTCACGACGTAGATCAGAAAGCCGTACATTCCGAGGAGATGGGAAATTCTGCGGCGCACGTTGCAAAACTCGCCGGACGCCATGACGTCGACTACGGCGGTTTGCACTGCGATGGCGATCATCTCGCCGCCGCCGACCTGATGCTCGGCCTTCTTGCCGGAGTCGCGCCAGTTGTCGAAAAAATACTTGGCGCTTTTCTTATGTATCGTGTCGAGGAGCGTGCCGCCCGCGACCAGAACGATCATGACGATAACGTAGGCCTGCATGAGCACGACGGGGACGGCCCCCGAAAGCTCGGCGAAAGGATTGGTCGTGAACATCGCTTGACGTTCCCCGGTAAGGTCGACTTGCGAGCGACACGATAACGACGGGAGGCGTGCCGCGCAATGAAATGTTTTGATTTATCTATTGTTTTTGTCGTATCTATAGGATAAATCGATTGGTTGCTGAGGCCTCATCCGTCGCGGATCTTCCGTTCGCCATCACGTGCAATCGCCATGACGCTTGATCAACTGCGCGTCTTCATTGAGGTCGCCGAACGCGGACATGTGACGCGCGCGGCCGAATCGCTGGGTATGAGCCAGTCGGCGGCGTCGGCCGCCGTCGCGGCGCTGGAAAGCAGTTATCAGATCAGGTTGTTCGATCGCGTCGGCCGCGGCATTCAACTCACCGAGACCGGTCGCATTTTCCTGCGCGAGGCGCACGCGGTGCTCGATCGCGCTTCGATGGCTCGTTCGGTGCTGCAGGATCTCGCCGGTTATCCGGCCGGCCCGGTCGCCATCGCCGCCAGCCAGACGATCGCCACCTACTGGCTGCCCCGCCGGCTGGCGTCGTTTCACGCCGCCAATCCGCGGGTGCGGCTTAACGTCGTGATCCGCAATACGCACGACGTCGAGAATGCGGTCGTCGAAGGCGAAGCCAATGTCGGTCTGGTGGAGGGCCCGACTCAGCATCCGGCGCTGTTGCGTCAACTCATCGATCATGATCGCCTCGTGCTTGTGGTCGCTCCCGATCAACCGCCGGTACCGGTCACCGCCTCGGGGCGAATCGATCTTCGCGCCATCACCTGGGTGGTCCGCGAGGCTGGTTCGGGCACCCGCCATGGGCTTGAGGATTTGGCTCGCCGTCACGGCCTTTCGCTCGAGGACCTCAACGTCTCGCTGGTGTTGCCGAGCAACGAGGCCGTACGCGAGGCGATCGAAGCCGGCGCCGGCGCCACCGTCATCTCGCGCCACGTCGTCGCCTCCGCGATCGCCGCCGGTACGCTCACCGCGATTCCGGTTGAATTGCCGCCGCGCGAATACGCGCTGCTTCGCCACCGCGACCGCCACGAGATCCCGGCACAGCAGGCTCTCGTGGTTCACTTGACGGGCGGCGTGGATCGGCAATCGGATTTATTTGAGACACCGTCGCAGGCGAAGGCCTCGCCCGCGCCGGCGGCCAAGGCGCAACCGAACCGGGCTGCAGGCGCGCTTGGTCAAGCGGGTTCGAGCGGCCGGCGAAGGTAAATTCTGTCGCGGATCGAAGCGCGCCTGCGGCAGGCATTCGGAGCGGGGTGGCGCGCGGTTGGCATCCCGCCCGGCGACTATGTCGTCGCCAACACCACCGCGCAGGTGGCCACGGCGTCCTCGACGCTCGCGCCCCGCGACAAATCGCTGATCGGTTTGGCAAACCCCTGAAGAAACGGACCGATGGCCTTGGCGCCGCCGAGCCATTGCGTGAGCTTGTATCCGATATTGGCCGCATCGAGATCGGGAAATACCAGGACGTTGGCGTGCCCGGCGACTTCGCTTGCTTGCCTGAGCTTTTTTTGCGCCACCGCAGGCACGAGTGCGGCATCGGCCTGCAACTCGCCGTCGATCATCAGATCCGGCGCCCGCTCGCGCGCCAGCGCCACCGCCCGGCGCACCTTGTCGATTCGTGGATGCTGTGCGCTGCCGTGGGTCGAGAACGACAGCATGGCGACACGGGGCCGTTCGCGCAGCAGCTTCTCGGCGCTTCGCGCCGAGGCGATGGCGATGTCGGCAAGCGCCGGAGCATCCGGCTCGGCATTGACCGCGCAATCGGCAAAGACCAGCGCCCGCGGCCCGCCGCCGAGAAAGCGCGGAACGAGCAGCAGAAAGAAGCTTGACGGCAGCGCGATGCCCGGGGCGAGCCCGATGGTGAGCAGACCGGCTTCGATCACCCGCCTGGTCGGATTGGCTGCGCCGGCGACCATCGCTTCCGCATCGCCCTGCCGCACCATCATTCCGGCGAAATAGAGCGGCCTCGTCATCAGCCGCCGCGCCATGCCGACGGTCATCGTTTCGCGGGCCGCCGCGCAGGCCTCCGCATAGCCGTCCCGCCTTGGATCGGCGCGCGGATCGGCAATTTCGATCCCCGCCAGTGCGAGGTTCGCGGCGGACGCCAGAGGCCCGATCGTGGCGCTGTTGCCGAGCAGAATCGGGGCCGCGAGCCTCTCGTCGCGCAACCGGCAGGCCGCCGCGATCAAGCGCGCATCCTCTCCTTCCGGCAATACGATCTTGCGCAGGCGTTTTCTTGCGCTATCAAAAACCTCAGTGAGCAGATCCACTGGTCTCGCTCTGTGAGAAAACCCCGGTTGGCGTGACGAGGCATCAATGACCGAAACAACGGAAGCGATCAAGATTTCCCGCGGCTTGACAGGCGTTTACTTCGACCGTTCGCCGTGCACGTTCATCGACGGCCGTGCCGGCGAATTGCGCTACCGCGGCTATTCGATTCACAATCTGGCCGAACATTCCACTTTCGAGGAGACCGCGTGGCTATTGCTGCACGGCGACTTGCCGACGGCAGCGCAGCTCGACCAGTTCGATCGCGAATTGAAACTGGCGCGAACGCTGCCTGGCGCGATCTACGACATCATCCGTACGGTGAAGAACGCGCATCCGATGGATGTGCTGCGCACGGCGGTCTCCGCGCTTGCCGCCTTCGATCCCGAGGTCGCCGACAATTCGCAGCCCGCGGTCTTGCGCAAGGGCGTCCGTCTCACCTCGCAGGTGGCGATGGTCGTGGCGGCGCATTCGCGCATTCGCGAGGGCCTCGAACCGATCCCGCCCGATCCCGCGCTCGGCCATGCGGCCAATCTCTTGTGGATGCTCAGAGGCGAGAAACCGAGCCGTGATGCCGCCGGGCTGATCGACCGCGATCTTGTTCTTCACGCCGAGCATGGCTCGAACGCCTCCTCGTTCACGGCGCGCGTGGTGACCGGGACAAAGGCCAACCTGCATGCGGCGATCACCGCGGCAATCGCCGCGCTGTCCGGTCCGGCCCATGGCGGGGCGGCGGAGGACGTGATGAAAATGGCCGAAGACATCGGCGAGCCGTCGCGCGCCGCCGATTACGTGAGGGGGAAGCGCAAGGCCGGAGAGCCGATCACCGGCTTCGGCCACCGCGTCTATCGCGCCGAAGATCCGCGCGCCCGCCACATGCGCGCCGGCGTAGAGAAGCTCTCGAAGGAAATGGGCGAGCCGCGCTGGTACGAGATTCTGCAGGGGGTGGTGACGGCGATGGCGCCCTACGCACGCCACGGCGTCAACGTCAACGTCGATTTCTATTCCGGCGTTGTCTATCACCTGCTCGGCGTCAAACGCGATCTGTTCGTGCCGCTGTTCGCAATCGGCCGCGTCCCGGGATGGGTGGTTCAGGTGATCGAGCAGCAGGAGAACAACATCCTGATCCGGCCGCTCACCCTCTACAGCGGGCCAGAGCCGCGACAGTATCGGCCCCTCGCCGAGCGCGCGTGACGGCAGTCGCCGAGTCCGTCCATGTGTCGCATCCGGTGCGTCGCCGCGCGCTCTTGCGGAGCCTGCATCGCTTGCTATGCTCATTCGTAAGACTGAAAGTCTCATTGGATGAGATTTTGGTCAGCGGGGGCCGACGCAGGGAGGTGGAGACATGCAGGTCACGCGCAGATTTACGGTGTTGGCGGCGGTTGGTGCGATCGGGCTGCCGTTCGGGGCGTACGCGGCTCCCGGCGGCTATCCCGATCATCCGGTCAATTACATCGTGCCGTGGGGACCTGGCGGCGGCGCCGATCTGCTGGCGCGGACCACCGGCAAGATCATGGGGCAGGATCTCGGCGCGTCGTTTCCGGTGATCAACGTGCCGGGAGCGACGGGCATGGTGGGCATGACCAAGCTGCTCACGTCGCCTGCTGACGGCTATACGCTGGCCGTGTTGATCGGAGACACCTACGCGCTCTTGTCCGCTCCGCACCCGGCGTTCACCGAAAACCAGGTGACGCCGTTGGGGATCATGATCCAGCAGCCCTCCGGCTATTGGGTCAACACCAACAGTCCGTGGAAGACCTGGCCGGAATTCGTCAAAGCCGCGAAACAAAGGACGATGAAGGTCGCCATCCTCGGTTTTAACAGCGCTGACGATATCACGACCAACTACTTGAAGACCCAGGGTCTCAAGCTTGAAGGCATTCCCTACTCGAAGCCGGGTCTTCGCTACACCTCGATCCTCGGCGGCAACGCCGATGTGCTCTACGAGCAGACCGGCGACGTCCGCAGCTATTTCGATGGCGGCAAGATCCGGCCGCTGATCTTCTTCTACCCGCATCGGCTCAACATTCCGCAATTCGCGAACGTGCCGATCGGCAAGGAATTCGGCTACACCGTCACACTGCCGCAATTCCGGTCGATTGTGGTCAAGGCCGGAACCGATCCGGCGATCGTCAAGAAGCTCGCGGATGAGCTGCACAAGGTTGCCCAAACGGCGGAATTCAAGAGCTACCTGAAGAACCAATATGCCGATCCGAGCAGCTACGTGCCGATGGATAAGGCGCGCGTGTTCATGGACGATTGGCTCAAGCAGGCGAAGAAATTCCGCTCCGAGTCGAAGATGGGAATGCAGTGAATTCAGACGCTGCAACCACGCCCGTTCGCCGATTGCAAGCAGCGCTGCCCTACGTGGTGGTGCTTGCGGTCGGCGTTTTCCTCTATTACCGGGCTGATCATTTTGAATTCGAGCAAGCCTCGGGGCGGATTGGGCCCGGCGCATGGCCGAAGCTGGTTCTCCTGCTGATGCTGGTCACGGCGCTTTGGGGCATCGTTGCCGCGCTGCGCGGGGGCAGATCGGCGACCGAGCAGGACGCCGACGCCGCGGCGGCCGAGGAGATCGTTCGACCGCCGGAGGTTCATCCCTTTCGGGTGTGGATCGCCGTTGCGGCCACGCTGATCTACCTTCTCCTGTTGCCGATAATCGGGTTTTTTCTGGCGACGATCGTCTTCAGTTGTTCTCTCATGTTGCTCGGCCAGTTCAGGCGCCCTTTCCCGGTGGCGCTATTGAGCCTTGGGGTCGGACTTTTCTTCATGTTCATGTTCATGCGCGTGGTCTATGTGGCGCTTCCTCTTGGTGTCGCCCCGTTTAATCAGGTCTCCTATGCGCTGATGGCGGCGATGGGCGTGCATTAGGGAACTCGCCGTGATTCTCACCAACCTTGCGCACGGCTTTTTGGAGATTTTTCAGCCGTTCGACCTGCTCATGCTCTTTGTCGGGCTCCTGGTCGGCATGGCGGTTTCGATCATGCCGGGGCTCGGCCTGGTCATGGGCGTGGTGCTGGCATTGCCGTTCACCTATCAGATGCCGATCGAGCCGTCGGTGATCCTGCTCACCGCGATCTACTTCTCCGGTACCTATGCCGGCTGTTTCACCGCCATCCTCTACCGCATCCCCGGCGAGCCGATGGACGTGCCGATGCTGTGGGACGGCTACACCATGGCGGCGCGCGGCGCGCCGGCCAAGGCGCTCGGCTGGGCGCTGGTCGCCGCGCTGATCGGCGGCCTCGTTTCGTCCGCGGTCATGGTCGCGCTCGCCGAACCGATGAGCGCAGTCGCGCTCAAATTCGATTCACGCGATTATTTTGCCGCGGTGTTTTTCGGTTTGACCACGGTGGTGGCGCTGGCCGGAAAGTCGATGGTCAATTCGTTGATCAGCCTGTGCGTTGGCTTGCTGGTCGCCACCGTCGGCATCGACAGCATCTACGGCATTCCCAGGTTCACCTTCGGCGTTCCGGTCCTGCGCGACGGCATCCAGTTGGTCGAGGTTCTGGTCGGGATGTACGGCCTCAGCGAGGTGCTGGCGCGCATCGGGCAGGGCCTTCGCGTCGACAGGCTCGATACCACATCGCGGCACGTTGCCACGCAGTTTCCCAAACTGCGGGAGATGCTGGGCATAAAGGCCACGCTGTTCCGCAGCACGGTGCTCGGCACGCTCCTCGGCATCGTGCCGGGTGCCGGCGCCACCATCACCGCGTTCATCTCCTACGGCGTCGAGAAGCAATACGGCCGGCGCCGGCAGCTCCTCGGCACCGGCGTGCCCGAAGGGATCGTGGCGCCGCAAATCGGGGCTACCGCTTCGGTCGCCGGCCACATGGTTCCGCTGTTGACCCTGGGTCTTCCCGGCAGCGGCGCGACCGCGGTCATCCTCGCCGCGTTTTTGCTGCACGGCGTGCAGCCGGGCCCGATGCTGCTCGAGGATCCGGCCTCGACCCTTCTGGTCTACACCATTCTCGCGTCGATGTTCGCCAGCGTCATCGGCATGTGCCTGTTGGGCTTCTTTTGGATCAGGGTGGTCATCAAGGTCCTGACCGTGCCGCAAGGCGTGCTGTCGGCGATCGTGGTGATGTTTTGCCTGGTCGGCGCCTATGCCAACCGCAACAACATGTCGGACGTGTGGATGATCGTGATCTTCGGCGTGCTCGGCTATCTGTTCGAGAAATTCAAGTTTCCAATCTCTCCCATGGTGCTCGGGGCGATCCTCGGGCCGATCGGCGAGACCGCCTTCATGCGCACCATGATCGGCAGCAACAACGATTGGACCGTGTTCTTCACCGGGCCGATCAGCGGCACGCTGATGGGCGCGTCCGTGCTGGCGTTGAGCTATCCGCTGGTGCGTGAGCTGTTTTCGATGCGGCGGCGGGCTCAGGCGATGGCGGCGGTAGGCAAAGCGGTCAAGGTGAGCGATGCGCGGTAATATCGATCCTGGCGTTACGTCTGCGGCGCGACCCGCGACTGCGGTCCGGCGCGCGGGCCCCGATGCGGGGAAGGCCGTCGCGCCCGCGGCCGAGCGGGCTATTCGTCCGCACAGGCTTGGCGCCACCGCGCGCTCGTTTGCTATTCTCGACCACGTCGCCGCCGCGCAGCGCCCGGTCGACGTGCTCGATATCGTCGGCGCGCTGAAGCTGCCGAAGGCGACCGCCTACCGTCTGGTCGATTGGTTCGTCGATCACGGTTATCTGGTGCGCGAACCGGCGCGCAAGCGGCTGATCGTCGGCCCGAGGCTGACCAAGCTCGCGTTCGGCGTGCTGGCGGCATCGATGAGCAACGACGTGCCGCATCTCGTCCTGCATCGTCTCGTGCACGCGCTCGACGAGACCTGCAATATCGGCACGCTGCTCAACGGCGAGGTGGTCTATCTTGACCGCGTCGAGGCCGAGCACTGGCCGCTGCGGCTGCACTACAGGATCGGCTCGCGCGTGCCCCTGCACTGCAGCGCCATCGGCAAGCTCCTGCTCGCGCTCGCGCCGGCGCCGCGGCGACGGCGGCTGATGCAGAGCCTCGAACTGCGCCGCTTCACCGACAACACCATCGCCGACCGCAGCCGTCTGGACGGCGAGCTCAAGCAAATCCGCAAGGATCAAGTCTCGTTCGACCGCGAAGAATATCTCGCCGGCGTGGTCTGCATGGCCGTGCCGATCTTCGGTCGCAACGGCGAGACGCTGGCCGCGCTCGCGGTGCAGGCGCCGGAGGCGCGAATGAACGTTCGCACCGCGCAGGCGCATCTGCCGGCCATGCGGCGCGCGGCCGCGGAACTCGCGGGGATTTATCAGGATCAGACATGACCGCCGCGGCCGCGGCAATTGCAATCGCGACCGCGCAATGGAATGACCGAAAAAGGAGAACGCCATGAAGATGACGACGGAAGAAGCCTTTGTGAAAGTCCTGCAGATGCACGGCATCGAGCATGTGTTCGGCATCATCGGATCGGCCTTCATGCCGATTTCCGATCTTTTCCCCGCCGCCGGCATTACCTTCTGGGACGTTGCGCACGAGGGCAACGGCGGCATTGTTTGCGACGGCTATACGCGCTCGACCGGCAAGATGGCGATGGTGACCGCGCAAAACGGGCCGGGCATCACCAATCTCGTCACCCCGGTCAAGACCGCCTACTGGAACCACACGCCGATGCTGCTTCTCACCCCGCAGGCGGCAAACAGGACGATCGGCCAGGGAGGCTTCCAGGAAGTCGAACAAATGGCGCTGTTCCGCGACATGGTCGGCTATCAGGAAGAAGTGCGCGATCCGGTGCGGATTGCCGAAGTGCTCAATCGGGTGATTACCAAGGCCAAGCGCCTGTCGGCGCCGGCGCAGATCAACGTGCCGCGCGATCTGTGGACCCAGGTGATCGACATCGAGCTGCCGGCGATCGTGGATTTCGAGCGCCCTGCAGGCGGCGCCAATGCCGTGGCCGAGGCGGCGAAGCTCTTGTCATCGGCGAAGTTCCCGGTGATCCTGTCCGGCGCCGGTGTGGTGCTGGGCGGCGCCATCCCCGAATGCATCGCGCTGGCGGAGCGGTTGGACGCGCCGGTCTGCAGCAACTATCAGCACAACGACAGCTTTCCCGGCAGCCACCGGCTGGCGCTCGGCCCGCTCGGCTACAACGGGTCGAAGGCGGCCATGGAGATCGTGGCCAAGGCCGACGCGGTGTTGGCGCTTGGCACGCGGCTCAATCCGTTCTCGACGCTTCCCGGCTATGGCATCGACTACTGGCCGAAGAACGCCAAGATCATTCAGGTCGATATCAATGCCGACCGGATCGGTCTGACCAAGCCGGTCGCCGTCGGCATTTGCGGCGACGCCAAGCTCGTCGCCAAGGCCATTCTGGCGCAGTTGGCGCCCACGGCGGGCGACGCCGGCCGCGATGAGCGCAAGGCGCTGGTCCATACCGCCAAATCGCGCTGGCTGCAGGCGCTCTCCAGCATGGATCACGAGGAGGACGATTCCGGCACGACCTGGAATGCGGACGCGCAGAAGCGCGACCCCGACCGGATGACGCCGCGGCAGGCCTGGCGGGCGATCCAGGCGGGCCTGCCGAAGGACGCCATCATTTCCAGCGACATCGGCAACAATTGCGCGATCGGTAACGCCTATCCGACCTTTGAAAAGGGTCGCAAATATCTGGCGCCGGGCCTGTTCGGGCCGTGCGGCTATGGCTTTCCCGCGATCATCGGCGCCAAGATCGGCAATCCGGATACCCCCTGCGTCGGCTTTGCCGGCGACGGCGCGTTCGGCATTTCGATGAATGAGATGAGTTCGATCGGCCGCGAGCAGTGGCCGGGCATCACCATGGTGGTGTTCCACAACTATCAATGGGGCGCCGAGAAACGCAATTCGATCCTGTGGTTCGACGACAATTTCGTCGGCACCGAACTCGATCCGAAACTCAGCTTCGCCAAGATGGCCGAGGGCTGCGGCCTCAAGGGCGTGACGGTGCGCACGCCCTCCGCGTTGACCGAGGCGCTGCGCAGGTCCTGCGACGAGCAGAAGAATGGCGTTACCACCTTCATCGAGGTGCTGCTCAATCAGGAGCTCGGCGAACCGTTCCGCCGCGACGCCATGAAGAAGCCGGTCCGCGTGGCGGGCATCCGCCGCGAAGACATGCGCGCCCAGCGGGTCGCCTAGGGCAAACGGGAAGGCAGATGAAGGCAGATGTCGATGACCGTGGCAATGAAGGCGCCGGCCGGCAGCAGCGAGAAGGCGATCGTTGACGATCTGGTGCGGCGCGCGCGAGCGGCGATGGCGGTGTTCGCGGAGGCCGACCAGGCGCGCACCGACGAGGCGGTGACCGCGCTCGCGTGGTCGCTCTACAATCCGGACCACGCCAGGGAGCTCGCCGCGCTCGCCGTCGCCGATACCAAGCTCGGCAACGTCCCCGACAAGATCGTCAAGAAGCAGCGCAAGACCTTCGGGACCCTGCGCGACCTTCTCCGCGTCAAGTCAGTCGGCGTCATTGAAGACGATCCGGCGCGCGGCATCGTCAAATATGCCAAGCCGGTCGGTGTCGTGTGCGCCATCACGCCGTCGACCAATCCCGGCGCCACCCCGGTCAACAAGGCGATGATGGCCATCAAGGGCCGCAACGCCATTATCATCGCGGCGTCGCCGGCGGGCCTGCGCACGACGTCGCGCGCCGTCGATCACATGCGCGCGGAGCTGAAGAAGATCGGCCTGCCGGAAGATCTCGTGCAAATCCTGCCGCCGCCGGCCTCCAAGGACATGACGCAGGCGCTGATGCAGGCCGCCGATCTCGTGGTCGCCACCGGCTCGCAGGACAACGTCCGGCGCGCCTATTCGAGCGGCACGCCGGCGATCGGCGTCGGCACCGGCAACGTGCCGGTGATCATCGACGAAACCGCCGATCTCGATGACGCGGCGAAAAAGATTTGCGCCTCGAAAATCTTCGATAACGCGACCTCGTGCTCTTCGGAAAACTCCGTGATCGTCGTCGAGGCGGTCTACGAGGCCGCACTTGCGGCGCTGGAACGCGTCGGCGGCTATCGCGCCTCGGCGATCGAGAAGGAGCGTATTGAGCGCGCGCTATGGCCCGACGGCCACTTGAGCCGCAGCTTGATCGCGCGCGACGCCGATGTGTTCGCGCGCGGCTGCGGCCTGCCGGCCGCGGCGGAAAGCAAGAAGTTTTTCATGGTCGAGGAGACCGACATCGGCCGGGATTATCCGTTCTCCGGCGAGAAACTGTCGCTCGTGCTCACGGTTTACCGGGCGACGAATTTCGACAACGCGATCGAGCGGGCCAACGCCATCCTGGCGCATCAGGGCCGCGGCCATTCGGTCGGCCTGCACACCAAGGCGATGGACCGGGGGCGAACGCTGGCGGAGCGCGCCGACGTCGTGCGCGTGCTGGTCAATCAGGCGCACACCTTCGGCAATGGCGGCGGCTTCGATAACGGCCTGAACTTCACGCTGAGCATGGGGTGCGGCACCTGGGGCGGCAACAGCATTACCGAGAACCTGAACTACAAGCACTTCCTCAATATCACCCACCTCGTCACCACCATCCCCGAAGACAAGCCGAGCGAGGAAGCGCTGTTCGGCACGTACTGGGCAAAGTACGGCAAATAGCGGCAGGCGGGGTCGTCATGAATTTCGAGGAATACGCGGCGAAGTCGCTGGTGCTGGCGCCGGCCGGGATCGCGATACCGCGCGGCGTTCTCTGCCGCACGGCTGCGGAGGCGGCGCAAGTTGCAGCGGAGATCGGGCCCTGCGTGGTCAAGGCGCAGGTCCCCACGGGAAAGCGCGGCAAAGCCGGCGGCATCAGGCTTGCGAATACGCCGCAGCAAGCGGCGCAGGTCGCCGCTCAGATACTCGGCATGCGGATCGGCGATTATGTCGTCGAACGCCTTCTGGTCGAGGAGCAGGCGAAGATCGTGCGCGAGTTCTATGCCGCCGTGCTGCACGATACGGCGGCGTGCCAGCCGCTGATCTTGTTCTCCACCGAAGGCGGCATGGATATCGAGGAGATCGCCGCCGCCAAGCCGCAGGCCATTCGGCGGCTCAATGTCGCCATCGACGGCAAGCCGCAAGCGCAGGACATCGCCGGCATGCTCGCCGGCCTCGCGCTTGGCGCGGCCGAAGCGCAAGTTGCCGGCACTCTGGAGAAACTTTACCGCGCCTATCGCTCGCGCGACGCCGAACTCGTCGAAATCAATCCGCTGGCGCAACTCGCCGATGGTCGCGTCGTGGCGCTGGACTGCAAATTCACGCTCGACGATGCCGCCGTCTTCCGCCAGCAGGAGATTGCCGGCAGCGCCGGCGCCGAAGCGATGACCGCGCTGGAGCGGCGCGGCGCTCAGAACGGTCTCAAGTTCATCCAGCTCGACGGCAATGTCGGCGTGCTCGCCAACGGCGCCGGCCTGACCATGACCACGATGGACGTGATCCGGCACTTCGGCGGCCGGCCGGCGAATTTTCTCGAGATCGGCGGCGAGGCCTACACCAAATCGGAGATTGCGCTCGATCTGGTGCTGTCCAATGCCGGGGTGAAGAGCCTGGTGATCAACTTCTGCGGCGCTTATGCGCGCACCGACGTGATGGCCGACGGCGTGGTCAAGGCCTGGCACAAGCTCAAGCCGAAGGTGCCGGTGTTCTTCTCGATCCATGGCACCGGCGAAACCGAGGCGGTGGCGCTGGTGCGCTCAGAACTCGGCATCGAGCCGTACGATTTCATGGAAGACGCCGTCGCCGCGGCGGTCAAGGCAGCGCAATGATCGTTCGCAAGGAAGACAAAGTCATCGTGCTCGGCATGACCGGCAAGCAAGGCACTTTCTGGACCGAGAAAATGCAGGCCTATGGCACCAACGTGGTGGCCGGGATCCATCCCAAACGGGCCGGCGAGACCGCGCTCGGCGTGCCGGTCTTCGCTTCGACAGCGGAGGCGGTGAGCAAGGTCGGCGGCGATGTCGCCGTGATGTTCATTCCGCCTTCGGCGGCGCGCGAGGCAGCGGTCTCCGCGGCGGCGGCCGGCGTCAAGCTTCTGGTGGTGCTGACCGAGCACATTCCGGCGCAGGACGTGATGGCGATCCACGCCGCCGCCGCGCGATGCGGAACGCGCATCGTCGGACCCAACACTGCGGGCCTGGTGACGCCCGGCGAATGCTTCGTCGGCATCATGCCGGCATTCGTTCCAAGCGTGTTCAAGCCCGGCTCGGTCGGCGTTATCTCGCGCAGCGGCAGCCTCGGCACGCTCGTCTGCCTGAACCTGACCCGCGCCGGCATCGGCCAGTCCGCCTTCGTCGGCATCGGCGGCGATCCGATGCTCGGCACCACCACGCTTGATGCCTTGCGTGCGCTCGACCGGGACGAGGGGACCGAGGCGATCGTCATCGTCGGCGAGATCGGCGGAGCAATGGAAGAGGCGGCGGCGCGCCACGCAGCGGCCATGAAAAAGCCGGTGGTCGCCTTCATTGCCGGGCGCGCCTCACCGCCGGGCAAGAAAATGGGTCACGCCGGGGCGATCGTCACCACGCAGGCCGGCAGCTATGCGGGCAAGCGCAAGGCGCTGGAAGATGCCGGGGTCCTCGTCGTGGATACGCCGCGCCAGATACCCGAAGCCCTGGCCATCACGCGAAATACTTCTCGATGATGCTGCGGTAGACCGCCGTCAGCGCGACGAGATCGGCGACGGGTACGCGTTCGTCGACCTGATGCATGGTCTGCCCCACGAGGCCGAATTCGAGCACCGGACAGTAATCCTTGATGAAACGGGCGTCCGAGGTGCCGCCGGTGGTGGAGAGCTGCGGCTGTCGCCCCGTGACTTCGGCAATGGCCGCGGCGGCGAGATCGGTGAACGGGCCCGGCTTGGTCACGAACACGTCGGCGTTCGAGGATGGCCACTCAAGCGAATAGCGGATGCGCCCGACAGCGGCATCGTGCGCGCGCCGTTCGATCAATGCCTTGAGCGAAGCCTGGCTGTGGTGGTCGTTGTAACGAATGTTGAAGCGCGCGCGGGCTTCGCCGGGAACGAGGTTTACCGTCGGATTGCCGACGTCGACCGAGGTGAATTCGAGGTTGGACGGATCGAACTGCTCGCTGCCCTCGTCGAGCGGCGACTGCATAGCGGCAATCAGCATGACAAGGCCGCGGATCGGATTGTCGAAACGGTTCGGATAGGCGACGTGACCCTGCCGGCCGTGGACGACGAGCGTGCCGTTGAGCGAACCGCGGCGGCCGGCCTTGATCGTATCGCCCAGCGCCTCGATATTGCTTGGCTCGCCGAGAATACAGTGATCGAATTTTTCGCCGCGTGCGGCTGCCCATTGCAGCAGCTTGATGGTGCCGTTGACCGCGACGCTTTCCTCGTCGCCGGTGATCAGCAGCGAGATCGAGCCCTGTTTCGGCTTGCCCGCGTTCGCAGCCAGATAGCCGATCGCGGCGGCGACGAAGCAGGCGATGCCGCCTTTCATGTCGACCGCGCCGCGCCCGTAGAGGATGCCGTCGTCGATCTCGCCGGCGAATGGCGGATGCCGCCAGGCCTTGGCGTCGCCGGGCGGGACCACGTCGGTGTGTCCGGCGAACGCGAGATTGGGCCGACCGGTGCCGATGCGCGCGTAGAGGTTTTCGATCGGGGCGGTGCCGGGCTCGGTAAACTTCAGGCGCTGCACGGCAAATCCCGCCTTCGTCAACACGTCATGCAGATAGGCCAGCGCCCCGCCCTCCTCCGGAGTCACTGACGGACAGCGCAGCAAGTCGCGGGCGATAGCAACCGGATCAGCAGTCATCGAATCGTTCCAGCCTTCGCGCCTATGGGGCGGGTTTGACATTCGCGACCCCCTCAAGCCACGAGGCCATGAAGCGAATGTCAAATCCAAAAGCTCCACCAGCACTTAATAGGTGCCAGTGTGGCTTTGGTTCAGAACTCCGCATGACGAGGTCGCGGCAGAAATGATGCGGACTTCTGAACTGCCACACTAGGTTCCAGTCAATGGGTCCGGACCATGCCGGTTCGGTCCCAGCGTGCCTCTGCGGAAGCCGAGTTCGACCAGCAACCCGATGCCGACGATGGAAAACGGCAGAGCGACGACGAACGACAAGGTGCTCGGCTGCTGGTCGGTGCCCCCCCAGCCGAGAACCATGAACAGGTCGAGCAATACGCTGGCGCCGAAAAAAACAGCAATCAGCCATAGCGGCAGGTCGCGATCGTTGGCGCGTTTTACCGCAATGGCGAATTCCGGATAGGTGAACGCGAGGTCGACGACGGCGTTGAGCTGGTCGCCTTGGATCTGCTGGGCGACGTAACAGGCGACCGCGTTGGTCACGGCAACGATACCCATTGCGATCCAGAACGTCTGGCGACCGATACGGCCATGGAAGCTGTCGAGAAGATAGCGCCAATTCATTGTCGGGGCGCGCGATCAATCGCGCAACAGTTCGTTGATATTGGTCTTGGCGCGGGTTTTCTCGTCCACGCGCTTGACAATGACGGCGCAATAGAGACTGGGGCCCGGCGCGCCGTCTTTGCCCGGCTTGCCCGGCATGGTACCCGGCACGACCACCGAATAAGCCGGCACTTCTCCTCGAAGCACGGCCCCGCTATCGCGATCGACGATGCGGGTCGAGGCGCCGATGAATACGCCCATCGACAGCACCGCGCCTTCGCGCACGATCACGCCCTCGGCCACTTCCGAGCGCGCGCCGATGAAGCAATTGTCCTCGATGATCACCGGGCCGGCCTGCAACGGCTCGAGCACGCCGCCGATGCCGACGCCGCCGGAGATGTGGCAGTTCTTCCCGATCTGAGCGCAGGAGCCGACCGTGGCCCAGGTGTCGATCATGGTGCCGGAATCCACATGGGCGCCAAGGTTGACGAACGATGGCATCAGCACCACGCCGGGCGCGATATAGGCGGAATGCCTCACGACGCAGCCCGGCACCGCCCGGAAGCCGGCATCGCGGAAATTCCTGTCGCTCCAATTGTCGAATTTCGAGGGAATCTTGTCCCACCAGGCCGCGTGCGCCGGGCCGCCGGGAATGACGGTCATATCGTTCAAGCGAAACGACAGCAGCACGGCTTTCTTGAGCCATTGATTGACGCGCCAGGTCCCCTTCAATGCGCCGTCGGCGGCGCGCTCGGCGACGCGCGCCTGCCCGCGGTCGAGCAGCTCGAGCGCGTCCTCGACCGCTTCGCGAACGGTGCCCTTGGTCGAAGGCCCGATGCCGTCGCGCTTCTCGAACGCGGCATCGATCGTCCTTTCAAGCTCTGCCGTGGACATGAAACGATCCTTCTATTGCCGCGGTTTGTCGGGGGAGGGTCGGGCAATGTCAAGTAATCGTAGCGCGGCTTGAGGGGAGCGAAAGCCGGAATAGGGCGGCGACACCATCCCGGGTTTTGCTAACCCGGGCGACAGATATGTCGCAAAATCTGTCGCAAAAAGTCCGCCAGATCATCCGTCACGTAGTCGACGTGCGGCGCATCGCGGCCGGCCAATTCCCATTCCTCGCGCAATACGATGCCGGCGCCTTTCGGCACCACCAGCACCGTAATCATCCCCAGCCCGTGCGGCACCTCAAGGTTGCGGGCGAGGTCTTCAAAGATCGCCGCACGTGTCGGATCGACCGCGTGCCGCTGCAAAAATCGCTGGTAAACGACCGGGCGCGGCTTCGGTTCAAGCTCCGCCGCCTTGATGTCGAACACGTCCTCGAAATGCTGGTCGATCTCGAGCCGCCGCATCACCGCTTCGGCGTGGTGCCGCGTGCCGTTGGTGAGGATGAGTTTGCGTCCGGGCAAGCCGGCGATCGCCGCCGCGAGCGCCGGGTTCGGCGTAAGCGGAGAATGGTCGATCTGGTGCACGATTTCGAGAAACTGGTCCGGCTCCAGTCCGTGCTCCTCCATCAGGCCGCGCATGGTCGTGCCGTAGCGGCGGTAATAGTCCTTCTGCAGCCGGAAGGCCTCGTCGTGGCTGATGTGAAGAAAATCGACGATGTAGTCGCGGATGCGCGCGTCGACCTGCTGCCAGAGATTGAGGTGATGCGGATAGAGCGTGTTGTCGAGATCGAACACCCAGGTCTCGATCCCGCCGAAACCGCGCCGGCTCGACGGCTTCATTGGCGACGACGCGCTCCTGCCATTTTTCACGGCAAGACTTTGAAGGGTTATCGGACCAGTTTCAATCCGGGAGTCCTGGAATTCAGCGAATGCGCAAGAAGCTGCGGAAAACTGTGCCGTTCTTCGTAGCGATATTTCTCGGCACATTGGCCGCCGCCTTGATCGCCGGCATGGCGATGCTCGCCGCGCATTCTTGATCGACCCGGAGAGCGCTCAGCTCGCCTCGCGCCACGCGGTCGCTGGAATCAATCCCCTGAGCGCTCCGTCGTGCAGGCGCACCGGGTCCCGTTCGCCTTCCATCGCCAGCCGCAGCAGGCTGCGCGCCAATTCGTCGGGCTTGATCGACGTGTTGCCGATCGACTTGAGCGTCAGCCACGCCTCGTCGAAGGCAGCCTCAAGGACGACCAGCGTTTGCGGATCGAAGGCATTGGTCTGGAATCCGCGCATGCTCCGCTCGCTATGGCAGGGATGCAGATGCCGCAATGGCGGAACTGATCGCCGCCGCTGCGGCGGAATGTTGGCGCAAACTTTGCCGAGTTTGTGACGCTTGCCCCGTCAACGACCGATTGGCGCGTGGCCGGATTGCGGCGATTTCGCTGATCAGCTTTTTCAAGATCGCGTCGGCGAAACTGTCATAATTCGCCACCGGGATCATGAAGGCGCCGGGACCGCCGATCACATTGTTGTAATAGTAGCGGTCGAGACCCGGTTCCACCGTCAGGATTGGCAGGCCGTTGATGCTGATACCGGCGGCCACCGCCTCGTCGCGGGCCTGCGTTGCCGGTCGGCCGCTATTGTTGGATCCGTCGCCGGAAATATCGATGATGCGGCGCGTTCCCTTGAAGGGAGACTGCGCCAGGAGGAGGCGCGAATAGTCGATGGCGCCGCTGATCGAGGTGCCGCCGCGGAACAGCCGGCGGGGTGCGGCGGCTATTTCGTCGGCGAACGCGTTGGCGCTGGTCTGGTCTTTGATCGGCGTCCAGTCGGCCACCACCACGTGCAGCAGCGGCCCGGTCCATTGGAACATGGCGACGGCGATCGATTGCGTGGCAAGCGAGCGAATCGCGTTCAGGACTTGCGGGTTGCGGAAGGCGGCCGCGTAACCCTGTTTCTGCAATTCAAAGCGCCCATTGCTGACACTGAACGAGGTGTCGACAGCGAGCACGAGTGCGACCGAAACTTCGGTCTTGGCAGCGGCGGGCGAACCGGGCGGCGGCGTCTGGGCCAGCGCCGTCACCGGGATCAAAGCCAAGACGGCGACCAGCGCGCGCTGCGCCGACGCATGGAGACCGCCGCCAAGGCTGCGAGCCGCTCGCGTCCTGCTCATTGCCGTCCCGCCATCGCTGCGCGGCAATGCATACTATAAATCCTGACGCGGCGGCATCTCGTCGACGCTCAACGCGAGAGTTGAAACGCGACGAGGGCGCCCAGCATGATGAGTCCCCCGACGGCCTGTATGGGCGCGAGAATCTCGCCGAGCAAAACCGCGCTGAGCAATGCCGCCATGAGCGGTTCCAGGTTCATGATCAGCGCGGTGCGGAACGGCCCGATGCGCCAGGTCGAAATGTAGAGCATCAATATCCCGCTTGTCGTGGTGGCTCCAACCACGAAAATCGCGAGCCATCCGACCGCGGTTTGCGGCGTACGCCAGTCCATGGTGACCGCCGACGCGACCGCAAAAATAGCCGTCGAGGAAACCAGCGAAAGCCAGGTCGTCAGTCGCGAATCCGCGTCCTGCAATTCGCTGCGGGCGACAAGGAGAAACGCCGCCCGCGACAACGCCGCCGCGACCGCGAAGGTTATTCCCACGGCCGACAGGTGTTCGGGATAGGCGCCGATCATCAGCGCAAGGCCGGCGAACGCGACGAGCGCGGCGACGGCGCCCCGCCAGCCGAGCCGTTCGATGCCGAAGATCCAGCCTCCGATTCCGGTCAACAGCGGATAAATGAAATAGGTGAGAACCGCGATCGGCACGGCGATGCGCTCGATTGCTTCGAACAGGCCGTACACTACCGCGGCAAAAAGCACGCCGAGCCCGAGCGAAACGACCTTGCCGCGTGCCGTCATCGGGGCCGGCGGCGGTCCCATGCGCAGATATACGAACAGGATGACGAGACCGATGACGCCGCGGATCAGCGCCAGGGTGAGGACATCGGTGCCGGCGGCAAATGCCACCTTTACCAGCGCGTCGGAAATGGCAAACGACGTTGCACCGACGACGCCGGGGCCAAGGGCGAGGCGCGGCTCCCGCGATTCGACGGTTTCCATCAAAGTTCAGTTGTGAATAAGGGTGCCGGCGCCGAGTTCGGTGAACAGTTCGAGTAGCACTGCGTGCGGCACTTTTCCATCGAGAATGACCACGGCCTCGACGCCGCGATCCAGCGCATTGATGCAGGTCTCCACCTTGGGAATCATGCCGCCGGAAATGGTGCCGTCGGCGATCAGCCGGCGCGCGTCGTCCACCGAGAGTTGTTTGATGAGGTTTTTCGATTTGTCGAGCACGCCGGGGACATCGGTGAGCAGCAGAAAGCGCTTGGCCTTGAGCGCGCCGGCGATGGCGCCGACAAACGTATCGGCATTGACGTTGAACGTGCCGCCATCCGCCGCCGCCGCCACCGGCGCCAGCACCGGTATAAGGTCGCGACCCAGGATTTGGCTGAGAACGCCGGTATCGACCTTGTCGGGTTCGCCGACAAAGCCAAGATCGACCAGCTTCTCGATGTGGGAATCGGGGTCGATCATGGTGCGCGTCAGCTTTTTCGCGATCACCATGTTGCCGTCCTTGCCGCAAAGGCCGACCGCCTTGCCCCCGGCCTCGTTGATGTAGCCGACCATCTGCTTGTTGATCGAGCCGGCCAGCACCATTTCCACGATCTCGAGCGTCTCTTGATCGGTGATGCGAAGACCGGACGCGTAATAGGATTGCACGCCGACCTTCTTAAGCATGGCTTCGATTTGCGGGCCGCCGCCGTGCACCACGACCGGATTGATCGCGGTCTGCTCCAGGAGCACGACGTCGCGGGCGAATTCGCGCGCCAGATGCTCCTCGCCCATGGCATGTCCGCCGTATTTGATGACGACGACGGCATCGTCGTAGCGCTGCATGTAAGGCAGGGCTTCCGCCAGAATACGGGCTTGCTGATAGGGCGTGACCGCCATAGGGAACTCCTTGGACCGGAACGCTATTTACCCGTCGGGGGCGGCCCGCGCCAAGTCCATTTGTCGACCATGTCGCGGGAACGCGAAAACCTCCGCCACGTTAAATCAGCAGAAGGAAGGCACGCCCGAAAGCCGGCGTGCCCGGGTTCGCCGGTGCTGCCTCCGCTTCGATCCTATTAAAGGAGGTTCCCATGTCTGTAACGTATTCTTCGTCGAGCGCATCCGGCGAAACCGTTGGATACGGCGGTTTTGTCGACGCGCTCGGGGGCATCGCAACGATCGTGCTGGCGATTGTTGGCCTCTCGGGGACGAAATCGCTCGATTTGTTATCTATTGCGACGATTGTCTTCGGCGCCGCCCTTCTGATCCAAGGCGGCGCAATGCTGACCGAGTTCGCGCAAATCGAAGCGACCCCCGAGAATAACGCCGCCTCGTCAGGCGGAGGTATAGGTGCATTGTTCGGCGTCGGTGTCGCCGGCATCGTTCTCGGCGTGCTGGCGCTGTTGGGCGTCACATCGCAGATTCTCACCTCGGTTGCGGTGATCGCGTTCGGCGGTGCCATGGTCGTTAGTTCCTCGGCGGTGTGGCACCTGTTGACCTCGCGATCGGTGGCGACCCGGTTTCAGTCCGGCAGCTCGATGCTGCGGGTGGTCGCCTCCGAAGTAGCCACAGGCTCGTCCAGCCTGCAGGCGATGGCGGGGCTGGCCGTGATCGTGCTCGGCATCTTGGCCGTGGCCGGCACGCTCAGTCTCGACCTCACTCTGATTGCCTTGATTGTCGCCGGCGCTTCGATCGTAATGACCGGCAGCACACTCAGCGGCACGATGATCGGCTTCATGCGGTCGGGGACGACGACAGCAACGCCTACGCCGTCGCGAATCGGCTGAGTGCGGCCTCGGGCAAGCGCCGAGCTTCCCGGGACGAAGAGAAACCAGGGTTCAAAGGCCGCGGAGGCGTTGCACGACGTGCGATGCCTTCGCGGCCTCCTTGCGCGTCAGATGCTGGAACGCTGTTGCAGCAGACGGGCGATGGCCGCGCGCAGTTCCGGCACGCCTGTGCCGGTCGCGGCCGAAGTGGCGAGGACGGTCGGATAGGCGGCAGGATGTTGCCGCAGCAACGTCTCCACCGCCTGCGTTCGCGCCGTCAGTTCCGCCGGGACCGCATGATCCGACTTGGTGAGCACGATCTGGTAGCTGACAGCCGCCTGATCGAGCACGGCGAGAATGTCCTCATCCGCGGTCATGAGCCCATGCCGGCTGTCGACAAGCAGATAGACGCGCATGAGCGTTGCGCGCCCGACCAGGTATTCGTGGATGAGGCCGGTCCACGCCGCGATCTGGATCTTGGCCGCCGCCGCGTAGCCGTAGCCGGGCATGTCCACCAGCACCAGCCGGGAGGCGCCGGTACCGGGACCGGCAAAGAAGATCAGTTCCTGCGTGCGGCCGGGGGTCCTTGAGACGCGGGCCAGCGCCCGCCGACCGACGAGCGCATTGATCAGGCTCGACTTGCCAACGTTCGAGCGACCGGCGAAGGCGATTTCCGGTGCCGCCATCTTCGGCAACGAGGCTGAGGAGTTGGCCGCGGAGAGAAAGTTCCAGTCGCCGACAAACAATCGGCGGCCGGCCTCGATGTCCGCCGCAGAGAAGGTGCCGTCGGGGTTGGCCGCCGCGCTCATCCCTCATGCCATCCTTGTGGCCTCTCGCAATTGCCACTGAACCAAACCAATTGTCACGGAACCAAACCGGCTTGCGGTGGTTTTTTCAACGCTGAACGCACGTCGACAACGGGCGGCGGCGGGCGGTGCGCGCGGCGGGAGGAGATCAATGGATGATTGGTCAAACGTGCGGTTGTGCGATGCAGTAAACTTGCTGCTGGGCGTTGTGCTTTTCTTCTCGCCCTGGCTATTCGATCTGTCGTCTGGCGCGCAATGGCAGACCGCGTCGATTGTCGGATTAGTCATCGCGGTGTTGTCCATCGCCGCGCTGGCCGCTTTCGCCGCGTGGGAGGAATGGGTCAATTTGATCGCGGGACTGGTCCTGATCGCGTCTCCTTGGCTTCTCGGCTTTCAGGACAGCCAGGCAATGACGATCGACGTTGTCATTGGAATGATCGTGGCTGTGCTGGCTGCTTTCGAGGCCGGGTTCATGTATCTGTCACGCGCGGAAGACGAACCCAACATCCCAAAGCCGGAATCCGGCTGCTGAACGAGCTGGCCTTGCCCCTGGCCCGAGGCTTTGCGCCAGAGGGTGCGAATCACGCTGTTGGCCCGTTCGAGCGCCTCAATGACCTCATATCGCAGCGACCAAAGCGCCAGGTGCCGGCCGCGGTCGGCGGTTTTCCGAATGGTTCTTAGGAGGTCGAAGCGGGGGCGTAAGCCGGATTCTTGGCCGAGCCCTGGTACCGGGCGGCGGCAGCGACGGCCAAGATGCCGATCTTGCCATAGCGCCGCTGGAGCGCGGTTCGATCATAGGACGGTTTCGCGGCCTCGTCGGCAGTGTGGACGGTCTTTTTGGCCATTTCGCCAGTGAATTCTTTCATGAATCGACCCCGATTCCCGTTGTGGTGAGTGACGCACCGGGTAGGCAGCCAGTGCGGCGGAAATGGGCGGTGAATCGACCGCCGGCAGGACATTTCCGATTTGCCGGGAGAAATGGCAGCGTTCTGGTAAACCAATCCCTAAAGGATTCGAGTGCAGTGCGGCATTCCTGCAACACGTGGCGCCGACGATAGTCGGAGTTCACCGCCGGCACTGGCATAGCCGCGACAATTTGGTTATGAAAACCGGTAGTCCCAAGGCGAGGGTGCCGCCGGGGAAACCGCAGGGACAAGATTCCTATGGCCATGGCAATTCGGGCGATTGCATTCCTCATCATCGGCTTGATGCTCGGCGGCTGTATGCAGGAAACGCTGGAACCTGCAAGCGAGGCGGGCTGGACCGCCCGCGACAAGCAATTGATGGCCAATCTGCCATACGCGCAGGTCGACATTCCGGTGCAATTTCGCCGGCAGATAGTCGAGTACGACCGCAAGGAAGCGCCAGGCACAGTCGTCGTCGATGAGGACCACAAGTTCCTCTACTACGTGCTGCCAAGCGGGAAGGCCATCCGTTATGGCATCACCGTCGGCGAAGAGGCGCAGGCCTGGAGCGGCATCGCCAAGATTGGTCGTATGCAGGAATGGCCGCCGTGGATTCCCACCCCCGGCGAGCAGGCGAGGCTTGGGCCGTTCCCGGCTTACGTGACCGGCGGGCCGCAAAATCCGATGGGCGCTCGTGCTCTGTACCTGTATTCCAACGGCAAGGATACGCTCTACCGAATCCACGGCACTAATCAGCCGGAATATATCGGGCAGGCGATCTCGTCGGGCTGCATTCGGATGACCAACGAGAACGTGATGGACCTCTATAACAAAGTCCATGTCGGCACCATCGTCGTGGTGCTCAAGCCGAAGACGGATCTTGGCGGGCAACAGGTCGCATCGGAGCCCGTCTCGCCGCTGAACTGAATAATTTCGCGCCTTGAGCGGGAGCGGGGACGCCGACGCGGTCGGCCCCCAGCCGAGCCGAGCCGGAGTGTCCTGCCCGACGCAGCGACGTGAGATCAGGCCTGCGCCAGCCGTTCGCGGGTGACCCAGTCGAGCGTATGATCGAGCGCGCTAGCCAGGCGATCGAACAGGTCGTCGATCTCGGCGGCGCTGATGATGAGCGGCGGGCACAGCGTCAGCACGTCGCCGCCGACCGCGCGAACAATCAAACCCTCGGCTTCGGCAAACGCAACCGCCCGCGCGCCGACTTGATGCCTGGCGGCGAACGAACGCTTGCTGCCCTTGTCGGCGACCAATTCGATCCCGCCGATGAGACCGAGGCCTCTCGTCTCGCCGACCAGCGGATGTCCATTGAGAGCGGAAAGCCGCTTCTGAAACTGCGGTGTGCGCTCGGCCGCCTTTTCGACGATGCGGTCGCGCGCAAGAATCTCGATGGATTTGAGAGCGACGGCCGCCGCCACCGGGTGTCCGCCGTAAGTGAAGCCGTGGCCGAACACGCCGACCTTTCTGCTTTCGGTCAGCAGCGCCTGGTACATGGATTCCGGGATCATCACGGCGGCGATCGGCAGATAGGCCGATGACATCGCCTTGGCGATCGAGATCGAGTTCGGGCGGAAACCGAGTCGCTCGCAACCGAACATCGTGCCGAGGCGGCCGAACCCGCAAATCACCTCGTCGTCGATCATGAACACGTCGTGCCTGGCGCAGACCGCCATGATCTTCTCGAAATAGGTCTTTGGCGGCACGATGACGCCGCCGGCGCCCATCACCGGTTCGGCAATGAATGCCGCGACCGTGTCGGGGCCCTCCTTGACGATGAGCGCGTCGAGTTCGGCGGCCAGGCGCGCTGCGAATTGCTCCTCGCTCTCGTCCTCCAGCGCAAAGCGATAGTGTTGCGGGCAGCTCGTGTGCAGAAAGCCGGGCAGCGGCAAGTCGAAATCGCCGTGATTGCCCGGCAAGCCGGTGAGCGAAGCCGCTGCGACCGTGACGCCGTGATAGGCCTTGATGCGGCTGATGATCTTTTTCTTGCGCGGTCGGCCGAGCGCGTTGTTGAGATACCAGATCAGCTTGACCTGGGTGTCGTTCGCCTCCGATCCGGAGTTGCAAAAGAAGACCTTGGATATCGGTACCGGCGCGATCTCCTTCAGCCTTTCCGCAAGCTCGATCGCCGGATCGTGACTTTTGCCGGTGAACAGGTGGGCAAACGACAGCTTGCGCATCTGCGCGGCGGCGGCTTCGACCAGTTCCTCGTTCCCATAGCCAAGCGCCGTGCACCACAGCCCGGCCATGCCTTCGATGTAAGGGCGACCGTCGGTGTCGTACACGGTGATGCCTTGCGCGCGTTCGATGATCAGCGGTCCGCGGTCGCGGAATTTGGCGAGGTCCACGTACGGATGCACCAGCGTTTCGACATCGCGGGTTGCGAGGTTGCTCAGCGGGGGCATGCTGGTTCCTTTGTCGTTGCTCGATATCGTAGGCGCGGTTGAGGCGGAGGTCGCCGTCAAAGCGCGGGATGAAAACACGCAGTCTGAGCTGCGAACGGTTGTTCGCGAACCGTAGCAGACACTACCATAGCGGCGAATATTTGCCACGAAACGCCGATGCGTTCGAAGCCTTGTCGGTAATGGTTTTTGCGTTTTTGCATTGACTAATTGAAGTGAAACGCTCGGCGAGAATCACAATGCGAAAATCGACTCTTGTGCTGGCGACGATTGGCGTTCTCGGCATTGCCGCACCGACTGCTGTATCGGCCGATACGATTATCATTCACAAGCATCACCATCATTTCGTGCCGCCGCCCCCAGTGGTCATGCACCACCACCATGACAACAACAGGACGGTAATCATCAAGCATAACGACTGAGCGAATTGGAATCTGAAGTCGCTCGGGCATCCCTGGCGGCGAGATGATCGAGAGGGAAGGCTCAGAAGAGCCCGGCGCTTGCCAGGCTCTCGCGCTGTCGGGCGGTCGCGGTCGGGGTGAGCGCGACGATGACGTTAGACGGCAGTGGCGACGTCATACATTCGAACTGAAATCGAAGCGTTCCGCTGTTTGACGCGCGCAGGCACGCGTGGTCCGGGCGGCGGAGCCATTCGAGCTTGATGTTCGCTTCGCGGCCGGCAGAAAACCGTCAGGCAGCCTTCTGCTTGGCGGTAATCAGCTTGCGGCTGATCAGGCATTCTGCGATCTGGATTGCGTTGAGCGCCGCGCCCTTGCGCAGGTTGTCCGAGACGATCCACATGGCCAAGCCGTTGTCGACGGTCGCATCCTCGCGGATACGGCTGATGTAAGTCGCGTCCTCGCCTGCGGCCTCGTAAGGCGTGACATAGCCGCCCGGCTCGCGGGAATCGATGACCAGGCAGCCGGGAGCGGTGCGCAGGATTTCGCGCGCCTCGTCTGCGGTAATCGGGTTCTCAAACTCGACGTTGACAGCTTCCGAATGGCTGATGAAGACCGGAACGCGCACGCAGGTGGCGACGAGCTTGATCTTGGGGTCGAGAATTTTCTTGGTTTCGACCACCATCTTCCACTCTTCCTTGGTGTAGCCATCCTCCATGAACACGTCGATGTGAGGAATGAGATTGAAGGCTATCCGCTTGGGAAATTTCTTCGGCGTCATCTCGTCGAGCGTGAACACCGACTTGGTTTGCGCGAACAGTTCGTCCATCGCCTCTTTTCCGGCGCCGGACACCGACTGGTAGGTGGCGACGACGACCCGCTTGATCCGGGCGTGGTCGTGCAGCGGCTTGAGCGCGACCACGAGCTGCGCGGTCGAGCAGTTCGGATTGGCGATGATGCCGCGCTTGCGAAAGCCGGCAATGGCGTCGGCATTGACTTCCGGGACGATCAACGGAATCTCGGCATCGTAACGCCAGCAGGACGAGTTATCGATCACCACCGCGCCGGCGGCGGCGATCTTCGGCGACCATTGCCTGGACACCGCGGCACCGGCCGACATCAGGCAGATGTCGGTTGCCGAGAAGTCGTGGTGTTCGAGCGCTTTGACCTTGAGCGTCCGTTCGCCGTAGGAGACCTCGATGCCCTGAGAGCGGCGCGAAGCCAGCGCGGTTACCTGGTCGGCGGGAAAAGACCGCTCCGCCAGGACGCCGAGCATCTCCCGCCCGACATTGCCGGTCGCGCCAACGACGGCGACGTTGTAACCCATCGTTAACTCTCCATCAAAAACGCGCTGCCATTGCAGTGCCGTGGCAACGCGAGCGCAAGCGCTTCTAGGCGAGAAAACTCCCCAACACAACGCTTCACGGGTTTGCCGCCGCCGCCCCCTGATTGGTCGCCGGGGCCGCTTTGCCGCACTGCCGCCTATATGGGCGGTCTCACGCTTCTCGCCATCGCCATGCCCCGCCTGTGGCGGCGTGGATTGTCGATCTCTCCGTCCCCAATGGTGCCACGCCGGGCCGCGCTGAGCGCCGGGGCGCCCGCGGCACGCCAATCGGAGCCTGCGAAGGCGCTGTTGCTGTGCGCGCAGGCAGGCTACACTGCGGAGGAAGGAAAGCGAGGCGACATGCGCGCGTTCGTGATAATTGCCGTTGCCTTGGTGGCTTCTGCCGCGCTGGCGACCGGTGCCCACGCCGCAAAGAGGAGACACCCTGTCGTTGAGCGATCGGCGGCCGGCACGGTCATTCAGCCGACTCGCACCATCATCCATAATCCCGACGGCACGACGACCATCATCGTCACGCCCCGCCGCTCGTACCTCAATCCGGGGACGGGCGTATCGCCCGGCGACGGCAGCTATCTCGATTACATGCTGCCGCCCGGTGGCGATCCGGGACGGCCGAATTGGTGGTACGGGCCGGATATGAGCGGCGGCGCCTATATGGTGAGACGGCCGTTCTATCTGCCGGGCATCAATCCGAATACGCCGTTTTGATAGTGCGACGCCGGTGGTCAGGCGGCGAGCCGCTCCATCTCACCGACGATCGCTGCGCCCATCTCGGAAGTGCTGACGATCGTCGCGTCCGGCGACTTGATGTCGGCCGTGCGCAGCCCCTTGGCAAGCGCAGCCGCGATCGCGGCATCAAGCAGATCGGCTTCCTTGCCCATATTGAACGAATAGCGCAGCGCCATGCCGAACGAGGCGAGCATGGCGATCGGATTGGCCATGCCCTTGCCGGCGATGTCGGGCGCCGAACCGTGCACCGGCTCGTACATCGCCTTGCGCCGCTTGCTCCTGGCGTCGAGTTCGCCGAGCGAAGCTGACGGCAACATGCCGAGCGAGCCGGTGAGCATGGCCGCAATGTCGGAGAGCATGTCGCCGAACAGATTGTCGGTGACGATGACGTCGAACTGCTTGGGCCAGCGCACGAGCTGCATGCCGCCGGCGTCGGCCAGCATGTGCTCGAGTTGCACGTCCTTGTATTCGCGCGCGTGCACCTGCTCGACCACCTCGTGCCAAAGCACGCCGGTCTTCATGACGTTGCGTTTTTCCATCGACGTGACTTTGTTGCGCCGCCGGCGCGCCAGCTCGAAGCCGACGCGGGCAATGCGCTCGATCTCGTAGGTATCGTAGACCTGGGTGTCGATGGCGCGCTTCTGGCCGTTGCCGAGATCGGTGATGGTTTTCGGCTCGCCGAAATAGACGCCGCCGGTCAGTTCACGCAGGATGACGATGTCGAGTCCTTCGACCGCCTCGCGCTTGAGGCTCGACGCATCGGCGAGCGCCGGATAGACGATCGCCGGGCGGATATTGGCAAACAAGCCGAGATCCTTGCGCAGGCGCAGCAGCCCCGCTTCCGGTCGCGCGTCGAACGGCACCTTGTCCCATTTCGGCCCGCCGACGGCGCCGAAGATCACGGCGTCGGCCTCGTGCGCCTTGGCCATGGTCTCCTCGGTGATGGCGACCTTGTGGGCATCGTAACAGGCGCCGCCGACCAGCCCTTCCTCGGTCGCGAATGCGGCCATGCCGGTTTTGGCGAAGAAGCCGAGAAGCCGTTTCACCTCGGCCATGACTTCCGGACCGATGCCGTCGCCGGGCAGAAGCAGAAGCTTGTGAGTGGCCATGCGGGACGCCTCGCGCTATCCAATCGGCGTCATTCCGGAAGCCGAGCGAAGCGAGGCTCCGGAATCCATAAACCCGGGCGTGCGAGATCACGTCCAACTTACGGGGGACTATGGATTCCGGGCTCGCGCTGCGCGCGTCCCGGAATGACGGTGAGGGATTTGCTAAAGGCCTATCGTCGGCTTGGCAAGGTGTCGCGGCCTACAGCCCGCTGAACCAGTTGTAGCCCTGGTTCTCCCAATAGCCGCCGGCGTCGTTGTTCTGTACCCACATGGCGGTCACGTATTTCGGATTCTTGAAGCCGAGCTTGGTCGGGATGCGAATGCGCAACGGGTAGCCGTAGATGGTCGGCAGGACCTTGTGGTCGAATTTGAGGGCCATTTGCGTCTGCGGGTGCAGCGCGGTCGGCATGTCGATCGTGTTGGAATAGCCCTCGGCGCATTGAAACCAGACATATTTGGCGGTGGTGTCGGCGCCGACGATTTTGAGGAAGTCGGACAGCCGCACGCCCTGCCACGAGCCGATGACGCTCCAGCCCTCGACGCAAACCATGCGCGTGATCTGCGAGACTTCCGGCAACTTATACAGGTCGGCAACAGTCCACGGCTTCTTGTTGTCGACGAGACCGCCGACTTCGAATCGGTATTTGTCCCCGTCAATGACCGGGGCCTCGTCCTCGTCATAGAAGCCGTTGAACGGAAACGGCCGCGTCACGTCGCTTTCCGAATAGGTCGGCGCCAGCGTGTGCGGATTGAACAGCCGGGCCTGCACCCAGTCGTTGAAGCGCGAAATCACGCGCAACGCGTTTTCCGAGGTGTCGCCGTCGATGATGTCGCAGCCGGTGAGCGTTGCCAGCGCACCGACGCTTGCGATGCCGCGCAGGAACAGGCGCCGCGACGGCGGCCGCAGCAGTTTCGCCGCATCCCGGATCAGGAGATCGGGGTCGACTCCGGACGGATGTTTGCGGCGGCGGCGCATCGTCTTCTCCATGGTGTCTCAGCGCCCCAAGATCATTGCCCGCAAGCTTTTCGGTACAATAAACGCCAGAACAACGTGAACGGCGAGGAAGGCGACAATCGAACTCATGGCGGCGAAATGCACATAGCGCGCGGTGTTGTAACCGCCAAAAAACGCGGTCAGCCACCAGAACTGCACCGGCTTCCAGATCGACAGGCCGGAGAGCACAATGACGATTCCCGCGAGCAGCACCCCGAGATAGAGCAGTTTCTGTATCGCATTGTACACCGTCAGGTCCTCATGCGAGAGCTTGCCGCGCAATGCCGCGAGAAAATCGCGCGCAAGGTCGCGCGGGCGGATTGGAAAGAACCTGGCGCGAAAACGACCGGTCAGGATTCCAAAAGTAAAATAAACGACGCCGTTGACCACCAGAAGCCACATCGCGGCGAAATGCCACAACAGTGCGCCGGCAAGCCAATTGCCCAGCGCGATCTGCCGCGGGAACGTGAAGTCGAACAGCGGCGAGGCGTCGTAGATCTGCCAGCCTGAGCCGATCATCATCAGCACGGCAAGCGCGTTGATCCAATGGGTCACGCGCACCCAGAGCGGATGGACCAGCCGCTCCGGAGCGGTCGCCTTGGCGGGGGCGAGGGTCGTGGCTGCAGCCTCGATCGACATGGCTCCGTCCGAAATGGCTCCGTCCGAAATGGCTCCGTCCGAATGAGTCGCAATCTATACCAATCCGATTGCGCATATGGGCTCACATTCCCGTCACGCGCGGCGCGGCTTGGTGACACGTGAACGTGAGCATGGCGCCTCGCCTTTTCCGGGCCGCTTCACTCGGCCAGTGGTCCGATTCCAACATTCGCATCCCATTTTGGCCCCCCTTGTGCGAATGTTGGAATCAAAGGACCACTGGCAAATATAAGCGCTGGTGTCCCGATTCCGAAGTTCGCATCATTATGCGGCACCCTCGTTTGCGAACTTCGGAATCGAACGACACTAGCAACTTATTGATCTAGTGTGGCTTTGGTTCAGAACTCCGCATGACGAGGTCGCGGCAGGAATGATGCGGACTTCTGAACCGCCACACGAGTGGAGCTTTGGATTTGACATTCGCTTTACGAGCGAGTGGCTCGGGGATAGCGAATGTCAAATCCGCTCTACTCGAAAGGCCGCCGAACGGCTGTTTTGCAAAGGGTCCGTCAATGGGAAAGACCAGTCCGGGTCGTTACTTTGAAGATTTCCGCATCGGCCAGGTGATCCGTCATGCCACGCCGCGCACCGTCACCGTCGGCGACGTGGCGCTCTATACGGGCCTGTTCGGCGGTCGCTTTGCGGTGCAGTCCTCCGACGAGTTCGCCAAAGCGATCGGCTTTCCGCGCGCCCCGCTCGACGATTTCCTGGTGTTTCACATCATCTTCGGCAAGACGGTGCCCGACGTGTCGCTCAACGCGGTCGCCAATCTCGGCTACGCCGGCTGCTACTTCCGCAAGGCGGTCTATCCCGGCGATACGCTGTCTGCGCTGTCCGAGGTGATCGGGCTCAAGGAAAATTCCAGCCGCAAGACCGGCATCGTCTATGTGCGAACCACCGGCACCAACCAGGACGGTGCGCCGGTGCTCGAATATGTGCGCTGGGTGATGGTGCGCAAGGGCAACGAAGCAGCGCCGCCGCCGGGCGATCACGTGCCGCGGCTGCCGACCGTGCTCGATCCCAAGGTGCTGGGAGAAGCCTGTCCGCCGATCGACGTTGTCGATTACGACTTCGCTCTGGCCGGCGGCCCCGGTCGCTTCGGCGATTATGAGGTCGGCGAGAAGATCGATCACGTCGACGGCGTCACTGTCGAGGAAGCCGAGCATATGATCGCGACGCGGCTCTACCAGAACACCGCGCGCATCCATTTCAACCAATATGCGGAAGGCAAGGGCCGTTTCGGTCGTCGGCTGATTTATGGCGGTCACGTCATCTCGCTGGCGCGGGCTCTATCCTTCAATGGGCTCGCCAACGCCTTTCACGTCGCCGCGATCAATGGCGGCCGTCACGTCGCGCCGCTGTTCGCCGGCTCTACCGTTTTCGCCTGGTCCGAGGTGCTGGCCAAAGCGGAATTGCCCGGGCGAAGCGATGTCGCGGCGCTGCGGTTGCGCACGGTCGCGACCAAGGACCACCCGTGCTCGGATTTCCCGTACAAAAACGGCGAGGAGAACCATCCGGCCGTCATCCTCGACCTGGATTATTGGGCACTGGTTCCGCGCTGAGCATCATCTGGAAAGATTGATGCCGGTTCCCCGCAAGGATCATGCTTCGACAGAAAAGCCGCCAGAGCAATTGCCGATCAATCAACCGGCGTGGGAGCGGCCGACCTTGCAGGTACCGGTGCCGGTCGCCGCAAATGCTGGACGAGCTGCCGCGCATAAAGCGGTAAGTCATTCATGTTGCGGACGCAAATGGTGAGTTCGCGCTCCGCCCAATGATCGTTCAGCGGCACAATCGCGATAGCCGCCGTTTTTTGCGCGCGGCGCGCGGTCGTTTCCGGCACGATGCCGACGCCGACCTTGCATTCGACCAGCCGGCACACGGCATCGAACGAGCGCAACTGGACGCGCAGGCGCAACGGCCGGCCGATGCGCACGGCTTTGGCGGAAAGAAACCGCTGCAAGGCGCTGGACCGGTCGAGACCGACGAAGTCGTGATCGAGCACGTCCTCAAATCCGACATTCGCCCTGCTCGCCAGCGGATGGCCGCGCGCGACCACCAGCACGAAGCGATCGCTGCGGAACGGGTAGGTTTCGAGCGCCCCGGCATCCACCGTGCCGGCGACAATGCCGAGGTCGGCGACGCCTTCGGCAATGAGACCGACAATCTCGTCGCTCAGCCGCTCCTCCAGATCAACGCTGACGTTCGGATGCGCAGACAAAAACGAACTGAGCGCTTCCGGCAAAAATTCCGTCAACGCGTTGGTATTCGACAGCACCCGAACCTGTCCGGCGAGGCCGTTGCCGTAGGCGCCAAGGTCTTCATGCAGGCGCTCGGCTTGGCGCAGGATGGTGCGCGCGTGCTGCAGCAACGTGCGGCCGGCCTGTGTCGGTACGACGCCGGCGCGACCGCGCGTCAGCAGCGCGATGCCGAGCGCGTCCTCCATGTTGCGGATGCGCGCCGAGGCGGCGGCAAGCGCAAGATGCGCACGCTCGGCGCCGTGCGTGATGCTGCCCGCCTCGACCACGTGGCGGAACAGGCTGAGGTCTGCAAGATCGAAGCGCACGCGTATCCTTCGGGTTTAACGAAGGGAGGCTTCATCAAAAGCCAATTGCAATAGCATAATCCGATGCTAACCTTTCGCAATGGGCGAAACGAGGCACCGGTAGAGAGCGAGCCCCGGATGTTTTGCTGCATTGCTGCGGTGGTGCGGATTGGATAGGAACGCTCGTTGGCTCGAATCTCCCAATCGAGCCGGAATCGGATGAGCTTCATGGTCGAGATGCGTTCGCTCGAAGGGCGGCCAGCGACCGAACGGCCGTTGTCACCTCACCTGCAGATTTATCGGCCGACCTTGACGATGACGATGTCGATCGTGCATCGGATCACCGGGTTTGGCCTTTATTTCGGGACGATCCTGCTGGCGTGGTGGTTGAATTCCGCGGCAGGCCCTGATGGCTACGCCAAGTTCCAGGCATTCGCCGGTTCCTGGATCGGGCGCCTGATCCTGTTCGGTTACACCTGGGCGCTCTTTCATCACATGCTCGGCGGCATCCGCCACTTGATCTGGGACACCGGGCGCGGCTTCGGGCCGAACGAGCGCGAATGGCTGGCCGCTGCCAACCTGATCGGCTCGATCGCAATCACGGTGATTTTGTGGATCGTCGGACTTCTCGCCTGGGGTGGACCGCAATGAATACGCCCCATCATATTCGCACCCCGCTCGCGCAGGTTCGTGGCTACGGCGCAGCGAAATCCGGCACCGGGGATTTTTGGGTACAGCGGGTGACGGCGGTCGCGAGTATTCCGCTGACCATTGCGGCGGTGGTCATCATGATCATCCTGCTCGGACGCAACCAGCCCGCCGCGGCGCAGATCCTGGGGTCCGCGCCGGTCGCCATCATCATGCTGCTGTTCGTCGCAACGATCACCATCCATATGAGGGTCGGCATGCAGGTCATCATCGAGGACTATGTCCACGACGAGCTTGCAAGACTCGCTCTGATCATCGCCAACAACTTCTTCGTCGTCATTGTCGGGCTGACGGCAGTTTACGGCTTACTCAAGCTTTCCTTCGGGCTTTGAACCATGGCAGCCAGTGAAGCGAACGCCAACGCCCCGGCTCCAGCCATCAACGGCCGCGCCTACGCAATTGAAGACCACGTCTACGATGTCGTCGTTGTCGGTGCGGGCGGCGCGGGGCTGCGCGCGGTGGTCGGCTGCAGCGAGGCAGGCTTGCGCACTGCCTGCATCACCAAGGTGTTCCCGACGCGCTCGCATACCGTTGCGGCCCAGGGCGGTATCGCCGCCGCGCTCGGGAACATGGGCGAGGACGATTGGCGCTGGCACATGTACGACACGGTCAAGGGTTCCGATTGGTTGGGCGATCAGGACGCCATCGAGTACCTGTGCCGCAACGCGCCCGAAGCGGTCTACGAACTGGAACATTGGGGCCTTCCGTTCTCCCGCCGGGAAGAGGACGGCAAAATCTACCAACGGCCATTCGGCGGGATGACGACCCACTACGGCAAGGGAACCGCCCAGCGCACCTGTGCCGCTGCCGACCGTACCGGCCACGCGATGTTGCACACGATGTACGGTCAGGCGTTGCGCCATTCGGCCGAGTTTTTTGTCGAATATTTCGCCATCGACCTGATCATGGACGAGGACGGCTGCTGCCGCGGTGTAGTCGCGCTCAACCTCGACGACGGCTCGATCCATCGCTTTTCCGCGCAGATAACGATGGTCGCGACCGGCGGCTATGGCCGCGCCTACGCGTCATGCACGGGGGCGCACACGCAAACCGGCGACGGCAATGCCATGGTGCTTCGCGCCGGGCTGCCGCTGCAGGATATGGAATTTGTGCAATTCCACCCGACCGGAGTTTACGGCGCCGGCGTGCTGATCACCGAGGGCGCGCGCGGCGAAGGCGCCTATCTGGTCAATTCCGAAGGCGAGCGTTTCATGGAGCGCTACGCGCCGTCGGCGAAAGACCTTGCCTCGCGCGATGTGGTCTCGCGCGCCATGACGATCGAGATTCGCGAAGGCCGCGGGGCCGGGCCGAAGAAGGACCACATCTACCTTCATCTCGATCATCTCGACCCGAAGATCCTTGCCGAACGGCTGCCGGGCATTACCGAATCGGCGCGCATCTTCGCCGGCGTCGATCTGACGCGCGAGCCGGTGCCGATCGTGCCGACGGTGCATTACAACATGGGCGGCATCGCCACCAATTATCATGGGGAGGCGATGACCAAGCGCGGCGGCAATCCCGACCACGTCGTTCCGGGCCTGATGGCGCTGGGCGAGGCGGCCTGCGTCTCGGTGCACGGCGCCAACCGGCTTGGCTCGAACTCGCTCATCGATCTCGTCGTGTTCGGCCGCGCGGCGGCATTGCGCTGCGCCGAAATCCTGACGGCGAACGACAAGCAGCCCGAACTGCCGAAGGATTCTGCCGAGCGGCCGCTGTCGCGCCTCGACAAGTTCCGCCACGCCTCCGGCCCGACTCCGACGGCGCAGTTGCGCGGCCGCATGCAGCATGTAATGCAGAGCAATTGCGCGGTTTTTCGCACCGGGGAAGTGCTGCAGGAGGGGTCGAAGCTCATTCACGAAGTCTTCGCCGGAATTGCCGACGTGCGCGTCTCCGACCGTTCGCTGATCTGGAATTCCGATCTGATCGAAACGCTGGAATTCGCCAACCTGATCGAGCAGGCGGTCGTCACCATGGATTCCGCCGTCAACCGCACCGAAAGCCGCGGCGCGCACGCGCGCGAGGATTTTCCCGAACGCGACGACAAGGGCTGGATGAAGCACACGCTCGCCTGGCTCGATGTCGAGTCAGGCAAGGTGACCATCGATTACCGGCCGGTTCACTCGTTCACCCTGACCAACGATGTGTCCTACATCGAGCCGGTCAAGCGGGTGTATTGAAAGTTCGAGGTCTCTTACGCATGGCCCAGTTTGCGCTGCCGAAAAATTCGAAAATCACCGAAGGCAAGACCTGGCCGCGGCCGACGAGCGCCAAGGCCGAGCGCGAGTACCGTATCTATCGGTGGAATCCCGATGACGGGCGCAATCCGCGCATCGACACCTACACCGTCGATACCGGCGATTGCGGGCCCATGGTGCTCGACGGGCTCATCTGGATCAAGAACAACATCGACGCCACGCTGACCTTTCGCCGTTCCTGCCGCGAAGGCGTCTGCGGCTCCTGTTCGATGAATATCGACGGCGTCAACACGCTCGCCTGCACCAAGGCGATGAGCGACATCAAGGGACCCATCCGCATCTATCCGCTGCCGCACATGCCGGTCGTGAAGGACCTTGTCCCCGACCTCACCAATTTCTACGCCCAGCACGCCTCGGTCGAGCCGTGGCTGCAAACGGTGTCGCCGACGCCGCGCAAGGAATGGAAGCAGAGCCATGAGGACCGGCAGCGGCTCGATGGGCTCTATGAGTGCATTCTCTGCGCCTGCTGCTCGACGGCCTGCCCGAGCTATTGGTGGAATTCCGATCGTTTCCTCGGCCCGGCGGCGCTGTTGCAGGCGCGGCGCTGGATCGTGGATTCCCGCGATGAGGCGACCGGCGAGCGGCTTGACAACCTGGAAGATCCGTTCCGCCTCTACCGCTGCCACACGATCATGAATTGCACGAAGGCCTGTCCCAAGCATCTCAATCCGGCGAAGGCCATTGCCGAAATCAAGCGCGCGCTGGTCGAGCGGCAGGTGTGATCCCCGTCATTGCGAGCGAAGCGAAGCAATCCACTCTTGAGCTTTGGAGGCCGGATTGCCTGGTCGCTTCGCTTCTCGCAATGACAAGATTCACAACTTCAGCTTCCGCTTCCGCTGTCCGAGCGTACGCAGGCGGAGCGCGTTGAGCCGGATGAAGCCTGCGGCGTCGCGCTGGTCATAGGCGACCTTGCCTTCCTCGAACGTTACAAGATCCTGGTCGTACAGCGAATACCTGCTGTCACGCCCGACCACGCCGACATTGCCCTTGTAGAGCTTCAATCGCACGCGGCCGGCGACGAACTTCTGGCTCAAGTCGATCGCCGCCTGCAGCATTTCGCGCTCGGGCGCGAACCAGAAGCCGTTATAGATCAGCTCGGCATATTTCGGCATCAGCTCGTCTTTGAGATGGGCGGCGCCGCGGTCGAGCGTGATCTGCTCGATGCCGCGATGCGCGGCGTAAAGAATGGTGCCGCCCGGCGTCTCGTACATGCCGCGCGACTTCATGCCGACGTAGCGGTTTTCGACGAGGTCGAGCCGGCCGATGCCGTGACGTCGGCCGAGCGCGTTGAGCCGTCCAAGCAGTTCGGCGGGTTTGAGCTTCTCGCCGTCGAGCGCGACCGCGTCGCCGCGCTCGAAATCGACCGTAATGTAGTCCGGCTGGTCGGGCGCGGCACCGGGGTCGTCGGTGCGCGAATAGACGTAATCCGGCACCTCTTCGGCCGGATTTTCCAGCACCTTGCCCTCGGAAGACGTGTGCAGGAGATTGGCGTCGGTCGAGAACGGCGCTTCGCCGCGCTTGTCCTTGGCAATCGGAATCTGGTTCTGCTCGGCGAATGCGATCAACGCCTCGCGCGATTTGAAATCCCATTCGCGCCACGGTGCGATGACTTTCACGTCGGGCTTGAGCGCGTAATAGGACAGCTCGAAGCGTACCTGGTCGTTGCCCTTGCCGGTGGCGCCGTGAGCGACAGCGTCCGCTCCCACCGCCTCGGCGATCTCGATCTGCTTCTTGGCGATGAGCGGGCGCGCGATCGAGGTGCCGAGCAGGTATTGCCCTTCGTAGAGCGCGTTGGCGCGGAACATCGGAAACACGTAGTCGCGCACGAATTCTTCGCGCAGATCCTCGATGAAGATGTTCTGCGGCTTGATGCCGAGCGTGAGCGCCTTCTTCCGCGCCGGTTCAAGCTCCTCGCCCTGGCCGAGGTCGGCGGTAAAGGTCACCACCTCGCAGCCATAGGTGGTCTGCAGCCACTTGAGAATGATCGAGGTATCGAGCCCGCCCGAATAGGCGAGCACCACTTTTTTAACGCTGCGCGTCTCGAAACCGCTGTTCGACATTGGCAAATCCCAGCAAATGCGGGCGGACTATAGACTGCGGCCGATGCGGCGCAAGCGTTCGCAGCTCTCAGGAAGGTTTGCCGGGCCGCGGAGCGAGCAGCCGCAAGAGTGCCGCGAGGGCGCGATGGACAGCGCCACCGGCCTCGCCCAGTTTACGTTCGGCGGCTTCATCGTCGACGCGGTCGGCAGCCCAGCGAAACATGAATCGGTGCGTGACCCATATCAGAATGAACATGAAGATTCCGGCGAACGCCACGTCGGTGAAGAAATGGCCGCCGCCGGCAATGCGCAAGACTCCGATTGCCGCGCCAAAAGCCAGCGCTGCGCCATAGGCCAGGGCGCGCCATTGCGGCGGCGCCAACGCGGCCGGGGCGAGCGTCCAGAACCCGCCGGAAGGCTCGCCGGCAATATACGAGCAATTGGTCGGGCAGTCGCCGCGCGGGTCCCACCAAGGGGTGAAGTGGAGGGGCCCGCCGAATTCGGCAATGTCGATCGGCCGCGCGCGGCCCCAATGGTCTTTCAGGATCACATTGGTAAGAAGCCCAGGCCCGAGTGCCATCGTCACAATGAGGAAAACGGCGGCGCGGCTGCCGACAAGCATGCGGCGCCGGGGCATGATCAGCTTGCCGATAATGGCGAGGCAGGCCGGCGCCAGTATGAGCGTGATGAGCCATCGTGCCCCGGCGCGCAGGCCCAGAGCCCACGATTGGGAGTTGACCACGAACAAATCTTTTTGGCGATTGTAGAAGAGCGCGGAAATTTCAATGTCCAATCGCGGATAGGCCGCAAAAAGCACGCCAATGACCGCGGCGATCAGGAGGCCGATCACTAACCCGGTTCGGTTCATGACCGACGGTCCGCTGGTTTTTGTGCGACCATGATCATTTCCGGAAACCCGCCTTGCGGCCGGCGAACGCCCAATACACCAGGCCCCCGGCGATGCCCGAAGCCGCGATCACTTCGTGGCCATGGGGCAAAATGTGCTCAGGCGCGCCGCTGTCGCGGGCAAAATCGATTCCGTACCGAAGGGCCAGCGCCAGCAGGCCTCCGACCGCGCCATAGAAAATCACGGAACGCCAAGCGAAACCTTCGGCCAGCGCGATCAACAGGATCGCCGGCAGCACAGCGACGGCGGCAATGACGGCGCCGCCTATGGCAATCAGGGACCATAGCACCGCCCCCGGCACGCTCTGCGTCGCCCATTGATCCCATTGCGGGGGCAGTGCGCCGACGGCAAGTACAATCGAGGCCGCGAGGCAGGCCAGAACATACGCGATCAACACCATGAACAGGCGGGCGATGATCGTCATTGTCGATGTCAGTCCGTCATTGCCATCGCGCGCAGCGCCAAGCGCTCGCGGGCGGTGAGTTTTTCGCTTGCGCTCTTGAGCTGGCCGCAGGCAGCAAGAATGTCGCGACCACGCGGGGTGCGCACCGGCGAGGCATAGCCGGCATCGAAGACGATTTCCGAGAATCTTTCGATCTGCTCCCAGTCGGAGCACTCGTATTTGCTGCCGGGCCACGGATTGAACGGGATCAGATTGATCTTGGCGGGGATGCCCTTGATGAGCCGCACCAGGGCTTTGGCGTCGGCAAGCGAGTCATTGACGCCCTTGAGCATGACGTATTCGAACGTGATGCGTCGCGCGTTGGAAAGGCCGGGGTAATTGCGGCAGGCTGAAAGCAGCTCGCGCAACGGGTATTTGCGATTGAGCGGGACGAGTTGGTCGCGCACGTCGTCTGTCACCGCGTGCAAGGAAACCGCCAGCATCACGCCGATCTCGGTCCCGACGCGGGGTATCTGCGGCACCACCCCCGATGTCGACAGCGTGATGCGTCGCTTGGAAATGCTCAAGCCGTCGCCGTCCGCCACCAGATTGAGCGCGTCGCGTACCGCTTCGAAATTGTAGAGCGGTTCGCCCATGCCCATCACGACGATATTGGAGATGAGCCGCGACTCGGGCCTGTTGCCTGCCCCCGGCGGCTGTTGCCAATCCGCCAGCCTGTCGCGCGCCAGCAGGACCTGGCCCACGATCTCGCCGGCCGTCAGATTGCGGACGAGGCGCTGCGTGCCGGTGTGGCAGAACGAGCAATTGAGCGTGCAGCCGACCTGGCTGGAAATGCAAAGAGTGCCGCGATCGGTTTCGGGAATATAGACGCATTCGACGTCATGCGGCCGGCCGGCCACTTCGCCAGGCAGCCGGACGAGCCATTTTCTCGTCCCATCGACCGAAATCTGCTCGTCGGCGGCTTCAGGCCGGGCCAGCGTAAACCGGCCTGCCAGCGCCGCGCGCAATTCCTTCGACAGGGTCGTCATTTCATCGAAGCTTTGTGCGCCGCGCAGGTAAAGCCAGTGCCAGATCTGCTGCACCCGCATGCGGCGCTGCGGCTCAGCCACGCCGATGTCGCCGAGCGCAGCGGCGAGCGCTGCGCGCGACCAGCCGACAAGCGAGGGCTTATCGGGCGCGACATAGCTTTCGAGAGGGCGTTTCTCGATGAGGCCGAGCGACGTAAGGGCATCCGCCCGAACTGCGGCACGCGTCATGGATCAATCCAGCAGCGAAGGGCACTCCCTGCCTGATCGCTAGTGTGGCGGTTCAGAAGTCCGCATCATTTCTGCCGCGCCCTCGTCATGCGGAGTTCTGAACCAAAGCCACACGACATCAATGAGTTGCTAGCGTCCTTCGATTCCGAAGTTCGCAAACGAGGCTGCCGCATAATGACGCGAACTTCGGAATCGGGACACTAGATAATCCGTCCCGGCAGAATGGAAAGATGGCTACTGGCACTCCTGTGCAACGCGATCGAGCGCCTCCGAAAGTCCCTTGAGCGAGTACGTATCGGTGGTTTGCGTTCCCCTCGATGACTCGCCTTTTACCACCACCGTGTCGCCGTGCCTCATGGCGTCGACCATGTGGGCTTCTTCCGCCGTGTTTTTGATCCAGGCGCCATCGCCCTGGGTGTAAAATGCGAAGGTCGTGGAGCCGACCTGCGCGCTCGCTTCGGTGCCGGTCTTCAAGGGATAGCCGACGGAGACCGAGACCTCGTTGGTCACCTTGTCGGCCGGCCGGGTGGTGATGAACATGTAGGGCTGATTGCGCGGCCGATTGGCAGGCTTGGTTTCCGCCGACGTCGGTTTGGCGATCGCGAAGCAGATTTTCTTGCCTCCCGGAGTAGCGGTGTAAGCGCCCCAATCAGCATATTGGCCAAGCAGCGTCGGCTTGGCCTCCGTCGTCTGGGCAGTAGGAGGTTTCCTCTCCGGCGGCTTGCGTTTCGCCGCATGCGCCGGCGGGGCAGGCGGCTCCTGCGATTGCTGCGCGTACACTGAGCCGGCAAATCCCGCGGCAAGCAGAACCGCGAGAACGCTGGATAAAGCTCGGCGATGATGCATCCGACCTCCCCAATCCGGTTCCTTGATAGCAAACATTTCAATCTTTATCCAATCCGGCAAAGCCGGTTGGCAATTCGACGGCGCTCGGGATGCGCGGATCGGCTGGGCCGTGCGCGCGGCCGGCGGGTCCTCTCCTCGAGCGGACTGCCGTCGAGTCGGGGACCGGCAGAAAGATATGCTAAATAAGACCTATGAAAGCTGTGCTGTGTACTCATTTCGCCGGGCCAGACGAGCTGGAACTGGCCGACATTGCGCCGCCACAGGCGGCGGCGGGTGAAATTCTGGTGCGCGTCAAGGCCGCAGCGCTTAATTTCTTCGACACGCTCATCATTGCAGGCAAGTACCAACACAAGCCAGCGTTTCCGTTCTCCCCGGCAGCCGAGTTCGCGGGGATCGTCGAGGCCGTTGCGACCGACGTTCTGGATATTTCGCCAGGCGACCGGGTGATGGGTTATATGGGCTGGGGCGCTGCGCGGGAGCGCGTGGCTATCGCGGCGCAGCAGGTCGTGAAGCTGCCGGAAAATCTCGATTTCGATCGTGCCGCGGGATTGACCGTGACCTACGGTACGACGCTCTATGCGCTACGCGAGCGCGCGCAGCTTGCGCCGCGGGAGACGCTCGTCGTGCTGGGGGCGTCCGGCGGTACCGGGCTTGCCGCGGTTGAACTCGGCAAAATGATGGGCGCGCGCGTCATCGCTTGCGCCTCGTCCGCGGCAAAGCTCGACTTTGCGCGCGCGCACGGGGCGGACGAGACGGTAGATTACAGCAAAGAGAACTTACGCGATGCGCTGAAAAGGCTGGGCGGCGAGCGTGGTATCGACGTCGTCTATGATCCGGTCGGCGGTCCCTACGCGGAGCCGGCCGTGCGTTCGCTCGGCTGGCTCGGCCGCTATCTGGTGGTCGGTTTTGCCGCCGGCGAGATTCCCAAAATCCCCCTCAACCTCGCGCTGCTCAAGAGCTGCGACATCCGCGGCGTGTTGTGGGGCACCTGGAACAAGCGGGAGCCCATGAAGCAGCGCGCGCTCATGACCGACATCGCGCGCTGGTGCCTTGAGGGCAAGCTGAGCGCGCACGTTCACGCGGTCTATCCCCTGGCCGAGACCGCAGCCGCACTCAAGGCCATCGCCGACCGCAAGGTGATGGGTAAAATCGTACTGCGGCCGTAGCGCGGCCAAGCTTATTGAGGACGGTTTTTCAGTTCGAGAATTCGTCGTTTTGCCGGCCGGCGCCTCGGCAAGCGCCGCAAGCGGCATCGACAGCCAGGTGCGGGCGGGCAGGCGCGGCGTTACCTTTCACTGCGCAGGCGATTCACTGCGCAGGCGCTCGAGCGCGCGGCGCGCCGCCGCACGGTGCTCGGGTCTAATGTGCGACGACACGGCCTTGAAGGCGGTGGCAAGCACCGCCGCGTCGTCGGCGAAACCGATCAGAGAAACATACTTCGGAATCAGATGATCCGGCACGACGAAGTAGGCGATCGCGCCGACCAGTATGGCCTTCACGTAGAGCGGAGTGCGGCGATCGAAGGCGCAATAATGAGCGGTGAGCAGTTGTTCGGCCAAAGGCAGGCTCGCGGCTTCGCGCAACAGCCTGCGCCACACCTTGCGGCGCAATGACGCTTCGTCGGCAGCCATGCCCCGCGCGAACGCGGCAAAATCCTGCCACGAAGCGGCTTGCTGTCGGAATCGCATCTGCCCCTCCGGCGAATCTAGTGGTGCAGATTTGACATTCGCTACCCCAACGCCACTCGCTCATGAAGCGAATGTCAAATCCAAGGCTCCACCGGCGACCGCCCGGTCAATGTTTGGTCGCCCGGTGCCAATTGCAACTATATCGGTCCGAAAGCCGGCGGCCGCAAGGCGGACGCGGCCCTGTTCATGGCTTGTTGACGGGCGGCGTCGCCTCGCGAACGCGTTACGCCGAGCGGCGCAGCAGCGGCATTGGCTCGTCGCCCTTTGATGCGCTGCGGCGCCTGTGCGTCGAATAGAATGAGGCGTTTTGCTCTCCGCGCAGCGCCTCGCGCGTGAACCGAATGAGATGATGGCCGACCAGCCCCATGCCGAGCGCCGCGTCGATCTGGCCATGACGCAGCGCACGGCCGGCGGCGCGCCAGTACGAACGTCGGTAATCGGCAAGCAATCCGACGCGAAGCGCGATGTTGAACGCGAGCACCAGGGCTGCGCGAAGATTGTTGATCGTGAGCTTGCCGCGTGCGGGCCCGTGCATGCGGTTCCGGTAGGTGGCCTCGACCTGATAGGAAAAACGGGCGAACAGTCGCTCCGGGTCGTAGGCGTAGGCGATGCAGCGCTTCCACGTCGCCACCACCTCGTCGTACGGCCGCAGAAAGCGGACATTGCTTTCCAGGCCGCTGTCGTCGGTGATCAATCGCTCCTCGCGTTTGAGGCGTTCCCAGAGCGGCGTACGCGGCAACGCTTGCAGGAGATTGACGGTCAACATCGGCACCCGGGACGCATCGATGAAGGCCTTGAGCCGGCCCTCCGTATCGGCCGTGTCGGTGTCGAGACCGAGGATGATGCCCGAGGTGACCTCCAGGCCGTAGCTGTTGAGGATGTTGATCGCCTCCATCATCGGCAGGGTGGCGTTTTGGTCCTTGTGCATGGCCTTGAGCGCGTCGATTTCCGGGGTCTCGATGCCGACGAAGACCGACTGGAACTGTGCCTCGCGCATCAGCGCCAGGATTTCAGACTGTTTCGCCAGGTTGAGTGTCGCCTCGCAGGCAAACACCAGCGGATAGTCACGCTTGCGCTGCCACTGCACAAGGTGGCGCAGCATCTCGCGGGCTGCCTTGCGGTTGCCGATGAAATTGTCATCGACAAAATAGACCACGGGGGGATGGCCGGGCTGCGCCAGCATCGTGTCGAGTTCGGCCATGATCTGTTCGGCGGTCTTGAGCCGGGGCTGGCGACCATAGAGCGCGGGGATGTCGCAGAACTCGCAGCGGTAGGGACAGCCGCTGGAAAATTGCAGGCTGGCGATCATGTAGCGATTGAGTCTGATCAGGTCGTAGGCGGGGAAGGGAAATTCGCTCAGCGCCAGCCGCTCCTTGGTTTCGAACCGCCGTTGCGCGGGCGGCGGCGCGACGCTCGTATCGAGGCAGGCGATTAGCTGGTCGGTGGCATCCCCCATCTCCCCGATGTGGAGGTAATTGAATTCCGAATAGAGATCGGGCGCGCCGGACACGGAGGCGCCGCCGAGCACGGTGACTTTGCCGGCGGCCTTGGCGCGCGCGGCGATGCCGTGGATTTGCGGAGCCTGGATATGCATGCCGCTGACGAACACGGCGTCGGCCCAGGCAAAATCGGACGCCCGCGCCGGCGAGATGTTCTCGTCGATGAAGCGCACCTCCCAGCCCCGCGGCAGGTAAGCGGCGATCAGCAGCAGGCCCTGGGGCGGCATGAAGGCACGCACCCGGCCGAGCAGGCGATAGGAATGGGCAAAGGTACCGAATGACGGAGTGTATGCCGGGAAGACGCATAAAACCCGGCGGCGGCAAGCGACGGTCAGTGGGCACCGCATAGAGAACCCCCTGCGTGGGAGCTGCCATTCAAAGTCTGCAAATGTGGCAGGAAAATCAAGGCTTGGCGCCAAGAGGCCGAAGCAATTCCGTCGGCGATGGCGTTGCGCCGGGCGGCCGGCTGACTATATTCCCGGCGGACGCACGGGCCCCTCGGGGCTCGTTTTGGTTTAATAGGCCCATGAATCTTCGCAACATTGCCATCATAGCCCACGTCGACCACGGCAAGACCACCCTGGTCGACAGGCTTTTGCAGCAGTCCGGCGTTTTTCGTGAAAATCAGCGGCTGGTCGAGCGCGCGCTCGATTCCAACGAGCTCGAACGCGAGCGCGGCATCACCATTCTGTCGAAGGTGACCTCGCTGGTTTGGCAGTCCGCCCGCATCAATATCGTCGATACGCCCGGCCACGCCGATTTCGGGGGCGAAGTCGAGCGCATCCTCAACATGGTGGATGGCGCGTTGGTTCTGGTCGACGCCGCCGAGGGGCCGCTGCCGCAGACCAAGTTCGTCGTCACCAAGGCGCTCAAGGTCGGCCTGAAACCGATCGTGGTCATCAACAAGGTCGATCGAGCGGACGCGCGGCCGACGGAGGTCGCCAACGAGGTTTTTGATCTCTTTGCGGCGCTCGATGCCAACGAGGAGCAGCTCGACTTCCCGCTGCTTTACGGTTCCGCAAAGCAGGGCTGGATGGCGGCTGATCCTGCCGGTCCGCAAGACAAAGGCATGGCGCCGCTGTTTGACCTTGTGCTCCGGCATGTCGCCCCGCCCGAGGTTGAAGAGGGGCCGTTCCGGATGCTCGGAACCATTCTCGAGGCCAATCCCTATCTCGGCCGCATCGTCACCGGGCGGATTTTTTCCGGCAGCGTAAGGCCGAACCAGAGCGTGAAGGTGCTTGACCACCATGGCGCCCTGATCGAAGTCGGACGCGTCACCAAAGTGCTGGCGTTTCGCGGTCTGGAACGGACCCCGATCGAGGAGGGGTTTGCCGGCGACATCGTTGCCATTGCCGGCCTGCCGGAAGCTTTCGTTTCGCATACGCTGTGCGCTCCCGAAGTGACCGAGCCGTTGCCGGCGCAGCCGATCGACCCGCCGACCCTGACCATGACCTTCCGCATCAACGATTCGCCGCTCGCGGGGACCGAGGGCGACAAGGTGCAGAGCCGGGTCATCCGCGAGCGACTGTTGCGCGAGGCGGAGGGCAACGTCGCGCTGCGGGTTTCCGAGTCGGCGGAAAAGGACTCCATGGAGGTCGCCGGGCGGGGAGAATTGCAGCTTGGCATCCTCATCGAAACCATGCGGCGCGAAGGCTTCGAACTTTCGGTCTCGCGCCCGCAAGTGCTGCTTCAGCGCGGCCCTTCCGGCGAATTGCTCGAACCCATCGAGGAAGTCGTCATCGATGTCGATGAACAGCACGCCGGCGTGGTGGTGCAGAAGCTCGCCGAGCGGAAGGCAGAGATGGTCGAGATGCGCCCATCCGGCGGCGGCCGCGTGCGCCTCATCTTTTTCGCGCCGACGCGCGGCCTTTTGGGTTATCACGGCGAACTCCTGACCGACACGCGCGGCACGGCCGTGATGAACCGGGTGTTCCACGCCTATGGCCCGCATCGCGGCGAGATCGCCGGCCGACGCAATGGCGTGCTCATCTCGACCGACCAGGGTGAGGCGGTCGCCTACGCCATGTGGAACCTTGAAGACCGCGGGCCGATGATCATCGAGCCCGGATGGAAGGTCTATCGCGGCATGATCGTCGGCGAGCACACGCGCGGCAACGACCTTGAGGTTAACGTTCTCAAGGGCAAAAAGTTGACCAACATCCGCACCCACTCCAAGGACGAGGCCATACGCCTGACGCCGCCCATTCGCATGACGCTGGAGAAGGCGCTGGCCTATATCGAGGACGACGAGTTGGTCGAAATCACTCCGAAATCGATCAGGCTGCGCAAAAGGCTGCTGGATCCTATCGACCGCAAACGTAGTGAGCGGCGCAGGGAATCCGAGCACGTCTGATCGCGGCTGCCGCAAGGACGCCCTGCGCTCGGCACTCGCTCGAGCGGCGCACCAACGACGCTTCGAATCTACCTCCTTCCATGACGTTTGGCGCAGACCGCGACAAAATCCGGTCAACCGTGGCGCTCCTGCAACAGGGAGCGCGGATTGCGAAGCCATCATCCATTTTTCGCCTTCCGGCGATGGCGCAGGAGCCTCGATTCCGCTAATACTCCCTATCGTTAACTGAACGTGAATCTCTGCACTTGAAGCCCGCCGAGTCGCTTGCTTTGATGCGCCATGAGCACGGTCCTTATTGAAATTCGTCGCGCCAAGACGCGCGACGCCGCCGCGGTTGCGGAATGTCACGACGAGGCGTGGCGAACGGCCTACCAGGGCATCATCCCGGGTACTGAGCTGGAAAAGCTCATCGTCCGCCGCGGTCCCGCCTGGTGGGAAAGTGCCATCCGCAAGGGCAGCCGCGTTGCGTTGCTGCAATTCGAGGACAAGATCGCGGGATACGCCAATTACGGGCGCAATCGGGCGCGGAGCCTGTATTACGACGGCGAAATCTACGAACTGTATTTGCGGCCGGAGTTCCAAGGCTTGGGATTCGGCCGGCGCCTGTTCACCGCGGCGCGGCGCGACCTTGCGCACAGCGCGCTCAAGTCGCTGATCGTTTGGGCGCTCTCCGAAAACGATAATGCGGTGGAATTCTACCGCGCCCTCGGCGGCAAGGCGGTGGCCCGCTCATCCGAGAAGTTCGGCACGCGCGTGCTCGACAAAGTCGCCTTCGGCTGGCAGAGCTGAGCCGGCTTCTCGCTCTGGTTGCATTCCCATTGATTTCAATCGCGCTTTCGACCGGTGACTCGTGCGTCAAAATGATGCGCGATGGCGCTTGCTGGGCTGAGCAGGACCAGACGATGATCCGATCGTACGGCGATTTGCGTCGTCATTTGCGACTTCGCGCGGGTCCGTTGGCTCGCAATGACGATTCAGTCCGATCGGACTCTGCACTGACGAAGAACGATAAGCGCCGCCGTTTCAGCCTCCGCTTTCGACAATGAGGCTGCCGTAGCGATCGACCGACGCGCGCCAGCGGGGCGGCACGACGCTGGTGGCGTCGAATTGCTCGACGATGGCGGGGCCGGCAAAGGCCGCTCCGATTTCAAGTCGGTCGCGGTCGTAAATCGTCGTCTCGGTGGCTTCCTCGGCATCGAAGTACACGCGGCGCGTTCCCTTGATGGCCTGCGGCGAAGGCGGCGACGGCGCGCGCGGCGCTTTCGCTTGCGGCGCGTATTTCGGCACGGTGACCCTTACCCGCAATCGGTAGCTGACGACCTCGACGCTCTTCTCCCTGGCAGCGTGGCCGTGAATTCGTTGATGCACATCGTCGAAACGAGCACGTGCCGCGGCGAAAGCATTGCCGTCCAGCGCTGTCTGCCAAAGTCCGCCAAGCGAAATACGCAGTTCGTAGCCTTGTCCGGCATAGCGCAGGTCGAACTCGCGTTCGAAAGCGGCGTTCCCCGGATCGAGACCTTCTTCAATCAGCTCGCCGGCCGCCTTCGCCTCGATCTCGCGAAAGATTTTCTCCGCATGCGCCGGATCGAGCCGATCGAGTGGGCAAAGCTCGGAGCGAACGTAATCGTGCAGCACGTCGGTGCACAATAGTCCGAGTGCCGAGAACGCGCCCGGCCGCGCCGGCACGATGATGCGCCGCATGCCCAATTCCTCGGCGACCGCACTGGCATGCACGGCACCGGCGCCGCCGAAGGGCAGCAGCGCGAATTCCGTAAGATCGATACCGCGGCGCGCGGCAAAGACCCGCACCTCGTCGGCCATGCGCATATCGACAATGCGGCGGATGCCGGCCGCGGCCTGCGCCAGGGTCATCCGCATCGGCTCGGCGATGCGCGTCGTGACCGCGGCCCGCGCCGCTGCCGCGTCGAGCTTTTGCGTGCCGCCGAGAAAATAATCCGGGTTGAGCAATCCGCAGACGAGATCGGCATCGGTTACGGTCGGATCCTGGCCGCCGCGGCCGTAACAGACCGGCCCCGGATCGGCGCCGGCGCTCTGCGGACCGACCGAGAGAAAGCCGGCACGGTCGATCCAGACGATCGAGCCGCCGCCGGCCGATATCGTCGTGAGATCGAGGGCGGGAACATCGAGCTGTCGGCGCGACACGGTGCCTTCGGTCACTTCCAGCGGGACCTGCCCTTCGATCAGGGCGATGTCACAGCTTGTTCCCCCCATGTCGAGGGTGACCAGGCCGCGTGTCCGCAAGTGGTCCTGGCGCGGCATCTTGGCGCTCGCCTGCACGCCGGCCGCCGGGCCGGACAACAGGCTCTGCACCGTCTTGTGTCCCGTTATCGCAGCGGCAAACGGCATCACGCCGCCGTTGGATTGCATGAGAAAGCGCTGGCGCGTGGTGACCCCGGCGGCGTCGAGGCGCTGTTCGAGGTCGGCGATGTAGGTGACCAGCACGGGCGCGAGATAGGCGTTGAGCAGCGTTGCCGACAGCCGCGGCCATTCCCGCACCCGCGACAGGACCTCGCTGGAGAGCGAAACATGCGCTTGCGGGAATACCTCGCGAATGATTGCGGCGCTGCGCCGCTCGTGCGTGGGATTCATGAACGAGAAGAGATAGCAGACCGCGAGCGAGGCGACGCCGGCCGCCTTCAGCTCGGCCGCGGCGCTGCGCACCGCGCTTTCGTCGAGCGGTTCGAGCACGGCGCCGCTGTAGTCGATGCGCCCGCCGATCTCGCGCGTGAGACTCTGCGGCGCGATCGGTGTCGGCTTTTGGAAGAAATAGTCGAACACGTTGCCGTCGCGAGCTTGCCCTTGCGTCTCCTGAATGGCGCGGAAGCCGCGATTGATGAGGAGCCCGACTTTGGCGCCGCGCATCTCCAGGAGGGCATTCGTGGTGATCGTGGTGCCATGGGAAAAGAATTCGATCGCTGACAGGTTGACGCCCCGCGCGGCGAATTTTTCGATCCCGTGCATGATGCCCAAGGCGGGATTGGCGGGTGTCGTCGAGACCTTCTCGACCGTGGTGTCGCCGCTATCGACGTCGAGCAACACCAGGTCCGTGTGGGTGCCGCCGACGTCAACCCCTAATCGATATCTGCTCGCCATTGGCTAAACGCCGCGGACGGGAGACAAGCCGACCTCCGCGTCCCTATTCCAATCCAAATATCGCGCCCTGCTTGGCGGCATCTGGCCGGATTTCTATAGTCGCCCCGCATTCTGCGCAAATGTTGGGGACCGATGACCCACGGCCGGTGCCGCATCGCGCTTCGACAGCCCCGCGGTTTCGCTCCGTGCAGCCCTTTGGCCGGGGCGCCTGCTGCCCGGTCGCCACGGGGCAGTGGCACGTTTGCTGCCGGATCGCTAGTGTCCCGATTCCGAAGTTCGCATCATTATGCGGCACCCTCGTTTGCGAACTTCGGAATCGAAGGACACCAGCAACTTATTGATCTAGTGTGGCTTTGGTTCAGAAATCCGCATGACGAGGTCGCGGCAGGAATGATGCGGACTTCTGAACCGCCACACTAGTCTGGAGATGGGGAAAGAGGGAACCGAATGATGAGTGTCCGCCCGCGGCGCAGCGTTCTGTACATGCCAGGCTCGAATGCACGCGCCCTCGAAAAGGCGCGCGAACTCCCGGTCGATGGCGTCATTCTCGACCTGGAAGACGCCGTGGCGCCGGATGCCAAGGGCATGGCGCGCGAATTGATCAAAAAGACGCTGCAGCGGGGCGGCTTCGGCGACCGCGAGGTGCTGGTGCGGATCAACGGGCTTGATACCCGCTGGTGGGTCGATGACCTGCATGCAGTCGCCGATGGTTGCCCGGACGCGGTGCTGGTGCCCAAAATATCCGATCCTCATCAGTTGCAGGATTTGGCGGCGCGCATCGTCGACATGGGTACCGACCCGCATATTCGCGTGTGGGCGATGATGGAGACGCCCTTGGCCATGCTCAACGTCGCCGCCATTGCGGCGGCGGCGCTCGATTCGGAGACGCGGCTTTCCGGCTTCGTCATGGGGACCAACGACCTCGCCAAGGATACCCGCGCGCGCATCGTTCCCGGTCGGACTCCGATGCTGCCGTGGCTTGCCAACTGCGTCGCCGCCGCGCGCGCCTTCGGCCTCGATATCCTCGACGGCGTCTATAATGATCTCGGCAACGCCGACGGCTTTGCCGAGGAGTGTCGCCAGGCGCGCGACTTCGGCTTCGACGGCAAAACGCTCATCCATCCGAAACAGATCGAGGCATGCAACGAAGCGTTCTCTCCGACGGCGGACGAAGTGGAGGCCGCGCGCAAGATCATCGCCGCGTTCGACCTGCCGGAGAACGCCGGCAAGGGCGTGATCCAGGTCGAAGGCCGCATGGTCGAGCGCCTGCACGCCGAGATGGCGCGGCGTACGGTCGAGATCGCGAACGCGATCGCGCGGCGGCAGCAGCCGGACGCAGAGCCGCCGCGGGCCAAGGCCGTCAATTCCTGAGCGTCCTTGCGTTTACGCAGCGTCGGTGTCGATCAGGCGGTCCGTGGGAACCGCCTGCACCTTGCCGGATCGCGCCGCCATGTCGCCTCTAATTCTTCAACCGGTACCCGGTTTTGAAGAACCACCAGACGATCGCCAGGCAGATCGCCATGAACAGGAGCGTGACGCCGAGGCTCAAACCCACATTGACCTCGGCGATATTGAAGAAGCTCCAGCGGAAACCGCTGATGAGATAGACGATCGGATCGAACAGCGTGATGGTCCGCCACGGCTCTTCGAGAATGTTGGTCGAATAGAATGTGCCGCCGAGAAAGGTCAGGGGCGTGATGATGAGCAGCGGCACCACCTGCAGCTTCTCGAAACTGTCGGCCCACAGGCCGAGGATGAAGCCGAACAGGCTGGCGCTGACCGCGGTCAGCACCAGGAAGGCGACCATCCAAACCGGGTGGGCGATGCGTACCGGCACGAACAGATCCGAGGTGGCCAGGATGATCAGGCCGAGCACGATCGACTTGGTGGCGGCGGCGCCGACATAGCCGAGCACGATCTCGAACGACGACACCGGGGCGGAGAGGATTTCATAGATGGTGCCGACGAAACGGGGAAAATAGATGCCGAACGAGGCGTTCATGACGCTCTGCGTCAGCAGCGTCAGCATGATCAAGCCCGGCACGATAAAGGCGCCGTAGGACACGCCGTCGATCTGGGAAATGCGAGTGCCGATGGCGGCCCCGAATACGATGAAATACAACGTCGTCGAGATCACCGGCGAGACGACGCTCTGCAACAGCGTGCGCGCGGTGCGGGACATCTCGTACAGGTAGATCGCCCGCACCGCATAGAGATTCATGGTCGGATTCATGATCCTTGTCTCAGCAGGCCGACGAAAATGTCCTCCAGAGAACTCTGAGTCGTCTGCAAATCCTTGAACTTGACGCCGGCGTTGCGGATCGCGTCGAGCAGGTCGGTGATGCCCGTGCCTTCGCTCCTGGTATCGTAGCTGTAGATCAACTGCCTGCCGTCGGCCGCCAGCGCGAGTCCGCGGCCGGAGAGCGCGGCCGGTATCGCCGCCAGCGGTTCGCGGAGCTCCAGCGTCAATTGCTTGCGACCGAGCTTGCGCATCAGCTCGACCTTGTCTTCAACCACGATCAGTTCGCCCTTGTTGATCACGCCGACCCGATCCGCCATCTCCTCGGCCTCTTCGATGTAATGGGTGGTGAGGATGATGGTCACTCCCGAGGCGCGCAGCGAGCGCACGAGCTGCCACATGTCCTTGCGCAGCTCGACGTCCACGCCGGCGGACGGTTCGTCGAGGAACAGGATTTGCGGTTCGTGCGCCAGCGCCTTGGCGATCAGGAGGCGGCGTTTCATGCCGCCGGACAGCGTGACGATCCGGGAATTTCTCTTGTCCCACAGCGACAGTTGCCTGAGAACCTTCTCGATGTAGGCCGGATTGCCGGCCTTGCCGAACAGGCCGCGCGACAGCCGCATGGTCGCCGGCGGCGTTTCGAAAGCGTCGGTCGTCAGTTCCTGCGGCACCAATCCGATCATCGCGCGCGCGGCGCGATAGTGCGCGGCGATGTCGTGCCCCCCGACCCGTACTGAGCCGGCCGAGGGGGTCACGATTCCGCATACGATGTTGATCAGCGTCGTCTTGCCGGCGCCGTTCGGGCCAAGCAGGGCAAAGATCTCGCCGTGCCTGATTTCGAGGGTGATGTCCTTGAGCGCCTGAAACCCCGACGCATAGGTCTTGGAAAGATTCCTGATGGATATCGCGGACATGCCGGCTGAGGCACGCGCCGGCCGGATCTGAGCGTCGGAAGCCGTCAAGGAGTGCATGCGAAACCCGGTTTCCGGCGATGCGTTATCCGCCTGTGGAACAGGAGGAACTATCTATGTCCAAAATCGACCGAAGCAATGACCTTTGCACGCAGATCACGACGGTCAAGCTGTCCCCTGCCAATCAGGAAGAGGTGCTCAACTTGATGATCGAGCGTGCCCGCTTCATGGCGACGCAGCCCGGTTTCGTATCGGTGAATCTGCATCGCAGCAAGGACGGCAGCCACGTGGTCAATTACGTCCAGTGGGCCAGCGCCGAAAAGCTCGCCGCCGCGCACCATGCTCGCGAATTCCGCCAGAAATGGCCGCGGTTCGGCGAACTCGTGCGAGAGATCGAGCCGTGCCTTTATGACGTGGTTTACGTCGAGGCGGCATAAGGAATTTCTCTCGCAGCAAGTCCGCTTGGACACGCGAGTTGGTCATTGCGCGGCCCCGGCGCTTGGCCGGTCGGGGATCCTGCACCCGCTGGACCGCGGACGAGCGGCTGCGCCATTGCGGCCGATCGCGGCCCGGCATTGCCGGCCTGCATGAGTCTCCGCCAACCCTCTTGATCAAGCCCACGGCCGCGAGTCTTTGGCCCGGTGCTCGAAATTCTCGATCTTGTCTTCCTTCACCATGGTCAGGCCGATGTCGTCGAGGCCTTCGAGCAGGCACTTTTTGCGGTGCGGGTCGACGTCGAACTTGACCACGCCGCCGTCGGGGCCGCGGATTTCCTGCTTCTCCAGATCGATCGTCAACGTCGCATTGGCGCCGCGTTCGGCATCGTCGAACAGCTTTTCAAGATTTTCGGGCGACACCTTGATCGGCAGCACGCCGTTCTTGAAGCAATTATTGTAGAAAATGTCGCCGAACGAAGTCGAGATCACGCAGGTGATGCCGAAATCCATCAACGCCCACGGCGCATGTTCGCGCGAGGAGCCGCAGCCGAAATTGTCGCCGGCGACCAGGATCCTGGCTTTACGATATGCCGGCTTGTTGAGCACGAAGTCGGGATTCTCGCTGCCGTCGTCGCGGTAACGTCTTTCCGCGAACAGGCCCTTGGCGAGTCCCGTGCGCTTGATCGTTTTCAGATATTGCTTGGGGATGATCATGTCGGTGTCGACATTGATCATCTTCAGCGGCGCGGCGACGCCTTCGAGGGTCGTGAACCTTTTCATGGAGCGGATTCCTGATGATCCGATTCTCACATTCGCAGCCGGGTTCGGCATGCTCTGTTGCGAATGTTGGAATCAAAGGACCACTAGCGAATACCAGTCTTAGTGGAACTTTGGATTTGACATTCGCTTCACACGATCGCGGCCAGGGGGTAGCGAATGTCAAATCCGCTCCACTGGCTTGCGAACACCTTCTCATGACGGCTCGCCGCGGCGCGGTCAAGCCCGGCGCGGTGCGCACGCCCGCTCCCATGCGGCGTCACGTCGGCGCCTGCTTCTGGTTTCTGGGGACCGCGTCAAGCGCGGTGACCCACGCGCGCGCCGAGCGAAACCAGTTCTGCCGCCGCGGGATCAACTGGTCGCGCTGGCGCAGAATGCCGACCCGCACCGTATAGGACGGTTGCACGCCTTCGCCGGGCGTCGTCGAATAGATCGGCGAGCCGCATTTGCCGCAGAACGCCTGCACGCGCGGCCGGCCGCTGTCGGCGGTGGTCTTCACATAAAGCGTCGGCTGCCCGGTCATCTTGAACGTGGTGCCGGGGACCGGGATGGAGACGCGGAACGCCGAACCGGTGCCGGCCTGGCAGTCGGTGCAATGGCAGATTTGCGTCTTTTCCGGGTCTGCCTCTCCCTCGATGGTGATGAAACCGCAATGACAGGCGCCGTCGATCCTCATTGCCTCGTTCCTTTCGTTCAATTCGTCGCGCGCTCGATTGCATGCATGTCGGCGTCGGAGAAGCCGAAATGATGGCCGATCTCGTGAATGAGCACATGCTGGACGATTGCCCCGAGCGTATCGTCGTGGGCGGCCCAGTAAGCAAGAATCGGCCGGCGGTAGAGCCAGATCATGTTGGGCATCTGCAGCGGCGCGCTCTCTGCGCGGAACGGCACGCCGACGCCTTGGAACAGGCCGAGCAGGCCGAACATGCTGCGGATATGCAGGGCGTTGAGAACTTCCGCGCTTGGAAACTCGTCCACCCGGATGACCAGATCGGTGCACAAATCGCGAAATTGCTTTGGCAGGCGCCGGAATATGGCCTCGGCGCATGTTTCCATTTCGACCAATGACGGGGCCTGGGACGGCTGCCAAGCCTGCGGATCGAATAGAGAAGCGGGCATGATCTGCATTTAAGCGCCTTCGGCGCGGCGGCCAAGCGCCGGCCTGATGCTTGACCGTTGCGCGGCGATGGTGGAGCCTCGATACACTGGACGAGGCGGCAAACCGCGCGAGGCGTCAGTGCGGAAGAAGAAGTCAGTGCTGATCGCCGGGCTCGCGGCTGTCATTGCGGCGGCATGCTTCACGTCAGCCGTGGCGCAAACGCCTCAACGCGACCGCTACGCGCCGCGTCTGCGCTATGCGCGCCCGCACATCGAGATCACGCCGCGGGCGCTGCTTTACCGCCGCTGCATCGACTGGCTGGGACTGCAGTACCGGCCGAGCGGCACGGTGCTTTACCCACAATATAGCTGCTGGTGGGTGAGGGGCTGATGTTGCGCTCTTCGCGCCCGGTGAGCGCCGGCGCGGCGCTCGCGGACAGAGGCTTCCTTGGCGGTTCAGATGCGCTCGGCGTTGCCTATTCGGCGGGAACCTTCTGCGCTTCGGCCGGCACCACGTCCTTGACCGCGCCGCGCCAGCCGTTGTGCGTCAGATCGAAGATGACGCCGTTTGGATCCTTGTACTTCACCTCGTAGAAGGTGTTCGGGTTGTTGTCGGGCCGGCCGCCGAAATAGCTGCCGCCGGCGTCGGTCACCTTCTTTGCGGTTTCTTCGAGGTTATCCACCCACATGCCGAAGTGAACGAGGCCGTGATAGCCCTTGTGAAAGCCGGGCACTTCGTCGTCGTATTTCAGCAGCGCGACATTGATCGTTCCGTCAGAGACGTAGCAGCCGATGCCGGCTTTGCCGACACGCTTCATGCCGAATGCGTCCTCGAAGAACTTCGCCGCCTTTTCCGGATCGGGGACCGACAGCGCGATGTGACGAAGCTTTGCAGCCATTGAAACCTCCGTGGGCAGACAGCACCGGGTTGCCGCCGTCTGAGCAAAGCATCTGCCCGGCGCGGAAAGCCGTCAAGCGCCGCCGCGCGGGCCGCTTATTGAGACTTAATTCCGGCGCTGACGATCACCTCGTGCCATTTCGCGATATCGGCGGCGATGCGGCGGGCGAGTTGCTGCGGCGTACTGGGCTCAGCTTCGACGCCGACTTTCGCCAGGGCATTCTTCGTGCCCGGCTGGCGCAGCAGCGCATCGGTCTCGGTCGTGAGCCGCGCCAGGATCGGCGCCGGCGTGCCGGCCGGCGCGTTGATCGCCTGCCAGAGGACGGCGTCATAGCCGGGAAGTCCAGACTCCGCGATCGTCGGCACGTCCGGCAGCGCCGGGCTGCGTTGCGCTCCGGTCACGGCAATCGCCCGGACCCGGCCCTGTTCAATGAGCGGCAACGTCGGCGGAATGGTCACGAACGCCATGTCCACCCGGCCGGCAATCAAATCCGGCACCTCCTGCTCGCTGCCGCGGTAAGAAACCGGGGTGATTTGGATGCCGGCCATCTTGTTGAACAGGAGTCCTGCAAGGTTGGCCAGCGTCGCCGGCCCGGCTTCGGCAAACGTGCGCTTGCCCGGCGCGGATTTGGCGAGCGCGATCACGTCCCTCACGGTATGCGCCGAAAAGCCGGGATAGCCGGCAAGAACAAAGGGCGAGGCCCCGAGCATCGAAACCGGGGCGAAGCTCTTGATCGGATCGAAGTTAAGGGTAGCCGCCAGGCTCGGCAGAAGCGCGAAACTCGTGTTGAGGAGGCCGAGCGTATAGCCGTCGGGAGCCGCGTGCGCGACGACCTCGTAGGCAATCTCGCCGCTGGCGCCGGGTCGGTTCTCGACCACAATCGTCTGACCGAGTCTTTTGTCCAATCCCTGCGCGATGATTCGCGCGACGATGTCGGAGCTGCTGCCGGCCGGAAAAGGCACGATGAAATGGATCGGCCGGCTGGGCCAATCCGCCGCGCGCGCGCAAGGCGCGGCGCTCATGCCCATGAGGAGCGCGATCGCCGTAACGATCGGCGGCAATGTCTTGTGCTTCATCTGCGAGCTCCCTGTCTCAGGCAATGGCGTCGGCTTCTCTGAGGCTTTCAAACAGCGCCGTGCGCAGCAGGAAATTGCGCGCCAGCTTCGGATCTTCCGCCGTCCGCCGCAACTCGTCATGGTTCTTTTGCCGCACCGCCGGATCGCGTTCGGCAAGCAGCCGCTTGTTGCGGATGGTCTGCGCCTGGGTATGAGCGATGGCGACATGCCGGCGCTGGCGCTCATAGCGATCGAGCACCATGTCGTCGGCCTCGCCTCGGCTTATGGCAATAAGCTTGTCGGCCAGATTGAAGGCGTCGTGGACGCCCGAGTTCATTCCCATCGCGCCGATCGGGCTGTTCACGTGCGCCGAGTCGCCGGCCAGGATCGCACGGCCGACCCGGAATTTCTGCGCCACCCGCTGATGCACGACGTACAGATTGCAGCCGACGATGTCGAACGGTTTGCCGGTTGGCAGGAAGCCCTGCAAGCGGGACTGCAGCGCTTCGGGCCGCGTCAGCGCATCCTCGTCGGCATTGGGATCGGTCGGAAAGTGCACGCGCCAGCGATCGGGGGGACCCTTCCAGTGGAACAGGTTCGACCATTCCCGCGGATCGGAAATGTAGTTGCGGTGGGCGTAGCCGTGCTTCCTGAAATCGTAGGCCACCTCGATGTTGAGCGTGCGATCGTCGTAGGTGAAGCCCTCGAACGCGATGTCCAGAGTCTTGCGCACGATGCTGCGGGCGCCCTCGCCGCTGACCAGATAACGACCCTTGATCGCTTCCTTCTCGCCGCCGGGATTGATGGCGTGCGCGGTCACGCCGCCGGCATCCTGCTCGAACGAGACGAATTCGGTCTGCAGGCGCAGATCGATATTCGGATGCGCTCTGGCCATTTTCAGCGCTTCCTCGACGATCTTGATGCGCTCGCATTGCAGCACGTAGGGAAAACGCGTGTCGTTTTTCAGATGCGCGTGGTCGAAGGCCGCAATCAGTTTGCCTTTGTGCCGATCCCAGTAATGAAAGACCGGCGCCACGATGCCGCGCGGCTCGAGTTTTCCGTAGAGGCCGATGCGCTCGTACATTTCCAGCGTTGCCGGATGGTTGGTCCCCGCGCGCGGCACCTGTTCGAGAAAATTATCGTCGCCAAGCGCCTCGATCAGGCAGACCTTCAGGTCCGCCTGCGCCAGTGCGAGCGACAGACAGAGCCCGACGGGGCCGGCGCCGACGACAACGATGCGATCTGGATAAACTGGCATTCGGGGGCTCGGCAGCGGCGACTCCATCATGCTGAGGTGCGAGCCAACGCGACCCGCGCGAAGTCGCGCGTCCCGATGACAGGCTCCGCGAGCCTCGAAGGGCGACGGCACGGGGCGCCCGGGCCGCATCCTTCGAGGGCCGCCATAGCGCGTCGAAGACGCCCCGTAAACGCGCTGATGGCGGCCACTGCACGATGACGGAAACGATTACGACTTGGCGACCACTTCCTTCGTTGCGCCGGCCCAGCCGTTGTGGGTGAGATCGAACACCACGCCGTTCGGGTCGCGATACTTGGCCTCGTAGAACGAGTTGGGCGAGGTCGGACGACCGGCAAGATAGCTGCCGCCGGCCTGGGTGACTTTCTTCTCCGCCTCGTCGAGATCGTCCACCCACATGCCGAAATGGTAGAGGCCGGGTTTCTCATCGCCCTCGGTCTTGAGCAAGGCGACGTTCATCACGCCGTCGGACATGTAGATGCCGCGGCGAGCGGTGCCGGCGCGGTTCATGCCGAAGGCGTGCTCGAAGAATTTCGCCGCCTGTTCCGGGTCTGGCACGATGATGGCGATGTGACGAAGTCTCGAGGCCATGGGCGTTCGCCTTTCTGTTCTTCGATGGGGGATGGGGCACAATAATAACCGGTTCACTCTTTGCAAAGGCCGTGATCATGATCGCCGAAAAGGCCGCCGACCTGATCCGCGGGCCGTGCTGCGCTTGCGCCCAGCAACGCCTGATGTAGCGTGACGGGAATTGCTCGGGCGGACGCTATCCGCCGTCAGCGGGAGTGAAATCGTCTCATGCCGGCCACCGCCAACGCGACCGAATACGATTTCATCATTGTCGGCGCCGGCTCGTCAGGCTGCACGCTGGCGAACCGGCTCTCCGAGAATGCCCGCGTTCTGCTGCTCGAAGCCGGCGGCTGGGACCGCGACCCCTGGATCCAGATTCCGCTCGGCTGGGGCCGCATGCTCAATCGCCGCATGCACGATTGGATGTACTTCAGCGAGCCCGAGCCGGCGATGAACGGCCGGCGGATCGAATGCGCCCGCGGCAAGGTGATCGGCGGCTCGTCGTCGATCAACGCCATGGCCTATGTGCGCGGCCATCGCGGCGACTACGACCGCTGGGCTGCCGCCGGACTGACGCAATGGTCCTATGCGCACGTGCTGCCCTATTTCCAGCGTCAGGAGACCTGGGAAGGCGGCGCCAGCCAATATCGCGGCGGCGACGGCCCGCTGACCACGCAGCTCACCCGCTTTGCCGATCCGTTGGTGGAGGCTTATGCCGAAGCAGGCGCGGCCGCCGGGCATCCCTGGACCGGCGATTACAACGGACGCAACCAGGAGGGCTTCGGCCGCTGGCAGACCACGATCCGCGACGGCCGCCGCTGCAGCGCGGCGCGCGCCTATCTCAGACCGGCGTTGGCGCGAAAAAATCTGCGCGTCGAGGTGGGCGCGCTGGCGAACCGGGTGCTGATCGAGGCCGGCCGCGCCATCGGCGTTGAGTATTCTTCGCAGGGCGGACGGAGAGTGCGCGTCAACGCCACGCGCGAAGTGATTCTCGCCGGCGGCGTCATCAACTCGCCGCAAGTGCTGATGCTGTCGGGCATCGGCGAGCCGGCCGAGCTGCGCGCCAGCGGCATCGACGTGAAAGTGCCCCTGCCGGGCGTCGGCAAGAACCTGCAGGACCACATTTCGGCCGCGCTGATCTACTCGCGCAAGGAGCCCGGCAAATTCCACCAGGCGATGCGGCTCGATCGCATCGCGCGCGAACTCGCCAAGGCCTATTTGTTCGGCACCGGCTTCGCGAGCGACGTGCCCGGCGGCATCGTCGCTTTTCTCAAGAGCGAGCCGACCGCGAAACTGCCGGACATCCAATTCCTGTTCAATGCCGGATCGATGGCCGCCAAGCCCTATCTCCCGCCTTTGCTGCCGTCCTTTCCCGACACCTTCGGCTGCCGGGTGGCGTTGCTGCGGCCGCAGAGTCGCGGCCGGGTCGAGCTTGCGTCCGCCGACCCGCGCGTGCCGCTGCGTATCAGGCAGAACTTCCTCACTGTCGAAGATGATTTGAAAATCCTGCGCGCCGGATTGCGCGTCGCCCGCGAGGTGGGCCGGCAAGCGCCGCTGGCGTCGTTCGTGGAGGCCGAAGTGACGCCGCTTGCGAGCGACGCCGAGATCGACGCGCACATCCGTTCGACCGGCATCACGGTGCATCATCCGGCCGGCACCTGCCGCATGGGCGCCGATGAGCAATCGGTCGTCGATCCCGAGCTGCGGGTGCGCGGCGTCGAAGCCTTGCGCGTGGTCGATGCGTCGGTGTTCCCGGACCTCGTCGGCGGCAATATCAATGCGCCGGTGATCATGATCGCGGAGAAGGCCGCCGATATGATCGCCGGCCGCCCGCCGCTGCCGCCGAGCAATGCCTGATCGCACTGCCCTCTCCCCTTGCGGGCTTGCGGGAGAGGGCTACTCGGTGCTTCAACAACAACAATGGGTGAGGGGTCAGGCTGCAACCCCTCACCCGATCGTGCTTGTTCAAACGCTTCTACTGCCCTCTCCCGCAAGGGGAGAGGGCAACACTCGTGCAGCCGAGATGGCCGAAACACCATGCATACCCCGGTGAGGAGCGACACCGCCTGGCCCGACGCGATCTACGCGCAATTCCGCCGGGTCGGCATCCGTCAGGTCGGCTACGTGCCCGACGCGGGCCATAGCCGTCTCATCAAGCTCTGTCAGGCCGATCCGGATATCGCCGACGTGGTGTTGACCACCGAGGAGGAAGGAGTCGGTCTCGTCGCCGGCGCCACGCTCGGCGGTCAGCGCGCCGCGCTGCTGATGCAATCGAGCGGCGTCGGCAATTGCATCAACATGTTTTCGCTGCTGCGCAATTGCGGCTTTCCATGCGTGGCGCTGGTCACCATGCGCGGGGAGTTCGGCGAGTTCAATCCATGGCAGGTGCCGATGGGCGCGATCACCGGCGAGGTGCTGCGGCTTTCCGGCTTTCTCACCTACCGCGTCGAACGCGCCGAGGATGTCGATGAGATTGTCGGTGCCGGTTGCGACATGGCGTTCGATGGCGATCTGCAGATCGCCATTCTGCTCTCGCAGCGCCTGATCGGCCGCAAGCAATGGACGCGATGAGGACCAAATGCTCGACCGGCGCGACTTTGTGCAACAGGTATTGACCGACCGCGGCGCCCTGCTTGTGGTCAGCGGCCTCGGCGCGGCGACTTTTGACGTCGCGGCGGCCGGCGATCATCCGCTCAACTTTTATCTCTGGGGGGCGATGGGCGGCACCGCGATGACCGGCCTTGGACTGGCGCTGGCGCGACCGGACCGCCGCGTCGCCGTTCTCACCGGCGACGGCGACATGCTGATGGGCATAGGCAGCCTTGCCACCATCGGCGCCGTGCAGCCGAAGAATCTCGGGCTCGTGGTGCTCGACAACGGCCATTACGGGGAGACCGGAATGCAGCCGAGCGCCACCCGATCGGGCATCGATCTCGTCGCCACGGCGCTCGCCTGCCGCTTCAAGCACGCGCGCGATGTATCGCGCATCGAACAGGCCGCCGAGGTCCGCGCATTGCTGCATGCCGGCGAAGGCCCGATCCTCGTCAACGCGCGCATCAACGCGCAGGAGGTGCCGCGCGTGCTGCCGCTGCGCGACGGCCACGCCATCAAGCGCCGATTCATCGAGGCCTTGGACGCGCGATGAGGCTGCGGCCTGCTCCCTCCGGAAACGGTCACGGTTATAGACCGGCGCGTCTTGGGCTCGCGAGTGTCCATGGTATGAATGCAAACGCTCGCGCTTTCTTGATTCGCGCGATTCAGGTCCTCCGTTCTCCGCCGCGCCGGCGCAGGCCGGAATGAAAAGCACCGCAGGATCAAGGCTCTCCGCGCTCCCGGATTAAATTCCTTGACACGATCGGCGCGCGGCGTAGAAGCCGCGCCGCTCGCTCGTCGAAGGGCGCATTCCGGATGCGATCTGCGATTGCGGAGCGAGAGCGGAGCCCGCGCGCGGTCTCGCACACCGCTCCCGGGCGGCTCCGGGTCACCGACCGACCGGCACGACGACCGGTCTCCGAGGAGCTCGGTAGACTGTGACAGGCCAAGCCGGGTAACGCTCGGTGAGGCCGGGTCTCAGGAAGCGCGGGACTGGAGCTGAGCCGAGACTGGATGCGTCCGGTCCGGCGAGCGCCGCGGTGGAGCGCCGAGAGGCGAGCGCGCCCCGCAACGGGCGGTTCGCGCAAGCGGATCGTTCGTGGCGCGCTGCCGTGCTCTGCCGAGCGCGGCCGTTGGTTGGATGCGCCTGTCGGCGCTCCGCCTCCCTGCTGGCTTGTTTGCTCGGGGAGGCCTTTTTTCTTGCCGTGCAGCAAAGCTCGGGCGCCAATCAAAAACCGCGCCGCGAGAACGGGATTCTATTTCCCCTTCCTCTGCGAAGCGGTGGGGAGGGTGGCACCCCATCGCGCAACGCGCGACGGGGACCTCGGTCAGGGCTGGGGGCACTTTTTGATTGAGGCATTTTTGATCGGAGCACTTTGCGATCGGGGCACTTCAAGATCGAGGGCATCAAGGTCGAGGGCATCAAGGTCGAGGGTACCTTGCGATTGGAGAACGCGTTGCGGCCGTTCCCCCACCCCGCCGCTCATTTCATTCGCGGCGACCCTCCCCGCCACTCGCTGCGCTCGCGGGGGAGGGGATCGCGCGAACGGGATTCTTTTCTTCTTCCTTATGGGAGGCGGGCGGAGCGAGCATCTGCGAGCGGATCGAGCCTATGCCGCCGCCTTGGACGTCGCCTTGGCCGCGAGCTTTACGGCTTCGATGATCTCCGGATAAGCGCCGCAGCGGCAGAGGTTGCCGGAGAGATAATGGCGGATGTCGTCGTCGCTTGGGTTTGGATGCTCTTTCAGCAACTGATGTGCCATGAGAATGAAGCCGGGCGTGCAGAATCCGCATTGGAATGCGCCGGTGTCGATGAAGGCCTGTTGCACCGGCGACAGGCGGCCGTCGGCATCGAGGTGCTCGACCGTGGCGACGCGCTTGCCGTCCACCCAGACTGCAAAATAGAGGCAGCCGGAGACCGCCTTGTCATCAACCAGCACGGTGCAGCAGCCGCATAACCCCTGGCCGCAGCTTTCGCGCGAGCCGAACAGATCGAAGCGCTGCAACAGCTCGACGAGGTTGCGGTGCGGCTCGATATCGGTCGAGACCGGCCGGCCGTTGAGGGTGAAGCTGATAGCGGTCATGGCGGAAGCTTTCTTTCGGTTGTCGCTGCAGTCGCGGGACGGATGCTTCGTCCGCCCCGCTTCATCGCTGCATCTAATGCACGCTCTCGTTCAAGGCCTGGCGAACCGCGCGGCGCAGATAGACCCGCAACAGCTCGCGTTTGTAAGGAGCCGAGCCGTGAGCGTCGGAGAGCGTCTGGACTTCGTCGGCTGCCGCGTCGCCGGCGCGGCGCAGCGCCGCGTCCTCCGGTGCCGTCGATTGCAGCACTTTCTCCACCCCCGACATGCGGGTCACTTTCTCGGTCGCCGCACTGACGACGACGATCGGATCGCGGATCGCTCCGTCGGCAAGCGCAAACGAGACGGCGACTCCGAGCGACGGCCAGTCGTCGGCGGTACGCGAGGTGACTTTCATATAGGCGGCTTTGCGCCCGTTAAGCGGCGGCACCAAAACCGAGGTGATCAGCTCGTTCCTGTCCAGAACGGTCTCGTAATAGCCGGTATAAAGCTGCTCGAGCGGAAGCTGCCGCTCGCCTTTCGGTCCGGCGACCGAAATCCGCGCGCCGAGCGCGGCCAATATCGGCGGCAGGTCCATATGCGGGTCGCCGTGGGCGAGGGCGCCGCCGACACGGGCGACGTTGCGAACCCGCACATTCGACAGCGTGCGCATTGCTCGATGAAGCACCGGCAGCCGAGCGGCGACGTTCGCATCCTTTTCCACCTCGCGCAAACTCGCCATCGCGCCGATGCGCAGCTCGCCGCTCGCGCCAAGCGTGATGCGCGCGTATTCGGGCTCGATGCGGTGCAGGCAGATGAGGCGGGTCGGCTGAAATACGCCGGCCTTCATCATCAGCATCAGCGCCGTGCCGCCCGCCACCGGCCGGATCGCCGGCTCCTGCGGATCAAGCATCGACAGCGCCTCCTTCAGCGAAGTCGCCTCCACCATCTCAAAGGGAATCACCGGACGCTTCTCCCGAAAGTTTCTCCAGAGCGACTTAAATCACATTCGGGATCGCCGCGTCGAGACAGTCGCCCGCCATCAGCCGTTGTGTGCCCGCGGGCTGATCGCATAGGTGCCGCCCAGCACCATCAGCGTCAGCACGGCAGGCGCCGCGGCCAGCCAGAGACTGGCGGCGGCGACTGCGGCTGTGGCCGCCCAGCCGATCGAGGAGAACGCCTCGGCAAAGGTCGCCAGGCGCGAGGAGACCTGGCGGCGGCGAAACTGGCTGCGCTTGGCCTGGCTGCGGAACCAGAATTGCACGGCGGTGGCTGCCGCGGCAGCGATGGCGATGCCGCCGCCGGCGATCAGCGCGTGCCATGGCGAAGCGACCGCCAGCGCCAACGTCAGCGGCGCGAAAATGACCGCAACGGCGGCGAGCACCGCTTCGATCTTGGCGCGCAGGATGGAGCGCCCCGGCATCGGCGCCGTGGCGACCAGATCCGACGCGTCCTCGCCGGAAACCGCAAGCCACGCGAGCCCGCCGGCGAGTTGTCCCGCCGCCATGACCAGAACCGGCACCAGCAGTTGCATCGCGCCGTCGCCGCGATCGAAGCTCAGCCACAGCATCAACGCGGGCGGCACCAGATAAAGCATCTGCATCAGCGTTTGCGACATCAGCCAGGGATCGCGGCGGAGCAGAATCCATTCCTTGCGGCGCAGCGCCCGGCCGGGCGACGTGCCGCCGCGAAACGCATTGCGCCGCGTCCGGATAGGCCCGGACCGGCCGATGCCGGCGGCTGCCAACGCATAGTCGCCGAAACGCGGCGACGCGTATGCCACGGCCGCGGCCAGAAGCGCCGCGCTCGTTGCGAGCACGGCAAGCAAGGGAATCGTTTCGCCGAGCGCCGCGCGTGCCGGCCACCACAGCACGCTGTCAGTGGCGGGCGAGAGCGCCAGTAGCGTCGGCGATTGCAGCGCGGCCACGCGCGAAATCGTGCCGTAGGACAGGATCGCGATGATTTGCAGTCCGATGACGAAAGCGGCGCCGATCAGCGCCGCTACGACCTGGGCCACAAAGCGCGTGCGCTTGGCGCCGAGCACGCGAAACAGCGTGACGGTCAGCGCCACCGCGACCGCCGTTGCCGCGGCGCCCATCGCCGCGAGCAGCCCGTATCCGCCAAGCCAGCGCCAACCGCCGCGCAGGACGAGCACGTCGATAAAAGGCGCTGCCAGCGGCAGCGCCATCATCGTCGTCGCCAGCGTAACGGTGAGGATGCGGACCGCGAACAGCCTGCCGGCGTCGGCTGGCGAGGAGAGGATGAGGTCGAGATCGGAACGCGCGTAGAAGGCCCGCGTCACCGACTCCATCGCCTGCGAGATCATCAGCATCCACGACAGAAGGGCGCTGCCCGTAATCGAGAGCAGGGCTTGCCGATCAACGGCCGCATTGGCGTAGCGGCCGACCATCCAATAGGCGACCAAATGCATGAAGGCGACGAAAGCGACGATTGCGACCACCGCGGCGGGGAGCCGTTTGCGCTTGCCGCCCGTGATCATCGACCACCAATCGCGCCAGGCGAGCCGCCACTCGTGGCGGGCGAACCAAGCCACGGACCCGACCGCATTCACGATACGTGCGCCGGCTCGGCGACCAGTGCGAGGAATGTGTCCTCGAGGCTGTCGCCGTCGCGCGTCGCCGCGCCGGCGCTGCGGTCGGCCGCCGCGCGCAATTCTTCCAACGTGCCTTCGGCGATCAGCCTGCCGCGGGCGAGAATGCCGATGCGGTCAGCCATTCGCTCGGCGACTTCCAGGATGTGCGTGCTCATGATGACGGTGTCGCCGCTGCGCGTGCGCTCGCGCAGCACAGTCTTGACTTGGCGCGCGGAGCCGGCGTCGAGACCGGTCAGCGGCTCGTCAAGAATGATGAGGCGGGGATCGTGAACGAGCGCGCCGGCGAGGGCCACCTTCTGGCGCATCCCCTTGGAGAAGCTTTCGCAGCGTTCGTCGGCATGCGGGGCGAGTCCGAGCCAGGCCAGGAGTTCCTCGGCGCGCGCCTTGGCCGTCCGCGGTTCGACTCGCCACAGGCCCGAGACGAATTCCAGATATTCGCGCGGAGTGAGCTTGTCGTAGATCATCGGCTCGTCGGAAAGCCAGGCCACGATGCGTTTTGCCGCCACCGGATCGGCGAGCGCGTCCATGCCGCCGATCCGGATCGTGCCGGTATCGGGGCGCAGAAGCCCGGCGATCATCCGCAGCGTGGTGGTCTTGCCGGCGCCGTTGGGGCCCACAAGCGCGTAAAACTCGCCGGCGCGGATCGCAAGGTCGAGTCCGTCGACCGCGGGCCGGTCGAAGCGCTTGACCAGACGCTGAATTTCGAGCGCGAAGGGCGGCGGTGGCATGACGTGCTGCATGAACGATCGCGAGGATATCCAGGAGCTATGCCGGCGGCGGGCCGCGGGTCCGCCGCGCGCCACGTCGCTTCGGTTGCTGCCGCGCTGCGTCCGCCGAAGCTAGCCAAGACAGGTTTCGCGCCGGTGAATCGATTGCCGCTTTTTGCGTTGAACGGTTAAGGCGCTATGCGGTCGATCTCGGCAAGGTCGGCGGGCGAAAGCCTCCAATCGACTGCGGCGACGTTTTGCTCCACCTGCTCCGGCCTGGTGGCACCGGCAATGATGCTGGAAATACACGGCTGGGCGGCCAGCCAGCTCATGGCCAGTTCAAGGAGCGTATGCCCGCGTGCGGCGGCGAAGGCGGTGAGCGCCGTGACGGCGCGCCAATTGCGTTGGGTCAATAAGCTATCGGCATAGCGCGCGTGGGCCTGAAGCCTCGATCCGGTCGGCGGCGGTTCGCCCTGTCTGTATTTGCCGGTCAACAATCCGCTGGCGAGCGGAAAGTAGGGCAAGAGGCCGAGTTCATGCTTGCGCATGACGGGAAGACGATCCCGTTCAAGCTCGCGTTCGATAAGGTTGTATCTATCCTGACAGCAAACAAACGAGGTCAGGTTCTTTTCCTCGGCGGTGTGCTGGGCCGCTTCGATCTCGCTGGCGGAAAAATTGGAGCAGCCGATGAAGCGAATCTTTCCGGCTCTCTTGAGATCGTCGAGCGCGCGCAACGTTTCCTCGATCGGCGTCCCGGGATCGGGCCGATGCACCTGATAAAGATCGATCCAATCGGTTTTCAGGCGCCGCAAGCTCGCTTCAGCCGCCTGCATGATATAGCCGCGTGCCGCGCCGCGCTGCGTTCCCGCCGCATCCATGGGCAGGCCGAACTTGGTCGCCAGCACGATGCTCCGGCGCCGCGGTCCGAGGATTTGTCCCAAAACTTCTTCGGAGCCGCCTTTGTTGCCGTAAATATCGGCGGTGTCGATCAGCGTCACGCCGAGTTCGAGCGCCTTTTCCACGACGCGGCGCGATTCCGCCAGACCGATCCGGCCGCCGAAATTATTGGCGCCCAGCCCGACGAGCGAAACGTCCGGGCCGCAGCGTCCGAGCTTGCGGTGGTCCATGGCGGCTCCGGCAACGAGCGCTCACGCGCTCGCGTAATAGGCGGCGAGAGCCGCCATGTTGAGGAGCTCCGCATCGTTGGCCGACAACGGCACGATCTGCACCGAGCGGTCGAGGCCGACCAGCATGGGACCGATCACGGTGGCGCCGCCAAGTTCCATCAGCATCTTGGTCGAGATCGAGGCCGAGTGAAATGCCGGCATGATGAGCACGTTCGCCGGGCCGGAAAGCCGGCAGAACGGATAGGCCTCGCGCAACTCCATGTTCAGGGCTACATCCGCCGCCATGTCGCCGTCGTATTCGAAATCGACGTGACGTTCATCGAGCAGGCGCACCGCTTCCTGCACGCGCTTCGAGCGCTCGCCGGCCGGATATCCGAATGTCGAGAAGGCAGTCAGCGCCAGCCGGGGCTCGTATCCGAGGGTGCGGGCCACGCGCGCCGCCTCGATGGCAATTTCGGCGAGGTCGCTCGCGGTGGGCATTTCGGTCACCGCGGTATCGGCCACCAGCACCGTGCGGCCGCGCGCCAGCACAAGCGAGGCGCCCATGACCCGATGGCCGGGCTTCGCATCGATGCAGCGGCGCACATCCTCGAGCGCGACCGAGAAATTGCGCGTGACGCCGGTCACCATCGCGTCGGCATCGCCCAGCGCCACCATGCAGGAGGCAAAATGATTGCGGTCCTGATTGACCAGGCGCTGGCAGTCGCGCTGCAAGAAGCCCTGACGCTGCAGCCGTTCGTAGAGATACGCTGCATACGCCGCATTGCGCCGCGACAGCGCGGCATTGATAATTTGGATTCCGCCGCCGAGCTCGACGCCGAGGGCCTTCGCGGTCTCGCGCACGCGATTCTCGCGGCCGCAAAGCAGGGCACTGCCAAGTCCCTGTTGCACAAAGTGAGCCGCAGCGCGGATCACCTGCTCCTCTTCGCCTTCGGCGAAGACCACGCGGCGGGGCTGCCGGCGCAGCCGTTCGTAAACGCCGGTCAATACGCCGGCAACCGGATCGCGCCGGCTGCGCAATTGCTGCCGATACGTCTCCATGTTGGCGATCGGACGCCGGGCGACTTTGGAGTCCATCGCCGCCTTCGCCACCGCCGGCGGAACGTCCGAAATCAGTCGCGGGTCGAACGGCACCGGGATGATGTAATCGGGCCCGTATTTCGGCCGCGCTCCATAGGCGGCGGCGACCTCATCGGGAACGTCCTCGCGGGCGAGCGCGGCGAGCGCGTAGGCCGCCGCGATCTTCATCTCCATGTTGATCGCCCGTGCGCGCACGTCGAGCGCGCCGCGGAAGATGTAGGGGAAGCCGAGCACGTTGTTGATCTGGTTGGGATAATCGGACCGGCCGGTGGCCATGATGGCGTCCGAGCGCACCGCCGCCACGTCCTCGACGGTGATTTCCGGATCGGGATTGGCCATGGCGAATATGATCGGCTTGTCGGCCATTGACCTGACCATCGCCTTGGTCACGGCGCCTTTCACCGAAAGGCCGAAAAACACATCGGCGCCGGCCAGGGCTTCGGCCAGCGTGCGCGCCGCCGTCTGCACCGCAAAGCCCGATTTCCACTGGTTCATCCCGTCGGTACGGCCCTCATAGATCACGCCCTTGGTATCGCAGAGGACGAGATTCTCGGGACGAAAGCCGATCGCGCGGAGCAGTTCGAGGCAGGCGATGCCAGCGGCGCCGGCGCCATTGCAGACCAGCTTTGTGGTCTTGATCTCGCGCCCGGTGAGTTCGAGCGCGTTGATCAGCCCGGCCGCGGCGATGATCGCGGTGCCATGCTGGTCGTCGTGAAATACCGGAATGTCCAACAGTTCGCGCAGCTTTTGCTCGATGATGAAACATTCGGGCGCCTTGATGTCTTCGAGGTTGATTCCTCCCCAGCTCTTGCCCAACAACCTTACGCAATTGATGAATTCGTCCGGGTCCTGGGTGGAAACCTCGAGGTCGATAGAATCGACGTCGGCGAAACGCTTGAACAGAACAGACTTGCCTTCCATCACCGGCTTGGCGGCGAGCGCTCCACGATTGCCGAGGCCGAGAATTGCTGTGCCGTTGGTGATGACGGCGACGAAATTGCCTTTGGTCGTGTAGTCGAACGCGCGCTCCTCGTCCTCGGCGATGGCCAATACCGGCACGGCGACGCCCGGCGAATAGGCGAGCGAGAGATCGCGCTGCGTCGCCATCGGCTTGGTGGCGACGACTTCCAGCTTGCCCGGCCGACCCTGGCTGTGAAACAGCAGTGCTTCCTGGTCGGTGAATGTCAGCCGCGTTGAGCGGCCATCGCTCTTGCTTTCGTTCTTGCCGCCATTCTGAGAAGCCATATTGTCACTTCCTGCCATGCCGCACGAATTGACCCCCGCCGGTCGGGAACTTAGCGAAATCGCCGGCCGGTACTCAAGGGAGTGCGGCGACGCCCCGAAGAATGCGACAATCGCGACCTGACACGCGTGTCATACATTGAACAAGGAGGTGCGGGAGAGTATTGAAATCCTCACCTGCAATTCCCCTCCCGGCGATATCGATGATCCGATTCCTGCTTCGCTTTCTGGGCCTTCTGCTCCTTGCCACCGCGTTCGTATTCCTCATCTATGACGGAACAAAATCGATCGCCAACCAGCAGATTGTCTATCTGCCCGTGAGTGAACTGTGGGCGGACATCGACCAGCATAGCCTCAACACTGTCCAGGACTGGTTCAGACAAAGGGCGCTGTGGGCGTGGAATCCCTACATGCGAACGATCCTCGATTTGCCGAGCTGGGCCGTGCTTGCCATCGTATCGGCAATTCTGGTTATTCTCGGCCGCAAGAAGAAAAAGCTCATCGGTTACGCGCGGGACTAGTGGAGCGGATTGGCTTTGGTTCAGAACTCCGCATGACGAGGTCGCGGCAGAAATGATGCGGACTTCTGAACCGCCACACGAGGCCGAAAATAGCCCGCGGGGCGGAACGTCAAATGAGGGAGTGAAATGGCGGGCGGCGGATACGATTACATCATTGTCGGCGCCGGCTCCGCCGGTTGCGTATTGGCCAACAGGCTGTCCGAGGACGGCGCCGCGCGCGTGCTTCTGCTCGAAGCCGGCGGCCGCGACTGGCATCCCTACATCCACATTCCCCTGGGGATGGGCCGGATGCACGATCACGGCATGTTCGATTGGGGATACGAGACCGAGCCCGAGCCCAATCTCAACGGCAGGCGCATCGAGGCGATGCGCGGCAAGGTTTTGGGCGGTTCTTCGTCGATCAACGTGATGGCCTACACGCGGGGTAATCCCGGCGACTACGACCGATGGGCGCAGAAGGGCGCGCGCGGCTGGTCGTATGCGGACGTGCTGCCTTATTTCCGTCGCTCCGAGACCTGGGAATCCGGCACCGACCCGTGGCGTGGCGGCGAAGGACCGCTCGGCACGCAATTCGCCAAGACCAAGGACTCCCTCTACGAGGCCTGGCTGAGCGCCGCAAAAGCCTGCGGCTATCCGGTCACGTCGGACTACAACGGCAAACAGCAGGAAGGCTTTGGGCGCGGTCAATATACCATTCGCAACGGTAGGCGGTCGTCCACCGCCAACGCATTCCTGAGACCGGCCCGCGGGCGAAAAAATCTCCAGGTCGCCACGCACGCCCATGCCGCTCGTGTCGTGCTTGAAGGCACGCGCGCCAAGGGCATCGAATATCTCCAGAACGGATCGACGCTTCGCGCCGACGCGGCCCGAGAAGTGATCCTCGCCGCCGGCACGTTCAACACGCCGCAACTGCTGATGCTCTCGGGCATCGGCCCGGCGGAGCATTTGCGCAAGCACGGCATCGGCGTCGCGGCCGATCTGCCGGTAGGAAAGAATCTGCAGGACCATCTCGGCGCCTACATGACTTACACGCGGCCGCAACCGGGAACGTTCCACCGCGAGATGCGGTTCGATCGCATGGCCGCGAGCATGGTGCGCGCCTACCTGTTCGGCACCGGGCCGGCCACGGTCGTGCCTGGCGGCCTGCACGCGTTCGTCAAGACGCGGCCCGAACTCGCGGTCCCCGACATCGAATTCATGTTCCGCGGCACCTCGGGAAGCCCGCATCTTTGGTTTCCGCTGGTCCGGCCCGCCTTTGTCGATGGCTTCGGCATCCGCCCGACGCTTTTGCATCCCGACAGCCGCGGCGAGATATTGCTGCAGGGCGCCGATGCGCTGAAGCCGCCGCGCATCATCTACAATTTCTTCACCGCGGCGAACGATCTGCCGACACTGCGCGAAGGCTTCAAGCGCGCTCGTGAACTTGCCTTCAATACGGCGCTCGATCCGTACCGCGGCGGGGAGATCGGACCGGGGCTGCAAGTGAAATCCGACGCGGAGATCGATGGCTGGCTGAAAAAGGTCGTCATCACGGCCCATCATCCGGCCGGGACGTGCGCCATGGGATCGGACGGCGTGCTCGATTCCGATCTGCAGGTACGGGGCATCGAACACCTGCGCGTATGCGATGCGTCCGCCATGCCCGACCTGGTTTCCGCTCACATCAACGCCTGCGTCATCATGATGGCCGACAAGGCTTCCGATATTATCCGCGGCAGGCCGCCGCTACCGCGATCGGAGCCGTAAGGCGCCGCGTTCGACACTGCTGCGCGGACGCGGCAGCGACGTGGCTCCGGCAAGAAAACGCCTCGCCGAACCAGGCGTTCAGGCTCGATCGGTTATCGCGTGAACGCGGCGAATCGGGCGCTATGCGCGGCGCGCTGCGGCCTCGGCGCGCCATGGCAGCCCGGCCAGGCGTTCGACGAAGAACCACGCGCCCTGGCCGAGTTCGATGGGAAAAGCCGCCGCTATTCCATCGTCGAATGCGTGCCATTGGAGGTCGGCCTGATCGACGGCGGCCTCCGCGGCGGCAAGCGATTGCACACGCAGCGCATAGCCGACGATGAACGGCAGCTTGGTAATCGCCAATTCCGGCAGCCGTTCGCTGATGCGGTCGTAAGTGACGAGGTACACGCCGCCGCGATCGAGCTGCAGCACGGCGCCGCCGGATGTTCGCGTCGCTGCGCGCCCGGTGAAGCGCGCGAAGCGCTCTGCGGCTTCCTCGACGTCGGCGACCGCGATGACGACATCGATAAGACCGATCGCACTGTTGCGATGATCGAGCCACCGCTTCTGCCAGACCGCGTGTTCGGTGTGATGGGTCAGGAGCTGAATGCGCCCTTCTGCCATGACACCGGGTTTGACGCGCGCGATGGTAAACGCCGCCGTATCTGCGCCGGATTCCGTCTCGACCGGCCGGGACATCCTGACCAAATCGCGGACCTGGAAGCCGCTTCCTGCAAGCCGCCGATGCGCCGCTTCCGCGTCGTCGACGGAAAAGGCCGCGAGGTGCAGGCCGGAATGCTCCGCGAGCATCGTCGCGAATTCGCGTCCAAGCTCCGTGTCGGCGGTTTTGAACAGCGCTTCGGCGTAGCCGCGCCGGAACATGACGGTGATATTGCCGGTTCCGCTCGGACGCATTTTGCCCGAGGGATCGCGGTCGGCCTGAACGGAAACAGGCGCAGTCGTGAAGCCGCAACGGCTGAACGCGCGCTGCGCCGCCTCCTGGTCGGCGATGAAATGAGCGACGTGGTCGAGGAAAATCTCCTCGCCCGCAGGCAACTGCCGGTCGATTCCGCTTGCCTCGGGCGTCACGGTCGTATTCCCGATTTCAGTTGCTGGCCGGCCGCGCCGCGACCGTCAACCCGAAGCCGCAGCAGCGCGCGTGCGCACCGAGGGGACAAAGGATCAAACACCGCTGCATTATGCCCGAATGCTGCAAAACAAGCGATATTACACGGATTTGGCCAAGCCCGCAGTCTCGACGATCTTGCCCCAGCGGACGATTTCGGCCTGCAGGAAGGCGGCAAGTTGGCTGGGATTGCCTGTGCCGATCGGATTCATGCCGAGGTCGGTGAATTGCCCGCGCATGTCGGGCATGGCGACCGTGGCGTTGAACTGCGCATTCAGCTCGGCAAGGATGTCGCCGGGCGTCTTGGCCGGGGCGATGACGCCTTGCCACGCCGCCAGGTCAAAGCCGGGCACGCCTGCATCCGCCAGAGGCGGGACGTTGGGCAACTTGGCGAAAGGCCTGGTGGTTGTTATCGCCAACGGGCGCAGTTTTCCGGAACCGATGAGCGGCAGCGCCGGACCGAGATCGCTGAACATGAGTTGAGTGTAGCCGGCCAACAGGTCGTTCAACGCGGGCGCCGTGCCGTGATAGGGCACGTTCGTCATCTTGATCCCGGTCTTGCTGGCGAACAGCGCGGCGGCCAAATGGTGGAATGAGCCGATGCCGCCGGAACCGTAGCTCAGGGGTCGCTTTTTGGCGAGCTTGATGATGTCATCCACGCTGTGAACCGGCAGGGAGGGACGAACGACGAGCACGAACGGCACCGATGCAATGAGCGCCACGAGCGCCAGGTCCTTGGCTGGGTCGTAGGGCAGCTTCTTGTACAGCGTGACGTCGATCGCAAGCGTGGAAACCGCCATCATGATCGTGTAGCCGTCGGCCGCCGACTTCGCCACGAAGTTGGTCGCTATGACGGTGCCTTCCCCGGGACGGTTCTCCACCGGGAAAGGCTGACCGACCGCTTGCTGCAGCCTTTCGCTGAGCAGATGCGCCAAGAGGTCGGTGTCGCCGCCCGGCGCAAACGGTACGATAAATGCGACCGGGCGCGCTGGATATTTCTTCGGTCGTTGCGCGCGCGCGTAGGGTGCCGCCAATGCCGGAAGGGTGATGGCGAATAACGTGCGTCGCGAGAGCTTGCTCATCGGCTTATCCGTCTCGCATTGCGGCCTCGCCGGCCTTGCTGCACCGGGGTCGCGCACGATCCGGCCGAGCATGTGGGGCTCGCCGCGCAACGACGTCCTGCCTCCTCACGGCTGCCCGCCGGAGGCTCGTCGTCGCGCCCACCGGAGCGAGCGCTGCCCCAGCTCCGCAAAGCCGGGAGGCGATTTCTACCTTTATCGGGCTGGCGCGCAGAGCCGTCGTGGGTTGGAATGGAAAATTCCCTGGCTCGGCCTGCCGGTCCGATTTCTTGACAGGAAATCGGGCTCCCGCCATAACGGCGCCAGTTTGGCGCAGTTGCGGTGAGGGGTTTACCGCCCATTACCGCCCTTCGGCAACCTTCAACAGCAATTTGATCGGAAAAAGCCGGTCCGGACGTTAAATCCGAGCACGGGTACCGAACACGGGGAAAAAGATGTTCGCGGTCTTTAAAACGGGCGGCAAGCAATATCGCGTTGCCGCCGAGGACGTGCTCAAGGTCGATAAGATCAAGGGCGAGCCGGGCGAGATCATCGAATTCGGCGAGGTTTTGGTGGTTGGTGGCGACAACGTGACCCTTGGAGCCCCGACAATCACCGGCGCCACCGTCGCCGCCGAAGTTCTCGAACAGGGGCGGGGACCAAAGGTCATCGCCTTCAAGAAACGGCGACGGAAAAACTCGCGGCGCAAACGGGGCCATCGGCAAGAGTTCACGGTCCTGCGCATCACGGAGATCCTCACCGACGGCAAAAAGCCGAGCAAGTCGGCAAAACCGATGTCGGAGCCGCCGGCGCCGGCTGCCGTCGATCCCGGGGCAACGACGGCAGGCGCGGCCACTGATACACAGAAATGATCCGGAATAGTGATGCTTTTGTCATGATTACGGTGTAAGAGCAGCAATAAGATTTGGAGACGAGCCCATGGCTCACAAGAAAGCAGGAGGGTCCTCGCGCAACGGCCGCGATTCGGCCGGGCGGCGCCTGGGGATCAAGATTTTCGGCGGTGAGGACGTGATCGCCGGCAACATCATTGCCCGTCAACGCGGGACCAAGTGGCATGCCGGCCGCAACGTCGGCATCGGCCGCGACCATACGCTGTTTGCCTTGGTCGACGGCAAGCTCGAGTTCCGCACCAAGACCAAGGGCCGCGTATTCGTATCGGTCCTTCCGATGACGGAGGCAGCGGCCCAGTAATACGGTGGATCAAACGAGGTCCGCCGGCATCCAGTCAAACCGGCGGGCCCGAATGGGCTCCGAAAAGGGGGAGACGGGATGCCGGCTCCCCCTTTCAAATTTTTTGCCAGGAGCCTGTGCGATGACACTCTCGGAGGAAGCGTCCCGCGAAACTCACCAAGCGTCCGCGCCTCGGTCGCTCAAGACCAAGCGTCTGGTATTGCGCGCGCCGCGTCACGAGGATGCCAATGCCATCGCGCGTCTCGCCAATGATCTCCGCATCGCTGCGAATACCGGGCGTTTGCCGCATCCCTATCGGACCGATGACGCTGAGCAATTCATTGCGGCTGCCGGCCGGCAGCAAGGCGAAGCGGCCTTCGTGGTCACGCTGGAGGGATTCCCGATCGGGGCCTGCGGGGTCGATCTGCGCGAGGGCGGCCCGGAAATCGGGTATTGGCTCGGCGTGGCCTATTGGGGTCGCGGATATGCGACCGAGGCGGCCCGCGCGGTCATCGACCATGCATTCGGCGATCTGCGGCACGAGGCGCTGCAGGCGGGCGCACGGGTAAGCAATCCGGCCTCGCGGCGGGTGCTGGAGAAATGCGGGTTTCAATGGACCGGGGTTCGCCTCTCCCGCATTCGGGCGATCAATTCGGCGGCTCCAAGCGACCGGTTTCGCCTTGATCGCCGACTGTGGGAGTCGCTCAAGGCCTGGGGGTGCGCAGCCTAGTGTCCCGATTCCGAAGTTCGCATCATTATGTGGAGCATTTGGATTTGACATTCGCTTGATGAGCGAGTGGCTTGCGGGTAGCGAATGTCAAATCCGCTCCACGAGGTGCGCAATTGCGCCCGGCGTCCTCTGTAGCGCCATTCGGGAGCTTGGCTTTCGATGCTATATCGGGGCGCGTCTGCCGCTCTTCGCTGCGATCGGCGATTGCCGGCCGAAGCGCCTATCCATGGCAAACTGATGAAATTTCTCGACCAGGCCAAGGTCTTTATCCGCTCCGGTGATGGCGGCAACGGCTGCGTCTCGTTCCGGCGGGAAAAGTTCATCGAGTTTGGTGGACCGAATGGCGGTGACGGTGGCAAGGGCGGCGATGTGGTCGTTGAGGCGGTCGAGGGTCTCAATACGCTGATCGATTATCGCTTCCAGCAGCACTTTTTCGCCAAGAACGGCCGCTCCGGCATGGGCAAGGACCGTCATGGCGCCGGCGGCGCCGATGTCGTGCTTAAGGTGCCGGTCGGCACTCAAATCTATGAAGAGGATGGCGAGACGCTGATTGCCGATCTCACCGAACCGAGTGAGCGGGCGGTGCTCGCACGCGGAGGCAACGGCGGCTTCGGCAACGCCCATTTCAAGACATCCACCAACCGCGCGCCGCGGCGTGCCAATCCCGGTCAGCCGGGTGAAGAGCGCACCATCCGACTGCGGCTCAAACTCATCGCCGATGCCGGAATCGTCGGATTGCCCAATGCCGGCAAGTCCACGTTCCTGGCCGCGGTCAGCGCCGCCAAGCCAAAGATCGCCGATTATCCATTCACCACGCTCAATCCGCAGCTTGGCGTCGTCGAGATCGATGGGCGAGAATTCGTCCTTGCCGACATCCCGGGCTTGATCGAAGGCGCCCACGAAGGAGTGGGACTGGGCGACCGCTTTCTCGGTCACATCGAACGCTGCCGCGTTCTTCTTCATCTTGTCGACGGTACGGCTGAAGATGCCGGCGCGGCCTACAGGACCGTGCGCGCCGAGCTTGTCGCATACGGCCAGGGGCTCGCGGAGAAGCCGGAGATCGTGGCCTTGAACAAGGCCGACGCGATGACTGCAGCCGCGGTCAGGCAACAGGTTGGGCGGCTGCAGCAGGCGGCAAGGCAGTTGCCGCTCGTTTTATCGGCGGTGAGCGGCGAGGGTGTGCCCGAGGCACTGCGCGCTCTGCTCAAGGTCGTCGAGGACGCGCGCCGCCGGGCAAGCGAACGTCGCGCCGAGAACCCCGCCTGGTATCCGTAATGGGGGCCTGTCGGCCGGCTTTGGCTCAACGGTTTTCATTGGCCGAGGCTGAAGAAATTCAGCGAACCGTCGCGCTCGATGCGCGGCAATAGATCGATCTCCCACGCCAGATATTCTTGCATGGCCGATTTGGCATCGCCGGAGCGTTCATACGGCTTGCGCCATTGGTCGACTGGTTCGTCCGCCATCAGCGGCTCGGCGGAAAACCGGTAGCCCGCCGCCGTCCACGCGGCGTTGCCGCCGGCGAGGAAACGGATCTGAATGTCAACGAGCTCTCGCGCTTCGGCCACCGCCATGCCTGCCAGGGCGCCGTCCTCGGACGTGAGCACCAGCGTGCCTCGTGCTGGTATGATCTTAAATGCCCGGTCGAGCCGCGTCCTGATGGCGAACCAGGCGCCGGGGATGTGACCTTTGAGGTAGTCACGGCTGAGCGACAGATCGACGATCGTGGCTGCGTCGCGGTCCGACAGCGCGGACAGGGCCGCGACATCGATCGCGGTGGCGGCCGCTGCTTCGGGTTCCAATATCTGCGGCGTCGGCCAGCCAGTTTCCTTGCCCACTGCAGCGAGAACAAAAACGTCCCGCCATCCCATCTGGCGCAGCCAGGATGCGGTCATCGTCGCGCGCACCTCGCAATCGTCGACCAGGACGATGCGCGCGCCGAGCGTGCCGACATACTGGTCGGTCGCCTGGATCAGTTGACCACCGGGCGCCGAAATCGCGCCCGCGAGATGGCCCGCCTCGTATTCGGCGGGATCGCGCACGTCGAATAGGTAAAGCGTGCGATCGGCGTCGGCGTGGAGCGTCTGTAACGTTGCGAGATCGATCGCTTCGACACCGCACTTTTGCGCGAAGCCACACGCTGCCTGTCGCGCCCAGGCCAGCGTGGCGTCGGAAACGTCTGGCGCTCGGCGATTTTTGCCGCTGTCGCACGTGAACCCGGCCAGGCTCCAGCCCATGGTGCCGTTGCGCAGAGCCATGACCTTATTGGGCAGGCCGGCATTGATCAGCGACTGCGCGCCGATAATGCTGCGGGTGCGTCCGGCGCAATTGACCACCACGGTCGTGCCCGGCGCCGGTGCGATCTCGCGCGCCCGCAACACCAGCTCGGCGCCCGGCACGTTGATGGCGCCGGGAATCGAGACCCGCTCGTATTCGTCAAACGGGCGGCTATCGAGCACCACCACGTCGGCGCCTTGGCGCAGCAGCCGTTCGAGGTGGTCGGCAGCAATGCCGGGCGTATGGCATTCGCGCTCGACGAATTCGCCGAACGCCTTGCTTGGAACGTTGACGCCGGAGAACAGCTCGAATCCGGCCGCCCCCCATGCGGCGACGCCCCCCGCCAGGATGGAAACGTCCGCGTAGCGGTTCCGCGCGAGAACGGCCGCGGCACGCTCGGCCAATCCATCCTCGCCGTCGCACAGCACGATCCGCGTGCCGCGGCGTGGCACCAGTCGCGCGAGCTTCAGCTCGAAACGGCTGAGCGGCACCGAGCGCGCCAGCAGCAGATGGTTTTGCGAGAAAATCAACTCCTCTCGCACGTCGATGATCGCGAGCTCACGGCCGTCCGCGATCATGGAGCGAAGCCGCCGGGAGTCCACCCGCTTCGCCGCGGCTGCAGATGTGCTCATCACATAAAGGTTGGTTTCAACTGCGCTTATGTCGCCTGCTGCGGCGTCATCTGCTGTGCCTCGCCGGTCTTCAAATCGAAGCGCAGCCGGTGGATGCGATCGAGATTGGTGCCGGTCACGCGGATGAAACGGGCGTGGTCCGGATAGTCGATCGAATGGATTTTGCCGTCCTGATAGATACCGGCGTGGCCGGGCAGCAGCCGGTATTTTCTGGCCGGCTTGAGCTTGGCATGTTTTGCATCGGCGCCGTCGTCTTCGCGCTCCCACTCGATCATGTCGGTATAGTGGGTCGCCTGGCCGTAGATCGCCCATGAGGCGCCGTGGTCATGCGGGGGAGATACGCGCGCCTTGTCGTTGATGTGGGCGAGGATCTGAAAGCCGAGTTCCGTATCCTCGTAGAGGACGTGCAGCCCGCGCGGTGTGTCGTCGCTGCAATGCGTGCGGATGAACTCGGGGTTGTTGAGCAGGGCTTCAAGCTTGCAGCGCACCTCTTCGCGCCCGGTGGGGCCCGGGTCGCGCTTGAGGATCGCGCGGCAGTCGGCGATGAAATGGTCGAGCTGGTAGGCCATTGGAGTCGCTCCCGAGAGTGGCCGCAGCGGTTGCACTTGAGGCCGCCGGCCAGTGGTCGGATTCCTTCACCAGTTTCGCTAGTTTCGCTCATCCGCGGTCCGGGCGCCAGCGGCGCTTGAAACCTCTGGATTGAGTTCTGGCACAGGTTACATTGAACACATGTTGGGCCTGCCGCAAAGCTACGATCGGCCGCGCAATGTGCGGTTGGATACGCTGGTGCGCCTGCGCTGGCTTGCCGTTTCCGGCCAGTTGGCCGCTCTTCTCGTCGTTCACTTCGGGCTCGACTTCGTCGTCGTGCCGCTCTGGTCCTGCATCGCCGTCATCGCCGTGGCCGCGCTGCTCAATGTGGCGCTGCGGCTCGGCTTTCCGAAGACGCAATGGCTCGAGCCCGATCGTGCTGCCTGGCTGTTGGGCTTCGACATCGCCGAACTGGCGGCGCTTCTCTACCTTACCGGCGGCCTGGAGAACCCGTTCTCCTTCCTGCTGCTCGGCCCGGTGCTGATCTCGGCTACGGCGCTGCCGCCACGGATGACGCTGCTCATCGGCACCTTCGCCATGTTGTGCGCGACCGTGCTGGTATTCTTCCACTACGACCTGCCGTGGGAAACCCCGCACGGACTGGAACTTCCCGAGATCTACATGGTCGGGGTGTGGCTCTCGATCCTGTTGGCGATCGGCTATATCGGCGTTTACACGTGGCAGGTTGCCGAGGAGGCCCGCCAGCTTTCCGATGCGCTGGCGGCGACCGAACTGGTGTTGGCGCGCGAGCAGCACCTGTCGCAACTCGATGGCCTGGCCGCCGCCGCCGCCCACGAACTGGGTACGCCTCTTGCCACGATCACGCTGGTGGTGCGCGAGATCGAACGCGCGCTCGACCCCAAATCTCCGCACGCCGAGGACATCAAGCTGTTGCGGGAAGCGGCGCAGCGCTGCCGCGACATATTAGGGAAGATCACTGAATTGCCGACTGCCGACCCGTTCGACCGGCTGCCGTTGTCCGCTCTTCTCGAAGAGGCGGTTGCACCGCACCGCAATTTCGGCGTTGCGATCGGCGTCTCTTATCCCTCCGACCGCACACGGGAGCCGCTCGGCGCCCGCAATCCGGCGATACGCTACGGTCTGGGCAACCTGATCGAGAATGCGGTCGATTTCGCTCACGATCGCGTTGAGATTCGCGCCCAATGGGAAGACGACGAGATCAGTATCACGATCAGCGACGACGGACCGGGCTTCGCTCCCGAAGTGCTTGACCGCCTCGGGGAACCATACGTGACCCGACGGCGGCCTGAATCGCGTGGCGCTGAAGATGACGAAGTGTTCGGTCTCGGGCTCGGCTTCTTCATCGCCAAGACGCTTCTGGAACGCTCCGGCGCCACGCTCGTGCTGATCAATCAGGCCCCGCCGCTGCACGGCGCTACGATCGAAGTGACCTGGAACCGGGAGGAATTCGAGCGCCCGCCGGCCTCGCCGCCTTCCATCCCCCTTGAGGCGGCCGTCCCAGAGGCATAACTTTCGCACTGTGATCACTTTCGCACTGTGATCGGCCTGATTGTTGACTTGTTGTTGACTTGTCCTTCTCGGCGAGGCAAGTCGCCCTGATTGAGGGCGTTCATGATCGCAGCCATACGGAAGGGAAATCTCGGGCGGCGCCGTGTCGCGTGAAGGGCCTTGATTCGCGTTGACGGAGAATTGCCATGACTCATGCAGCCGCCGGACCGCTGCCAATCGAGCGGTCACTTCTGATCGTTGAAGACGACAAATCGTTCTTGCAGCGCCTTGCGCGCGCCATGGAGGGCCGTGGGTTCGCCGTGTCGACGGCCGAATCGGTTGCCGACGGTCTCCTGCAGGTAGAGAAGGGGGCGCCTGCGTTTGCGGTTGTGGACATGCGGCTCGGCGACGGCAATGGGCTCGATGTCATCTCGGCCATGAAAAAGCGCCGGCCTGACGCGCGCGCCATCATCCTTACCGGTTACGGTAACATCGCCACGGCGGTTAACGCCGTCAAGCTCGGTGCCGTGGACTATCTGGCCAAGCCGGTCGATGCGGACGACGTGGCCGCGGCGTTGCTGGCGCTGGACAACAAGAAAATCGAGCCGCCGGAGAATCCAATGTCGGCGGACCGCGTGCGTTGGGAGCACATCCAGCGCATCTACGAATTGTGCGGCCGCAACGTCTCCGAAACCGCGCGCCGGCTCAACATGCATCGTCGCACGCTGCAACGAATCCTCGCCAAGCGCGCCCCGAAATGAGCTTTCGCGGCGGATAGCGCCGCGTCAGGCCGCGACATCAAGCTGCCGCGTCCGGCATTTACCGGCAACTAACCGCGTTGCCGCGCGTTCCCGATCGGTTGAATTGCGCGCGACCCGTTAAGCCAAACTTCGCAAGCGCGACCTATCATTGCGCTCGACTGTCGTGGGAGCGTTGTCGGGGATTTGCATGCTGGAACAGCCAATATCGTGCGCGGCCGGGAACGGAGAGTTGGCGCACGCCTTGACCGTTGCGGCTTCGCGGCTTCTCGTCATCGATGACGACAATCTTCACCGCATGATTATCTGCAGGGCCGCCGCCAAGGCCGGTTATCTGCCGGCCGGAGCCGCAAGCTATGAGGAAGCGGCTGGATTGGTGCGCGACGGTGCGTTCGACTGCATCACGCTCGACCTCTCGCTGGGCGAGCATGCCGGCGTCGAGATGCTGCGGCATCTCTGGGTCATCGGCTGCAAGGCGCCCATCATCGTCATCAGCGGCTGCGACGACGCCACCTGCGATGAGAGCATAAAGGTTGCCGAATCGCTCAAGCTGAACGTCTGGGACACCATTCCAAAACCCGTGGATCTCGCAGTGCTGCGCGCTTCGCTTGAGCGGCTGAGAGCGAGCTGCGTCGATGAAGCGAATGCGGTTGCGCAACCCGCTCAGGTTTCTCCCGCATAAGGTCCTTGCGGGTCCGCCAGCGCCTGCAGACGAACTGCCGCCGCATGCGCGAAGCGCAGCATGATGACCTTGCGTGTCGCCGCGGCCAGCCGATGCTCGGGCGCCTCGCTGAGCACGGAAGCGCCGAACGCGTCGGCGACGATCAGACCTGCATCGTCCGGAAAAATTTCGCGCGGAACGTCGATCACGGTGGCGAAGAACAGCCGATCGCAGTGCAGGCGGTACTCGGTCCATTTCTGGTCGGCGCGGAAGTCCGCGATCGATGATTTTATCTCGACAATGAGGACTTCGCCGTCGCCGCCGAGCGCCACGAGATCGGCACGCCGCCCCGACGGCAGCGGCAATTCGCTCACGACGCAATAGCCGAGCGCATGCAGATAGCGCGTGGTGCCGCGAGCAATGGCGAGCGCCGTCGGCGATTGCCGTCCATCGACGGGCAAAGCGCTCGCCGGCGAATTGATGCTCATGGTCAGGATTCCCGGCAGCGGCGGATTGGCCAGCAAACGGCCGGAAAGCTTACGCACCTCTCACACTCCGAACGCGCCACCGATGATAGCCGGAACGGGATCATTGTGCCCCATGGTTGCGTTCCGGAAAAGCCCCGGTCAAGGCCTCGCGCGAGGCGGCAATGATTCCGCGTTCGGTAATCAGGCCTGTGATCAGCCGGGCCGGGGTTACGTCGAAGGCGTAATTTGCGACCGGCGAGCCCTCGGGCACGATACGCACCGTCTCGATGCGGCCGTCGGCGGCGCGGCCCGTCACCGTCGCAACTTCGTCCGGGCTGCGCTGCTCGATGGGAATTTCCGAAACGCCGTCGGCCGTGGTGAAATCGATGGTCGGCGAGGGGAGCGCAACATAGAACGGAACGCCGTTGTCGCGCGCGGCCAAGGCCTTCAGATAGGTGCCGATCTTGTTGCAGACATCGCCATTGGCGGTGACCCGGTCGGTGCCGACGATGACCAGGTCGACAAGGCCGTGCTGCATCAGATGGCCGCCGGTGTTGTCGGCGATCACCGTGTGCGGGACGCCATGCCGGCCGAGTTCCCAGGCGGTGAGCGATGCGCCCTGATTGCGCGGCCGGGTTTCGTCGGCAAATACGTGGACCGGGAGACCCTGATCGTGCGCGAGATAGATCGGCGCCGTCGCCGTGCCGACATCGACCGTGGCAAGCCAGCCGGCATTACAATGCGTGAGCACGTTGACGCTCTGGCCCGGCTTCTTGCGCGCGGCGATAGCCTCGATCAGCGGCAAGCCGTTGCGGCCGATCGCTGAATTGATCGCCACGTCCTGATCGCAGATTTCCGCAGCGCGTCGGTAGGCGGCCGCGCAGCGCTCCGAACGAGGGCGATTGCGCACCGCGGCCGCGATTTCGTCGAGCGCCCATTTCAGATTGATTGCGGTGGGGCGCGCGCCGCTCAGCACCGCATAGGCGCGGTCGAGCGACTCCTCGGAAGCATCGGCGCGCAGCGCCAGGCAGACGCCGTAGGCGGCGACGGCGCCGATCAGCGGCGCTCCTCGAACCAGCATCGAGCGAATCGCCTGCGCGGCCTCCTCGATCGTGGCGAGGCGGGCCGTTACCAGTCGATGCGGCAACGCGGTCTGGTCGATGATTCCGACGGACCAGCCGTCGGGCTCGACCCAGATGCTGCGCATGGCCTTGCCGTCAACCTTCATGCCCGATTCCTTAGTGTCCCGATTCCGACGTTCGCATTCATTGTGCGGCACTTCTTGCCCGCTGGGCAACGTTGCCGCAATCTCCGACGACCAGTCTGCAGGAGACGCCGATGACCGCAATAGACTACGAGGCGGAGTACAACAACCGGGCCCGCGTGCCGGAGCACGCGGCAATTTTTCTGCGCTGGGCCAGCGAAGCGGAGAATTATCGCGCGGACATGCTCGAGGCCGGCCGCGCCGAGCTTGGGCTTTCCTACGGCGATACGCCGCGGCAAACCGTCGACCTGTTCGTTCCGGAAGCGGCAGACGGCTCCCCGCTGGCGATATTCGTCCACGGCGGCTGGTGGCGCTCGCTCGATGCTTCGAGCTTCAGCCAGATGGCGCGGGGTCTCAATGCCCGCGGTATCGCAGTCGCGGTCGCGGGCTACGATCTGTGCCCGAACGTCCTTATCGCAGAGATCATCGACCAGATTCGCCGCGCCTGCCTGTTCCTCTGGCAGCGCCATGGCCGGCGCCTGCTGGTCTATGGGCATTCCGCCGGCGGCCATCTTGCCGCCGCCATGGTCGCGACCGATTGGCCTTCGCTTTATCCCAAAGCTCCGGCCGATCTGGTGCCCGCGGGATATGCGATCTCGGGCCTGTTCGATCTTGCGCCGTTGGTCGGCATAAGCGTGAACCAGGATTTACGGCTCGATGCCGCGCAAGCGCGTCGCCTATCGCCGGCATTGTGGCCGATCGCGCCCGGACGGGCGCTCGATGCGGTGGTTGGCGGTCTCGAGTCGAGCGAATTCAAACGCCAGAGCCAGCTCATCACACAGGCGTGGCGCGGCACCGCCCAGACCCGCTACGAAGAAATCGCCGGCATGAATCACTTCACCGTCATCGACGCGCTCACCGATCCGCAAAGCGCGATGGTTGCGCGACTTGCCGCGCTGGCGCAGGGGATCAAATCATAGAATCCGTTTGTCTTGCACATCGGCCAGCGGCGAACTCCGCGCCGGGGCAGGTCGCGCGAACAGTACACAAGCCGACGCGAGCAGGATCAGGGCGAAGCCCACAATGTCGGTTGCGGTGGGGCGCTCGCCCAATATCAGGACCGAGGCGATGACGCCGATGACTGGACTGCCAAGTACGCCGAGCGATGCGGTTATCGCCGGCAGCCGTCGAATGATCGAGAACCACAGGCCATAGGCAATGCCTGTTCCGAGCATGCCGGCGACCACGGTGGCGACCACGTTGCCGGCGTGGGCGTGGCGAAAATCCGGCCCGCCGTCGACGATCAGCGTGCACGGCACCAGCACGAGAAACGCAATGGCAATCTGCCAAACCGCGACCGCCATCGGGTCGGCGTCGAGCTGCGCCCATTTCAGATAAACGGTGCCGGCGGCCCAGCTCACGCCGGTCGCCAGCGACAACAAAATTCCCGGCGGGATTCCGGCCACCGCCAGCGGATAGATGAGCACGGCCAGCCCGGCTGCGCACAGGCCGATGGCGGCGGGCTGCATACCGCTCGGTCTCTCGGCGAGGAAGATCCAACTCAATATCACCGCCCAGATCGGCATCGTGTAGGCGACGATCGCCACCCGCGAAGTGTCGGTCCCGAGCTGGGCAAACGCCGAGAAGATGCTGAAGCTGACAATGTTGAGAAACGATGCGACAGCCACGTGAGCCCAGCCTTTCAAGCCGGGGATCCGCAGATCGCGACGCATGACGAAGCAGAGCGCGAAGAGCGTCAGCCCGCCGGCGAGCGTGCTGAAGGTGCGCATGGTGAAGGGAGGCACCCCTTCCAGCGCGATCCTGAGAAGCGGCCAGGTGACGCCCCAGACGCAGCACAGCGCCATCAGCATGAGCCGCGCGCCGGTGTCGGCGCCGGTTGCAGCCTCCTGGGCGCGGTCAGCTTCTCTCACGCGATGTCCCGGACCTTGTCGTTTCAGGAGCTTTTGGCGCCAACGCGCAGGAACCAGTCGGCGATCTGCGCGCCGGTCCAGAACAGCACGTCTTGCTTCCTGCCGATGACCTCGAAGATGCGCCGGAAGTATTTCAGCCGATGTGGGGCGCCCATGATGTAGGGATGAACCACCAGCGCCATGACGCGCGCCGACTCCGCCGAGTCGGCGTAAATCTGCTCGAACTGGTCGAGCGCCCGCTCGCAATATTCAGATGCCTTATGATGCTGGATCAGCATCATGGCGACATCGTTGCATTCCTGCGTATAGGGTACGTTGAGGATCGGCTTGGTGCGCGTTTTCAACCACACCGGCTGATCGTCGAGCACCCAGTCGGCGACGTAGTCGTAGCCCTCCTCGACCAGCAGGTCGACAGTTTCCCAGGTTTCGGTGAGGCCGGGCCCGAGCCAGCCGCGTGGCGGCCTGCCGGTCGCCTTGGCGATCGCCTCACGCACTTTGCGGATATCGGCGCGCTCGTCCGCAACCTTCTGCATGTTGCGTTGAGTAAAGCCGTGGCCGATGAATTCCCAATCGCGCTCGACGGCAGCGCGCACGATCGCCGGATAGGCGGCGAGCGCCGACCCGTTGATGGCGATCACAACGGGAATCTTGAATTCATCAAAGACCTTGATGAAGCGCCAGAAGCCGACGCGATTGCCGTATTCGTGCCAGGCCCAGTTGGGCACATCGGGCATCGGCGAGCCGCCGGCGGGCGGTGTGAGCACGGTGCGCGGCATCGGCTGGGTCGGATCCCATTCCTCAACGTTGACGATGACCCATACCACCATGCGCGCGCCGTTCGGCAGTCTAAGAGGCGGGCGGTCACTGATTGGCGAATAGGGGATCCGCTCGCTCGGCAGCATTGGTCGCTGCGGCGAGCGCCCGCGTGACATCGGTTTCTTTGCTCGTTTGACCATTGCCCTTTCTCCCGGTTTCATCTCAGCAATTTGTAGTCGAACTCACCCGCAGGCCGCCGACCGGCCAAGGAGGCGAACTTCTCAGCCGCGCAAGGTTCTTTCGCTCGGCAGCCGATGTCGTACCACCACCGCACCGAACAGCGTGAGCGATACAGCGCAGACGCAGAGCGGCAAGAACGCCGTCCACGGCTTGCCGGTGGAATCCCACAGGGCTCCGCTTACGGTCGGAACGAGGATCGCACAGGTGTAACTGATGGTGAACATGCCGGCTGAGGTGCGCGGCACGTCGCCAGCGGCGCTCAAGAGCGCGGGCAGCGCCAGTATCGGCGCAAACGTGATCGCGGTGGTAAAGCCCACCAAGCCGCTCGCCACGAGAATGCTCGCCGGCGACGGCCAGATGATGAACATCAGATAGGATGCGAGCAGGATCGGCCCGAACAACAGGAATGGCCACGCACGCCGTTCGAAGCGGTTTGCTAACAGCAGCAAAATGACGGGAGTGGCGAGTTGCGTAACGTTGAGCCAGGTAAACGCCGAACCCAATAGATCCGCTTTTCCCAGGCTGGAAAGATAGTCGCCGAGGAAGGCGTTGATCGCATAAAAGGCGCTGTTGTTGCTGCCGAGCGTAAGGCCCAGGAGCCAGGTCAGCGGGTTTTTCCAATCCGGCCACCAGCGGCCACCGATGCCGCTATCGCCGGCGCCGCGATTGTCGAGCTTCGGACCGAGGAGAACAAACACCGGCGCAATGAGCAAGGCCGGTACGGCCCAAAATATCATGTCGAGCCGCCACGAGCCGTGGAGCAGGGGAAGGACGTAGGGAATGGTGGTCGCCGACGAGAATGTGGCGCCGATCAGCATGCCGGTCGCGTAGGCAACGGTGCCGAGCGCGATTTGGCCCGGCAGCCATTCGCGCGCCAACGCCGGCATGGCCGGCTGTATGATGGCGACGCCGAAACCGGTGGCGATCGAGGCGGCATAGAGCGTGCTCACATCCATGGCCGCGCCGCGGGTGCCGCTGGCGATCGCCGCCACCACCATGCCGATGACGACCGAACGACTGGTGCCGATCTTGGCGATCAGCAGCGAGCCGGGGACGGCTGCAAGGGCAAAAAGCGCCAGCGGCAGCCCGACCAGCAGCCCGACCTGCGTCTCCGACATGTGCAGTTCGTCATGCACAAGGGGGATCACGGGCGGAATGGCGAGGATCGTCATGCGCATGGCCACTCCGACAAGGCAGAGCAAAAGCAGAAGCTTGAGCAGACGGCCGAGCGAAGGGCGGGCCGTGGAGTTCCCGGCGGAGGGCATGAGGGGGGTAACCGTTGAGCGGGCAAACTGCATCACCAAACCAGGGTGCGCAAGGACATCCCGCTCTGGAAGGAACGGCCGGGTTTTGCCGGCGGTTCGCCATGTTGCGCCGTATTGCGCTCTATGTTAGCAACGCCGCGACTTTTGCGGGTTCGCGGGGCATATTCCTGCCTCCAGACAATCCCGCTTAATCCGAAGGGCTGGATCCCGAGATTTGCACCGGCGTTCTGCGTCGGGTGTGCCGTTGTAGAGCAATGTCCGAGCAGGCGACGAGAAACGCGCGAGATGGCAGGCGAAGAGACCCTCGTATCCAGTGTGGCCGGTCGTTACGCGGCGGCTTTGTTCGATCTCGCTCGCGAAGCTGACGCGATCGCTGCGGTCAAGGCCGATCTCGATCGCTTCGACAGTCTGGTCGCCGAGAGTCCCGATCTGACGCGGCTGGTGCGCAGCCCGGTGTTTTCCACCCAGGAGCAACTGCAGGCGCTCGGTGCAATGCTTGACCGGGCCGGGATCGGCGGGTTGGCGGCCAAATTCATCCTCTTGGTGACAAGGAACCGACGCCTTTTCGCGGTCCGCAACATGGTGAAGGCATTTCACCAATTGGTCGCCGACTACAGGGGTCAGGCGACGGCCGAAGTTACCGTCGCCGAGCCGCTCAAGGATGAGCATGGCGCCGCGTTGAAGAGCGCGCTCAAGGCGGTCAGCGGCAAGGATATCGACCTTAGCGTCAAGATCGATCCCGCGATCATCGGCGGGGTCGTGGTCAAGCTCGGCAGCCGGATGGTCGACTCCTCGCTGCGGACCAAACTCAATGCAATCAGGCACGCCATGAAAGAGGCCCGATGATGGACATCCGCGCGGCGGAGATATCCGCCATCCTCAAGGAGCAGATCAAGAACTTCGGCCAGGAGGCCGAGGTTTCCGAAGTCGGCCAAGTGCTCTCGGTCGGCGACGGCATCGCCCATGTCTACGGCCTCGACAACGTGCAGGCCGGCGAAATGGTCGAGTTCGAAAACGGCGTCAAAGGCATGGCGCTCAACCTCGAAACCGACAACGTCGGCATTGTCATTTTCGGCACCGACCGCGAGATCAAGGAAGGCCAGACGGTCAGGCGCACGCGCGCCATCGTCGAGGTGTCGGTCGGCAAGGCTTTGCTTGGCCGTGTCGTCGACGCGCTCGGCGAGCCGATCGATGGCAAGGGGCCGATCAAAGCCGAAGCGAAATCGCGCGTCGATGTGAAGGCGCCCGGCATCATCCCGCGCAGATCGGTGAGCGAGCCGATGGCAACCGGGCTCAAGGCGATCGACGCGCTGATCCCGATCGGCCGCGGCCAGCGCGAGCTGATCATCGGCGATCGCCAAACCGGCAAGACTGCCATCGCGCTCGATACGATCTTGAACCAGAAATCACTCAATGCCTCGAACGACGAGAAGATCAAGCTGTATTGTGTTTATGTCGCCGTCGGACAGAAGCGCTCCACCGTCGCGCAGTTCGTCAAGGTTCTGGAGGAGAACGGCGCGCTCGACTACTCCATCATTGTCGCTGCGACGGCGTCTGATCCGGCGCCCATGCAGTTTTTGGCGCCGTTCGCCGGTTGCGCCATGGGCGAGTATTTCCGCGACAATGGCATGCATGCGGTGATCATCTACGATGATCTCTCCAAGCAGGCGGTGGCCTATCGCCAGATGTCGCTCTTGCTGCGCCGGCCGCCGGGACGCGAGGCCTATCCCGGCGACGTGTTCTATCTGCACTCGCGGCTCCTGGAGCGCGCGGCGAAGATGAACGAGGATCACAAATCGGGTTCGCTCACCGCGCTGCCGGTGATCGAGACGCAGGCCAACGATGTGTCGGCCTATATCCCGACCAACGTCATCTCCATCACCGACGGCCAGATCTTTCTCGAGACCGACCTATTCTATCAGGGCATCCGTCCGGCGGTGAACGTCGGGCTGTCGGTGTCGCGCGTCGGCTCGGCGGCGCAGACCAAGGCGATGAAGAAAGTGGCCGGCCGCATCAAGGGCGAGCTGGCGCAATACCGCGAAATGGCGGCATTCGCCCAGTTCGGCTCCGACCTCGACGCCACCACGCAGCGCCTGCTCAACCGCGGCTCGCGGCTGACCGAGCTGCTCAAGCAGCCGCAATTCTCGCCGCTGAAGATGGAGGAGCAGGTCTGCGTCATCTATGCGGGCGTCAACGGCTACCTCGATCCGCTGCCGGTCGATCGGGTGCGCGCTTTCGAGGACGGCCTGCTTGGCGCATTGCGCGGCGAGCACGCCGATATCCTCAATTCGATCCGCGACTCCCGCGATCTCGACGACGCTACCGCCGGCAAGCTCAAGGGCGTGGTCGAGAACTACGCCAAGACCTTCGCTTAACAGGTGTCAGGGATCAGGAATGCAGGAGTCAGGGATGAATATCGAAGCCAATCCGGTA
>JASHOR010000044.1 GCA_030041005.1 Xanthobacteraceae bacterium
CGCCGCATGTTCGACCTGCTGTTGGAGCTTGGCTTCAAGGAGATCGAGGTCGGCTTTCCGGCCGCCTCAGACACCGACATGGCCTTTGTCCGCGAGATCATCGAGCAGAACCTGATCCCCGACGACGTGACGATCCAGGTGCTGACCCAGTCGCGCACCGAGTTGATCGACAAAACCTTCGCGGCGATCCGCGGCGCCAAGCGGGCGATCGTGCACCTGTACAATTCCACCTCGGAACTGCAGCGCCGCGTCGTCTTCGGCCTCGACCGTGCCGGCATCATCGACATCGCGGTGACCGGCGCGCGGCAGATCCGCGACCACGCCGCGGCGATGCCGGAAACCGAGATCGTCTACCAGTATTCGCCGGAAAGCTTCAGCGGCACCGAGCTCGACTTCGCGGTCGAAATCTGCGAGGCGGTCATGGATGTGTGGCAGCCGACGCCGCAGAAAAAAGTCATCATCAACCTGCCCGGCACGGTCGAGATGGCGACCGCCAACATCTATGCCGACCAGATCGAGTGGTTTGGCCGCAAGGTGCGCGATCGCGACTCGATCATGATGAGCCTGCACCCGCACAACGACCGCGGCTGCGCCGTGGCGGCGACCGAATTGGGGCTGATGGCCGGCGCCGAGCGGGTCGAAGGCACGCTGTTCGGCAACGGCGAACGCACCGGTAATGTCGATGTGATGACCCTGGCGCTCAACCTGTTCACCCAGGGGGTCGATCCCGGCCTTGTCGTCAAGGACATCGATGCCGTCGTGCGCACGGTCGAGTACTGCAACCAGTTGCCGGTGCACCCGCGCCACCCCTATGCCGGCGAACTGGTCTACACCGCGTTCTCGGGCTCGCACCAGGACGCGATCAAGAAGGGGTTCGACGCGCTGCAGAAGCGCAACGACGATCTGTGGGAGGTCCCCTACCTGCCGATCGACCCGAAGGATCTCGGGCGCAGCTACGAGGCGGTGATCCGGGTCAATTCGCAGTCGGGCAAGGGCGGGGTCGCCTATCTCTTGAAGGAAGACCACGGCCTCGACCTGCCGCGCAACCTGCAGATCGAGTTCTCCAAGGTGGTGCAGGAAGTCACCGACCGCACCGGCAAGGAGATGACCAGCGCCGACATCTGGGCATTGTTCCAGGACACCTATCTGAACGGCGGCATCGCCCTTTGCGACTACGCGCTATTGCCCGAACCGCGCCCATCGGAGCGGCGGGTTGCCGCCAGCGTGATGATCGACGGCGCCGAACGGCAGATCGAAGGCGTCGGCAACGGTCCGATCGCGGCCTTCGTCGATGCGCTGAACCGCGATTGCGGCATCGCGCTGACGGTGCTCGATTATCGCGAGCACGCCTTGAGCGGCGGCGCTGACGCCCAGGCGACAGCCTATGTGCAGGTGCGCACCGCCGGTGGCCAGGAGCTTTTCGGCGTCGGCATCGACGAGAACATCGTCACCGCCTCGCTGAAAGCCGTCGCCAGCGCCGCCAACCGGGCGCGCTGACACCCTGCCCGGCCCACGGTTTAAGTCCGGCGTCACCCCCTCCCGCAGTGCGGGAGAGGATGGCGCCGTGATTTTTGCAGCGGCGCGCCCTCAGCCGGACCCGTGGCCGATCAGGCTCAGGACGAACCGGGCCGAGACCAGCACCAGGAACAGCCCGAAGCCGATTTCGAGCCCACGCTTCGGCACGGCGTGGGCGAGCCGCGCGCCGAGCGGCGCGACGGTGGCCGAAATCGGCGCGATCATCACGACGCCGATCAGCGATACGAACCCGATCGAGAAGGGCGGCAACAGCGCCTGGCGGCCGAGCCCGGCGAGGATATAGCCGAGCGTGCCGGCAATCGTGATCGGCACGCCGAGCCCCGAAGCGGTGGCGACCGCGTTGTGGATCGGCTTTTTGTAGAGCGTCAGCACCATCGTCACCAGCGAGCCGCCGCTGATGCCCATCAATGACGAGCCGAGCCCGATCAGAAACCCGTAGCCGCGCATCGCCGCCGGCCCCGGCAAGTCGTCGGCCAACACCCAGCTGTCGCCGCCGAACAGAAGCTTGGCGGCGATGATCCCGGCGATCCCGGCAAACGCGATCTTGAACAGGCCAGGCGGGGCGAAGGCCGCGGCGAGGGCGCCGACCGCGACCCCGGCGACCGACGGCCAGGTCCAGATCCGCAACACGCCGGGCAGCACAAAGCCGCGCGCGCGATGCGCCCGGTAGGAGCGCACCGCGGTCGGCACGATGATCGCCAGCGAGGTGCCGACACAAAGCTGCATCCGCACCACGTCGGGCACACCGAAGAGGCGGAAAACCTCGAACAGTACCGGCACGATCACCGCGCCGCCGCCGATGCCGAACAGGCCCGCCAGCAAGCCGGTGATCACGCCGGCGACCAGGATGGCGGCGACGAGCCACGCGATTTCGCTCAAGCCGACGCCGAAGATCATTATTTCGCTCCACTCCGACGGCCGTACAGCTTGCGGCCGCGTCGCACGGTCCGAATAACCCACAAATGCATAACTGCCGGGAGCGAGAAATCGCCTCGGCGCATTGCCGCTATGAGCCTTGGGATCAGCCGAGCCCCGCGGTGGCAGCCCGGCAGAGACAGCTGCGCTAAGCGGCGATGTGCGCTAGTTGCAGTCGGGTGTCGAGGCCGGCGTCGCGCACGAGCGACAGCGCTCGACGCAAAAATTCCGCGCCCGCTTGTGGCGTGGCCGCGGCGCCGGCGAGAGCGCGCCGGAAAGCGCGCGCGCCGGGAACCGCACGGAACAGGCCGGGCATGTGCCGCGTGATCGCGTGCAGGCGCGTGCCCTGTTCACGTTCGCGCTCGATGTAGGGGATCAGCGCCAGCGCCGCCTCCTTGGGCGACGCAAATGCCGGCGCCTCGCCGAACACCAGCGCATCGACCGCAAGCAGCCGCCACGGCTCCTGATAGGCGGCGCGGCCGATCATCACACCATCGACGTGACGAAGGTGCGCCAGCGCCTGCTCGACGCCGGCGATGCCGCCGTTGAGCACGAGCGGCAGGCGCGGATGCGCCGCCTTGAGCCGATAGACCCGGCCGTAATCGAGCGGCGGCACCTCACGGTTTTCCTTGGGCGACAAACCTTTGAGCCAAGCCTTGCGCGCGTGCACGATCAGCGCATCGACGCCCGCCGCTTCGATCGCGCGCGCAAAGGCTTCGAGCGCCGCTTCAGGGTCCTGCTCGTCGATGCCGATGCGGCATTTGACCGTGACCGGGACCGCGACGGCCGCCTTCATGGCCGCGACGCAGTCGCCGACCAGCGCCGGCTCGGCCATCAAACAGGCCCCGAACCGCCCGTCCTGCACGCGGTCCGACGGACAACCGACATTGAGATTGATCTCATCGAAGCCGAGATCGGCGCCGATGCGCGCGCAAGCCGCAAGCGCTCGCGGCTCGCAGCCGCCAAGCTGCAAGGCCAGCGGATGTTCAGCGGGATCGAAACCAAGAAGCCGCGCCCGGTCGCCATGCAGCACCGCGCCGGTGGTGAGCATCTCGGTATAAAGCAGCGCCCGGCGCGTCAAAAGCCGATGGAAGAACCGGCAATGGCGGTCGGTCCAGTCCATCATGGGCGCGATACAGAACCTATGCCGCTGATTTATCGTCATTTCTTTCTTGTAGTCTCAGTCCGTTAGGTCGGGTCGTGTGCAGTCGTTCTACGCCATGATGCGACGATTTTCGCCGGAATTCGACATCTCAGTGCGCACGCAGCGCACACGAGATGGCGACGCATCTCGGCTTAGCCCATAGGCCCGGACACTCTCGCGCCTGCCCGGAAGAAACGCCATCTGCTTCTGGGTGGAGGCCGAGCGGCCGGCGGTAAAGGCGGAGATAGTTTTCGACTTTGCGTGACATACGGCCTGGCGCCAAGCGCGGCTGTTCACGCCTGTATCGTCGTATGCCGGAAGGCCGCGTGAGTTTTGTCGACCAAATCGGCTGCCGTTCTGACTGCGAGCTGAGCGCTACAATTGCGGCGAAAATTTTTTCCGGAATCGAACAAGCGCGCCGCCGTTCGAGGTCCACGCACACGCTGAGCACCTGTGCCCGCGCGGCGCGCGTATGAGTCTCGTCTTCAACAAGCTCGTGAAAGAAGATCACCTTTTTGCCGGTCAGCTTGCCGAGCGCTGAGCGGACGGTAATCATGTCACCGCCGCGGAGCTCCGATAAGTAGTCCACCTCCATATGAACCGCGACTAGAGCCACGCGATGACGCACAATCGACCTCGGATCCAAGCCGACTTTATTCATAATAACGAAAGTCGCGTCGCCGAAGCACCTGGCATAGAACTCAAGATTCACGTGCCAAGGTGATCACACATCTCTGCGACACGATGCCTCGGTTTGTGACGAAAAGACGACGCTGGTCTGAGCTGCTGTCCATTTGTCAAGCAAGTGTTTCGCTTACAGCTCGCCGTTCCGCATAGGCTATGACTTTTAGTTTCTACGTCTCGAGTTCCTTGGTAGCTTTTGCGACTCAAGAGAGCATTGACAATCCATCCACAACCACACATAGTTCGCTCAATTGTTCATAGTATTTGGTGCGGGGCTTGGCCCCGACTCAGCGATGGACCCCAAGGACTTTGCCGCGCTGCAAGCTTCCACTACCTACGGTAGCATCCCTGCCGCCGCACGGCACCTCAACGCCGTCCAGTCGAACCTCACGGCGCGTTACTCGCCAACTCGAGGAACGTTTGCACGTGCGCCTATTTCCAAGGCATGCAGGGGGCATTGCCCCGACGAGCAGAAGTCAGCCATGACAGGCATCAGCGGCCACATACGAACCACAGGGCATGAGGTAATCAACGCAGATGCCTCGCCGCCTGCAAGAAAATCCACCGTGGTCGTCGTGGATCCTCATCAGGTCATTCGCTTGGGTATCAAGGCGCTGCTTTCCGTCGATGCGAATTTCCGGCTCATCGCCGAACGCGGCGATATCCGATCCGGCCTCTATTGTGTCAGCCAGCAGCAGCCCGAGGTTGTAATAACCGATGTGGTCGGGTGGCCCGTCGAGGGCTACGAATGGATCCGGCGGTTGCTTCAAACGGTGCCGCGCACGCGCATCGTTGTCTACAGCGCGTCGGCGGAGGAACGATACGTCAGGGCGGCTCTGGCCGGCGGCGCCAGCGCCTACGTGCTGAAGCAACGCGACGGACAATTGCTGCTGCGCGCCGTCGACGCTGCCGTTCGAGGAGAGATGTTATTGGACGCGGAGGTGACTCCAATCGTGGTCCGATGCATCCGCTCGGAAACGACGCCTCGGGACCAAAACGCATTCGCCGACCTCAGCCGCCAAGAGGCCCGGATCCTTGCTCTTGTGGCGGAAGGCCATCCCAATTCCGAGATCGCTTCTCGCGTGCACCTTTCTACCAAGACGGTGCGCAACTACGTCAGTCATATTTTGGCGAAACTGAACCTACAAACACGTACCCAGGCAGCCGGATATGCGATCCGCCATGGCATCGAGCCGCCGCAGTTGGAGCACGACCACCATACCGGCGTTCGTAATTCGCATCCGGACGCGGACGCTATCCGGAAGTCTGGCGCCAAATTCGATTGAGATGATTTTTCCGAGACCGTACCCCGTGGCATGCGGACATTTTCAATAGAAAATTTTTCAGCGCCATACCGCCGGGCGATCTCTCCTACTTCGTATGCAAGGATAGGCCGATCCCGTCGACGTCTCGTTGTGCACGAGCGTCACGAGCTTTTGGGGGCAAACTCGCCTGACCGTGCTTCCAAAAACCTCAAGGCTCAATTTTTTGCCCCAACCTGCTGTAGACCAACTGGACGATTTCACCGACCGTCGCGAACTTGCCATCGGCGACCACAGCATCATCCAGAGTGATGTTCAGCCGGTCCTCGATCATCATGAACGCCCGCATCAACGTGAGCGAGTTGACGCCCAATCCGGCGTCCCCGAGCGGCGTTTCGTCGGTAATCGGCGCGCCGGTGAAGTTTTTCTGACGCGCATCCAGCAGCGCTTGCACCGCCAGCTTTCGAACCACTTCCGCGTCCATCACGCGCTCCCCGTTCTATCTCGCCGTCAGACCACAGGTAGCCGTCCCGGTCGTGAGCCGCTTGGCGTTGTCGCTCTTGTGATAGTAGGCCTGTGCAAGCCCGGTACCGAGCTTGTGACTGCCGCTGGCATTGTTTCCTTCATATTTGCAGTAGATCCGCGCCTGGGTTCCGAGCGCCCGCTCCAACCGAACAGCTCGGACAAGAGGAGTACGCCGCCAGGTCTGGTTTCGTTCCCTGACATTTGCGGGAATCTCGATGTCCTGCGCGACACTCGCGCTTTGGTGCACCAGCACGAGCGATAGCCGAGCTCTAACCGGCTCCGTCATCTCGTTGACGAGCGCTGGCAAATCGGGCGCGACTCGAACGGAAGATCACCCAAAATATCGTACCAATGACTGGGCACGTCGTTCGCACTGGTCGCGCCGCTCATCTTGATTGCTCCGGCCGCGCAGCTTCAGCACAGGTTGATCGTTGAACGCATCAAATCTCGCTGCGATGGGGCCGACAAGAGCCAGATGTCCCCCCGCAGTCGGGACAACTGTCACTAGAATGATGGCATTTGTTCTATTTACGCACGTTACGTTCAGCCGTAGAAAACGCTCCGCCGTAAAAGATTTTTCGCTGAGCGGTTTTGCCATATGCACTTCAGCTCCTTCGATACTTTACACGGAACGAACGAAGCGCGACGTCTGAGTTGGAGCCACATCGACACCGATGCGCTCGATTGCGTGGCCGTGAATGTCGCGGTGCTTCTGGATTTCGTAGGCGTTGCCGACGTCCGTACGCCATTTGCCGCGGAATGGCACTTCGCGTTCGAAGCGGCGGGCGAACCGGCGCATCCGCTGCTGATGCGTTCCTCGCTGGCGCAGACGGTACACAGCTATTCCGGCTGCATCGTCGACTCTCATACCGTGGGTATCGGCGAGTCAATCATCGCTGGATTGCGAGAGCTCGCGAGTCGCGGCCCGTTTCTTGTTTTTGGCGACACCTACCATATGCCCTGGCTTCCTTACTGCGGCCACCAGCACATGGAACATTCTGTGATCGTCGCCGGATGGGATGATGACGACGTCCGCATTGTCGACGCCTATCGCATCCGCACTGAATGGGGTGAGGCGCAACCCAGCGCCACGACGATACCGGCGGCCGCATTGCTCGAGAGCATGGAGAGATTGATCTCCGACCGGCGGAGGATCGCGTGGACGATCCGTCAAGTTGATACGGCTCCGAAAATCGACTTCGCGGCCGTCCTTCGCGACAATGCGGATGAAATACGGCGCAGTCTGGCGGAGCGGCATGCGCTCCGCGCGTTCGCCGGCTATTATCAGGCCCACTCTGGAGAGCTGCCGCTTCTTCGTGAGTTCACCTTGAACTGCTGGCTCGTTGCGCGGGCGCGCCTGCTCCACGCACGGTGGCTGCAGGACCGTGCGCACGACTGTCCGAATGTCGTGACTGCGGAGCTCGTCGAAGGCTTCCAGACTCTCGTGGGTTCATGGCAGAAGGCGAGCGAATTCGCCTACATATCACTTCGTCGTCGGCAGGATGGACGTCTGCCATCGCAGGCGCCGTTCCACATGATCGTCAATCAGGTGGAGCCGGCGGAGATTGATGCGGCGAGGCGGCTCTCCGAAGCACTTTCTCGCGACCCGCCCTTACAGCGTGTCGGTGGGTGGGCAATTCCATGCTGATCCACGAACGCGTCGCAGAAGCCGCGGCCCGCCATCAGCACGCCCCTGCGGTCGTCCACGATGGTAAGGTCCTTACTTATGGCCAGCTTTTTGCTTGGGCCGAGCAGCTGGCGGAAGTCTTCGCCGGCGCGCTGTCTCCCGGCGATCGCGTCGCCCTGAACCTGCAAAAGTCTCCGGCGGCGATCGCCGCGATGATCGGGACACTGCTGGCCGGCTGCACTTACGTGCCGATCGATCCGGCAAGTCCGATGCTGCGCCGTCGCTTCATCGTGCAAGATTCGAACGCTGCAGCATTGGTTCTGGATGCGGTGGCCGCGGCGGAATGGAGCCGCGAGCCGCCGATACCGAACCTTGCGTTGCTCGTGGGTACATGCCCTGCGCTGCCCGCCGTGCAGCGCGCTTCGCTGGAGCCGCCAGGGCAAGCGACCCGCCCGGTGTTCAGGGAATTTCGCCAGGTCCAATCGTCCGACCTCGCCTACGTCTTGTACACGTCGGGCTCTACAGGCGAGCCAAAGGGGGTCATGATCACGCACGGCAATGCTGCCGGTTTCGTGACCTGGGCGCTGGACCAATTCGACATCAACTCTTCCGACCGGATCGCCATTCACGCTCCGCTCCACTTCGATTTGCCGGTGCTCGACGTCTACGCCGGTCTGGCGCGCGGTGCGTGTTTATTTCCTGTGAACGAGACGACCGCCCGCTTTCCCGAGGCCTTCCTGCGTTTTCTTCGCGAGCACGAGGTCTCGGTGCTCTATGCGGTGCCGTCGGCGCTGACGGCGCTGGTGTCGCGCAGCACGCTGTTCCGCAGCGGCATCCCCTCGCTGAGGCTCCTGCTTTATGCGGGTGAGGAATTCCAAGCGGCCCCGTTGGCGCGGCTCATGGCGGCTCTCCCGAGCGCGCGCGTTTTCAATCTCTATGGACCGATTGAAACCAACGTAGTGACGGTGCACGAGCTGTCGGGCCCTCCGGCGCCCGGAGAGCGAATCCCCATCGGGCACGCCATCGCGGGAACCGAAATATTCCTTGTCGGCAATGACGGAGCGTTGATCCGCCAAGCGGGCCTGGAGGGCGAGATTGTTGTAAGTGGGCCAACCGTGTCCCCCGGCTATCTCAATCGCCCGGAGCTTACGGCACAAACGCGCTTTGTGACCCGCGGCGGGACGCAACAGCCCGCATATCGCACCGGCGATTTGGGCGTCTGGCGCGACGACGGGCTGCTGCAGTTTCTGGGCCGGCGCGACGGTGTCGTGAAGACCCGCGGGTTCCGCGTCGATCTCGGCGACATTGAGGCGACTCTGTCCGCCTGTCCCGGCGTCGCGGAAGTAGCGGCAATCGCCGTGCCCGATCCCGAATACACGACGCGCCTGCTCGGATTTGTCGTGCCGGCTCCGGAAGCGAGAATCGACGAGCCGATGCTGGTTGCATGGTGCAGGCACCGCCTTCCGCTCTACATGGTGCCGGAGCGCATCTCTGTTCGTAAGCGACTGCCGCGTACGAGCACTGGGAAGATCGCCCGTAAAATCCTCGTGTCGAACGCCGAATTGGTCGAATCATGACGGGCGAGCCTGACCCGCAGATCCTCGCACGCGTGATCGCCTCGTTGCGGCGCATACTGCGCGATCCTGACGTTTCGCTCGAGCCGGATACAGGGCTGGAACGGGTTCGAGGCTTTGACTCGCACGCACTGTATCGATTGATCGCCGAACTCGAAAATGAGTGTGGCGTGGAGCTCGAACCCGAGTTCGTCGTCCCGGAGACGTTTGCGACGCCTGCAACGGTGGCGCAGGCGTTCGCGCGGCGGCGGGTACCGAGCAATACCTGAGAGAATTGACCATGCCAGTTGGTGCCGTTCATTCGTTGCTCGACCGCATCGCGGTGGAATCGCCGGAGAGAGTCGCCGTCAAAACGGCGAGCGACGCTCTCAGCTACGGCGAGCTACGGGAACAATCGCGGCGGCTCGCTTCGTGGTTTGTTGCGGCGGGGGTGAAGCGGGGAGACCGCATCCTTGTTGTGCTGCCAAACGGACCCGCTGTTGTCGCGCTGGTCATGGCCGCTTCTCGCATAGGCGCGCTGTTCTGCGTCATCAGTCCCGACACCAAGGAGCGTCACCTTCGTCATATTCTCGTCGACTCCGAACCCGCTTTCGTCGTCGCCGCGCAAGGATATGCCGACTCCGCTCTGGGTCGCGGGTCTTGCCCGGTCGCCATTCTGGAACGCGATTGGGCTCACATGCTGAGCGCGCCGATGCTCGACGACGATTGGTGCGGCATTTCGCAGGACCCGGCTTGTCTGATCTACACCTCCGGCAGCACGGCGCTGCCCAAAGCGGTCATTTCAAGCCACCGCAACGTTCTTTTCGCCGCTGCCGCGATCCAGCAACGTCTTCAGCTCGTTGCATCCGACATCATCGCCACCTTGCTTCCGCTCTCCTTCGACTACGGCCTCTATCAGACATTCCTTGCTTTTCAGGTCGGGGCGACGGTCGCCCTCGGGGGCGCCGCGGAAGTCGGCCCGCGGCTGCTTTCGGCCATACGCGATTGGCGGGCCAGCGTGCTGCCAATCGTGCCGTCACTCGGAGGATCGCTCGCTCGACTGGCCAAAAGGAGCAGCGCCGGCCTGCCGCATTTGCGCATGATCACCAATACCGGCGCGCAATTGTCTGCGGCGAACGTCGCCGAGCTTCAGGCGCTATTTCCCGGAGCGCGAATTTTCCTGATGTTTGGACTGACGGAATGCAAGCGAACGTCCATCCTCGATCCCGAGGACTATCGTCGCAAGCCGGGCTCCGTCGGCCGCCCGCTGCCGGATACCGAGTGTCTGATCTTGGGAGAAGACGGCAACGGGCTGCCGCCCGGAGAGGTCGGAGAGTTGGTTGTCCGTGGACCGCACGTTATGGCCGGGTACTGGCGCGCGCCGGAACTCACCGCGATGCGTTTTCGGCGCCGGGGACCAGGCACCGAACATGCGCTCTTCACCGGCGACCGGTGCCACATCGATGTGGACGGATATCTCTATTTCCATGGCAGGCAGGACGACATTTATAAGCAAAGCGGCTTTCGCGTGAGCGCGATCGAAGTGGAAGCGGTCGCATCCAGCCTCGAGGGCGTGGAACACGCCGCCGTTCTGCCGCCTAAGGACGGCGAGCCTGCGGTTTTGGTGGTCACCGGACCGGTCACTGAGACGCGGGTCGTGACCGGCCTTCGCGTTCACCTGGAGGATCACAAGGTCCCTCCGCGCATACTGGTGACGCAGGGGATGCCGTTACTGGCCAACGGTAAGATCGACAAGAACGAGCTGCGCCGTTGGGCGGCTTCGGTGTCGATGGTGACGGCATGAGAACATCCGAGCTCATTCGCCGATTCGGCAGCCCGGCTTACGTGTACGACTTGACGCAAGTCCACGCCGCTCATGCGGCACTCGCGGCCGCCCTGCCGAGAGCCTCGACGATCTATTACTCGCTGAAAGCAAATCCGCACGCGCGCCTCGTCGCCGAACTCGTCCGGCTGGGCTGCGGCGCAGAAGTGTCGTCCACCGCCGAGCTTCACACCGCGCTGGAGGCCGGCGCATCACCAGCTGCATGTCTCTATACTGGACCGGGAAAAACTGAAGCAGAACTGCGGCAGGCCATCCGGCTCGGCTGCTTTCGCTTCTCCGTCGATTCCCCGTGGGATCTCGCCAAAGTTCGCGCCGCCGCTGCGGACGTGAAAATGCGCCTCGAAGCTCTGCTTCGTATCAATCCCGAGACGAGCATACCCGGTATGGGGCTCACGATGTGCGGCGCCCCCTCGCAATTCGGCGCCGATGCGCGATGGGTTTTGGAAGAACCCCACGCCTTCGACGCCGACGATTTCGTGGAGATCGCCGGATTTCAGCTTTACATGGGCAGCAATCTGCCGGACCCGGAGACCATTCTTCGCGCCGCGGATGTCGCGCTCAAGACCGCGTGCAGTTTGGTGGAGCGAGGGCTGCCGTGCAAGGTGCTCGATTTGGGCGGCGGCTTCGGGCATCCATTTGCTGCGCCGGGCGAGCGGCCGGACCTTTCGGCCCTGCGCGGGCCTCTCGAACAGATGCTTGACCGGGCGTTTCCTGCCTGGCGATCGGGATCCCCCGCGGTCGCCTTTGAATCCGGGCGCTACCTTGTCGGCGCCGCCGGTCGTCTGCTGGCAACGGTCCAGGACGTCAAGCGCAGCAAGGGACGCACCTTCGTCGTGCTCGACACCGGCATCAATCATCTTGGCGGAATGGCGGGACTTCGCCGCGTACCGAAAGTCGGCGTGGTCCTGGACC
>JASHOR010000045.1 GCA_030041005.1 Xanthobacteraceae bacterium
GCGCGGTCCGCTGCCGGTTTCCCTGCCGCTTTCGGCATTAACGAAAACTTGGCTTTTGCTGGCAATTTTGTCCCGGCGGCTTTAGCCGTCGCGTGCCCGACTGCCCGCGTCTTGTCGTGCGGGCCGCGCTCCATGATATCCTTACGAGAAGGACGCCGCGGGTCTGTGCGCGGCGCTGTTCGCAAGCGATCAAGGCACTGCCAGGCACCCCATGCCGCGCTCGTCGATCGATCTGCCGCCGCGGATACAGGACCGGCCTCGCTCGCGGGTCCCGGTAGCGCAGGCTGCCCGGTTCGCCCGCGAAAGCGGCAGCGCGGCGCCGGCCGACCGCCGGCCGCGACTGATGCGGCAGTACGAATTGATCGAGCGGGTGAAACAGTACAATCCCAAGGCCAACGAGGACCTGCTCAACCGCGCCTACGTTTATGCGATGCGCGCGCATGGCGAGCAGAAGCGGGATTCCGGCGACCCATATTTCTCGCATCCTCTGCAAGTGGCTGCCATCCTTACCGAGCTTAAGCTCGACGACGCGACCATCGCGGCGGCGCTGCTCCACGACACGATCGAGGACACCGACGCCACCCGCGCCGAAATCGACCGGTTGTTCGGCCACGACATCGGCCTGCTGGTCGAAGGGCTGACCAAACTGAAAAGGCTGGACCTCGTCTCCAGAGAGGCCAAACAGGCCGAGAACCTGCGCAAGCTTTTGCTCGCGATCGCCGACGACGTGCGCGTTCTGCTCATCAAGCTCGCCGATCGACTGCATAACATGCGGACTCTTAGCCACCGCCCGCCGGAGGCGCGCCGCCGCACGGCCGAGGAAACGCTCGACATCTATGCCCCGCTTGCCGGGCGCATGGGCATGCAGGAGATGCGCGAAGAACTCGAGGACCTGGCATTCCGCGAGCTTGATCCGGAGGCCTATAAGGTCATCACCGAGCGGCTGGAGGCGCTGGCGGAACGCTCGCGAGGCTGGGTCGCCGAAATCGAGCAGCAGTTGGCGCAAAAGCTCGGCGACCGCGGTATTGCCGCCGAGGTCACCGGTCGGCGCAAGCGCGCCTATTCGATCTGGCGCAAGATGGAGCGCAAGGCGGTCGGCTTCGAACAGCTTTCCGACATTCTTGGCTTCCGCGTCGTCGTCGGCAATGTCGCCGAGTGCTATCAGGCGCTCGGCATCGTCCACACGAGCTGGCCGGTCGTGCCGGGGCGGTTCAAGGATTACATTTCCACTCCCAAACAGAACGATTACCGCTCGATCCACTCGACGGTGATCGGCCCCGGCAAGCAGCGCGTGGAACTGCAGATACGCACGTGGGATATGCAGCAGATTGCCGAATACGGCATTGCCGCGCATGCGCTGTACAAGGATGGCGACGCCTCGCCCACCGAAATGCTGTCGCGGGAATCCAACGCCTATGCGTGGCTGCGCCGCACCATCGAACTGCTGGCCGAAGGTTCCAATCCGGAAGAGTTTCTCGAGCATACCAAGCTCGAACTGTTCCATGACCAGGTGTTCTGCTTCACGCCGAAGGGCAAGCTGATCGCGCTGCCGCGCGGCGCCACGCCGATCGATTTCGCCTACGCGGTGCATACCGACGTGGGCAACATGGCGATCGGCGCCAAGATCAACGGCCAGATCGGTCCGCTCAGCTCGCCCCTGCAAAACGGCGACGAGGTACAGATACTCACCTCCGAGGCGCAGACGCTGCCGCCGTCGGCCTGGGAATCGATCGTCGTCACCGGCAAGGCGCGCGCCGCCATCCGCCGCGCCACGCGAGAGGCGGTGCGCAGCCAGTATTCGGCGTTCGGGCGGCGCATCGTGGAGCGGCTTTGTCAGCGCGCCAAGATCGAATATTCGGACGAAAAGCTCGAGGGGGCGCTGCCGCGGCTGGCGCGCGCCTCGATCGATGACGTCATGTCGGCGGTCGGCCGCAGCGAGCTGCGCGCCGCCGATGTCGTGCGCGCCATGTACCCCGACTACAAGGACGAGCGCATCACGCCGGTTGGTCCCAAAGCGGAGAGCGGGTGGTTCGGGCTCAAGCGCGCAAAGGCGGTCAAGTTCAAGGTTCCAGCCGAGGTGGAAAGCGGCGCCGCGATTCCCATCCGCGGCATCAATACCGACCTGCCGGTGCGGTTCGCGCCTGATGGCGGGGCTGTGCCGGGCGACCGTATCGTCGGTATCATGACGCCGGGCGAAGGCATCACCATATATCCGATCCATTCGCAGGCGCTCAAGGATTTCGAGGATCAGCCGGAACGCTGGCTCGACGTGCGCTGGGACGTGGAGGACGGCACGCCTCAGCGTTTTCCCGCCCGCCTCGTCGTGCAATCGGTCAATGAACCGGGAACGCTCGCCCAAATTGCGCAAGTGATTGCCGAGCACGACGGCAACATCGATAATGTCAAGATGACTCGCCAGTCGCCTGATTTCACCGAATTGACCATCGACCTTGAAGTCTACAACCTCAAACACCTTACCTCGATCATCTCGCAGTTGCGGGCGAAAAAGGTCGTCGCCAATGCCGAGCGCGTGAACGGCTGATTGCACGTCAACGGATTCGGTATGCCGGCTCCAGTTCCCATCCGCCTCGGCGTCAACGTCGATCACGTCGCCACCGTGCGCAATGCGCGCGGCGGACGCCATCCCGATCCGGTCAAGGCTGCCGAATTGGCCATCGCCGCCGGCGCCGATGGCATCACCGCGCATCTGCGCGAGGACCGTCGGCACATCCTCGACAACGACATTGTCCGACTGAAAGACGCCATTACCAAGCCGCTCAATCTGGAAATGGCCGCCACGGATGAGATTGTGCGTATCGCCCGACGATTGCGACCGCATGCCGCGTGTATCGTCCCAGAGCGGCGGGCCGAACGCACCACCGAAGGCGGCCTCGACGCGGCCGGTCAGGCCAAGCACTTACGCGCGGTGGTCCGCGACCTGGCCGCTTCCGGCATTCGGGTATCCCTGTTCATCGCCCCCGAGCCGGCGCAGATCGAGGCGGCAGTCGCGCTCGGCGCGCCGGTCATCGAAATTCATACCGGCGCCTGGTGCGAGGCGTTGGCGGCCGGCGATGCGATGGCTGCCGAGGCGGAATTCGAACGCATTACGCGCGGCGCGATCCTTGCCGGAAGCGCCGGGCTTGAAGTCCACGCCGGACATGGGCTCGACTTTCTGACCGCGGAGCGCATTTCGTCGTTGCCGGAAATCGCCGAACTGAACATCGGTCATTTCCTCATCGGCGAGTCGATCTTCGGCGGCCTGGCGGAGGTGGTGCGCCAAATGCGCAGCGCAATGGATCGCGGCAGGGCCGCGAGCGCGGTCAAAGCCGGCGGGGCGCGATGATTCTCGGCATCGGCTCCGATATCACCGACGTGCGCCGGATCGCCAAGGTCATCGAACGGCATGGCGATCGCTTCCTCGATCGGGTATTCACCGCGACCGAGCGTGAGCGCGCCGAAAAGCGGCGCAACCGCGTCGAAACATACGCCAAGCGCTTTGCCGCCAAGGAAGCCTGCGCCAAGGCCTTGGGAACGGGCCTGCGCGGCGGCGTGTGGTGGCGCGACATGGGCGTGGTCAACCTGTCGTCGGGGCGCCCGACCATGGCGCTGACGGGCGGCGCCAAGCGGCGGCTGCAGGCGATCACGCCGAAAGGCCATGAGGCGCGCATCGAGCTTACGATCACCGACGAAGGCCCCATGGCGCACGCCTTCGTGATCATCTGGGCGGTGGCAGCGAGCGCCGATTGATTCGGAGCGAATCGACAATCGTGTCGCTTGCTGCCGGCCGACTGCCGATGACGGCGCTACCCTACCGGCGACGGTCCGCGAGCCGGGCCCCAAACTCCTGGAACATTTTGCCAAACCACAATGACGCTGCAGCAATTCTCCGTGCAATTGCGCGCCTGCGTCGCAGAGGCTACAAGGACGCGGGGGCGCGCGTGGGCAACGTCGCTAACACATCGGGATATTGAACGAATGAGCGTGCAAGCCGGAACGAAACGGAAAGAAGGCGGCATGGGCGAGACCGTGCGCGTGGTGATCCACGCGCTGATCATTGCGCTCGTCATCCGCACCTTTCTGTTCCAGCCCTTCAATATCCCTTCCGGTTCGATGATTCCGACACTGCTGGTCGGCGACTATCTGTTCGTCTCCAAATACTCATACGGCTATACGCACTACTCGCTGCCGTTCTCGCCGGCGGTTTTTTCCGGTCGCATCTTCGGCTCGCGGCCCCATCGCGGCGACGTCGTGGTGTTTCGGCTGCCGAGGGATCCCTCGATTGATTATATCAAGCGGGTCATCGGGCTGCCGGGCGACCGCATTCAGGTGCTGCACAGCGTGGTCTACATCAATGGCGCGCCGGTCAAGCGCGAGCTGGTCACGCAGGGTTGCGTCGCCCACGAGGATGTCGGCCAGCCGGTGATGTGCTACCGCGAGACCCTGCCGAACGGGGTGAGCTACATCACCCACGATTTCACCAAGGACGGCTTTCTCGACAATACCGAGGTCTATCAGGTGCCGCCCAATGAGTATTTCATGATGGGCGACAACCGCGACAACTCGACGGACAGCAGGGTGCTGAGCGCGGTCGGCTACGTTCCTTTTGAAAATTTGATAGGAAGGGCACAGGTCATCTTTTTCTCGATCGGCGGCGACACGCCCGCCTGGAAGATCTGGGATTGGCCCTGGGCGGTGCGCTGGAGCCGATTGTTTACGCTGGTGCGATGAACGGCCGCCGAAAAGACAAGATCGCAGCAACGCCACAAGCTGGCTCCCGCGATGGCGATAAGGCAGCGACCGGATCCGAGGTCGCGGCCGATGGGCTGAAGACACGACGCCGCGGCCGCAGAGCTGATAGCGACCTTGAGAACCGCATCGGCTACCGCTTCCACGACGCTGCGCTGCTTGAGTGCGCGCTCACGCACATTTCCGCGCTCAAAGGCTCACGCAACCGCACCGGCTCCTATCAGCGGCTCGAATTCCTCGGCGACCACGTGCTCGGCCTGGTGATCTCCGATCTGCTGTTCCGCGGCTTTCCCAGAGCTGATGAGGGGGAGCTGTCGCGCCGCCTCGCCGACTTGGTGCGCAAGGAGACTTGCGCCGAAATCGCCGGCACGATTGCGCTTGGTGCAGCGATCAGGCTTGGTTCCTCGGAGATCAATGCCGGAGCTCGCAAGCGGCCGGCGATTCTCGCCGACGTCTGCGAGGCGCTGATTGGAGCGGTGTATCTCGACGGCGGCTATCCGGCTGCGACGTCCTTGGTCGAGCGGTTATGGCGGGAGCGTATGCGCGCGACGACGCAGCCGTTGCGCGATCCAAAGACCGTTTTGCAGGAATGGGCGCAGGCGCGGGGATTGCCGACGCCGGCCTATCGCGAAGTGGCGCGATCCGGCCCCGACCACGATCCGGAATTCCGCGTCGCCGTGCAGCTTCCCCACTTTGCCCCTGCCGAAGGCCTGGGACGTTCCAAGCGCGCGGCCGAGCAGGCTGCGGCGGCCGCCATGTTGACGCGCGAGGGCGTAAAGGCCGCGCGGCCCGATGGCTGACCGAGCGTTGCCGCAAATCCCCCAGCCGGCGACGCGTTGCGGCTTCGTGGCTCTGATAGGCGCGCCCAACGTCGGCAAATCGACGCTGATCAACGCGCTCGTCGGCGCCAAAATCTCGATCGTGACGCCCAAGGTACAGACCACGCGAACCCTCATTCGCGGCATCGCCTGCGACGGTCAAGCCCAGCTCATTTTCGTCGATACGCCGGGGATTTTCGCACCGCGGCGCCGGCTTGATCGCGCCATGGTGGGAGCGGCCTGGGGTGGCGCTCAGGACGCCGATATTGTCGCGCTGCTGATCGACAGCAGCCGGGGACTGCAAGAGGACGATGAAACGATCTTGCGCGGCCTCGGCGATCTGCGCACCGATGAAAAGGCGCTGGTACTCAACAAGGTTGACCTCGTGGCGAAGCCGCAATTGCTGGAGCTGACGCAAGCGCTCAACGCCCGCGCCGCCTTTGCCGCAACCTTCATGATCTCGGCACTCTCCGGGGACGGCGTCGCCGATTTCGGCAAGTGGCTCGCCGGCCAGGTGCCTGCGGGTCCCTGGCTTTACCCCGCCGACCAGATCTCGGACGCACCGCTGCGTCACCTCGCCGCCGAAATCACCCGCGAGAAACTGTACCTGCGGCTGCATCAGGAACTGCCATACCAGTCAACGGTCGAAACCGAAATCTGGAAGGAACAGAAGAACGGCTCCGTGCGCATCGAGCAAACAATCTATGTCGAGCGCGAAAGCCAACGCAAAATCGTGCTCGGCAAAAATGGCCAGACGATCAAGGCGATCGGCGCCGCGGCACGGGCCGATATTGCCGTCGCCATCGAACAACCCGTGCATCTTTTTTTGTTCGTCAAAGTCCGCGAGGGCTGGGGTGACGACCCGGAGCGTTACCGTCAGATGGGATTGGACTTCCCGCAAAAGTAGTGTCGCTTTCGGCGTCGATTTTCAACTGAGCGCCGGCAGAAGTTCTCGGTACGGACGTCGATTTGCCGGCGATCGGCGTAATCTTCACATAAACATTTGATAAATACGGCATAATTTTCGGTTACGACACAACCTCGGACACGCGATCAAACGCGCGTTTGACACTGCCGGGGCGCGGGTTCGTACGTTAACGTGAGCCAGTGAACGCTTTTGGATGGACGACTCGCGCATAGGTTGATTGAAGAAAAGATCATTTCATACGATCTTTCGTTCGGGCGGCGCGACAGAAGCAAATGTATCGGTGCTGGCTTTTGATGCAGACGAGAGCTCCGTTCACGATCGGACATGCCACAAGGATTTGCTTGTTCAGAATGCGCATGCCACGCGCCTTGTGGTGGCTTGAGAGCGATCTGCACAGGCGTTCCTCATGCGGTGCCGTGGCCCAAAAACATCGATCGCTCCGGCGGAAGCGATCGGGCGGCTCTTCTCGGTCATGTGCGGCGCGTCCAATATGGATTTCCATGGCGTGGCCCGAACCGGTCTGCCGCTTGCCTGGCAAGCGTCCTTCGGCGCGTCTGGTTCTGCGCAACGATGGCTTCACTGCCGCAGCGGTTGTATCGATTTTAGCGTTGTTTCGACCGGTCGGACGGAGGCGGATTGGGCTTGGTTGCCAGCATCGTTTCTACACCCATAAATGGCAATTTTTACCGAATAAGATATTGATATTATTGCGATAAATGCTCGTTAATACGTTATTTACGTGTTGTTTTACGTCGGGGTCCGGGGTATGACTTTTCAAGTTGAAACGAAGCGCAGTTCGAGTGCGTCGAGGGGCATCAATGCTGCCGCAAAAGTCGCGGAAAGGTTGTGTTTCGCTCGAAGGTAACCTGCGATCTGGGGGGAAGTACAAGTGCCCAAGATCGATCTGAAGGCGTCGTTCGTTCGACATTGCGAGTGCCCGACCGGCGCGCGCAGGGTCGATTTCTTCGATACGGCCGTCCCGGGCTTCCTGCTCGAGGTCAGGTGCACCGGAGGCAAGACCTTCTATCAGCGGTATCGCGATCAAAGCGGTCGCGAGCGCCAATTCAAGATCGGGCCGGCGCATGTCTTGACCGTCTCGCAGGCGCGCCGCAAGGCGCGGTCGATTCTCGCCGAAGCCATTCTTGGCCGCGATCCCCAGCAGGAGCGGGAAGAGCGGCGCAGCGTTCCGACCCTCGGCGAATTCGTTCGCGACTCGTATCTGCCGTATGCGAAGAACGTGAAGCGCAGTTGGCAAACCGACGAAACGATTCTGCGCATTCATATCTTGCCGAGGTTCGGCGCGTTCCCGCTCGATCAGATTTCGAACCAGGCCATCGCCGATCTGCTGTCGCGAATGCGCGAGGCGGGTTACGCCAGCGGCACCAGCAATCGCGTCCTCATATTGCTGCGGTTCATCTTCAATCTGGGGAGAAAATGGGGCATACCCGGCTCCACGACAAATCCGACTGCGGGACTGAAAACCGCGCCGGATGTGTGCCGCGAACGCTTTCTCAGCCCCGACGAAGCCCAGCGATTGCTGGCAGCGCTCGATGCCGACGAGAATCAGGTCGCGGCGGCTGCGATCAAGCTCCTGTTGTTCACCGGCGCGCGTCGCAACGAAGTCACTCACGCCAAGTGGGAATTCGTCAATTGGGAGAAGCGCACTCTGCTCGTCCCGCGCGCCAAGTCCGGCAAGCCGAGATCGATTCAGCTCAACTCCGCAGCTCTCGACTTGCTGCGGTCACTTCCTCGCGTGGAAGGCAACCCGTTCATCTTTGCGTCGCCGGTGACGGGCCGCCCGTCTCCATCGCTTCACTTTCCATGGTGGCGAATTCGCGACAGAGCTGGACTAACCGACGTGAGGCTTCACGATCTTCGCCACTCGTTTGCAAGTTTTCTGGTCAATCAGGGCGTGTCGCTATACGTGGTGCAAGGATTGCTCGGGCACACGCAAGCGCGCACGACACAGCGATATGCTCATTTGGCCAATGACACTCTGTCGGACGCAGCCGAAATGATCGGCAACGTGATGACGCATTCCGAACCGGCGTCAAATGCTACTTGTGGTCTGCAGACTTCCGTGGCGACCTAGTCAGCAGGCGACCCGATACGATCATTTCGAATCCGCCGTTCGACAGATCGGTGAACTCGAGACCGGCGTCCTTGAATGCCTGATCGATCCGGACCTGCGTGAGATTTCGAGCCGTAACGACCGCTTTTTCAATGCGGTAGACAGCGCGCTGCGTGAGCCCGGCGTTCTTTCCAAGTTCGCTTTGACTCCATCCGAGGACGGCCCGGCCGGCCCGCAGCCGGGCGGCAAACGCGGCGCGATCGACTTGCGGGCGCTGAGGAGCGGTTGCTGGTTGAAGGTGACTTCGCATCATCTTGATCACATAAAAATCCCCGGCGGTGACCGCCGCCGGGGATCGCAGAATTTCAAGCCATGATCAGGCGATCAGGGCAGGAAGTCCTTGTGCATGCGGATCGTGAATGTCCAGTTGCTCTCGTTCGCCACGGTGGTGGCGCCGGAGTTGGTCAACGTCGTCGCCGCCGTCAACACTCCGCCCGGCAATTTGGCGCTGTCGATCTGCTCGTAGAGCGCTTCCACGCCGACATAGAAGCTCTTGGTCACGTCCCACTGCAGGCGAGAACCGACGCCCCACAGCGCCCAGTTGTTGTCGCACCCGGGGGTCGCGACAGCGCTCGTGCCGGCGCCGGCGCCGTAGCCCTCGGCAACGCACAGCATGTTGTTGGCCGCAGTGCTGTAATGCACCCACTCGCCGTTGAACACCAGCGACTGGTGCCATTGCGGCGTCCAGTAGTGCTCGTAGCCGATGTCGAAGCCAACGGCCGAGGTCAGGTGGCAACTGGTGGTGTTGCCTGCACCAAGAGTGCCGCCGTAGACGCAGTCGGTGGCCACGCCGAAGCCTTCGGTTGCCCCGTTGACGACGGCAGCGGAGTCGGGATTGGCATCCCAGAGATACCGCAACGCGCCCTCGGTGACGGCCGCCTGGGTATCCAGGTAGTCGCCCTGCGCGATGAACGGCGCGTTGATCTTCAGGCCGACGCTCGCCACCCAACCCCACGCGTCGCCGGGATGGCCGGTGGCGGGAGTAACGCCGTAGTAACCGGCATTGTCTTCGTGCAGAGCACCCGACACCTGCGCGCTGCCCCAGGCCTGGTCAACCCGCAGATTGCCGACGATGTCGAAAACCTGCCAGCCGCCGTAGCCAAGCGTGCTCCCACCGATGAGGAGCGTGCCATTGGTGCCCGGCGTCGTCATGCCGCCGACCGGTCCGGTGGCCATGTCGATGATCTGGGTGTCGCGGCGCTCTTCAGCCGACAGCGTGGCGGAGAAGCCGCCACCGAGCTGAGCCGTGTAGGCCCACACCCACTGGCCGCCGTCGCCGGTGTCTTCGTTCGGGATGTTGCCGGCGCGGTAGAGCAGAGCCGCCGCCGGGTAGAAGTCATAGAACGAAGCCGCCAGGCCGGCCGTGAACCCAGCCCACTGCACGAAGGCGCGGTTCATGTTGGC
>JASHOR010000046.1 GCA_030041005.1 Xanthobacteraceae bacterium
CGCGCCGGAAAGCAACAAAACCTGTCCCAGTCCAGTGAGCACCTCACACGCCGGTCATGCTGCCGGCGGGCATGATGCCCGAAGCCGCCCGAGTGCAACGGTGACGAGCCATTGCCCGCGGGCGCCGCACCCCGCTCCGCAAGCCGCTGTCAGGCGGCCCGCGTCCTTCACGATGAGCGAGGCGGCGCGGCTTTTACCGGCTCCGTGACTATTGTCAAGCGTTGTCACGGCGATGGCGACAAGTGCCTTGATCTGGCGCCGCTTTCCGCTCCGCCGCGCGGTTTCTTTTCGGCGGCTGGCGGGGAGAATCGAGCGAATCAAGGAAGCGAATGGCGCGGGCGCACGCCGATAGCGACAATCCAGCCTTACGCCTTCGGTTTGAAATGCTTGAGCAGCGTTGCCAATAACGGCGCCAGTCGCTGCAGCTCGTCCCGATGCGCCGCCGAGAGCTTGGCCAGAACGGTCTCGGCCTTGGGCGTGAGTGCCAGCATCACCTGGCGACGGTCCACGGCGCCGGTGCGTCTCCTTACCAGCGATTTCGACAGCAGCCGGTCGATCAGTCCGACCGCGCTGTGATGCCGAATTCCGAGGCGTTCGGCGAGATCGCCGATCATCATCGGTCTGGCGCCGCCGAAACCCTTGATTGCAAGCAAGGCCTGATGCTGCCGGGTCGTAAGCCCGGCCTTTTCCGCGGCAGCCTCGCTGAACATGAGGAACCGGCGCAGCAAAGAGCGGAACTCGGCCAACCGTTCGTAATCGGCATGGGATAGCGGCCGGTTGGACGGCTTTGCGGTCACGGTCGCGCTCCTGGAAGAGCCATGCGAAAAAATCCTTTATACAATGTCGTAACACGATATATGTGGGACTGCCATTTCAGCCCGGTTCCCGTGCAAAAGGTGTTCTTAATGCCGAGCGACGCTTCGCCCGCAGCCACAAGCCGTTCCAATCTTCACCCCCCGCCGAACGCCAAGCACGCGGGCGAGGACTACCTGCGGGATTTCAGCACGGATCGGCGGCTGTTCCTGCTCACAGGCATGGCCGTCGTGGTGGGCATCGCCGGGGCGTTGGCGGCCTGGGCGCTGTATCACCTGATCTCGCTCGTCACCAACATCGCCTATTACGGCAGCTTCAGCGCCGCGCAGGCCTCGCCGCCCAGCCATGGCCTCGGCTGGACATCGGTCCTCATCCCGGTCGCCGGCTGCCTTATCGTCGGGCTGATGGCGCGCTTCGGCTCGGAGAAAATTCGCGGGCACGGCATCCCCGAGGCGATGGAGGCTATCCTGATCGGCGGCAGCCGCATCCAGCCGCGCGTGGCGGTGCTCAAGCCGCTGTCGTCCGCGATCTCCATCGGCACCGGCGGCCCGTTCGGCGCCGAAGGACCGATCATCATGACCGGCGGCGCCTTCGGCTCGCTGTTCGCCCAGTTGTTCAGCCTGTCAAGCAGCGAGCGCAAGACGCTGCTGGTTGCCGGCGCCGCCGCCGGCATGAGCGCCACGTTCGGCACGCCGGTCGCGGCCATGCTGCTCGCGGTCGAGCTTTTGCTGTTCGAGTGGAAGCCACGCAGTTTCGTGCCGGTCGCCGTCGCCTCCCTCATCGCGGCGGCGCTGCGGCCGTACCTCATGGCGGGCGCCGGCGGCGCGCTGTTTCCGATGGCCCAGAGCCTGCCGCTGGCGCCGCTCGCGCTCCTGCTCGCCGCCGTCCTCGGCATCCTCGCCGGCCTCGCCTCGGGCCTGCTGACGCAGATGGTCTATGCCGCCGAGGACGCGTTTCTGCGCCTGCCGATCCATTGGATGTGGTGGCCGGCCATGGGCGGCCTCGTCATCGGCATCGGCGGCGTGATCGACCCGCACGCGCTCGGCGTCGGCTACTACAACATCGCCGCGCTGCTCGCACACCATATGACGACCGGGGAAGCCGTCCGGCTGCTGGTGGTGAAAGCGATCATCTGGTCGGTGGCGCTCGGCTCCGGCACGTCGGGCGGCGTGCTGGCTCCGCTGTTGATGATGGGCGGGGCGCTCGGCGCGCTGTTTGGCGCCGTGGTGCCGTTCGGCGATCAGAGCACCTGGGCGCTGATCGGCACGGCGGCGATCATGGGCGGCACCATGCGCTCGCCGCTCACCGCGATCGTGTTCGCGCTCGAACTCACCCACAATATCGGCGGGCTGGTGCCGGTCGCGGTCGGCTGCGTGATGGCGCATGCAACCACCGTGCTGCTGCTGCGCCGCTCGATCCTCACCGAGAAGGTCGCACGACGCGGTTACCACGTGCTGCGCGAATACATCACCGATCCATTCGAGACCATGCGCGTCTCCGACATCATGGCCCGGCCGGTCGACACGCTGCCGGTGGACATGCGCATCGGCGACGTGGTGAAGTTCTTCACCGCCGACTCCTCGGCCGAACGGCACAAGAGCTATCCGGTGGTCGATGCGGATGGCCGCATTGCCGGCATCGTTTCGCGCTCGGACGTGCTGCGCTGGGCGGTCGATGGCTGGCCGAGCGGACAGGTGCTCAGCGATGTCGTCGCCGAGCAGGAACTGACCGTCGGCTATGACGACGAACTGGTCGGGCTGCTGGCCGACCGGATGGCCACCGCGGACGTGAGCCGCGTGCCTATCCTGCGGCAAGGCGACCGCAAGGTGGTCGGCCTGGTGGCGCGGCGCGACCTGCTCCGGGTGCGGGTCTTTGGCGTGCAATCCGAGAACAAGCGCGAGGTCATGATCCCGCTGCGCGGCGGAAAATTGCGGCCGAGGGCGGGGTCGGACTGAGCGCTCTGAGGCATTTTCCGCCGCTTGTTGCGCGATGATTTCAGGTCAGACCGTCGTTGCGGGCCGACGGACCCGCGCCAAGTCGCGCGGTCCGATGACTGGCCCCGCGAAGCAATCCGGCAACGGTCGCCCGTCGTGGATTGCTTCGCCGCTGTTGCACCCCCGCCATGACGGCAGGGCGTTCGTATCAGGCGCCCGCCCGTTCAATCCGCCAGCGGATTGGGGCGCACCTGGATATGAACCACGATCGGCCGGTCGCCCTTGCCGCCTTCCTTGAGCCAGGGCGTGCGATCGCCTTCCGCCGACCACAGCCCCCTGCCCTTCCAGCCGGCCTTGGGATTGTCGATGCGGGCGTCCAAACCCTTGGCGTAGAAGCCCATCGGGTACGGGATGCGCAGCACGATCATCTTGCCGTTGACCAGCGCGTCGAAGCCGTCGTTCTCGTTGCCGGTGGAGATCGGCACGTCCTTGCCGAGCCCGACGGCGTTGTGCTGGTCGACCCAGGTGTAGTAGCTCGCCTCGGCGCTGTTGTTGCCGATGCCGGCAAAGCCCGGGCCCGGATATTGGTAGAAGGTCCAGCCTTCGGGGCAGACGTCGCCGGTCACTGCCTTGGGACCGTTGAGCGGACCCTTGCACTTGCGGCGATCGAAGCTGCCGAGGTCGCCACTCGCCAGCGACACCCAGACCACGCCGTTTGAGTCGATATCGCCGCCGCGCGGGCCGAAGCCCGGCTTCGGAATCCTGAAGAACTCCGACAGCTTGGTCTTGGGATCGAAGCGCACGACGCCGCCGGCGCCGGCGAAGACGTTGACGGTGAACCAGACGGAGCCGTCGGTCGGGCTCGGCATCACCGCATAAGTCCCCGAGCCGCCGAGCATCGTATCCTTTTTCGGATCCATCGGCTGCCCGGGTTTGGTGAACTCCGCGGTCCGCACGCCGCTGCCCGGCGTGTCGAGAACGAACGGCGCCCAGCCTTCGGCCTTCTGCACGTCGTGGGTCTTGTCGAAAACCTTCGTGTCGAGCCAGCCAGCCACCTCGCCGGCGCCGCTGACCCACAACGTTTCGTCCTTGTCGAAGCCGAATTGCAGATGGTGCGTCCCGAAGCAGGTGTCGATGAAGGTCCACTTTTTGGCCTTCGGCTCGTACATGACGAGCTGCCGCTCGTTCTTGGCGATCGGGTAGTACTTGGCGTAGGGGCTGTCGGATCCCGTGCGGCAGAACGCCGGCGTGCCCGGGGCATGATTGGTTCCGGTCAGCCAAAGCCGGCCTTTCGAATCAATCATGTCGTTGTGGTTGTTGATCTTTGAATCCCAGAGTTTCTCCATGCCCCAATAAGCGGATGGCGCGATCGGCGCCGCCGCGGCGGCATGTCCGGGCCCGAGCGCCTCGGGCACGTTCGCTCCTTCAGGCGGCGTGATGAAGCTCGTCTCTGCCGTCTTCGGATCGAGCACCGGCAGATTGGTCGAGGAATATTCGGTCGAACCATACAGCTTGCCGTAGGCATTGACCGTCGGATGCACTTTGTCGGTCGAGATCAGGTCGTGAAGATATTTCTTGTCGGTGCTCCAGTCCCAGGTGGTGATGACGAGGTCGCGCTCCACTCCCGACGGCCGCGGCGGCTTGGCAAAGGGCAGCGCGCCCTTGGCAATGGAGTCGGTCCACTCGCCGAAATATTTGAGCGGCAGATTGTCGAACTTGCCGACCGCGTTGATCATCAACGGATAGGCCTGTCCCGACTGAATGCGCCGCGCCCATGCATCTTCTCCGGTCTTGAAGGTGCCGAAGGCCGCCGGAATCGTCCGCGTCCCGAGCTGCCCGAGTTGATGGCAACCGACGCATTGCTGATTCTTGATCGTCGTCAGCCAATCGCTCTGCGTCAGGTTCTTGGGAAGGGGGCCCTTGCCGCCAAAATCGCTGGCGGGCGGGATTTTCAGCATCGAATACCAATAGATCGCCGGATAATATTGGGCCGCTGCGGCGGCGTTCGGCGCCGGCACGGCGCTCAGATTGACATGCTTGCCGCGGGTGGCCTCGACCTTGGGCGAGTCGATCAGCCCGTAGCCGCGCACCCAGACCTCGTAATTGGCCTTCGGCAGATCCGGCACCACGTAGCGGCCCTGATCGTCGGTGACGACGATCTTGGCGTAGCGGGTCGGCAGGTCGCGCGTTTCCGCAATCACCCACACGCCGGCCTCGGGGCCGTGCGGCCCGGTGACGACGCCGCCGATATCGTGCTGGCCGACGGGAACGTTTTGGGCATCGACCTGCCCTGGAACCGCGGTGATAAGTCCGGCGGCGGCGAGCGCAGCGACGCTCATGCCGGTGAGCCGCTTCATGTGAACCTCCCATTTCCTTTCCTGCGGGCGCTCCCTTTGCGATCAACGGGCGCCGCGAGGAAGCGCAAAATCTGCATCACCGGTGCAGGAGCGGCAAGTGAAATCCTGCGGTGGCGCGCCAGCCATGCGCGCGCAGATGCAGGTGCAAGGCGCGTTGTGTTGTCGCAGCCGGCCACCGGCGACATGACGGCGACAATCAGGTGGAGGAAGTGCTGACCGCGTCGCTCAACTTGTCGAACAGTCCGGCGATATCCTTGCGGATCGTCGACAGCCTGGCGAACTGGTCGGACAGGTTCAACACCCGCTCTTCGAGTTCGCTCTTCGCGTCGGCGAACAGCTTGATCCGCGCGGCGAGATCGCCCTCTTCGCCGCCTTCGATGCGCCGGATTTTCAAGATCAGCTTTTCGCGGATGTCGTGCAGATCGGCGATGAGCTTCAGCACGCCGCTGTCGCCGGATTCGAGCGGAACAAGCCGCGTCTGCAAATCTTGCAGCCGCGCCCGTAATTGCTCGAACACCGGCACGCGCCGCTCGATCTCATCGAAGTGGCCCTGCGTCTGCTCGACGAAGCGCGAAAGTTCGTCGAGCCGGGCGTCTGCGTCGGACGCCCCGGCCTCGCCGCGCGTAAGCGACAGCGTGCCGAGCGCGCGGCCGAAGGCCGAGAACAGGGTGCCCACGTCCTTGCGCAAGGAGGCGAGTTGGGTGAATTGCGCGTTCAGATGCTCGATCTGCGCATTCAATCTGTTGCGATCCTCGGCAAGTTTCTGCACGCGCTCGGCAAGGAGGCCTTCCGGCGTCCGCTCGATCGCGTCGAGGTTGGCCGCGAGCCGCTCGTGCTGCTCGCCGACCTGCCGCAACCGGCTGGCGATGCCGTCGTCCGTCGCCGTGAGGGGCGTCAGACGCGCGCCCAGGTCCCCGTTCGCCTCCCTCAATTCCGCAACCGTCTTTGCCGCGTGCTCGATCTGATCGCAGCGGACATTGCCCTGGCGAACGAATTCGGCGAGGTTCTTCAGCCGCAGATCAAGCGCGGTGCCGTCGTCGCCGCTCGCCGCCTCGGCGAGCCCGCGGTCGATGTCGCCTTGACGGCTGTCAAGCTCGGCGAAGAGCTGCTCGATCGCGCGGCGCGCATCGAGCACCGGACCCAGCCGGTCCTTCAGCGCCTGCTGCTGGCTGCGCAGCGCGTCGACGCGCGATTCGAGGTCGACCGCGGCGTTGCGGTTCTGCTGAATCTGCGCGAAGCGCTCCGCCTCGGTGATCCGCCGCTGCAGCTCAGCGATAGCATCTTCGGGATCGCTTTTGGTCAGATGCTGCACGCCGGTTTCGGCATCGACCTGCGACTTGCCCAGATCCTTGACCCGGGCCCTGGCTCCATCAAGCCGCCGTTCGAGCCCCCTGGCAGCAGCGCGTTCACGCGCCAATCGATCCCACAGCCAGGCCGCGACCGGCAGCATCACCAGCGGCACCAATACGATGACGGCCCACGCGATCTTGTATAGCAGCGGCTCGGAGTCGAAGGCGGCGATCAACGCCGCCATTTCGGATCCTTGCGCGAGGCCAACGAATCCGACCGCCACTACGAAAAGCACTATGGAAACGCCGACGAATTTGCCCATGGGAGCGCTTTACCCGCCCGCCGCCACGATCGGTCGATGTGGTACGACAGGACCGGGCGGGGCACAAGGACCCGCCGACGTGACAATCGCTGAATCCGGCGTGATCCGCCGCGGCTGCGGCGCCCCACGACCGCCAGCGCTCAGGCGGCGGCGAAAGTCTGGCTGTGCCGGAAGGCCAGCGTGCTGAGAATGGTGAAATTGATCATGCTCACGCCGACACCGGCGGCGAAGGCCGGCGCGTAATAGCCGAAATAGTCGTAGAGAACGCCGCCGATCCAGGCGCCGGTCGCCATGCCGCACCCGCTGCACAACAACAGCGTCGGGATCCGCCAATAGGCTTCGTCGACCGGATAAAGTTCGCGCGTCGCCAGGATGTTGGCCGGGACCAGTCCGCTGAACCCGAATCCGAACATCGCCGAGACGGTGAACAGTCCGTATTCGTTCTGCGTGAGCAGAAACGCCGCCAGCCCGACGGTCTGACAGGCGGAACCGGCGAGCATCGTATAGAGACCGCCGAACCGATCGGAAAGAACGCCCCACAATTGGCGACTGCAGAACGCGGAACCGAGCAGGACCGACAGCATCAGCGCCCCCTGCACGGGACCGATGCCGATGTCGCTGCAGAATGCCACGAGATGCGCCTGCGGGATCGACATCGGCACGCAGCAGGCGAAAATCCCGCAGGCCTGCAGCGCGAACACCAGATTGATCGGCCAGCCAAGGGTCGTATCGCGGCTGCGCGAGGTGTCCACGTGCGCGAGCCGGTGCGCGCTTTCCGGCGGCGCTTCCAACACCACGATGGCGGCGGGCACGATGATGAGAATCTCGACGACGGCGTAATAGAGCATGGTATCCCGCCAGCCCGAATAGGCGATCACGCGCTCGAAGATCGGCGGCCACAGGGCGCCGGCGAGAAAGCTGCCGCTGGAAATAAGCGCCAGCGCCGAACCGCGCCGGCGGTCGAACCAGCGGCTGACATAAATGTAGAACGGCGCGTTGATGCCGCCGATGCCGAGCAGGCCGATGAACAGCCCATGGCCGATGAAGAGCGGCAGCGATGGGCCGAGCGTGGAGATGGACAGTCCCACCGCAATCATCAGCGAGCCGCCGATCACCGTCCAGCGGACGCCGATCCGCTCGGCGAGGCGCCCCATGAGAACGCCGCCGACGCCGGACCCGATCCAAACAAGCGCGCCGGCAAAAGCCGGGATCGAACGTTCGCCGCCGACCTCGCTGGCAATGGTCTTGAGGCCGACGATGGTAATCCAGGGCGCGCCGAACGCGCACGACATGATGGCGAGCGCGGCAGCGGCGACCACCCAGGACCGGGCCGTCTCCACGGACGGCAGCGATGACAATGACGGCATGATTTTCGCGTCGCGCGCGTCCGTAAGGGCTCTCGGGAACCCGACGCGATCAGTAAATTTATTCGGCCCGCGAATAAAGGGCGGTTCCGCCCAATGGGGGCGCTTCATGGCGCCCATGCGGTCCATGCATCCCGATGGCGCGGCACGGCTGATGGCGAGCGTGCCCGCCGGCACTGCCGCCGTGTACGGCCGCGAAATTTTTCGACACCCCGGGAATAAGCCGGGACTCCGCCCGATCCCGTTCTTGGAAGCCGCAGAGGCTTCGAAGGAGCAAGATCTTCGAAGGAGCAAGATCATGGGCGAACACGACGGCGACGGCGCCAGCCGGCGCAAAGTTCTCGAATGCATGACCTGGGCCGGTACCGGGGTCCTGTGGAGCGTGTCCGGCGGCGTGCCTCATGCGCTGGGAATCATCGATCGGGCAGTGGCGGCCGAGCCCCGCGGCCTCACTTTCCTGCAGATCAGCGACAGCCACATCGGCTTCGACTTCAAGCCGCCCTATCCGAGCGCGGTCGGCACGCTGCAGGAGTGCATCGCCAAGATCAACGCGCTGCCGACGAAACCCGCCTTCATGATCCACACCGGCGACATCAGCCATCTGTCGCTGGAATCGCAGTTCGACGATGCCGACCAGGCCATCGCGCAGACCAGGCTCGATGTGCATTACGTGCCGGGCGAGCACGACTTCGTCGATCAGGAGCAGAAGATCTTTCTGCAGCGCTACGGGCGCGGCACCAGGGGCGCGGGCTGGTACAGTTTCGATGCCAACGGCGTGCATTTCATCGCGCTGGTCAACGTCCACGATCTGAAGGCCGGCGGGCTCGGCAATCTCGGCCGCGAGCAGCTTGAATGGCTCGAAGCCGACGTGAAGGCGCGCTCCGCTTCGACGCCGATCGTCGTCTTCGCTCATATCCCGCTCTGGTCGGTCTATTCGAACTGGGGCTGGGGCACCGACGATGCCGCCCAGGCGCTGTCCTACCTGAAGCGGTTCGGATCGGTGACCGTGCTCAACGGCCACATTCATCAGATCATGCAGAAGGTGGAAGGCAACATGACCTTTCACACCGCGCGCTCTACGGCGTTTCCGCAGCCCGCCCCCGGCACCGCGCCTTCGCCGGGACCCGAGAAGGTCGCGCTCACCAGGCTGCGCAGCATGCTCGGCATCGCCAACGTCGCCTACCGGCAAAACCAGGAGCGGCTCGCCATCATCGACGCGCCGCTGCAAAGCTGATGATGAGCACGATGTCCGTCCCGACAAAATCCCCGTTGCCGACCATGCGCGGCGCAATCCTTGCCGCCGCACTGGGCGCCGCCTGCGCGCCGCTTGCCGCCGCCTGCGTCGTTCCCGGCTGGGCGCAGACAGCCGCCGCCAGTGCCGTGTCGATCGCCAACTTCACGTTCAATCCAAAAGCCCTGACGGTCACGGCGGGCACCACCGTGACCTGGACCAACAGGGACGACATCCCGCACGGTATCGCCTGGACCAACAACGCCTTCCAGCGATCAAAGGCGCTCGACACCGACGACGGCGCCTCGTTCACGTTCACGACGCCGGGCACGTATCAGTATTTCTGTTACATCCATCCGAACATGGTCGGCACGGTTGTGGTACAAGCGGCGACGGGCAGCAGCACCAAGTGATGCTCGACCGGTCGAATGCCCCGTCCCGGATCCCCGCCGGCGCCAGGCGGGGAGCGGGCGAGGCGGGGGCGGCCGCGGCGATGACCGGGCGGGATCCGATGGCAGACGATGCCGATACGGACCAGCATGAACGGGCGCGGCGCTTTCGCGAGGCCGCCCTGCCCTGTCTCGACGATGCCTTCACCCTGGCCCGTTATCTGTTGCGCAACGCGGCCGATGCCGAGGACGCCGTCCAGGAATGCTATCTGCGCGCGTTGCGCCACTTCGACAGCTATCGCGGGCCGGCGATGAAACCCTGGCTGCTGGCGATCCTGCGTAACGTCTGCAACGCCGAACTCGTGCGACGCAGCAGGCGCGAGGGGGCGATTGGCGGCGACGGCGACGACGACGAAACATCCGCGGCGACGCCGATCTGGCAGGAACCCGCAGCGTCGCCGGAAAGCGATCTTCTGCGCCGGCAGGACGACGCCACGATCCGGCGGCTGGTTGCCGCCCTGCCGCAGCCGTTTCGCGAAACCATCGTGCTGCGCGAGATCAACGGCCTGTCCTATAACGAGATCGCCCAGGTGGCGGGCGTGCCTGTCGGAACGGTCATGTCGCGGCTCGCGCGTGCGCGGTTGATGCTCCGTTCGGCATGGAACGTCGCGGAAGGATCGACGCCATGAATTGCGCCGAAGCCGAAATCCTCATTCACGCGCTGATCGACGGCGAACTCGATGCCGGCCACGCGCGCGAGGTCGAGGCCCACGTGGCGTCCTGCGCCGGCTGTGCCGGGCAGTTCGAGGCCTTCCACCTCATGCATGCGGCGATGGCGGGCGCCGCGCTGAAGGACACGGCGCCGGCGAGCCTGCATGCGCGCATTGACGCGATGCTGCCGCCGGCGGCGGCCGGCACGGCAGCCGCGGCAGGCGCCGGCGCACCACGCTCGTGGCGGCGACCCTCTCGGCGCTCGTTCTTCGGCGGCTTTGCCGCCGGCGCGGTTCTCTCGGGAGCCTTGGCAGCCAGCGTCGCGCTTGTCGTGTTCAACGGCGATCGCGAAGGAACGATTGCCAATGAGGTGGTGTCCGCGCACATCCGTTCGCTGCAGGCCGGCCATCTGATCGATGTGGAAAGCAGCGATCAGCACACGGTCAAGCCCTGGTTCGACGGCAAGGTGGACGTAGCCCCGCCGGTGATCGATCTGACCGCACAGGGTTTCACGCTCATCGGCGGCCGGCTCGATTACATCGACGGCGAGCCGGTGGCCGCGGTGGTGTATCGGCGGCGCAAGCACGTCATCAACCTGTTCGTGGCGCGGCGGCTCGGCACCGAGCATGCCGCCGCCGCGGCACGGACCGTCCAGGGCTACAATGTCCGCCATTGGTCGGCGCAGGGACTGGATTTCTGGGCGGTCAGCGATCTCGATGCGCAGGAACTTGACGAATTCGTGCAGAAAATTTCGGCCGCGGTGCCCGCAGTCTCACGGTCCTGACCGGCAGGGCGGCCGTATTGCCGCCTCGAAACTCGCCGAATCAATGTCTATTATCGTTGGGCCAAGGCTGCGAACGCGCCGGCCCTGCGGGAAACGCAGCGGCGCGTCAAACGTTTTGCTTGTGAATCATGGATCAACGCGTCGACAACGAATCTCGGCAAGAATCCGCGCCGAGCCTGCGACCCGAACTGCGTCGCGGCGAGCCGAAGGATCAGGGCGTGCTCGGCAGGTTGCGCGCCCGGCGCCGGCTGGTGCTGGCGATCGCCGCGCTTTGCGTTCTCGGCATCGCCGGGCTGACGGTGTGGTGGATCACCAGCAGCGGCTACATCTCCTCCGACGACGCTTTTATCGACACGCGCACGGTAACGATCAGCCCTCAGGTCAGCGCGCAGGTGGTGGACGTGCCGGTGACCGACAACCAGGCGGTCGCTGCGGGAACCGTGCTGGTGCGGCTCGACAACAGCGACTTCAAGGCGAAAGTCGATCAGGCCCGGGCCCAGGTTGACGCCGCGCAAGCCAACATCGCCAACATCGAGGCGCAAATCAGCTCGCAAAACGCGCACATCGACCAGTCCAATCACCAGGTGACCCAGACCGAGGCCGCGCTTATCTTTGCCCAGCAGCAGGACCAACGCTACAGCGACCTGGTCAAGAAAGGCTCGGTCACCGTCGAGCAGGCCCAGCAGTACCACTCCAATTACCTGCAGGCGCAAGCGAGCAATGCGGCCGCGCAGGCGGGCGCCGCGGCGGCGCAGAAACAGCTCCTGGTGTTGCAGAGCCAGAAGCTGCAGGCCGAGGCGCAGTTGGAACAGCAGCGCGCCGCCCTCGAACAGGCCGACATCGATCTGTCGCGCACGGTCATCACCGCGCCGGTCGCGGGCTACGTGACGCAATTGACCGCAGCCAAGGGCAACTACGCCGCCGCCGGCCAGGTGCTGATGATGTTCGTGCCGCGCAACGTCTGGGTCACGGCCAATTTCAAGGAGACCGAACTGAATTCGGTTCGGGTTGGAGCGCCGGTCACGATCACGGTGGATGCCTATCCCAAGCTGACCTTTAAGGGTCATGTCGCGAGCATCCAGGCCGGCAGCGGCACCGCCTTCAGCCTGCTGCCGCCGGAGAATGCGACCGGCAACTACGTCAAGATCGTGCAGCGCGTGCCGGTCAAGATCGTGTTCAACAAGCCGCCCGACGTGCTGCTCGGGCCCGGCATGTCGGTGGTGCCCACGGTGAAGGTGCAATGACCGATCGCGGCGGCGCCGGCGGCTGGGACGCCAGCCGATCCGCGGCCGGCGACCGCAGCCCCTGGCTCATCGCCGTCGTCGTCTCCATCGCCACCTTCATGGTCGTGCTCGACACCGCGATCGCCAACGTGTCGCTGCGCTATATCGCCGGCAGCTTCGGCGCCAGCGTCGACGAAAGCACCTGGATCGTCACCACCTATCTGATCGCCAACGCCATCGTCCTGCCGGTCAGCGGCTGGCTGTCCAACGTGCTCGGCCGCAAGCGCTTCTACATGATCTGCGTGGCGCTGTTCACCGCCAGCTCCTTTCTTTGCGGACTGGCCACGAGCCTCGGCGCGTTGCTGGTGTTCCGCATCCTGCAGGGGCTCGGCGGCGGCGGCATGCCGACCAGCGAACAGGCGATCCTCGCGGATACGTTTCCCCCGGAAAAGCGCGCCCAGGCATTTGCGGTTTACGGGATCGCGGTGATCGTGGCGCCAACCGTCGGGCCGACGATCGGCGGCTGGATTACCGACAACTACTCATGGCACTGGATATTCTTCATCAACATCCCGATCGGGCTCGGCTCGCTCGCCCTGGTGAAATGGCTGGTGGTCGAACCCGAGGCGCTCGAGCAGGAACGCCGCGAGCGTCTGGCCGGCGGCCTTCACATCGATTGGATGGGCTTTGCGCTGATCGCGATCTGCTTCGGCTGTCTCGAATGGGTGCTGGACCGCGGCCAGATCGACGACTGGTTCTCATCGCACACGATCGTCATATTCAGCGCGATCGCGGCCTCGGCATTCATCTTTTTTGTCCCGTGGGAGCTCACGCATCCCGATCCGATCGTCGACATCCGGCTCTTGCTCAACCGGCAGTTCGCGATGTCGTTTATCATCATGCTGACGGTGGGCGCGATCCTGTTCGGCTCCACGCAGATCATGCCGCAACTTCTGCAAACGAGCTTTCCCTATACTGCGGAACTCTCCGGGTTGGCGATCATGCCGGGAGGGCTGGCGATGATGGCCATGATGCCGCTCGCCGGCCAGATGATTCCGTATCTGCAGCCGAAATATTGGATCGCAATCGGTCTCGGCGGCCTCGCGCTGGCGATGTGGCATTCGACCACCATCGTCCCCGACGCCACGTTCGGCTACTTCGCGCTCATTCGCGTCTATCAGGTGATCGCCCTGCCGTTCCTGTTCATTCCGATCAACACCATCGCCTACGAGCGGCTGCCGCCCGACAAGACCAGCCAGGGCTCGGCGCTCATCAACGTCGCGCGCAATCTGGGCGGCAGCGTCGGCGTCTCGCTGGCCAACACCGAATTGCTGCAACGCAGTCAATTTCATCAGGCGCGGCTCGTCGGCAACCTGGTACCGTCGTCTCCGGCGTATCAGTCCGCCGTGGCGCAGATCACCCGAGTTTTCGTGCACCAGGGCGCGCCGCCAGCGGCCGCCCAAGCGCATGCGTTCGGCTATATCGGCCAGATGATCGACCGGCAGGCCTCGCTCATGGCCTATATCGACATTTTTCACTCCTGGGCCATTTTCGCCGCCATCCTGGTGCCGACCGTGCTAATACTGATCCGGCGCGTCTCTGGTACGCGGCATGCAGCCGCCATGCACTGAACCGATCGGGAATTGCAACAGCATGTGCGGCGGCGCGCCTCGTTTTGACCCGAGTGTCCCGATTCCGACGTTCGCCTCATGACGCGGAGTTCTGAACCGCCACGCTGGCCTGCTGCGACCTTGAAAAGGCCCGGACGAAAACGGTGCGTTGGACTTATCCGATAGCGGCCCTCGGTCTCGCGCTGGCAATCGTCATCGGCGTCGTCGCTGCGAAGCCGCGACCGGTTACGGTCACCGTGACGATGGTCGATTACCGCTTCGTGCCCGATCACCTGACCTTTACGCACGATGTGCGCTACCGGCTGCACCTGGAGAATCACGGCAAGGAGACACATGAATTCACCGCCCCGGCTTTTTTCGCTACCGCCGACATCGGCAATCCTGATGTTCTTAGCAGCGATCGCTCCGAAGTGCTGATGCAGCCGGACGACAAGAAAGACGTGTTTCTGACGCCACTTAAGCCGGGGACCTACGATTTGCGCTGTGCCGATCATGACTGGTTCGGCATGGTTGGCGGCATTACTGTCAAATAGACGGGAGCCGACTTGCAAACGGGAGCCGACTTGTAAGCGCGACTTGCGGCAGGCGGTTATCCTCGGCGGCGCAGCCGGTCGCCATAATGTTTGCACTAACGCGCAGCAAGCTGTGCGGCGAATGGGCCGACAACCGCAGCGGCGCGGCCGATTGCGAAGGCTCCGATGCGACGCGCATCGCGCCGAAACAGCCGACGGCGCCAGAAAAGCTCGCTTATAAGCACCGCGTCCAGTTGTCTTTTATTCGTCTGCGGACGGCACCATTCTTGCTTGGCTTCGTTGTTGAGAGGGGTTGCGGGGGGCTGTGCATGGCAAGACCCGGGATGACGAGATCCTGGGAAGAGAAGAAAGGAGTCGCCAATGTGTGACTTTAGCCTCCAAAGCGTGCGCTCGCGGCCGGCGCAAGTCGGCGACAAGCTGGTAACACGAGACTTCGGGACGGGAACGCGCGGGTTCTCCGCCTCGGACGACCCCGGATTGGCGGTATGCCTCATGCCCGGAACGGAGCTGGCTTTTGCCAGCGCCGTCGCCTGCCTGCCCGCCGGCCTTCTGGGGTGGAAAACCAGAACAATCAAGCACGAAACGGCTATCTTCCGGCAAGTCAACAAGGACAAGCTAGCCGCCCATCACGATGCGCTCGAATTTCCCGACGGGCACATCGTGCTGCTCACTTTGTTGTGCGAAGGACAAGCGGCAACCGTGCTGCAATTGCCGGCGCAGCCGAAGACCGCGCAAGAGGCGCGCGCGCAAGAACGCGTCGGCTTTCTCGGCTGAACCGCGCTCGTTCGCCTGAGCGAGGATGCCGGCCGCCGGAAACGGCGGCCGGCCTTTTTTATCCCTGCGTGCAGGCGCGCGCAGGCGGATCCGCGACGCGGTCAGCTCGTCGCCGCCGGCGCGCTGTCGGCGAAGCAGCGTACGCCGGCATCAATGAGTTTGCGGCTGTCCGATGCGAGCCGCCGGCTGTCTTCGTCGAACCTGCCGATCCATTCGTTCAACCATTGCTGATATGCCGAAAAAGCGTCGGGCACCGAACGCGCCGCCGTCAATTTGTTCGGCAGCGTTAAAGCCAATTCGGCGTCCGAGGTCGCGCGAGAGAGCCAATCTTGACTGATCTCCGAAAGGACACCGAACATTTCCTTCTGCAGGCGCAGACCGGCGGTAACGCTTCGCGCTGCCATTTCGCCGAAGGGCGCGTTCATCGCGATCAGGGATGCTTTGTCGCCGCGCGATCGTTCGGAGCGCGCGCTGTCGCTGCGACTATGCTCGGTGCGTTGACTGTCGTTTCGTGGATTGTCTTGAGGCATGGGGTGGCTCCGCTCGTTATTTTGCGTCCAAACCTGGACCGTGCCGACCGCTCCCGATGTCGTAAGAAGCGACGGCGCCCACCCTCAATAATCAAGTATAGCGCCTTTGCCGCCCCGCTTGAAGGGCGCTGCGGACGGTGCGCGCTGCGGACAGGCGCGCCAGGGGCATGGGGCGCCAGGGGCATGGCGCGCTGACGCCCGGGAGCGGCCAAGAAGCGACGAGGTCATCGCGCTCGACGAGGGATTTTCGTGATGCATCGACCCGCAATGCAGGGCAGATTAGCGAATCGTGGCCGTTGCACGACGGCAACAGCGGGGCCATTAGAGTTGAGACCAAGCCGCAATCGAAGCGCCCGCCCGCTGCCAGGGCGCGAGGACGACTGTCCGCCGCGCCAAGGCCATCCCGTGACCGCCGTTCGATGAACGATACAATCGATCAGCCGACCAAGTTGCGCCGTCCCATCCAGCCGACGGCTGCGGCATCGGGCGGGGAACCCGACAAGGCGCCGTCGCCGCGCGCGCTGTTCCTCACCGTCTTTCCTTCCATCATGCTGCCGATGTTTCTGGCCGTCGCCGACCAGACCATCGTCGCCACTGCGCTGCCCAGCATCGCCTCGAATCTCGGAGAGATCGAGCGCGCGTCCTGGGTGGTGGTGTCCTATCTGATCGCCAACACCATCGCGGCGCCGGCCTACGGGCGCCTCGGCGACACCTTCGGCCGGCGTCCGATGATGGTCGTCGCGGTGACGATCTTCATGATCGGTTCGGTCTTGTGCGCGCTGGCGCCCAGCATCGAATGGCTGACCGCGTTCCGCGTGCTGCAGGGATTTGGCGGCGGCGGCCTCATGACGCTGTCGCAGGCGCTGATCGGAGAGGCCATACCGCCGCGGGAGCGCGGCCGCTACCAGGGCTACCTTGCCGGCGTGTCGGTGAGTTCCAGCACCTTCGGTCCGGTCGCCGGCGGCTATTTGACCCAGGCGTTCGGCTGGCAGTCGATCTTCTGGGTCAATGTGCCGCTCGGGCTGGTCGCCGTCGCGCTGGTGCTGCGCCTGCAAGCGCGCCCCGGCGACCGCCGCCGCACCACGTTCGACATTCCGGGCCTGTTTCTGTTCATCATGTTCGTGAGCCCGGTCATCCTGGCGCTTGAAGAGTTGCAGCAGATGCAGTCCAGCACCATGCCGATGGCGTTCGGGCTGCTGGCTTTCGGCCTGCTCTCGCTCGCGACCCTGGTCTGGCAGGAAGCGCGCAGCACCTCGCCGCTGATCCCTCCCAGCCTGTTCAAGGAGCCCTCGATCTGGCGCAGCGACGGCCTGGCGGCATGCCACGGCGCCGCGCTGGTTTCCTTGATCACGTTCCTGCCGATCTATTTGCGGGCGGTCCGCGGTTCTTCGCCGGAGGAGACCGGGCTGATGCTGCTGCCGCTGACTTTCGGCATCGGCCTCGGTTCGCTGATCACCGGGCAGATCGTGACCAGAACCGGACGCACCGCGGTATTCCCATCCTACGGGCTGCCGGCCGCGACGCTGGGCCTGCTCGGCCTCGCGTTTTTTACCTCGCGCCTGACGGTCGCGGAGCTGCCCTGGGCCTGGGGCGTGATCGCGCTGTGCATGGGCACCGTCATGGGCGTCGTGCAGCTCACGGTGCAGGCGATCGCCGGGCCGCGGCGGCTCGGCACCAGCGCGGCGATGGTGCAGTTCTCGCGTTCGGTCGGCGCGGCCTTCGGCACCGCCGCTGTCGCCGCGATATTGTTTGCCATCCTGGCGGTCACCGACCGCGACACGGCGCGCATGTTCGGCACCATCATCGAGCAGGGACCGGAAGCCATCGCGACGCTGGCGCCGGCGCGGCAGGCTGTCGTGCAGGCCGAGATCGGCGATGCGTTCCGCGCCGCTTTCGTGACGATCGCGACGTTCACCGGGATCGGCTCGCTGTTGGCGTGGACCATGCCGCTGCGGCGCGTCTAGAAGCCAAATCACGTTCCCTGAGCTGGCGGCGGCCGGAGCCGTAAGGTTCCGGCTCCTTCGTTTGGAGAATCTGAGATTCCGCAACGGCGCCCAAAACCAATAACCAGCAGCCCTTTGGAGTCGTGATTGATTCCCAGGATCAATCGAAGCAGATTCAATTGTGCAAGCTTCCTCGTTCCACGGTAGAATCAGTTACGCAGTTTGCGAGCTGTTGTCGATTTTTGGTGACGGGCGAGCTGGTCAGGGGCTACGTTCCGACGATCTCAATCTTATCGTTGAACTATCCGGCGTCTGCGTGCTGGAAATTGACAACGAATTCGGTCACACTCGACAGCACGGCGCGGCGGCTTTGTGTGTCATTCTGATCGAGTAAGAAAAAAATATAAGAAAAAATACCAGGTCAAAGTTTCGATTGAGGCATTGATCTTCAGGGAAAGGAAAATCCTCATGAATCGCAACTCTCGACTCCGCATTGCATGTTTGGCGTTGTTTGTCTTCATGGGCGCCGGCGCGTCGCAGGCATCGTCGCCAGCGTCCTTCTCCAGCGCGAAAAACTTCTCGACCGCAGATTTCTGCTCCACGGATTCGCATTCGGCTGCGGGAAGAATTCCCAACGCCTCGCCGATGATGCGTGTCGCTCAATTCGGTCATTGTCGCTGCTGCGGTTGGGAAAATTGGAACGGCCATCAGGTATGCACCAAGCAATGCTGCCAATAGGACCGCAATGCGGGGCGGCGCGGCGACTAGGGCGAAGTCGCCGCGCGTGATCTCTTTCGACGGATTCGCGGCGGCTGCGATCTCGCTTATCGGCGGGGGCTGCGCCCATGTTGCCGCTGCTACCAGGCCTGATATCCGGAGTAAAAATGTCATCCATGAAGCGGATTTAGATTAAGTTTAATTGGACGAGCAACAAGCGGAGCATGTTATGCGATTTGCCACGCGCGCATTTTGCACGACGGTTGGCGCGACGATGCTTGCACTTGGCCCCTGCGTTACCGCCAGTGTTGCGCAGGATACAATCCCACACGCCGAATCTTGCACCCAAGGTGGATGGGGCTTTCGGTATGGCCGCCAGCTGCATTTTGGAACTACGAACACATGTCATAAGTCTGTGACGATTTGGTTCATGCGTAAGACCGGCGAGCTTGTCCGCAATGATGTTTCTCCCGGCGGAACGTTTGATACTGGCTTGCCCAAGAGTTCATTCGTGGGGAAGGGTTGGGTCGCGGCTACCTGTTTAGCTGGCTTTCGACCGCGCCCTGCGGTCGCCATGGCTCACTGGGACGACATACTCCACAGCCGTTATGTCTGCGCCCAAGCGAATACTGACGACGGAAAGTTTGGGACCTCTGGCCGCAAGCTGCCGCATGTTAGCTCCTCAACCGCCTCGGTCGGGGATGGTCGGGGCGCCAATGCAAACGCCGCGCCGGTTGGGCATTCGAGCACCGCTGTTCGAACGGACACCGTGGAAAACAAGCTGGAGGCCGTCGGGGACGAGTTGCCGCGCGGTGTCTATGCTCTCGACGACGCGCTGGATTTCAACGTCCTTGATTCCGTCTATTACGATGCAGCCCAGGACCAGCTGTCTTTGGTGGGTCATTTTGATCCCCGTTTTCAGGGACCGCGCGTTCCCTACCTGGAGTACTTAGCCACCCTTCTTGAAAACCCTAAGCCAGAATTCACTCTGACGTGGACGCCGGACTCAAAGCGACGGATTGACGCCCTTTTCAGCCGGCGTCTTTCGAAACAGCAAGGCGAAAGCATCACACATCAATGGGGGACACTTTTCGATCGGAACCACAATCTCACCCGAGCCGGCTATTATCTGTTACCGGCTCTTGGGATCTCACCTATCCGAAACAATCAGGCACCCGGAAGCCTGGGTCTGACCGTCAAGACGGCGAATGTGCCGGGCATACTTCAGGTCACGGCGGTTCGCCCAGGCTCGCCGGCCGAAGCAGCCGGACTCAAAGTGGGCTATCTTATCCAATCTCTTCAGGGCGAACCGGTTCTTACCCCGAGCGAGTTCTACCGGATCGTGCGGCAGAGTGGAGCCGGATGGGCACTTAACATCGGCTATGTCGGTGTTGTGAATGGAAGGATGGTGCAGGCGACCGCAATCGCGATATTGGCGGCAGACGCCAACGGCGACATTTGGGATCATGCCACACGCTACGATGTCATTAAAGCTCTCTATCTGGCCAATGGCGACCTGCATGCGGCCGCGGTGATCGATGTCGTCGGCATCTGGGATCGCTTGGCAAAACCGGGGCAAAGCCCGCAGTTGAGCAACGCCTTGATCCAGATCTTGATCGATTCGCTCGGTGTCCGTTCCGCTGCCGAGGCCGACAGGCAAGCCGTTCAGCGCCACAGCATGACGCTGAACGCAGCCAAATACGACGTTATGCTCAAAGTCAGCCGCGCCTTTGATTCGACCTTTCATTTCATCGGCAATCCGGTTGCCCAGGCCTACGAAAATTCGGTGCGGATGACTCACAATGTCGACAACCTCACTCCAGCGACCAACGTCATGGATCGGCTTCTCGTCGGCAAAATAGGCGCTCTTTTGGATCCGATTTTCCAGCGACGCTCCGGCGTGCAAATCCCGCCTGAACTGGTCGAGGACCAATTTCATGTTCATCCGGAAATGCAGCCGGAATACCTGGGCGTACCCGGCGATTCGCTTTTGGCGCGCGCAATGTATGCCGGCGACTACCTGTGCAAGAGGCTGATGAATCGCCCCGATCTCAAACGAACCATCTCAGGCTACCAAACCGAATTTGAGTTCGAACAAACCCATCCCGCCTTTCGCCACACCACCGGCAATTACCGGCTCTGGATTTCGGTCGACAAGATGGACACCCCGCAATCGCCGGACGGGAAAATCCTCGCGTTTCGCAACGTGAAGATGCGTTTCAACATTCGCGAACAAACCGACTCCGGACGAGATATCCCCAATAGACCGGGAAGCTACGAAGAGCTGCTCACCTCGCTGTGGGACAAATTCGAGCAGGAATATCCCACCCTTCATCAACTACGCGAGGCGGCGAAGCTCGCGGCTGCTGCCAACTGGATTTTGCAGCACAATCGATCGGCGTCGTTGCCCACCGCGGGACGAGCGCATTGGCATGGCCCCACTACGGTGCCCGGGCTCGTCTTTATCGAACTGACACCGGATGCCGCGCGGGGAATGTATAAGACTCACGAGACCATTATCGCCGAAGGCGGTGTTTCGCTGGTCCCATTTCCCCGGGAAAACGTCAACAATCCGAACGCGGACGGCCAGGCGACTGCCAATCCGTTTCCCTATGATTCCTCGGTAGTCGATTTGACCGGCCTTGGCGAGCCCGTCGGCGCGGCGTCCGGCGAGACCCCCCTTGCGCCGGCGTTGTTCTCCCACCAGCAGCAGGACAGTCTAGCCAGCCGCATCTTTCACGAGAAGATCATAGTGCCGGAGCCTCATCCCTCCGCGTGGGTGACCGACTTTACCAAAGGCAACCGCACCTTGAGCGCGATTTCCGTGGCGCTCAGTCAACTGAAGCAAGGAAGCCCCGTCGATGCCGAAGCCTCGATCGAACAGCGCCGCAAATTGGAGCAAGTCCGCCTTGTCGCAATCCATCTGGCGCAAGTCGAACGCGCCCTGAACCTGTTGAATGAGACCAATTCTGAGAACGTTCGACAGTTTCAGCAACTGCAGGAGGAAATCACCGCGCAACGTGACGCGTTCTACGAGCACATGTTTGATTTCTCCCTCGATAACATGCTTGAAGCGCGCTTTCAGTTGAACGAGCATCCCGATATCGCCGAGGCAGGAAATATCGCTTACGATACCGGCGAGAATATCGACTATCTCGAGAAGCTCGAGGGAAGTCTCAGGACGGGACAAGTCCCGGTCGCAATGCTTGAAGCCGGCACTGCCACGATCAAACGCTTCTCGGAGGGCCTTGCAAGGATCAGTCGCGACTTAGGGGCGACTCCTGCCGCGACTTATTTTGACACCGTCACGGAGGCGAAAAGGTTTACGGATGTTCTTGCCATGGAAGGCGAAGTCGCCCAACTGGAGTTCGTCACCGACGTCAAGGTGGAGAAATTGGAATCGTCCAGCGACGCTGCCGCCAGAGCCCGAAAAGCGTTGCTGCCGCTGCAGCGGGAGTTGTCTGATCAATTGGACGCCCTGTGCAACGATCCGCAGCTGAAAGGCCTGACCGTGAACGGAAATACGGGCGGCAACCGCTGACGATGCCCTGCGGGAGGGCGCGGTCACAGGGGTTGCGGTCACAGGGGTTTCAGTCGATCCGCCGGCATCGCCGCCGGTATTTGCAGCACGCGCATTGTGCCATACTCGATCCGGAGGCGCGAGATACTCCGCTCTCATCAGGATGCGACACGTTCTCGATTTCCATGACGAAAATTCTGCTCACCCGTCACGGCCACGTCGAAGGCATCAAGCCGGAACGGTTCCGCGGCCGCGAGCCGCTCGAACTGACCGAACTCGGCCGCAAGCAGGCCGACGCCGTCGCCGCACGCATTGCCGCGGCCTGGCAGCCGGTCGCCGTCTATACCAGCCCGATGAGCCGCTGCGTTGCCACCGGCGCCGCGATCGCAAAATCGTGCGGCGTGGCCGCCGCGATCTGCGCCGACCTCAACGACATGGATTACGGCGCCTGGCAGTTCAAGACGTTCGCCGACGCCGGGCGGGACGATCCGTCGCTGTTTGCCGCCTGGTTCGCCACGCCGCACCTGGTGCGCTTTCCGCGCGGCGAATCCTTGCAGGACCTCGCCGCGCGCACCGCCAATGCGCTGCGCCATGTCATGACCGGTCATCCCCGCGACACGATCGTGCTGGTCGGCCACGACAGCGTCAATCGCGCCTTGCTGCTGCAATGTCTCGGTCTGCCGCTGCCGGCCTATTGGCGCATCGCCCAGGAGCCCTGCTGCCTCAACGAAATCGATATCGACGGCGACAAATTCCGCATTGTGCGTATCAACGAAACGCGTCACCTCGACGCGCCGGCGTCGGACCAGTGACGTGCGCGGCGCGGCGGCAACAATTGGCGTGAACGCGATGGGCTTTGTCGGACGTTCGGTGCCACGGATCGAGGACGCCCCGCTCGTCGCCGGCAGCGGCCTGTTCGCGGCTGATGTCGGCTTCGCTCATCAATTGCACATGCGCGTCGTGCGCTCGCCTTACGCGCACGGCCGCATCGTGTCGATCGATGCCGCCGCGGCGCGCGCGGCGCCGGGCGTGGTGGCGGTATGGACGGCGAACGACGTGATCGACGTTCCGCCGATCGATTTCCGCCTCACGCGCGTCGAGGGGCTCGAACCGTACCGGCAGCCGATCCTCGCCGGCGAACGCGTGCGCTATGTCGGCGAACCGATCGCCGCCGTGTTCGCGACCGATCCCTATCTCGCCGAGGACGCCGCGGACCTGATCGCGCTCGAGGTCGAAGAATTGCCGGTTCTGCTCGCCGCCGATGCGCCGCCCGGCGCATTTGACTCCGGCCATTCCACCGAGGTGACAACCGTCAGCAAGGGCTTCGGCGACGTGGAAGCGGCCTTCGCCGCCGCGCATGCGGTTGTCGCGCTCGAACTTGCGATTGGCCGGCACAGCGGCGTGCCGATGGAAACGCGCGGCGCCATCGCCCGCGAACTTCGCGGCATTCTCGAACTGCACGGCGCCGCCAAGGTGCTGCACTGGAACAGGGACAGCCTCGCGCGCATGCTCGGCCGTCCGCCGTCTTCCGTGCATCTTTTCGAGGGCCACGTCGGCGGCGGCTTCGGCGTGCGCGGAGAGCTTTATCCGGAGGACGTGCTGGTCTGCCTCGGCGCGCTGCGGCTGTCTCGTCCGGTGAAGTGGATCGAGGATCGCCGCGAGCATCTGCTCGCCGCCAATCATTCGCGCCAGCAGCTTTATCGCGTCCGCGCCGCGGTGGACGGCGACGGCCGCCTGCTCGGAATCGACGGCGAGTTTTTTCACGACCAGGGCGCCTACGTGCGCACCCATGCGGCGACCGTGCCCGACCTTGCCGCCGCGATGCTGCCCGGACCGTATCGTCTCGGCGCCTATCGCATGACCGGCCGCATCCGGCTCACCAACAAGACGCCCTGCGGCACCTATCGGGCGCCCGGACGCTACGAGAGCACGTTCGTGCGCGAGCGGCTGATGGATGCGATCGCGGCCGAGCTTGCGATCGATCCCATCGAAGTCCGCCGGCGCAATCTGATTGCCAAGGAAGAGATGCCGTTCGACCGCACGCTCGGCACGCTCGGCACCGAACTGACCTACGATTCCGGCGATTATGCCGGCCTGCTCGACAAGGCGCTCGCGGCAATCGACTGGCCGGCGTTGCGGCAAGCGCTTGCGGGCCGCCGCGCCGCCGGCGAGTGCGTCGGAGCAGGCGTCGCCATGTTCGTGGAGAAAAGCGGGCTCGGGCCGTTCGACGGCGTGCGGGCGGCAATCGACGAAAGCGGCGCGGTCGAAGTCGTGACCGGCGCGGCATCGGTCGGCCAGGGCATGGAAACGGCCATTGCGCAAATCTGCGCCGATGCGCTCGGCGTCGATTACCGTCAGGTGCGCGTGGTTCATGGCCAGACGCGCCGCATCGCCTTCGGCATGGGGGCGTTCGCCTCGCGGGTGACGGTGATGACCGGAGAGGCCACGCGCAAAGCGGCGAGCGCGCTGCGCGAGAAGGCGATCGCCGCCGCCGCCGTGCTGATGCAGAGCGCGCCCGAAGCACTCGACGTCGTCGACGGCCGCGTGGTGAGCAAGGCGAACGCGCGCGGCCCTTCGGTCAGTCTCGCGGAGGTGGCGAAAATGCTCGCGCCCACCTCGAAGCTGCGCGGCGATGCCTCGCCCGGCCTCAGCGCCGAAGGCTGGGTCGAGCAGAGCCACATGGCCTATCCGTACGGCGTCCACGTCGCCGTGGTGCGTCTCGACCGCGACAGCGGCGCCGTCGCGCTCGAACGCTATCTGGTCGCCTACGACGTCGGCAAAGCCGTCAACCCGATGCTGGTCGAGGGCCAGATCGTCGGCGGCGTGGCGCAGGGCATCGGCGGCGCGTTGTTCGAGGAATTCCGCTATGACGACGGCGGCGAACCGCTGAGCGTGAGCTTCGTCGATTATCTGATGCCGACGGCGCGGGAAATTCCGCGGGTCGAGACGCTGATCACCGAGGATGCGCCCAGTCCGCTCAATCCGCTCGGGCTCAAAGGCGCCGGCGAAGGCGGCGCCAATGCCGTCGGCGCCGCCGTCGCTTCGGCGATCGACGACGCGCTCGGCATGGCGGGCGCGATCCGCGAGCTTCCCGTCTCCCCGCAACGGCTGCGGGTCATTCTCAAACGAAGCCGAACGCGCGGCTGATACGCCTTCGCGGGGGAATTAACCCCCGGCCGCGGCCGCCAATGTTTGTATAACCGCAAGATTTGATGCCAGGTTCGGCGGCACACCGTGCCGCTCCTGTAAATACTCCTGGCTATTGTACGAGAGCCGGACTTTTCTCTGCGCGTCCTCTGCAACTAAAATCTTCAATGGCAGGTCGAGCGCAATGCTGGGAGTAGCCAGCATCAGAGGCGTGCCGCCTTTTGGATCGCCGAAGATCAACAGCTTCGTGGCCGGCATCTTATATCCCACGTTTGCCGCTTCCCCGCTGTGGTCGATCACGGCAAACAGCTTGATCCCTTTGGATTGAAGAATGTTCTTGAGCCTATCCACGGTCTCGTCGACCGAATGATTGCTCGAAATGCTGACGATGCCTGCTTCTTTTTCGACCATAGCGCGTTCATCAGCCGTGGAGCTTGCGGGCCACGGCACAGCGAGAGCCGTGAATAGCGCGGCAAGCAGCAAATATCTCACGACAAATCCCCTCTCGCTCCGAATCACTTTTGGGTGAAAGGGGCCGCGCCGATAAATCTGTATCGCCCGAGCGCTGGCAAACGGGAAAAAGCTCGTGGCCCGGATCAGCCGTGGCGCGCAGCGGCGGACTGTGCCGCCCATGGCGCATGGTCGTGGCCGTCGCGGCCGCAGAAACCGGGTGGGTCCACGGCAGCCGGAATACTATCATTCGGGATATCTCGGAATGAAAGCCCGCACGTTCAACTGACGGCAGGGTTCCGGAGCGACGACGTGAGGTCTTTTGGCGAACGCACCGATACATACGATTGGAGCGCCATCGGCGCCGAGCTGAGCGGGCACGGCTGCGCCGTCCTGCCGAAATTGCTGAGTGCGGCGGAGTGCAAAGACATCGCCGCGCTCTATCCGCGTGGGGAGCATTTCCGCAGCACCGTCGTCATGGCGCGGCACGGCTTCGGCAAGGGCGAGTACCGCTATTTCAAATATCCGCTGCCCGATCTCGTCGGCGAGCTGCGCGCGGCGCTGTACGCACGTATTGCAACGATCGCGAATGAATGGAACGCGCGGATGAACGTCGAGGCGCGCTATCCGGCCGCGCACGGCGATTATCTGAAAGTCTGTCACAAGGCCGGGCAGACGCGGCCGACGCCGCTCCTGCTGCGCTATGGGCCCGGCGATTTCAACTGCCTGCACCAGGACCTCTATGGCGAGCTGGCCTTCCCGCTGCAGGCGACGGTGTTGCTATCCGAGCCCGGGAAGGATTTCACCGGCGGCGAATTCGTGCTCACCGAGCAGCACCCGCGCATGCAGAGCCGCGTCGAGGTGGTGCCGCTGCAGCACGGCGACGCGGTCATCTTCGCCGTGCACAATCGGCCGGTGCAGGGCACGAAGGGCGCCTATCGCGTCAACCTGCGCCACGGCGTGAGCCGGCTGCGCTCCGGCCGCCGCCACACGCTCGGCATCATTTTTCACGACGCGACGTAGTGTGGCGGTTCAGAAGTCCGCATCATTCCTGCCGCGACCTCGGTCATGCGGAGTTCTGAACCAAAGCCACACTGGATCAATAAGTTGCCAGTGTCCTTCGATTCCGAAGTTCGCAAACGAGGGTGCCGCATAATGATGCGAACTTCGGAATCGGCACACGAGTGGAGAGCAGGAGCGATAGCGACGGCTCCGTTTTCCGTTTCCCACGGGCAACCAAAGGATTGGCCGCGGCGCCCCGCTTCGATAAATTGAGGCGCGTGCCGTGACTTCAACGACAAGGCTGAAACCGACGGAGACCTCCATGCGTCGCTCGCCCGTCAAGGTCGGCGCCAAATGCGCTGCAATGTGCGCCGCAATGTGCGCCGTCACGTTCGTCAGTTCGTTCGCTTCCGCGCAACAGCCGCCGGTGCCGACGCCGCGCCAAGCCGTGCCCGCCGCGCCACCCCCGCGGCCGCAAGCCCCGGCGGCAGAAGCGCCGGCGCCGACGACATGGACGCTTTTCCTTGTGACGGTGCCGTTCAAAGGGACCTGGACGGTCACGTCGATCGGCTCGTTCAACACCAAGGGGACCGCTTATACCGATTGTTTGCACGCCATAGGCGCGATCGACAGGATTCCCGGCATTCGCGAGTCGAATACCGATGCAAAGAAGGCCGAAGGCAGCGCCGAATACATGATCTGCCTGCCGGCGACTGCAAGCCAATCGCGTGGCGGCGGTGGCGGGGGCGGCGACGGCGGCGGCGGCCAAGGTGGCGGCGGAGAATAAGGACGTCCACGACGGCGATCTTCGTCAACGCTCACGTTTCCGGGGCATCCTGGTGCGCCGTTCCAGACTTTTGACGCTGTAGTAAGTCTAATCCGGCTTGCGATGCGCCATCCAGCGGCCGGCTTCGGCGGCAGCAAACAGTTCGGCCAGCGCGGCGTTGACCGCTTCGGGGTCTTCGCTGGTGATGGTGTGGCCGGTGCGCGGAACAACCAGCAATCCGGCGGTCGGCGCCGTGCGCTTGAGAAATACGCTGCCGTCGAGACAGGTCTCGTCCTCGTCGCCGCAGATGATCAGGAGCGGCGGCGCGAACTTTTTCAGCTCCGGCTCCATGTCCCACAGCGTCGGGCGCCGCGCCTGCAGCATCGCCATGGTGAGCGCGTGGCCTTGCGCCGAATGCTCGGAGAGCATGCGCACGAATTCGGCGTAGCCGCGCGGGTCCTTGTATTTCTGCGTGTTGCGGGTCGGACCGTCGGCATAGATCGCCGCCGCCTCGGCCATGCTGTGCTCGGTGAATAATTTGACGTTGTCCCGCGCCTGCTTGCGCATGCGCTCGCGCGCCTCCGCATCCGGCAGCGAACCCCAGCCGCAGCCCGCCGCGGTCACCGATATGCAGCGCTGCGGATGGCGGATGCCGACATGCAGCGCGGTATAGGCGCCCATCGAATGACCGACGACGTGCGCCCTGCCGATGCCGAGCGCATCCATGACGGCGATGACGTCGTCGCGCGCGATATCCTGTCCGTAGCGCGCCGCGTCCGTTGGCACGTCGGAGGGCGGATAGCCGCGCTGGCTGTAGGTGATGCAGCGGTGCGAGCGCGCGAAACGGCGCATCTGCGGTTCCCAGGTGCGGTAATCGCCGGCGAACTCGTGCACAAACACGATCGGCGTGCCGATGCCGGCCTCCTCGTAATAAAGGCTCGTGCCGTCGGCCGTCTTGATTTTCGGCATGGACTCCCCCTTCCCGCTCAACGGCGAACGAGCGCGCGCGCGGCATCACCGAGCGCCTCGACCGGCCCGTCGCCGGCGTCGAAGATCGCCAGGATGCGGCACGGACAGGATTCGAGCCCTTCGTAGCGCCACGGGAAGGCGCCGATGATGCAGCGCTTGCCGACCACCGTTTCAAGATCGCCGCCCAGATTCTCGGCGTGCAAGAGCCCCTCCTGAAACGCGTAATTATGAAACGGGAAGACGTCCTGGCGCACCTTGCGCCCCGAGCGCTTGTGCACGTACTCGAACGTGCCGAAATAGTCCGCCGGCGTCTTGCCCATCACCCGCTCGAACTCGCGCGCGATGTCCGGACGCATGGTGCGGATCGAGGTGTTCATCGGATGGTCGCACGAGCCGGTATCCATGCCGAACCATTTGATCTTTTTCTTCAGCATCCATTCGAGCGTGGCAAGCGTCGGCCCGGGGTGGTAGCAGAAATAGCGGACGAGGTCCTGCTGGCTCTGGCCTTCGTAATATTTGTGCCAACCGGTGTGCAGGATGAGAATGTCGCCTTCGCGAATCTCGGCGCCGGACTTTTCGATCATCTCAGGCGTGATCGCCGACCAGTCCGTCACCTGCGGCGCGAGATCGACGACGACGCCGTGATTGATCAGAAAGTCCAGCGGCAGCGAGGCCATGTCGCCGGTGCGCCCGTCGGTGGCGTGCATGGCGCCGTCGAAATGCGTGCCGGCATGCAGCGAGGTCTCGATGCGTTGCGCAACGATGCCGACGGTCTGCAAATTCTGCGCGTAATACATCTTGTTGCCGGCATAGCCGACCCAACCCGGCGTGTGGATGCTCATGGTGTGAGACAGATCGACGATTTTCATGGCGGCGCCTTCGCTATACCGGTTGCAGTTCGGGGGCGAGATCGATCTCGCACGGTCGGGTGACCGGTTCCGGCAATGCGGCGTCGGTCACGTCGTAGCCGACGGCGAGCAATAGTCCCTGTGCCGGGCACATGACCGCCGCCAGCCGCGTGTAGGGATTGAGAACCGGTTCGCGAACCCAGCCGAAGGCGTCCTCGGAGAGCGAGCCGCTCCAGCCGGCGAGCGTTTCCCGCCTCATGCGGCTGAAGCCGGCCGCTTCGGCGAAGGAACTGCGCAGGAATCGGCGGGTCCCGATGCGGCCCTCCCAGGCGGGGCGTTCGGGGACCCAATCGTTGGCGGCGCTGGTGTTGTCGGTGCGGGTGACGAATTCGGTCTCGGTGCGTTCGATGACGCAGCATTCGTCCGCCGCACAGCCGACCAGAGTGAAGATCGCCGGGCGCGACACCGGCGTCGTTTCCAGCATGCCGCGCGCGTGCTCATAATCGTCGCACACTTCGAACACCCGGCGCAGCAGTTGATCCGGCGGCATGCGACCCTGGCAGCGCCAGCTCGAGATCGCGTTCGCCGCCAAGTCGAACGGACGCAGCCACGCATGGCTGGTGCGACGGCGCAGCGGCGCCTGATTGATGCAGGCGGCGAAACGAAACGGCGCCATGGCGGTGAGCGCCCCGACATAGCCGGGCCAGGTGATGCTGAAGAAATCTCCGACGCTGCCGCGCATCCGCACCACGTCGGCATGGCGGCCGAGACCGTGGAACGGCCAATCGAGCGTTCGCGCCAGCCAGGGCACGCCGTGCTCCTCGCGCGCCATCGCGGTGCAGGCCCACTGGTAGGACGCGTTGAGCAGCCAGACGCCGGAAAAGCCGAGCGTGTCGGCAATCTGCGCGATCTCGCGCAGGTAGGGCGAGCGGCAACGTTCGAGCCAGCGCCGCGCCGCCCAATCAAACGCCGGCAGCGCCGCGTGCAGCGCCGGCGGGAAAAATGTCAGGCAAGCGTCGCGCAGTTCACGCGCCTGCATCGCGCTTTGCTGTGCATGCCGCGGCGGCCCGCCGCGCCGGATGTCGATGACCGGAATGGGCCTTGTCGGTGTGTTCATGCACGGATCGCAGCGCGGGGCGCCGCTCGTTGCGGACGGAACTCGGTCGATGGCGGACGCACCGGCTTAGCAGTCACGCTCAGGCCAAGTCCACTGCGAACCGCTTCAAATCGCGGAGCGAGCAATAGGCCAGAGCGCCCTCATGCGTGGCACGCAGGACCACGCGGGGCGCTTGCCCGGCCTCGAACGCCTCCTGCCAGCGCGGCGCGCACAGACACCACCGATCGCCGGGCTTGAGGCCGGGAAAGCCGAATTCCGGCACCGGCGTGGAAAGGTCATTGCCGCGCGACTTGGAGAATTCGAGAAACGCGGATGTCATCACCACGCACACCGTATGGCTGCCGGCATCTTCGCGGCCGGTATTGCAGCAGCCGTCGCGATAGAAGCCCGTCATCGGGCTGATCGAGCAGATATCGAGCGGCTCGCCGAGCACGTTGCGCGCCGCATTGCTGCGGCGGCCGCCGCCACTCCTGTCGTCCCTCAGCATGATCGCTTCTCCGCCGGCGGGCGCCGCACGACCACATCGTACCCGCCCGCCGGCGATGTGCAACACGGGCATTGCGAGGGGCCGTCCCCTGCAGCCTGATGCGAAGGCGCCCGGCGCGAGGCGGCTCCAAACCGTGGGCACTCAGCGGTCGCGGACCTTGTCCATCAGCGGCTTGTCCTGCCCGCCGTCGATCTCGATCATCGTGCCGTTGACGAAAAAGGCGAGATCGGAGGCGAGAAACGTCACCAGATTGGCCACTTCTTCGCTCTCGGCGATGCGGCCAAGCGGAATGCTCGCGGGCGCAAGCTGATCGGCCTCGTCGTAGCTCATGTTCATGTCGCGCGCCATGGCCTTGACCAGACCCACCCAGCGTTCGGTGCGCACCGGGCCGGGATTGACGCACACGAAGCTGATGTTGTCCTTGCCGTATTGGCTCGCCAGCGCCAGCGTCAGATTCTGCCCCGCAGCGTTGGCCGCTCCGGGCGCGATTTCCCAATAGGAGACCTTCACGCCGTCGTTGCCGATGACGTTGACCACCCTCCCCTTTTTCTGTTTCTGCATGATCGGCAGCACGTGCTTCATGCAGCGCACATAGCCCATGAATTTTAGCTGCAGCGCGCTCGCCCATTCCTCCTCGGTCAGATGGTCGATCAGGCCGCCGGGCGCCGAGCCGGCATTGTTGACCAGAATGTCGATCCGGCCGAGCGCAGCGTGCGCCTTGCTGACGAAATTCTCGACGTCGGCCGGCTTGGTCATATCGGCGGGAATGGGAACGATCTTGCGGCCGGTGGCTTTGGCGATTTCCGCGGCCGTCCGTTCGAGCGGCTCCTTGCGCCGTGCGCAGATGGCGACGTCGACGCCTTCACGGGCGAGCGACCAGGTCACCGCCTTGCCAATCCCCTCGCTGCCGCCGGTGACGATCGCCTTCTTTCCTGCCATTGCCAGATCCATAGCCCTGCCTCCCCGGTTCGCCCGCCGCGCAGCCGCGGCGTCAGCTCCAATGCATTATCGTCGAGAATCTTCGCTACGTCCGCCTCGCCAAGCCGGCCCTCTCCGCTTTGCGAAGAGGCAGTCGCGGGCCAATCGTTTCACATTCCTGTGATCCCGAGTCCTAGGCTGATCCCCACAACCGCTGGCTGGCGAGCGCCGCGCCGTCGCTGAGCGCGCGCAGCTTGGCCCAGACGATGCTCGCCGCCACCTTCGGCTCGCTGCGTACCGCCGTGCCAAATCCGCAATCGACGCCGGCGATCAGTCGTTCGCGGCCGACGATCTGCGCGTAGCGGCCGATGCGTTGCGCCACCAACCGCGGATGCTCGACGAAATTGGTCGTCGAATCGATGACGCCCGGAATGAGAATCTTGTCGTCGGGAATCTTCACCGACTTGAGATCCTCCCATTCGTGATCGTGGCGCGGATTGGCGGCCTCGATGCTGATCGCCTGCGGCCGCGCCTTGAACGCGATGTCGATGATCTTCGTCAACGGCAAATCGTGCGTATGCGGCCCCTCGTAATTGCCCCAACAGACGTGCAGGCGCATGCGCTCGGGCGGAAGGCCGGCGGTCGCGGCGTTGAGCAGCGCCACGTTGCGCTCGGCGATCTTGCTGCGGAACTCGTCGTCGGTGAGATGGCGGTATTGGTTGTTGCGCGCCGAGGCGAGATCGGGGGCGTCAATCTGCAGCAGAAAGCCGGCCGCTACGATCGCGCGGTATTCGGTTTGCATCGTTTCGGCCAACGCCGCCACGTAGGCATCCTCGGTGGGATAGTGCAGGTTGATGATGAAGCGCGTCAGTATTCCGGGTGACGGCGCGGTCATGAAAACTTCGGTCGGCCGCCACTTGTCCGCCGCCGCCTTCAGGTGCGCCAGGTCGCGGTCGAGCGCGGAGCGGTCGTTGTAGCGCAGTTCGCCGACGCAGCCGGGAAACGGCACCTCGCTGAAATTGCCGCGCTGCCGCGCGAAATCCGGGTGCTGCAGCAGGTCGCGGCCGAGCATGATGTCGCGGCCCTGCTCGGCGGCGCGCGGATCCGGCGCGATGCCGGCGATGCGGTGCCGCACATAGGTCGTGTAGGACGGTTTACTCATCTCGCCGTCGCTGATCACGTCGATGCCGGCGGCGATCTGTCGCGCCACCACGTCTTCGATGGCATTGGCGGTCTCGGTCTCGAAGGTTGGCGCATCGACCGTGCCGTCCATCTCGCGCTTGAGAATAAGTGCGACGAGCGAACGCGGGCGCGGCAGGCTCCCGGTATGAGTGGTGAGAATGCGATCGGTCGAGGCTTTCATGGCCGGCTCCCGCGCCGTCGGGCGGTCGACGCCGATACTTTCCGCGAGGAACCGCATTCGGCCGCAACTGAGCGTTATAGTCAATAACACGGACATTGCCTCCTGACGGCAAGCCGCGCGGAAGTTCTTCATCCCGTTGGAAAACGATCATGACGTTCCCGGCGAGGGGCCCTTGAGTGCGCCGAGTTTGGTGATATCAGTTCAAATAGAGGGAAGACACGCGCTGGGAGACGTTATGGTAGCAAGAAAGCTCCGCCGGACGAACCTCAGTGTCGACGCTTACGCATTCGTCCAGAACCTGTTGACCAATGGCAACCGATACAAGCCGGGCGAAAAAATCAGCGTCGAGGAACTGAGCCGCGAGCTTGGCGTCAGCCGCACGCCGCTGTGGGGCGCGATCAATCGCCTGGAAGCGGAAGGCATTGTCGAAATCGTTCCCCGACAGGGTGTTTACCTGATCAACTACGACCCGGACCGGGTCCTTGAAATTTATCAAACGCGCGAAGCCCTCGAAGGCATGGCCGCACGTCTGGCGGCAACCAGAGCCACCGACCGTCAACTCGTCGCCCTGGAAGCCAGCGTCGAGGAGCAACGACGGCTGCTCGCGGACAACGATCTCCTGGGATTCCGCGGCGTGGTCCTGGACTTTCACGAGCAGATCGGTCGGATGGGGCAAAACCGGACGCTGTCGCGACTTTTGACATCGGTCCTCGCTCAGATTCGTGCCATGGGCACTCAGCACAGCTATGTCATGATGGCCCTGCCTCACTCGTGCGAGGACCACACCAGGCTCATCAAGGCGCTGCAGGAGAGGAATCCCGATGCCGCCGAACGCATAGCGCGCGAGCATATGAAAGATGTGGTGAGACAAGTCGGTCGCGCGCTGCAATCGAAAGAGGCAATCGCAGCAACCGGAGACAGCCGACTGACGCGCGTCTGAGCGGACTGGAGGTTTGCGAACGGCTTCGCTCTTCCGGCTTCGAACGAAACAGAAAGACGAACGAGGAAACAGATGAGGAAGAGCATTCGCGCTTGCATCCTGCTCCTGGCCATGGTCGGCGCATCGCCGGTTCTGCACGCCGCCGGCTATCCCGATCATCCGGTGAAGATCATCGTGCCGTTTCCCGCCGGCGGCATTACCGACATCGTCACCCGCGTGATCGCGAAAAAGCTCGCAGACCGGCTCGGCCAGCAGTTCTACGTCGAAGATGTCGGCGGCGCCGGCGGCAATATCGGCATGGGAGACGCCGCGCGCGCGCCGGGGGACGGCTATACGATCCTGTTCGCGTCGTCGAGCATCGTCGTGAATCCAAGTCTCTACAAGAAAGTGCCGTTCGACGTGGATCGGGATTTCATCCCGGTCACCGAGGCCGGCGCTGCGCCCAATTCGTGGCTGGTGAAAGCCGATTTCCCGGCAAAGACGATGAAGGATCTGATTGCGCTCATGAAGGCCAAGCCGGACGAATACAGCGTCGCCTCCCCCGGCACCGGCACGACACCGTCATTGTCGATCGAGATGCTCAAACAGGCCTTTGGGGTGAGCTTCATCACCGTGCCGTTTGCCGGCGGCGGCCCGATGGTTCAATCGGTCCTCGGCGGGTTTACGCCGATCGCATGCGCGGCGATCGCCAACTCCGTGCCGTTGATCAAGGACGGCAAGCTGCGGGCGCTCGCCGTGACGACAAGCAAGCGTATCGAGACCTTGCCCGACGTGCCCACGCTCGACGAACTCGGCATCAAGAACGAGGACGCCGAAACCATGACCGGGGTGTTCGTTCCGGCCGGCACTCCGCAGCCGATCGTGGACCTGTTGCAGAAGCAGATCGCCGAGATCGTGCGCATGCCGGATGTCAAAGCGCGGTTGCTGCAGTTCGGCATCGCGCCAAACGGCGACTCGTCGGCCGATTTCGCCGCCTACGTGCGAGGTGAAATAGCCAAGTGGCAACACGTCATCGAGGCCGCCAAGATCAATCGCATCTGACCGCGACGTTCCACTGCGGGCCATTCACCGCATTGCCGGAGCGGGTTTGCCGGCCGCTTCGAGATCGATGAGCTGTTTGCGCGCCTGCTGCGCCAGATAGCGCCGCATGCGGATCACTCCGGCGTCGTGCTGATAAAGCATCTCGAACTTCTCCAGGCCGGGGCGAAGACCGGACAGGATTTCCCGATCCTGTTCGAGCACCGTCCAGTGGCGCGCCTCGATGCTGGTCTTGTAGAGGAAGCGCCAGACGTCGCGTTGCCAGCCGCTCACCTTGCGGGCGCGCCAGAAGAACACGCACATCGTGTTCTCGTCGACCGGTGTGCCGAAGCCGACGATGCCGAAGTTTCCGCCAGGGCCGCCGGACGGCGGATAGGGGATCTCCAGGCGAACGTACAGCGCGCCGTTGTCGACCAGTTCGCTCCAGTCGAAGTTCACGTCGCGCTGGCCGGTCTTCTCGAAGATGAAGCCGTGCGGCGTATCGCGTGTCGTGAAATGCGCCTGCGTATCGCCCTGATACATCGTGTGCGAGTTGGCGTGCAGGAACGTGCCATGCATCGGATCCATCAGGTTGTCGAACGCATACCGCCACGGGATCTCCCAATCGGCGTAACAGAGAAAGTGGGAATATTCGGGCGAAACGAGCTGCTCGGGCGGCTCGAATTGCGTTGCGCTCTCATGCAACGCATCGCCAAACCAGACGAAGATGGCGCCGGCGAGTTCGCAGGACGGGTAGGTCTTCACCGCCTTCTTGCCTTCGAGCGGACAGCCGGGCTGCCCGGGAACGCGCAGCACCCGGCCGTCGGGACCGACCTCGACACCATGATAATTGCAGCGCAGCCGGTCGCCTTCGTTGACGCCGCGCGACAACGGAATGGAGCGGTGCGGGCAGCGGTCGTTATGAACGTGAATGGTGCCGTGGGAATCGCGCCAGAGCACGATGCTTTCGCCAAGCCGCACAAGGCCCAGCGGCGGACCGCCGGTCTCGATGAAACGCGAAGGCAGGATCGGCCACCAGCGATTGCGCAAGCCGGTGCGCAGATAGGACTGCACTTGCTGATCGGTCGGGCCGGGTGTGCCGGTTCGCGGACGGTCGAGTGTCACGGTTGACATGTCAGGCTCCGAGTTCGCGCATCGCGGCGATGAAAGTCTGTTCGGTCCATTGCGCGCCCTCGGGAGGACGCACGCGCGAGGCATTGAGGCCGGCGATCAGGTCGCCGAGTTCGTGCGCGCCTTTGGCGAAGATGGACTCGATGGCGTTGGCCAGCTCCTGCTGCCAGGCGGTCGGCTCGTTGATCCGCGTCTGATGCGGATCAAGATACGGATATCGATAAGCCATTCGATCCTCCATTTGTCGCGACGGTCGCGGCGGCCGCCGCTGGCGCTCACGACGGTCGTCCTGCTGCGCCGGCCGGAGGGCCGGCGAATTTCTGGCCGAACGGACCGATCGCGGTCATGTCGACCTCGATCATCTGCGGCCCGGCCGCGGCGATGGCGCGATCGAGCGCCGGTTCGAAGGCCTCGATATGGGTAACGCGCGCATGCGGCAGGCCGACCGACCGGCAGACCAGTGCGAAATCCGGCGTGAGAATATCGGCGAAAAATCTGCGGCCGTCGTATTGCGCGTCCTGGATGTTGCGGATCACGCCATAGCCACGGTCGTTCATCAGGACGAACACGACATCGGCGCGCGATTCCACCGCGGTCGCGAGTTCGCCCAGCATCAATTGCGCCCCGCCGTCGCCCAGCAAGGCGATGGTCTTTGCCGCGACCCGCGCCGCCGCGGCGCCGATGCCCATCGCTATGCCCTGCCCGATGCCGCCGCCCAGCGCATGCACGCCAAGGCGCGGCTCGGCGAGACGCACATAGCGATTGCCGAAGGTGCTGTTGGAGACCGTCACATCGCGCACCCAGGGATGCCCGCCGCGTTCGACGCGGCGGCTGAGCGCATCGGCGAGCGGCGTGTAGGGTCCGAGCGCGCGGCGCAGCGCCGCCTCGGCTTCGGCGCGTGCGGCGCCGACCTGCGCGAGAAAGCACGGGTCCGTCGCCAGCGTCTGCGGCAGCCGCGCCGCCAGCCCCTCGAGCGCGAGCCGCGCGTCGCCGGCGATGAACAGCTCGACCGGATAGTTGCGGCCCGCCTGCAGCGGATCGGCGTCGATCTGAGCGAGCCGTGGCAGCCGCATCTTGTTGTTCTGCGTTTCGTTGCCGCGCAGCCGCGATCCCACGACGATCATCAGATCCGACGCGCCGTAGATGTGTTCCGCTTCCTTGGTCATGTTGAAAGCGCCGAGGCTGTGCGGATGACCTTCAGGCACCACCGCGCGGCCATTGGTGCTGGTCACGATGCCGAATCCCCGCTCGGCCAGCGCCCTTGCCGCAGCGGCCGCGCCGCGCGCACCGCCGCCGAGCCAGAGCATCGGCCGTTCGGCCTGCCGCACCCTTTCCGCCAGCGCGTCGAGCCGCGCCGGGTCAGGCCGGCGCAGCGGAATATCCGGCGCGCCGGCCACCTGCTGCGGCGCGATCTTCCGGCGCTGCACGTCGACCGGAATTTCGAGCGTGACCGGCCCGGACGGCGCGGTGAGCGCCGTGGTCGCAGCCTCAAGCAGCGCATCGACAGCGCCGACAGGCTCACGAACGCGCAGGTAATGCTTGCTCACGGCCTTCAACATGTCGGGCTGCCGGGGCACGTCGTGAATCGCGGCGCGGTCGAGGTCCATGAATTCGCGGTCGACCTGCGTGGTGATGTGGAGCAGGGGCGAACCCGCGGTGAGCGCCTCGACCTGGGAGCCGGCCGCATTGCCCGCCGCGGTTCCGGTGCTGGTGATGACCACGCCCAGCGAGCGTGACACGCGCGCGAACGCGTCCGCCATGTTCATGGCTCCGGCTTCGCCCCGCGCCGGCACGAAACGGATGCGGCCCTGGCGCCCGATGGCGTCCAGGATCGGCATATTGTGGATCGAGATCACGCCGAAGGCCGTTGTCACGCCCATATCGGCGAGCGCGGCGGCAATCGCATCGCCGACCGGTTGCTCGGTCGCGGCAGGCGTTGTGACCCTGCTTCGCGCACGCGTCTGGACATCCTGGTTCATCGGCGACGACCTTTCGGATCTTAAATGGAGCGCGACACGCCGCCCGATATTTCGAGGCTCGCTCCGGTGATGTAGCTCGCCGCGCGAGAGCCGAGAAAGACGATGGCGCGCGCCGGCTCATCCGGATCGCCAAGCCGGCCGAGCGGAATTTTCTTCTCCGCGGCAAGCTCACTCATCCATTCGGCGCGCGATTGCGAGCGATTTGTCCTCGCCTCGAAGCGGCGCTGCCACTGGCCGGAATCGATCAGGCCGAGCAGCACCGAATTCACTCTGATATGGGGAGCGAATTCGCTCGCCAGCGACTTCAACAGGTTCTGTACGCCGGCGCGCGCCGCCGAGGTGCACACCATGTGCGGCTCGGGCTGCATCGCCAGCAGTGAATTGACGGCCACGATGGCCGCCCGCTCGCTCTTGCGCAAGAGCGGCAGGAACGCCCTGATCGGCAGGATCTGGCTGAAGAATTTCAGTTCCAGCTCCTGGCGCCATTGCTCGTCGGTGGTGTCGGCAAAGGCCGAGACGCGCCCTTGCCCGGCATTGTTGACGAGAAGGTCGAGGCGGCCGCCGCCCCATTGCGCGACCTTCCGCGCAAACGCCTCGACCTGTCCGCGATCGAGCACGTCGCAGCGTTCGGCCAGCAGCGTCTTGGCGTTCGGCCCGCCGAGCTGCGACACTGCGGCGCCAAGACGCGCCGCGTCGCGTCCGCAGATCGCCACCCGCGCGCCGTCGGCGAGCAGCAATCGGGCGGTCGCAAGCCCGATGCCGGAGCTGCCGCCGGTAACGACGGCGATGCTGTCGGTCAGGCCAAGGTCCACGATCGATCCCCGCGATTGGTTTTGGCCGGGCCCGGCGCGACCGCCGGCCGGCCGTCATGCCTTGCCGTTGCATCGGACTGCGGGCCGTTGTGCCAGCCCAGACGCAGCGATATTTCGCGCGCCGCCTCCTTGACGGCGGCGCCGATCTGCGCGCGCCGTTCGGCGCCTGCGAATTGCGCGGATTGCCCGGTCACGTTACAGGCGGCGACCGGCGTATTGGAGACGTCGAAGATCGCCGCAGCGACCGAGCTTATTCCGGCCTCGTAATTGCCGTCGCTCCAGGCGAGACCGAGAGTACGGTCGGCGTCGAGCTGCGCGCGCAATTGCTGCGCCGTAACCGGCGTGTGCGGCGTGACCGGGCGCAAGTCAAACCCGGCGTAAAGCCGATCGACGCGTTCGCGCGGCAAATTTGCCAGAATAATGCGGCCCATATTGGCGGCGTGGGCCGGCAGGCGGCTGCCGATTCTGATATTGCTGGCGAAGGCGTGATCGGGGACGCGGCGCACCAGATAGACAATGTCGTGGCCGTCGAGCACCGCCAGATGCGCCGACAGCGTCAACGTTCCAGCCAGCCGCGTCAGCACCGGGACCGCGGTCTGCACCAGATCCTCCGAGAAGAACGCCTGCGCGGTGAGCGTGATCAACCCGATGCCGATCCGCCATCCCTGACCCTCGCCGCGCGGTTCGATGAACCGCTCGCTTTGCAGCGCGTGCAGGAGCCGCAGCAGCGTCGTTCTGTTGATGCCGAGTTCGCGCGCGCTGCGCGCCATGTTGGACACGCTGTCGCCTTCGGCGATGCGGCGCAGGAGCCGCGCCACGCGTTGCACCGGCGGCGACGCGTAAAGATCGTCCTTCGATTCTGCTGCGGCAGCTTCAGGCATGCGCCATGGTCCTTGCGATTCGGGCAAGAAGGACGGCAACGGTCGAAGGCTCTTCCTGCGGCAGCGCATGCCCGGCATTGGCAATCTCGTGCAAACCCGCCGCATGAGGCAGCGCCGCGTGCACCGCGGCGGCGCCGGCCGGCGGCGTGATCTGGTCGAGCTTACCGACGGCAACAATAGTGGGCACGCCGATGAGCTTCGCGTCCGACAGGAGCCGTCCGGCGCCGAGCGCATGGACGGCCTGAATGTACCCACCAGGATGCACCGTGGCCATCGCCCGCTCGACGGCGGCCACGACATCAGGCCGCGCGTTCGGATCGCCGACCAGGCGCGGCGCGCGCTTTTTGGCGAACGCCGCCGGACCAACCTCCTCGATTTCATCGATGCGCGCCTGCACGCCGGGCGGCAACGTGCCTCCCGGCTCAACGCCATAGCCGGGTGCCGGCGAAATCAGCGCCAGCGCGTTGACGCGATCCGGATAACGGGCGGCAAAGCTCGCCGCAAACAGCGCGCCGAGCGAATGCCCGGCAAGCGTAACCTGCGGCGTCTGCAGCGCATCGAGAAATTGCGCCAGCGCGTCCGCATAGGCGCGCGGCGTCGGCATCGCGACGGCAAGCGGCACCGATTGGCCATAACCCGGCGCATCCCAGGCAATGACATTCAGCGGTGCCGGCAGCGCCGCGATCAGGGTCGAAAAGCTGTCGGCGCGACTGCCGATGCCGTGCAGCAACACCAGCGTCGGCGCCGCTGTGTCGCCGACGCGGCGCAGAAAGCCGACGCCGGCAGCGAAGTCGCGCGTCAGGTCCCCGACCATGTCTTCGCCCGCCATGACTGCGCCTGACGTCTATCGCTTATGTTCATATTTGAACTATATGTTCTCACACTAGGCATTCTGGGGACTGTTGTCAAACCGCGCAAGCTCTTCGATGGAGCGCGCCGGGGGCTGCAACGACAGTCGCTCTTCCGACCGTTGCAATCGGCGGCGCGCTCCGACTCTTGGCGAGCTACTCTTGGCGAGCGATTCCAATCAGGCGGGATATACTCCGGCGTGGCGGTTCAGAAGTCCGCACCATGATGGCCGCGACGCTCGCCGTGCGGAGTTCTGAGCCAAAGCCATGGACAGGAGAGCGAACATGGACGACGTCACCCGCAAAGAGCCGAAGCGATCCTGGGATCGCGCGGAAGGCATGAGCTACGAAGCCTGGATGAACAGCCGGGTGGCGCGCGTCGCCGACCGCGCATATGACTGGAACGCGCTCAAGTTTCAGGCCGACTACGATCCAAAATACCGCCGGGCGCAGAAGCGCTTCATCGGGACCGGCGGCACCGGCGTCGCGAGCGATTCTTCGGTGGTGCCGGCGGAACATTTCACGCTGTCCAACATGATCATGCCGCCCGGCGCGGAAGGGCCGATGCATCTGCATGTCGATGCCGAGGAAGTCTTCTTTGTATTGCGCGGCAAGATCAAGGTGATGACCGAGAAAGACGGCGAGCGCTGGGAGACCGTGCTCGGCGAACGCGATTGCATCTCGGTGCCGCCGGGCGTCTATCGCGGCGAAGTGAATATCGGCGAGGAAGAGGCGATCATGATGGTCATGATCGGTTCGCCGAAGCCGATCACGCCGACCTACCCGCCCGATCATCCGCTGGCGAAGATCAAACGCTAGTGCTCCGATTCCAACATTCGCATCCCTTTTTGGCACGCCCTCGCGCGAATGTTGGAATCAAAGGACCACGAGCAACTATAAGTGCTGGTGGAGCTTTTGGATTTGACATTCGCTTGATGAAAAAGTGGCTTGCGGGTAGCGAATGTCAAATCCGCTCCACGAGGGACACCCTGCTCAGACCGAGGAGAAGCTGGACGCATACGGAAAGAGACCAGAGCGCTTAATGGCAATGACCGTGGTCTATCCGGCACACGATATTTGAAACGTGATCTCCTTCGCTCACGAGCGACGCGTTGCCCTTAAAGATCTGACCACGGTCGGCGCCTTTTGTTACCTGCGTCCAGTACTGATGGCCGTCGCCGTACCATGCGGAGCAGGTGCGGAACAGCGTATGCCTCGTTTCCCCCCGGCGCCGCCACCGCGCCCACGTACAAATCTCGTTATCTTTGACGCGCCATTGCCCTCTGGCGAAATATTTGTGGTTCTTCGTATAACCGATGAGACTGCCGTCGGGCGCAAAATATTGTTCGACGGTGCCGTAATCGATCGTCTTGTCCGAGTAGAGCAATGTGGTCTCGCTCGTACTCAGCGCGTGGACATCCGCCGGCAACTGCGGTTCGGCACGCGCCGCGTCCGGCCCGGCTGCAATGACGACGATACCGGCGAGCACATATATCAGCGCAGCGATCTTCATGATGCACCTCTCCAGTTGTCGTCGGCGACGGCCGGCGTGCATCCTCGCCGACGACGGCAATATCTCGTTCGCGAAAAGGCAAGCCGGTTTGCCGACGTCACGCATCATATGTCGCGATCCCCGTTTGAGCAGCACGACAGACGAGCTAGTACCAACGGCGCCTCGTATCTCCCGCCGGGCTAGCTCACCATGGGTAATGGCGCCTGACCGAAATAGTCGGTCAACTTCCGATCGCGGCAGCTAGAAAGAATGCTGAACGTCGGCCCCAATGCCGGCAGCATCGACGGCACCAGATACTCACGGTGCCGCCAAACCAGAGTCCGGTTACCTTTCGGCGAATTTGTCTCGACCACGACTTCGTTTGCGACAGCGATCAGTAGCGGGCCTGACGGCTTTCTTCGACGTAACGATGGAGCAGACAATGTACGTTGCCGGAAATCTCGCAGAAAAAATCGAGATTGTTCATTCTGGACGGGCGGGCGCAAACGGCGGGCGCAAATCGCCAAGCAAGAAGGCGCCACGAAGCAAATCGCCGAGGAACGAGTGGCCGGGGACGGCGGCCGATGCAGAGCCAGCCGTCAATGGTCATCCGACCGCCGCCGTCGGCTTGACGAACCTGAAAATCATTCGGAATCGTTTCGTCTTCGACACGCAAACGGGGAAGTTTCACCGCATCAGCGAAACAGCGGCTTTTCTTCTGATCGAGCTGCAGCGGCAGACTCCCGTTGCCGATCTGGTGATGCGCTATGCCGAACGCTATGCCGTTCCGCATCCGATCGCCGAGCGGGACCTCGAATTGTTCTTGAACGACCTTGCCGTCGCCGGCGGCCCGACATACGGCCACCCGGCGCCGCCCCAGGCAGACCGGGAGCGTCTGAGCGCGCGGCCGGTCTAGCGCGGCCCGGCGGCAGAGCGATGTCAGCGCGAATGCGCGAGCGTCCGGTCATCGCGGTCAGCGGCCTGCACCGCGGGGACAACCCGCAGCCCGGCCCGGCCGTCATTCGCAGCGTCCGGCGCGTCTATCGTTCCGCGACGGTGCTGGGCCTTTCGTACGATCCGTTGGAAAGCGGCCTGTTCAGCACCGATCTCGACCGGGTCGACGCAGCGTTTTCGTTGCCGCTTCCCGCCATGGGCGCCAACGCGCTGCTCGATCGTCTCGAACAGATTCGGCAGACCAACGCGATCGATCTCATCGTGCCCTGCCTCGATGCGGAAATTCCCAACTACTTTGCGCTGCTGAAAGAGCTAAGGCGCCGAGGGATCGAAATCGTGCTGCCGACGGCGGCGGCCTTCGAGCGACGGAGCAAGGAGAAGCTGACGACGCTTGGGCTCGAAGCGGGCGTCGCGGTGCCGCGTACGTTGATGGCTCCTGATTTGGCGGCGGCCTACCGGGCTGGCGAGCAGATCGGCTATCCGCTGTTCCTCAAGGGCCGACTCTACGAGGCGCTCAGGCTGACATCCCCCGCCGAGATCGCAAATGCGTTTCACTATCTGACGTCGGTTTGGGGCGGTCCGGTCATGGTTCAAGAACCGATAGTCGGCGAGGAGTACGACGTGACCGGTCTCGGCGACGGAACGGGCGGCTTGTCCGGCTTTTGCTCTATTCGCAAAATGATGTTGACAAAAACCGGCAAGGCTTACGCCGGCATCGTCATTTCCGATCCGACATTGGACGTCCTGGTCGGCCGCATCGTCAAGGCACTGTCCTGGAACGGACCGTTTGAGATCGAATTCATCAGGGGGCCGCAGGGCTATGCCTTGATCGAGATGAATCCACGATTTCCAGCCTGGATCGACTTCCCGTCGCAGATCGGCTGCAACCTGCCGGCCGCCCTTGTACAGCGGGCTGTAGGAGGAGCGGCTGGCGCGCCCGGCCGCTGCGAGGCGGGCCGGATGTTCGTGCGGCACGCGGTCGACCTGGTCGGCGACATCGCTGAACTTGCGGAATTATCGGTGACCGGAGCCCGCAGCCGCAATGCGCGCACGGCCATCGCTGAAGTCACGGAGCTCGCGAGATGACCCTCCAATATTCGCCTCCGATAATCACGAGCGAACTGGGCCGTCACACCGACGCTCTCATCAACCGAAATTCGCTCAGCCAAACCCACCGAACGCCTGCTTGCGATCGCATAGAAGGCGTAGCTGTCGAAGATCTCGTCGAAAAATTCGGATCACCCCTGTTTGTTTTTTCCGAACGCGTATTGCGCAGCGCTGCCCGGCGCGCACGCGAGGCCTTCGAGTCGCTCTATCGCGAGACCCTGTTCGCCTGGTCCTACAAAACCAATTACCTCCGGGCGATCTGCAACATATTTCACGACGAGGGCTGGATTGCGGAGGTGGTCTCTGATTTCGAATATCAGAAGGCCGAGAAGGCAGGCATCCGCCCGAGCGACATCATCTATAACGGCCCAAACAAGTCTCGGCATAGTCTCGAACGCGCCCTCGCTCAAGGAGCGGTCGTCCAGATCGACAATTGGGACGAGTTGGGACTGATCGAGGAGATAGCGGGCACCTTGAAGCACGCCGCCAGGGTCGGAATCCGCGTCTGGATGGACACGGGTCATGCCCCGGTCTGGTCGAAGTTCGGCTTCGCGCTCGCGAACGGCGAGGCGGCCCGTGCGGCGCTGCGCGTCGTGGCCAATCCGCGGCTCATGCTGCACTCGCTCCACACCCATATCGGCACGTATTTGCTCGATCCCGTCGCCTACGCGGTGGCTGCCGATCGGCTGCTGGCGATCAGGGAAATGGTCCATGGCCAAACCGGCCACCTCGTGCCCTGCATCAATCTCGGCGGCGGCTTCCCTTCCAACAGTCTGTTGCACGGCATGGTCGGGCCGGCGGAGCTCGTGGTACCCCCGGTCGAGCGCTATGCCGAAGCGATCGCCGGCGTATTGAACACTCTGCCGCGAAGCCGGCGTCCGCAATTGCGCCTGGAGACGGGCCGCCATCTGGTGGACGATGCCGGCTGGCTGATCACTTCCGTCGTCGCCGTCAAAGGTGCCGACCGCACCGCAACCGCGGGCGCTTCGGTGCACGATCTCAAGACCGGTTTTGTGCTCGGCGAGCACAGCCGAGGCAGCTACGTCGTCGATGCCGGCGTGAATCTGCTCTACACGGCGACATGGTATCGCATCGGCGTATCTCCGGCGCGGGCAGTGGATATGCCGCCCAACGTCGTGCGGCTCTACGGCTGCCTTTGCATGAACATCGACGTCATCCGCGAGTCGGTCGAATTGCCGCCTCTCGAGATCGGCGATCGACTCGTGCTGCACCCGGTCGGCGCCTACAACCTCACCCAGTCGATGCAATTCATCGCGTTCCGGCCCGCCGTCGTGCTGATCGGCTCCGACGGCGACGTCGAGGCGATCCGTCGCCGCGAGGAACTTGCCGACATCGAACAGGGGGAACTGGTCCCGGCGCGTCTGATGCGGCGATAATGTCTTCCCCGCGGGCCGGATTGGGGTTGCGCGCCGACAATGCGGTGCATGGCGCGCTGCGTATTCTCGATCATATCTGCCGCGCGTTCGGCAACGTCCTGATGATCGGCTCGCCCCTGGGCGGTCTCGTCATCATTGCCGCGCTTGCGATCGAGCCTCTCAACCTCATCGGCGGACTGCTCGGTCTATCGATGGCCGAGGTCTGCCTCTACAGCGTCGGTCAACGCGACGGACCGCGGGCCAAGAACGCGCGCGCCAACGCAATTCTGGCAGGGGTCGCCGCAGCGTGGCTCGTGGCGCCGTCGCAGCAGCCGTTTTACGCGGCGGCCATTCTGATCGCGTCCGTCAGCAGCGCCGCCGCGTTTCTGTCGACGGCGTTGACGCGAGCGCTCGCCAACACGCCGGTCCCCGCAATGTCGCTCGCCTTCATCATCACTTTCGCCGTTTTGCTCACGCTGTTGCCCTACTGGGCGGCGCACGCGGCCTTCAGCCAACCGTTCTGGCCGTACCCCGTGGGTATTTCGGGCTGGCTCGACTCGTTCCTGCGGTCGCTCGGCATCATCCTGTTCTCGCCTCGCCCCGAGACCGGCGCCGCGGTGTTCGCGGCGCTGCTGTTCTGGTCGCCCGCGATGGCGATCAGCGGCGTCGTCGGCTGGATCGCCGGCATTTTGACCGCCGAAGTCCTTGCGGATTTCGGGTTCAACTGGCTTTGGCTGATCGCCGCCGACAACAGTTTCATTACTGCGATGTTGTTGGGCGCCGTCTTCCATCTGCCAAGTCGCTCGACCTTGGCGACCTCCGCGCTCGCCGGGATTGGCGCCGCAGTGCTCGCTCTTGCCGTACAGACGGCCTTCCGCGGCACGGGTTGGGCGTTTCAACCCCTACCGGCTTTGTTGACCACTTGGATCGCGTTGCTGGCGCTCTCCGGACGCTCGGCGCGGCATCCGATCGTCGCGACCCCCAGTTTCGATCTTGCGCCTGAGCAGGCATGGCAACAAGCGAGGCTGTTCGAGGCCCGCTTCGGCGCGCCTGCACCGCTGGTGGCCGTTCCGCTCGCCGGCGTGGTCGCCGTCAGTCAGGGCTTCGATGGGCCGATCAGTCATCGGGGACCGTGGCGCCACGGAATCGATTTCGAAATGCCGATCAAGCCGGGGTTGGAGGCCGGCTCGTTCGGTGCGCCCGTCTATTGCCCAACGGACGGCACAGTAGAGTCTCTTACCGACAACGTCCCCGATAACCCCCTTGGAGTGAGCAATTACAGTCAGAATTGGGGCAACTACATCGTGATTCGCATGGATCAGGGCCTCTGGCTGATGCTGGCCCACCTGGCGAAAGACTCGATCAGGGTTGCGGCCGGGCAGCGCGTCCGCACCGGCCAAGTTCTCGCCGCGGTCGGCAATTCCGGCCGCAGTCCCACGCCGCATTTGCACCTTCACGTCCAAACGGGTCCCATGCCCGGCGCGCCGACCATATTCTTCAACCTGGCCAACTACCTGGGAGACTCATCCAGCGCCATGACGGGAGCGATTTGGTTGCGGGCCGGTGTGCCGAAGACCGGCACGTTTGTCCGCGCGGCGCTCAAGGTCCCGGCAACGTTTCGTAATGCGGCCGGACTTGCACCGGGGGTCGGACTGTGGCGCATAAGACTGACCGACGAGATGGCGGCACCGTTCTGGGTATCTGAACCCACCGAACAATTGTCGACGACGTTGGACCCGGCCGGGAACCACTGTGTTGTAGACAATCGCCATGCGCGGCTCGTGCTGCATGCCGATGTCGATAGCCTGCGCGTCTACGAACTGAGCGGCCGACCGGGACTAGTGTTGCGATTGTGGTCCATGGCTTTGCCTGTAGTGCCCTATTGCGCCACGCCCGGCCTGTGCTGGTTCGACCGGATCGATCCGCCTCCAAGCACCCTGCTTGAGCGCATTGCGCTGCCGGCGGCGCCGTATCTGGCACGACCGCTGGCCGACATGCGTTTGCGCTGCACCGCGATTGCGGCCGAGGCGCGCGAAGAAATAATCGTGGAAGCGGAACCGGTACACCAAAAGGCCGGCTTTCCCACGCGCATCGTCGCTCGGCTGGCCGGGGTCATCGGACCGGTGGCATTCGAGGCATACTTCGAGGAAGGTTCGGTTCTGGCCGAACTCATCTCCTTCGCTCCGGTTTCCTCGCCGGAAAACGCAGGCGAGCAACGCGCGCCCTCGTGAGAAAAATCGCTCCGCGCAAGCGCGTCGTCACATTGGCATCGACGCGCAAATAGTCGCCGCGTCGCTGACCACGCCCCACCGGACGATCCGGGCCGCGGCTTGATACATGAGGGATGACGATGTGGTCACCCGCGCACGCCGACCTTGTCCTGCGTTCTGGTCTCGAAATCGCCGGCGCCATGTCGTTCGTGCAACTGCCCTTCAGGCGGCCCGCTCACACGATTGACCATTCGCCCGCGCTTGACGGCCGGGCGTTCGCCGATTTCTTTCGTCCAGCGCGTCAGGTTCTTGTATTCGTGCGTCTGCAGGAACTGGCGCGGGTCGTTGTAGGAGGCGCCGTTCAACATGCCGTTGCCGTACCACGGCCAGATCGCCATGTCGGCGATGGTATATTCGTCGCCGGCGACGAACCGGTTGTTCGCAAGCTGCCGGTCGAGCACGTCGAGCTGGCGCTTCACTTCCATCGCGAAACGGTCGATGGCGTATTTGATCTTCACCGGCGCATAGGCATAGAAGTGCCCGAAGCCGCCGCCGACATAGGGCGTTGAACCCATCTGCCAGAACAGCCAGTTCAGCGCCTCGGTGCGCCTGCCGCGGCCCTTTGGCAGGAAGGCGCCGAATTTATCCGCCAGATAGAGCAGGATCGAACCGGATTCGAACACGCGCAGCGGCGGCTGCTCGCTATAGTCCATGAGCGCCGGGATTTTGGAATTCGGGTTCACCCCGACAAATCCGCTGCCAAACTGGTTGCCCTCACCGATCCGGATGAGCCAGGCGTCATATTCCGCTCCGCTGTGACCGGCGGCCAGCAATTCCTCCAGCATGATCGTCACCTTGACGCCATTGGGCGTCGCCAGCGAATAAAGCTGCAGCGGATGCCTTCCGCGCGGCAACTCCTTCTCATGCGTCGCGCCCGCGATAGGGCGATTGGTGTGGCTATAGCGCCAGTTGGGACTGTCGTTCTTCTCCCAGACCCAGACGTCCGGCGGCGTGTATTGCGGTGTGTCAGTCATGTTGGGGCTCGCGTTTGTCGCTCGATAGCTCGGCCGAATGGATAGAGTGGCGAGCGCGGGCTGTCCAATCATGGTTGCGCGCAACGGCTCGCATTGAAGGGACCGGCCGTGCGGCGCCGGATCGCGGGCGTAGTGGCGTGCTGATCGCCGACCACATCGAGCCGCGCCGGGAAGGCGGCCCAGTCACTCCGGAGGGTGACCCAACAGCCTACCAAAGCCGTTTTCTGGCGAAGGCATGGCCCGAACCGGACTTTAAATAGCGCTCAAAAGTCTGGGCTTTTCGAGAATCGGAGAATGCGATGTAAGTCACTAATTTCCACGGAAGATACTTAGAGGTGTGCGGAGAGTCTCCTGCATTATGTTCGGCAAGGCGCCGTTTGAGATTCGACGTAATGCCGACATACCGTTGGCCTTCGATCGTCTTGCTTTGCAGCATGTAGACATAGTGCATTCGGCGGCCCTCCTCCGCCAAGGCTTCGGAGGGCATCCTGCTTCGCGCTTCACTGGGAAGCAATCCTGCGAAGCGCATCAGCGCGAAGCAGGATGGTGGGCGCACAAGGACTCGAACCTTGGACCCGCTGATTAAGAGTCAGCTGCTCTACCAACTGAGCTATGCGCCCTAACCGAGGAATTTCCGTGGGTTAGGTGGAAGGCCGTTCTCGGTGGGGCCCCTCCGGGGCACCGAGAGCCGCGTACCCGCGCGGCTCGGTCGATATAGCGGCCGGAGGCTCGTCGGGCAAGGTTTCCTGCTCGATTCGCACTGCCCAAAGGGAGCGGCTGATGAAGGATCTCGGCTACGCGCGTCGCGGCATCGAGCCGGCGGGTGAATGTCGGTTAACATTCGCGTGAGAGGCCGCCGAAGTGGGATGCGGATGTAAGAAGCGGACCTCTAGTGTCCCGATTCCGAACTTCGCATCATTATGCGGGCACCCTCGTTTGCGAACTTCGGAACCGAAGGACACTGGCAACTTATTGACCTCGTGTGGCTTTGGTTCAGAAATCCGCATGACGAGGGCGCGGCAGGAATGATGCGGACTTCGAAACCGCCACACCAGGTCGTTCGTAAGTTCGTCGCCCTGGACCGGCGGGCCGAGCTGCAAATCTGAACACCCAATGCCGTTCCGGCTGGTGAAGCTGCCGTCTTCGCACCGTCAGATATCCGCCACCTCTCGGCGTGAGCGAAGGCGTAAGCGCGCGTCAAGAACTCCTGATTTCGGCGAGGAGCTCGTCGCCTGCGTCAAGACGCTCCCACGCGAACTCAGGTCTGCCGAAATGGCCATACGCGGCGGTCTTGGCGTAAATGGGTGTTCTAAGTTTCAGGTGGTCGATCATTCCTGCCGGTGAAAGTGGGAACACCCTCCTTACCAGTGTCGACAGTGCTTCGTCCGAAACCTTCCCGGTTTCGTAGCTGTTCACCATCACGGAGACAGGATCGACCAGACCGATGCAGTAGCCGAGCTGAACAAGGCACTCATCGGCCAGACCGACTGCCACGATATTTTTCGCGATATAGCGCGCCATGTATCCAGCAGAGCGATCGACTTTCGTGGGATCTTTTCCGCTGAACGCTCCACCGCCGTGGACCGACCAGCCGCCATAGGTATCGACGATGATCTTGCGTCCTGTCAGGCCCGTATCGCACTGCGGACCGCTCACGAGGAACTTCCCCGTGCCATTGACAGTAATCTTTGTGTTTTTGTCGACTAGACCGCCGACGACGGGTAGCACGACCTTCTCGACGATCTCCCGCTTCGCTTCCTCAGTAGTAAATCGCCCGTCGGGCGTGATCACCTCATCGGTGTGAGATGCCGCGATCACAACATAGTCGATCCGCACTGGTTTACCTTCGCGATACTCGACCGTAACCTGGGTCTTTCCGTCCGGCCCCAGATACGGCAACACGTTTCTCTTGCGCGCGGCCGCAAGCTGCATCGCCAGCTTGTGGGCCAGCATGATCGGCAGCGGCATAAGCTCTGCCGTCTGACGGCAGGCATATCCGAACATCAGCCCTTGATCGCCTGCGCCGATCCTACCGCCCGCCTTCGTTACGCCAAGGTCAATGTCGGGGGACTGAGGATGAATCGTTCGGATTACGGCAGCGGTGTTCACGTCGAAGCCGTATTTCGGCGATGTGTAGCCAATCTCATTCCCGACGTCGCGAACGACATTGGAAACGTCGAAAAGCGCTTTGGTCGTGATCTCGCCACCGACGAGCAACAATCCCATTGTTACAAAGGTATTGCACGCCACGCGCGACATGGGGTCGCGTCTCAGGCACTCGTCGAGCACCGCATCGGAGATCTGGTCGCAAAACTTGTCCGGATGTCCCTCCGTCACGGACTCTGATGTAAAGAACATGTTCCTATTATACATAGACATTGGATCTTATGCCTGCGTGGTTTTGGACCGTGGCGTAGCTAATCGAGAACTAGTGTGGCGGTTTCGAAGTCCGCATCATTCCTGCCGCGACCTCGTCATGCGGAGTTCCGGACCAAAGCCACACTAGATCAATAAGTTGCTAGTTTCCTTCGATTCCGAAGCTCGCAAACGAGGGTGCCGCATAACGATGCGAGCTTCGGAAATCGGGACACTAGCTGCCTTGACGGCTCCGTTCATGCCTCTTCATCCCTCGGGAGGCCGGGGATCGAAGTACTTCTGGAACTTGTTTGGAACGCCTGCCCATTTATCGGCATCGGTGGGCCGATCCTTCTTCTTCGTGATCCTGGGCCAGCGTTTGGTAAAATCTGCATTGACCGCGAGCCACTGCTCGAGATCAGGTTTGGAGTCAGGCTGAATTGCGTGCACCGGACACACGGGCCGACAAGCGTCGCAGTCGATGCACTCATCGGGATCGATGACGAGCATATTCACGCCTTCGTGGAAGCAATTGACCGGACACGGCGTCACGCAGTCCATGTACTTGCACTTCACACAGCTTTCCGTGACTACATAGGTCATACTTTGCCCTCGGAACCAGTGCCGTCAGTAGTGGCCCGGTAGGGAAGGGGTGGCTTGCTTCCTCTGAGTCGCGCTCGCAGGCGACGCGAACCAATAGCGCTCGACGTGAATCTGCCCAGGTACATCGCCTGCGCATTCCCGGAAGTCTTCGTCAACCAGCAGGGCGGCCATGTCGTCGATCATGTGAGGGCTCCCGCACAAAAAGGCATGCGTGTCCTCTGGCGTGGGCCTGCTGCCCCATGCCTGCGCAAGTACCGGTCCGTTCCAGACGTCCTGCACATGTCCGATTGCTCGCCGCCACGGCACCGGCTCGTCCGCGGGACGACTGATAACCGGCACGTAGGTCACGTTGCTCCGTAAGTGCTGCATGGTCATCAGGATTGAGCGATAGCCGAGGTCCCATGAGTTTCGCACACCATGGAGAACCGCGACCCGGCGTTGGCTGCCGAAACGAAGGTGGGTACTGAGCATGCTGACGTACGGTGCGAGACCTGTTCCTGTTGCGATCAGCGCGACGTTGGCATCGTCGGGGACATCATGGAAGGTGAAGGCACCAGTGATGCGATCGCTGAGGTTGACGCGATCGCCGATCTTCAACGCGAACAGCCGCGGGCTCAATACACCGTGCGGAACCAGGTGGATGAAGAACTCCACGAATTCCTTGTTCACGGGAGACGAAGCGATGCAATATGCGCGTTGGATCAGCTTGTACGGATCTGCAGGAGTTACTTCCCGTTCCGCGAGATCGCGGCGGGGAGCGGTTCCGAACAAACCGACCGTCGTGTATTGGCCTGGGATGAATTCCGGAAAGGTCCAGCCGTCTGGCACCACCTGTAGCACCATCAGCCACGGCGATATGCGGTTCACAAGCGTCACGACAGCGTTGAGGTCGCTCGCTGACATGACGGCAGCTATCCTGTCTTCCCTGCGGCCGTACGACCGAACGATTCATCGATGATCGCGCGAAGACGGTCCATTGTCTCGGACGATGGCGGAGTGAAATCCTCCAATTCGTAAACCTTGCCCAGGAATCCGTACTTGGTCTCGCCATAACGGTGATACGGCAACAATTGGTAATCGACGACGTTTTTGTGGGGACGGATGAAAGCCAGCACTGAACGGATATGTTCCTCGTCGTCATTCACGCCGGGAATGATAGGCGTGCGGGCGATGAACGTCTTGTCCGGAAATGTCTCATAAGCCTTTTTGAAATTCGCTAGAATTCGCGTGTTGTCCGCGCCAACCCACTTCTTGTGCCGAATGGGATCGGTCAACTTATGATCATGCAGCACGGTGTCGACGTGAGGCAGCACCTCTTCCATGAACGCCCATGGCACGTTTCCTGCTGTCTCGATGGCAGTATTGATTCCGCGTTCGTGCGCCTCGGCAAGAAGCGCGGTGCTGAAATCAGGCTGCAGCAGGCATTCACCGCCGCTCAGGGTGACGCCGCCGCCGGACTCTCGATAAAAGGCGCTGTCCTGCTCCACTTCGTCGAGGACTTGATCAACTGTCATCTCCTGTCCAAACAAGTAGAGCGCTCCAGTCGGACAGACTGATGTGGTTTCCTCACCGCATCCCTGGGCCAAGTCCCAGTTGATGTGTACGCGATCATCCGGCCCGTCGAGGACATACATGGCTCCTTCGGGAGCGGGTGGCTGCAGGCACTTTCCGCATGCCTTTTTTCCGATACACTTGTTGATGTCGTAGGCAAGCTCCGGTCTCTGCCCGATGCTCTCGGGATTGCAGCACCACTTGCAGCGCAGCGAACAGAATTTGAGAAAGACGGTCGTCCGGATACCGGGGCCATCGTTGGTGCAAAAGTGCTGGATGTTCAGCACCAAACCCTTTTGGTTCGGGGTGGCTTGACTCATAATCGCACCTCAGTCGCCAAGGGAAATGCCCAGCGCGCGGGCGATCTGCACGAACTCGCTATTCGCCGGCACAGTCCTGACTTTGTTGATCGTTTCGGCGAGCGGAACGAACTTCAGATCTGGCGGCTGAAAGGCGACCATCACCCCGCTTTGGCCACTGTCCAGAGCTCGGACCGCGGCCGCACCGTAGCCAAGCCCGAGTTGCCGGTCGACCGCAGTTGGCGCTCCCCCGCGGACCAACTGACCGAGGACAACGGGGAAGGTTTCGTGGTCAGTCAGCTTCTGTAATTTCAAGGCCACCGTCTCGGCAGCCAGCCCTGATCGCTCGATAACCCGGGCGCCCTCGCCAAATCGCGGATCCGAGAGCGGCGACAAGCTCTTTCTGAGACCGTGTTCCTGCAAATTTTGCGAACTGTCGGCTGACGATGCATCGTCGTTTTTCGGTATCGCACCTTCTGCCACGACGACCAACGAGGGTCTTCGTCCCGCTTTCTCATCCTCCCGCAACTTGGCTGCCGCCTCGCGCAGGTCATAGGGGATTTCGGGGATCAGTACGACGTCTGCGCAAACCGCCATTCCCGACTGCAACGCGAGCCATCCGGCCTGGTGGCCGAGAACTTCCACCACCGCGATCCGATGGACATCGCGGGCGGCTGTGCGGATACGCGCCAGGGTCTCCGTCGTGTAGCTGAGTGCGCTATTGTAGCCGAACGACAGGGCCGTGACGCTTATATCGTTCTCGACCGATTTGGGAACGCAGACCGTGCGGAGCCCCTTTCGGCTCAACTTGAAGGCGACGCTCAGCGCGTGCATGCCGGTGAGCGCACTGCCACCGACAACGGAAATGACCGCATCGATCTTCTCGGCGCGGATTTTCTCCAGCAGCTCGTCAGAACGATCCACTTCCTCCACGAAGTTTTCCGCATTGATGGTGCGGAATCGGAACGGATCGGTTCGTGCCGCAGTTCCAAGTATGCTGCCATCGCTCCCAATGAGATTTTCGATGACATTCGGACTAAGCCTGACGAGCCCGCCCTCAGGATAGTTTTCCCGAGTCATGAGGCCATCATAGCCATCATAGATGCCCACGACTTCCAAACCGAGGTTGCTCGCGGAAAGCACTGCGCCTGCCACCACAGCATTGAGCCCCGGCACGTAGCCACCGCCGCTATTGATTGCTATGCGATGCAATGATGTCTCCATGAGTGGATCTCTCTTAGGGGCTTGCCGGTCTTCGACCTCCCGATGCGCATCGTTGGGGTATAGCTTGCTACCCCGCTTTGGCTCGAAGTTCTTCCATACGCTTGCGAACGATGGGGCGCAGATCCTCGCCATAGCCGGTCATCACGCCCCCATCGACGTCGAGCAACTGCCCTGTCACCATGTCCGCATTGTCGCTTGCGAAATAGATGACTGCGCCGCCGATATCGTCAGGGGTGCACCAGCGGCCGAGGGGGACTAGCCGCTTGGTCACCATTTCGCGGTACTCGGGTGTCGTCCCTGCTTCTGCAAGCGGCGTCAATGTCGCGCCGGGGCAGATCGCGTTGACGGTGATGTGACTCTCTGCCAGCTCCCATGCAAGATGCAGCGTCAGCCCCACGCCGCCATGCTTGGAAGCCGTATAATCCGCACTTCCGAAGAACGTCATCCGACGGCCGGCCAGCGAATTGATATTGATGATTCGCCCCTTATTGTGATTCATCATGACCGGGATGACTGCCTGACAGCAAAGAAAGACACCTTTCAGGTTGACTCCGAGCACGCGGTCCCATTGCTTCTCGGGGATATCTTTCAGAAGCATTGGCGAGGATTCGATCCCCGCGTTGTTGACCAGGATGTCGACCGTTCCAAACTTAGCGACCGTTGCGGCAACCATCGCGTCGATCTCGGCCTTCTTAGTAACGTCCGCCTTGAACGCCAGCGCCTTGCCGCCGCCGGACTCGATGGTTTTCACCACGCCTTGGGCGTTCTCGAAGTTCATGTCGTTGACCACGACGTTCGCCCCTGCGCGTGCAACGGCAAGTGCGATCCCCTCCCCGATTCCTCGGCCCGCACCTGTGATGATTGCGGTCTTACCCTTAAGCTCCATGTCGAATACTCCTTAAGGAGAATCCACTTCTCGAGCACCCAGAGCACTGAAAACGAAGCAGACGCTCAATGCGCCATCTCCTCCTCTGTTCGCGCGATGATCTCCGCCTGCTGCATCGGCGAAAGGTCCACGAAGAACGCCGAGTAGCCGGCGATTCGGACGATGAGGTCGCGGTACTTCATGGGGTCCTTCTGGGCCGCGAGCAGCGTCCGCTTGTTGATTATGTTGAACTGGATGTGCCAGAGCTTAAGCTCACACCAAGTGCGAATGACCTGCATAAGCCGCCGGGTCCCGTCCTCGCCGGCCACGGTTGAGGGCGTGAACTTCATGTTGATCAGATCGGCGCCCTTCTCCTTGTAGGCGCCGCAGCGTGCCCGGGCCATTGAGTGCAAGGCCGTCGTTGGGCCTTTCACGTCCATGCCGTGGGACGCGGAGATCCCCTCGGACAAGTATTCGGGGTTGGGACGGCCATTCGGGGTGGCCCACACCGCCCTGCCCATGGGAACGTGAGCGGTAACCGGAACCGATCGCTGCATGTAGTACTGGTTCGCGCGGACGTGATACCGACGGGCGCATTCGAGCTGGATACGCTCGATCTCCCAGCCGATGGCATCAACCCACTCGATGCCATTGCCGTATTTGGGGGCGTTCAGGCACAGTTGTCGGATCGCTTCCTTCCCCTCCCAGTTCCTCTCTAGCGCGTCCAGCAGTGCGTCCCAGGTGAGCTGCTTCGTGTCGTAGATGAGATGCTTGATCGCCGCCAGAGAATCGATAGCCGTGCCCTTGCCCACCGTTTCAAGGCAGGGCAAATCGATGGACCCAGGGATGAATTCGCCGTGCCGGTGCAGGTCGATGCACTCCTTCATGGCCAGGTCATGGAGCATCGACGCCATCGGAGCGGCGAAGAAGTGCGGCTTCAGCGTTACCGCCACGCACTGCTGAATCATGACATGCTTCGTGAAGTGCTCAAGCTGCGCACAGAACGCTCTCCATAGGTCCTCGTAGGTCGCGAACTTCTTGGGGTCTCCGGTCTTGAGGCCGAATTGCTCGTCCTTCCAAACCTTGCTCTTGCCGTCCCGCAGCGCCATCTCGACGACAGCTCCGAGATTAGTTCCGGTGTTACCTGTGACCTGGGTCTCGCGGTTTACCAGGCGCGATTCGCAGCAGCCCGAACATGCGTAATCCAGAGCCTCGGGCACAGTCGCGCCGTTGCTCAGATAAAACGGCACGATGTTCTCATCGTTGACGACCTTGGGACGTCCTGTGCCGTCCTTGACGGCCTCAGCCACTGCGTGCAGGAAGCGGTCCGGGGTGTTTGCGTATATCCGAACTGTTATTTCAGGATAAGTGCAGGGCAGAGGCCGCGCGGACTCGAGAATCACGTAGGACAGCTCATTCGTGGCATCCAGGCCATCGGCGGTTTGCCCGCCAATCGTGACCGGCTCGAAGTGCGCGAATCCCTCCATACTTGCCGCCGCGGACGGCGACAATTTCACTTCCGTGCTCTGCCACATGTTCAGCCAGACGCACTGGAGCAACTCCTCGGCGGACTCCCTCGTGATCCGACCGTCGGCAAGGTCCTTCTGATAGTAGGGGTACAAGTACTGGTCCATTCTCCCCATACTGACCTGCCCGCCGATGTTCTGCTCGAGCCGCGAGAACATCTGCGTGAACCACTGTGATTGGACGGCCTCGCGGAAGGTTCGCGCCGGGTTCTCGGGAACCCAGGCGCACGCCTCGGCGATTTCCTGCAGTTCGTTCTTCCGCTGTTGATCGTTCTCCCTGGAGGCCATGTCTGCCGCGAGCCGGCCGTACCTCATCGCCAAGGTCATCATCGCATCGCAAACGATGATCACCGATTCAAGGAATGGCATTTTCTGGACGACATCGTACGGGTGTTCCAGCGCAGCCAGCTTGGCCCGGGCCTCGTCGCGGATGCCCTTGCAGCCGCGGGTAAGGATTTTCCCAAAATCGTGCGCCCAATTCTGCGAGTGCCGCCACGCGCCCGTGCACATCAGCATTCCGGTCTGCACTGAGATGTTGTTCGGATCCGGCCCGTAGATGAGGTGCCGCGTTTCTTCCGGCAGCGCCTTGATGAATGCAGGGGTGAAATCACGGCCATTCCAGTACGGGAACAGGACTTCCTCAATTACCTTGCCGTCTTCCGCCAGCACGGTAACTGAACTAGACGGGATCGATCCTTGCCCTTTCTTGTCCTTGACCGCCTTGAAAACTCCCAAGGCCTCCTTCATCAGACTGCCGTCGAGTTCACCGTAGACGAGGCCGTAGCGGCCGAACCAGGTGTTGGGCCTGCCGACGATAAGTTCGTCAGCAAAGATGGTGACCGCGATATTCTCAGCTATGTGCTTGAGAGCCTTAGCCCAGCGCAATACGAGCGGCTGGCCCTCCGTCGTCTTGAACGATTCGGTGAACAGGACCGTACGGTCCAGTGTCAGCCTGGGGTCGCCGTAGTTCCGAATCAGCTCGATCATTCGCAGGATCCGCTCGCTTACGTTTTCATGCAGAGCCTTCTTCCCGCTCTCTATGGCGCGTTCCTGCGCAGACAACGGGTTTGGGTCAGCGAGTTTCACAGCTGCCTTGGCCATTCGATTCCTCCCTTTAGTCCTTGCAGTGCTCACGGCCAGTCGAGCGAGCGAGATCACCGGTAAAACCTACACCTACCCCATACCCCCTGAACCATTCGCGGCTGACAATCAGGCGCGTTGGAGTTGAAGCCTCGACCGTCGTGAATTGACGATCAACCGCGCTCGGCAATGCCGGGTTCCTTGGCTTGCTCGGGTTCCTTGGCTTGCTCTCCGACTCTGTTTGTCGACCAGCGGAGTGTGGCGGCCATTCAATCGACCGCTATCGCTCTTCAGGCTCGTAGCGAGAGACAGCAAGGGCACGGCGCATTCGGTTGTCTTTGCTATGCGATCAAAGCGATCCGAGACTTGATCTGGGTCAAAGAGCGCATTGGGCGAGCATCACGTTGTCGTGACGACCAGCGTCACCTTCAGTGGCTGACTGGAACAGAAGAAAAACTCTCGATGATCCGCTCAAGATCGTGTCGGTGCCGCCATCCCCATTCGGCGCGCGCATGGAGATCATCGAACGGCTGTCCACCGACGGCGTCCACGAGCGCTGAAATGCGCGGAATGACATTGAAATCGAGTTTCGAGCTGGGAAATTTGGCTTTTACAGCATTTACCAATTCCCCGGCAGTCGGCGCGGGTACCGGGCCAAGAATAGTGTAGTTCACAGTCTTGATTACGTCCGACGGGGCAACTGCCAACTCGTAAAATGCTCTTGCGGCATCAGCGACATGCATGACCGGGATACGAACGTGCGGTTCCACATAGATCGAGTATGGCCGCCCCTGCACGCTTTCCTCTATCGCCTTGTTGAAATACTCGAGATAACCGTGCGTCGTCGTCCCCGGTCCATTCACGTTGGGCAGCCGAAGGCCGCGATAGTCGAGGCCGTAAAGGCGCCGGTAGCAGAGGCCGAGATTTTCCGAGAAGAGCTTTGCGGCCGCATAGATCGTATCGGGCCGCGTCCCTGAATAGTCATCGATGGTCGAATGCCTTTCTTTTGGTGCCCCACCGAATACGCTCATGGAGCTCGCAAAAATGACCTGCCGAGCCCCGAACAATCGGGCCGCTTCAAGCACATGGTAGGTGCCGAGACCGTTGGAACGGATGCCCGCTTCCGGATCGTCGTCGCATGCAGGGGCAAGCATTGCGCCGATGTGAAAGATGGTTTGCGGCCTGCATTTTTCCACCAAACGCAGCACGTCGGTGAAGATACCTAGATCGGCGCGGGCAATCTCTAGACGATCGCGCAATGCTTCAAGATTGCGGTAGCGTCCAGATATGTTGCTAACGATGACTTTTCCTACGCCTCGTTCGAGCAGCAATCGGACGAGATGGGAACCGATAAACCCAGTGCCGCCGGTGACCAGTACGACGTCCAATGTCGGAACCTCCTTTTGCGCACAAACCGACGTTCTTCGGAATCGAAGGACACCAGCAACTTATTGATCTCGTGTGGCTTTGGTTCAGAAATCCGCATGACGCGGTCGCGGCAGAAATGATGCGCACTTCTGAACCGCCACACTAGCGTCTAACAGGGCATGGGAGTGGACCATTCTTGCAATCACCCTCCGATTGACCTCGCCGGACACATATATTGAATTCCCATTTTGATCTTAATCTTTGATCTTAATCAAAGCGGGAACTTGGTCTTCTTCGAGTAATCTTATTTTGCAATCGAAGTGCAGATGCAGATGGCGAAGTTCAGCTAGTGTGGCTTTGGTTCAGAAGCCCGCATGACGAGGTCGCGGGGTCGCGGCAGGAATGATGCGGACTTCTGAACCGCCACACGAGGTCGAAATTGACGCGGCTGCTGAAAATCACAAATGACCGCAAAAACTTTATTCCACCAAGGTGCCAGGGAATGCTGAACAATGAATGTTGCCGGAAGGCGTTGATCCCTACCAAGGGAGCAAAACACAATGGCCCTTCCTATTGAAGATTATGCACTGATCGGCAACTGCAAGACCGCAGCCTTGATCGGCCGCAACGGCTCGATCGATTGGTTGTGCTGCCCGCGCTTCGATTCGCCAGCCTGCTTTGCCGCCCTGCTTGGCGATGCCTACAACGGTCGCTGGCTTATTGCGCCAAAAGAGCCGTCCATCGACGTGAGACGGAATTATCGTCCCGGCACCCTCGTTCTGGAAACCGAATTTCAAACCAAAACCGGCACGGCCGCGCTCATCGATTTCATGCCGCTGGCAGATGGCGCTGACTTGGTGCGGATTGTAACCGGCCGCTCCGGGCGCGTGATCTTTCAGACCGAACTCGTGGTGCGTTTCAACTACGGAGTGGCCGTGCCGTGGGTGAACAAGCTTGACGACGGCACGATCAACGCAACTGCGGGTCCAGAACGTCTGGTCCTGCGCACCCCGTCCCCACTCTACGGTGAACATCTTAAAACAGTCGGCGAGTTCGCGGTCGAAGCCGGCCAGTCCATTCCCTTCGTCCTCTCCTACGAACCGTCATTTCAAAGTCATTCGCCGGCGATCGATCCGTTCGAGGCGCTGGCGCGCACGGAAACATTCTGGCATCAATGGAGCGATCGGTGTCCTGATCTTGGGCCTTGGACGGATGCGGTCAGACGGTCGCTCATCACGTTGAAGGCTTTGACGTATGCCCCCACAGGCGGCATCGTCGCCGCTGCCACGACTTCGCTGCCCGAGCGCATTGGCGGTACGAGGAACTGGGATTATCGCTTTTGCTGGCTGCGGGATGCCACTTTCACACTCCTGGCTCTTATAAATCTCGGCTATTACGACGAAGCACGGGCTTGGCGCCTCTGGCTTCTTCGGACCGTTGCCGGTAGCCCGAGCCAGATCCAGATCATGTACGGAGTGGGCGGCGAGCGATGGCTGCCGGAACTGATCGTTCCATGGTTGTCGGGCTATGAGAACTCTTCACCTGTGCGGATCGGCAATGATGCGTCCAAGCAGTTGCAGCTCGACGTCTTCGGAGAGCTTTCCGACGCGACGTTTCAAGCGTTCAAGGCCGGCATGGGGATGTCCGAACGCGGCCGTGAGCTGCTGCCGGCGATATTAGAATATCTCGCCACGGCTTGGCAGCAGCCGGATGAAGGCATTTGGGAAGTGCGCGGTGGGCGGCAGCATTTCGTCCATTCTAAGGTGATGTGCTGGGTCGCGTTCGATCGCGCCGCGAAGATCGCGCAATCTCAGGGATCCAATGAATCGAGCCGGCGCTGGGGCGACATCGCCGACGAAATCCATGCTGATGTCTGCGAGCGCGGTTTCGACCGCGAGCTCAACAGTTTTGTTCAGGCCTACGGCTCCAAGCGGCTTGATGCCAGCTTGTTGCTGCTCCCCCTCGTTGGCTTTCTTCCACCAGAGGACCCGCGGATCCGCGGGACGCTGCAGGCGGTCGAGGACAAACTGCTCATCGACGGCGAATTCGTTCTGCGCTATGAAACCGAACATGGCGTTGACGGCCTGCCACAAGGCGAGGGCGCCTTTCTGGCGTGCAGCTTTTTTCTCGTCGACAACTACATACTGCAGGGCCGTTATGCGGAGGCCCGGAAACTGTTTGAGCGTTTGCTCTCACGCCGTAATGACGTAGGCTTGCTCGCCGAAGAGACCGATCCGCTGAACGGACGCATGCTTGGCAACTTCCCGCAGGCCTATAGCCATGTGGGCCTGATCAACTGTGCCCTCAATCTCAGCCGGCAGAAGGGGCCGGCGGAGGAACGCGCTCGGGCGCAGGGAGCACCGGCTGTTGCTTCCGTCGCAGCGGAGGACAACGGTTAGGCCGTTCCACCGTTTCTTCGTGGCACCGATCTTGGCACCGCGCCGCGGTATCCCCTGCGGCTCGTTCGATACAGGCGGATGGCGGATGAGCGGGCACGGCGTGAACCGCAGCGCGGACGCTTCAGGCAGTTCTCCAACCTCGATGGCGGGAATGCAGCGGTCGAACGGCCGCTTGCAGTGGACCGGCAATCAGCAATGCAGTAGATTTCAACTCAAAGACTGGCGGCGTGACATCAGAGGCGTGCAATGGAAGAACCAAGAACGGCGACATCGACGAGTGACTGGCGGAACCAGCTCAATGAATATGCGGCCAACTCCGTCGCTTCCGTATTCGAGCTCAAAACGCGACTGCTCAAGCAGGGGCGAACGAACCTGCCGCTCGCCGCAACCGACAGAATGAGCGTCGTGCTCAAATGTTATGCCGAAGGCGGAGAGAACGAGCTTCATTCCCATCCCTACGAGGACCATGTTTTCGTTCTGCTGCAGGGCGAAGCATGCTTTTTCGCCCCCGACGGCACCACCACCGTCCTTAAGGCCCATCAAGGCATCATGCTGCCAGCCGGAACGCTGTATTCCTTCAAGGCCCAAGGCGACCAAAACCTGGTGCTGCTGCGGATCGGCACGACGATCGAGGCCGGCGCCGATCCGCTGGCGCGGACGGACGTCGACGGCAGGCCCTTCGACGGCTACTCGCCTGAAAACAAGCGGCGGGAGGTCGTCTTCGACGGTGATCGTCTGTTCGTTTGAATGGTGCCGTGGGTCTGGTGACAAGAGATCCGCCGGCGTCGATCGAGCCGAGGACCTGCCGGGCGGCGTACGGTGTTCGGCCACGACGGCGACAGAGCAGCCATTGACCCGACCGTTGCGCCGTTGGAGCGCAATCGCTTCAGATTGAATCGATTACGCTCTATAATTTTTTGTTGGGGCATGATCTTTTCGGAAAACCGGTGCCCACTTTTCCGGATCATGCTCCAGGATTGCTAAGTTGCCTCGGTCTCTCGGATCGTCAGATCGCTTTCAAGCGCCCATTTGGCGATGGCATCCTTGCGAGCAAACCAGACTCCCGGCTTCTTTTGCGCATATTCGATGAAGCGCCGAAGAGCGCGTGTCCTGGCCGGACGGGCGACCCTGTCGTGCCAACTGATCACCATCATCCGGCGCTTGCGGGCGGCTTCCTCGTACAACGTGTCGAACTCGTCCCGAAGCGCGCTCTCATAGCCGTTGTTGTCCATGCTCAGCAGGATGAAGTGCTCGAAGTCGTTCAGGTGACGCGTGTAGGGCACCACGACGAACGGTTTGTCGTTGACCGGAACGATGAACGGCTCGTCGCGGCTGACATCGTCGATATGGTAGAGAAATCCAAGCTCCTGGAGAATGGACAGCGTATTCGGACTGCGGCGTAACGCTTTGCAATTGTAGCCGAGCGGCGTTTGCCCGGTGACCCGTATGACACTGTCCATTCCTGCCTTGATGAAGGCATACTCCTCATCGCGGGACATCTGCATCTGCCAGTCGTGCATCTTGCCGTGGGCGGCACATTCGTGGCCGCGCTCCGCAATCTCCACCCCGATTTCGGGGATGAGATCGACGCAGTTTCCGCTGATGAACGACGAGCATTTGATGTCATAGCGGTCGAACAAGTCGAGCAGCCGCGGAATCCCCTCGCGATAGCCATACTGGACGTTGGTCTCGGCGGGCAGATCGGGATAGCGCTTGCCGTCGGGAGCCACAAATGTCAGCGGCGGCTCGGCCGGCGATTCCACCATCAGCGACAGGGATATCGCGAGGCGTGCCCCGTCCGGCCAGAACTGCGGCGCGCGCGCCGGCCTGCGGCGTTTGGGCCGCGCGGCGCGGCCGCGCGGGGAGGCTGGGTGTCTCACGGGCGTCTTAGCGGGAACGCGTGCCATGCAAAGTCTCTCCTTTTCGGGGTTCAGGTCGTAAGGGCGGTTTCGCGCACGTCGTGCTCGATCAGCGACCAGATGTGATCCACATGGCGTGCGAATCTCGGCGTGCGCTTTACGGACAGCACCCGCGGCCGCGGCAGGTCGATCTCGATGATTTCCTTGAGGCGGCCCGGATTGCGCGCAAAGACCACCACGACATCCGACAGAAAAATCGCTTCGTCGATCTGATGCGTGACAAACAACACGGTCTTGCGGCCCTGCTCCCATATCCGCAGCAGCTCCGTCTGCATGATCTCCCTGGTTTGCGCATCGAGGGCGGAGAATGGCTCGTCCATCAGGAGAAGCTTCGGATCGATCGCCAGGGCGCGGGCGAGATTGACGCGCTGGCGCATGCCGCCGGAGAGTTGCGACGGGTAGTGGGATTCGAAGCCTTCCAAGCCAACCAGACGCAGGAGCTCCCTCGTCTGCGCGAGTTCCGCCGAACTCATCGTCCCATTGAGCTCGCGGCCGAGCCGCGCATTGGCAAGAACATTGCGCCAGGGCAGCAGGTTATCCGTCTGAAAAACGAAACCGCGGTCCGAACTGGGCCGGTCGACCACTTGGCCGTCGATCCGCACCTCGCCCTTGGTTGCCGGCTCCAGGCCGGCGATGATGCGCAGCAAGGTGGTTTTGCCGCAGCCGCTCGGCCCGACGAAAGCGGTGAACTGTCCCTCGGGGACCGACAGGTCGATCCGATCGAGCGCCAGCAAGGTGCCAAAACGCTTGCAGATCCCGGAGGCGGACAGCTTGGCGTCGGGCACCTCGCTCAGTCTCCGTGCCAGGGGACGACGCGGCGCTCCAGCCAACTGAAGGTGGCCGTGAGCCAGATGCCGATCGCGGCAAGCACGACAACGCCGGCGAACAGGTCAGCCATGTTGAAATCGGCCGCGGCCTCGCTGATGAGGTTGCCTAGTCCTGCGCGCGCGCCGAATAGCTCGGCCACCACGACGCCGATCAGTGCCCGCGCCGTCCCCAGCTTCAATCCCGCGAGGATGAAAGGCAGGGCCGATGGCAGCGAGAGTTTCAGGAAGATCTGGCGGCGGGTGGCGCCGAAGCTGCGAAACGTCTCTATCAGCCGGGGACTTGTCACCCGCATGCCGGCCTCGGTGTTGATGGAGATCGTGAACACCACCACGATCACGACCATCATCACTTTCGACCAGATTCCCACTCCCGCCCAGAGGATGAACAGCGGCGCAAGCGCCACGGTAGGCGTCGCGTTGAAGGCCTGCACCCACGGCTCGCAGGCCACCTTGGCGGTCTCGTTGCTGGCCATGAGCACGCCAAGCGCGATCCCGAGGACGATGGCGATGCCGAAACCGATAACGAACTCGATGGAGCTCACCGCAAGATCGTGGAGCATTCGCCCGCTGAGAAACAACTGCACGATCTCGCTCGCGACCTGCAATGGCGAGGCGAGAAAGAGGTTGTCGGTCACCACGTAGCGGCTGATGGCCTCCCACAGCAGAATCCCAGCCACGATCGACAAGACCTTGACTGCTCGGCGACGTGAGACCGACATAGGCACCCTACACAGGGTCTGAAACAGGAAAGCAGAACGCGACCCCCGCGGGGCGACTCCAAGAGGCAGACATCGTTTCCAACGAAGAGGGACCTATTGGCTTTGGTAGTCTGTCACCCCCGGCAGTACCAGATCGCCCGGCGTCAACTTGCTTTTGAGCAGTCCAAGTTCGTTTCCGAGTTCGATCAGGTTCTCGATATGCTGCTTCGGGACGACGGCCGTCTTCGCGAAGAACTGCAGGCGATAGAGGGTGTCATAGGTCTTCTCGACGGCGTCGCGTTTGCTCTTCGACAAGCCGAGAACGATTTTCACGGCCTGGTCGCGATTTTTTTTGTCGTAGAACCAATTGATGCCTTTTTGGTAGGCGGCCAGAAACTTCTTGACGGTGGCCTCGTTCGCCTTGCCCCACGCGTCGCTGGCGATGTAGCCAGTGAAGGGAAGGTTCTTCACGTAATCCTTTGTATCGCCCAGGTCCCGATACCCTGCCGCTTCCGCCAGGGAGTCAAAGGGGGGCAGCAGCAGGGTGGCGTCGACCGCGCCTGAGCGCAACTGGGTGTACCTGTCCGCCGTCGATCCCGCATAGACCTTGTCGACCTGATTTATGGTCAAGTGCGCGGGCGCAAGCATCCGCTTGAGGTAGGCCACGGTGCTGTCGTTGACGCCGCCGAGCGATACGGTCTTGCCCTTGAGATCGGCGATCGACTTGATGCTCGATTTGGCGATCAGGATGAAAGGGGGCAGCGCGCCTTCCTCGCGCACGATCGCCACGTGCGCACCCTTGGAGGCGGCGACGACGGGCTCGATCAGGCCGACCGCTCCCATGTTCAAGGAGCCGCCGATCACCTGTTGAGTGATCTCGTAGGCAAACCCCACCCCTATCGCCTGAACATCCAGCCCTTCTGCCGCGAACATCCCCTCCTGCTTGGCGATGTAGAGGGGCCAGTTGATGGTCGGGATTCCACGAATTATTCCGACAGTGACGGTCTCGGCAGCCTGCGCGGCAGGCGCGGCAGCCACTACGCCGAAGAGGCAAAGACCTCCCGTAATCGCGCAGACGGCAAGTCGGATGAGCCCTGGCTTCATGAGCATTCCTTCCTATGCAATGCCTTGACGGTCGGCATTCTTATTTCTTTGTTCTGGCGTTGGATGAGACATCCGCGGCGGGCGCCGCGATACCCCCAAAAGAAGCCGTACTTGGCTCCACAGCGCGGCAACCTTTCACTGTTAACAATGCTTGTCAATCACGCCAAGGCGCTCACCAAGTGAGCTCGCCTTTTCTGAACTCGCAGTCGACGGCGCAGAGATGCGTCACGCCGTTCGGACCATTTTCGAAAATGACCGCGGCAACGGCAGCGAGAATTTTCGTGCCAGTGGCGCGTCGGCGCCAAATTGCATGTGACTCTGTGCTGGCCGCGCCTCCCAAGTTCGACGCCGATGCCGCGTGGCCCGCTTACAATCATGTCGGTCGGCATCATTCTTTTCGTTCGCGTGGGTGGCTTTTCTCGCCTGGCTGGCGGTCTGCATCCTCCGCGGACCCCTCTGAGTGGCGCGGCGCCCTCACTGCAACCATCGCGGTCGATTCCGCCTGCTGCGACCGACCTTCCGCCTGACCGGCCCGGATCTTTCCGGCCGCCACATGCTGTTGGCGCCTGGAGGACCCGCACTCATCGGCCGGCAGCCCTGTTGCCCCGCGCACATTCGTGACACAATTACTGCAATCAAATGTCAGCGCGGCGACACACAGGGCACGACTCATGAGTATGGAATGGCGGGCCCGGTCAGGCTCGCTCAACTGGTTGAATCCGCTGGCGTGGTGGTGGGCGCTGCTGTCGGTCGTCAGCGTCACCAATATCGCCGCCTGGTTCCTGCTGTACCATCAGGTCCAGGAACGACAGGTCGGCCGTTTCGACGGCGCGTCCGGCATCGAGACGATGCTTTTCCTTTGCGCCGCCTATGTTTTCGGATGCGCCTTCAGGTCGTTCCTTCCGCGCGCGGATGTTCAGCGGATTTGCTTGTTCGACACCTGGCTGTCGAGCGTTGTCGTCGGGCGCGCCGTAGCGACCGCGGCCGAGATCTGCTTTGCAATACAGTGGGCCATTGTCTTGCGCCAACTTGGCACGATGACGAGAGCGGACACGGCCTTGACTGTCGCGTGGATGGTCACGCTCTTGGTTCTCATCGCGGAATGTTTCTCATGGTATGCCGTGCTGACCACCAACTACCTGGGCAACGCCATTGAAAATTCGCTATGGGCGGTTGCCTTCCTCGCGGTCGAAATCGGTCTATTCCGGTTGTTGCCGGATTTTGCCGGTGCGGTTCGCGCGGTCCTTGTCGTCGCGATCATCGGGATCGCATTCTATCTGATCTTTCTCATGACCGTCGATGTCCCGATGTACCTGCGTCGATGGCGGGCCAAGGTTGCCGATGGGGGCAGGCTCCTGAGACCTCTCGAAGGCCTCCGTGATGTGAGCACGCGTTGGGTCGTGACGCACGATCTCGCCCGGTGGAAGGATGAGATGACCTGGATGGCGCTCTATTTCAGCGCGGCCGTGTGGGCGAGCCTCGCGCTCTGCGTTTTCTACGCGCTTGACAATCAAGTCATCCGCTGACGCAGCGAAGCAATACTGACAAGCTGTCTCGTCGACACGTCGGCAGTCGCCGGCAGACGGCATCGAT
>JASHOR010000047.1 GCA_030041005.1 Xanthobacteraceae bacterium
TTCTGTTATGAAGCGGGAGGTTGCGGCTACGCCATCTATCGCCAGCTTACCGAACTGGGGCACGATTGCGCCGTCGTCGCGACCTCGCGGATTGTCCGCAAGCCGGGCGATCGGATCAAGACGGACCGCCGCGATTCACAAAAGCTTGCCATCCTGCATCGCTATGGCGATTTGACGCCGGTGTGGGTTCCGGACCAGGTTCATGAGGCAATGCGCGATCTGGTGCGCGCGCGGGTTGATGCAATGCTTCAGCAGTTATCCGCACGCCAGCAGTTGCTCGGCTTCTTGCTCCGACGCGGACGTATCTTCAATGCAGGCAAGCATTGGACCCATCGGCACCGGCAATGGCTTGCAAGCCAAGCATTCGAGCAACCCGCCCATCAGGTTGTCTTTCAGGACTATGTCGAAGCGGTCTTTGCCAGTCAGGACCGCCAAAAGCAGCTCATCGAACGCATCCGGGCGTTGCTGCCGGACTGGCCGATGGCGCCGCTGGTCGAAGCTTTGAGATCCCTGCGCGGAATCGACTTTGTCTCGGCCGTCACGTTCGTGGCTTCGGTCGGTGATCTCAGCCGGTTCGAGACGCCGCGCCAACTCATGGGCTATCTCGGCTTGGTGCCATCGGAGCAATCGAGCGGGGAACGCGTATGGCGTGGCGGCATTACGAAAACCGGCAACCGCGAGGCACGCCGCATGCTGGTCGAAGCGGCGTGGAGTTATCGCTACCCGCCGCGCGTCGCCCAGGACAAAATGGAGGTCATCGCCAATCTGCCGAAATCCGTGCGCGACATCGCATGGAAGGCGCAGGTGCGGCTTTGCGGCCGCTTCCGGAAACTCGGCGTCGCCGGCAAGAAGCCGACGGTCGTCGTGACGGCGATCGCTCGCGAACTGGCCGGATTCATTTGGGCGATCGGTCAGGAGGTGATCCCCGCCGCGTCGTAACCTCCGCGTTCCTCCGCCAGTCCGGCCGGGGGCAAGATGGAGGTCAGGACAATCCTCGCGAGGCCCCTGGGCAGGTTCAATCCCGATGCCCGATTGGAGAACGAGGCAGGTCCGCGACGACACGCGCTCATGCGGCTCACAATCCGCGTATGAAAGACTGATCGACCGTTGCCTTTGCTGTCTTGCTCCCGACCCGACCGGCCGCCTTTAAGGCCTCAACACCGCTCCTTCGGAGCGGTGAAGGTGCTTCGCAACTTTTTACTTGAAAAGGGACATGAAGGGCCTGCGGCCCCCAGGCCGTCAAGGCCAAGCCCTGCGGGCAAAAAACGCGGGCCGTGTAGTCGGCTCGCTGCGCTCGCCTCCGGCCCGCACCACCCCACGTTTTTTGGCCTGTGACGGCCAACCCCCGCTCATTGGCGCGGGCCTAGTCGGTTGCATGCGCAACCGGCAACCAAGAAAGGGCCAGCCAATGAGAACGGACGTTTATCGGAAGATCACCGACCGGATCGTGAGCGAGCTTCAGCGCGGCGTGCGCCCTTGGCTGAAACCGTGGAGCGCGGGCAATGGCGAAGGGCGCATCATGCGGCCCCTGCGCACCAACGGTGCTGCATATCAGGGCATCAATATTTTGATGCTGTGGTCGGAAGCCATTGAGAAAGGCTACGCCTCGCCCATCTGGATGACTTTCAAGCAGGCGCTTGCGCTTAATGCCAGTGTCAAGAAGGGCGAGCACGGCAGCCTTGTCGTCTATGCCGACAGGATCACCCGCACCGAGACCGACAGCGAGACCGGGGAGGATACCGCGCGCGAAATCCCTTTCATGAAGGGCTATACCGTTTTCAACACCGAGCAGATCGAAGGCCTGCCGGCACACTTCTATCCCAAACCCGCGCCGCGCACCGAAGCCGTACCGCGCATCGCGCGCGCGGATGCCTTCTTCGCCGCGACCGGCGCGACTGTGGTTCACGGCGGAATCCGCGCCTGCTACGTGCCCTCCACCGATAACATCCACATGCCGTGCATCGATTTCTTCCGCGACGCGGAGAGCTATTACGCAACGCTCGCGCATGAGGCGACGCACTGGACGCGGCACGAGAAGCGCCTCAATCGCGATTTCGGCCGCAAGCGCGGAGCCTGCCCCGGCCGCCGAGCCGGCGGCGACGACGGCTACGCGATGGAGGAACTGGTCGCCGAGCTTGGCTCCGCCTTTCTCTCCGCCGACCTCGAACTGACGCCCGAAGTTCGCGACGATCACGCCGCCTATATCGCGTCATGGATCAAGGTGCTGAAGAACGACAAGCGCGCGATCTTCACCGCCGCCAGTCACGCGCAGCGCGCGGCGGATTTCCTGCACGGCTTGCAGAAACCCGTCGCCGCGGTGGAGGCCGCGTGAGCCGTGTCGTGGCGAAGCCCGATATCCTGATCGTGGACGGCCACGCCTTGAGCTGGCAGCGCCCTGTCGAGTTGCGCCGCCGGCAGCTTGGGGCATGGCACGCCGAGCAATGCCGCGAGCTCGCCCTGTTCGAGCTGAAAGACGATTGCCGTCCGGAGTCCGAGCGCACGGCGGTGGGGCGTTATCGTGAGCCTACTCTTCGCAGCCTCATGGCGGGCGACGACCTTTAACCGTCGGCAAGGCCGTATCGGCGCCGCCTCAAGCCTGCTGCATCGACACGAATTCCCCAAAAGGTGTGTCTTTTTTGCACTAGCGTCATAGTTGTGGGCGCCCCACTACTAGACCAATAAGGGAGGGTCGATATGCACAGCAGGCTGTTTTGGCCGCTGTCAGTCGTGACCTGCTTGGCTGCAGCAGGCTGCACGCTAATTCATTTCGATCAGTTGGTGCCGGAGGCGACCGTATCCGAGGTCGGCACGTTACCGGTAAGCGTTACCGTATGCAGCCCGGCAGGAGGTTCGTCTCCCACCGCGCTTGCTCAACGGCAGGGCCTCCAACTGGCGGCCCTGCAGAGCAATGTCCAGCGCGTGGAAGCGGCAATCCCTCAGCTGATCGCGCAGCCGGTCGTCAACGCCGCGCTCGCCCACGTGCAGTACGTCTCAGCGAATGCGCTCGTGACCGCGAGGCGGCTACTGAGCAACGGCCAGACTAACGCGCAAGACGAGGAATATCTGGCGTCGGTGCCCAAGCCGGCTGCTATTTCTCCGAGCGACATTATGACGTTCGGCCATACTGTCGCCGCGTCGGTCTTGCGCAACACAGGAAGCAGCCCTGATAGTACTAACGCGCTGGCCCAGCAATTCTGGGCCGACGTTAAGGGCTATTACACCGCCTACTACAAAGGGACGTTCGTCAATTATTTTTCGCAATCAATCACGCAGCCGAAGGCCCAGCTCACGATCGACGACACGGAAATAAGCCAAGCCGCAGGCGTCTTTCTCGAAGTGCTGTTCGACGAATTGCTGACCCCGACCGTGTGGACCGACGGCAGCAAGTACTATCCCGGGGGAGGGAGCAAGCCGACGTATCTGACTGTCTTCAACGCGCAAGCGGTTAAGCTCGCGAAGCCGGATGGCGCCTGCGGAATGACGGAGGGTAAAGCCAACACGCTCAATTATCTCGCGAACACCTTTTCAACGGCTGCATCGGGAGAGGTCAGCCTCACCGTCAAGACGTTTGGCGGGCTTGAAGTGCCCCTTGGCATCTTCGGCAAACTGAATGTCGGCGATAACAATACGCTGACGACCCTGGTTCAATTGGTGGTAAGCGAATCGGTCAAGAGACTGACAGTCGCGATCGCGGCGCCGATCCTTGAGGCGATCCAGATCAACACGAGCGCCGCGCCCACGCTAGCCAGCCGCCAGGCGCTCGGGTCGTCGTCCTCCACGGGCCGTCAGGGACAGCTCATACAAATGTACAGCACGCCGTTCGTTAGCGGTGGCGAAAGCTCGCTGTGAGTGCCGGCAAGCGCGGCGTGGCATCCGCGATCCGGGCATTCCTTTAACCTTGCGCTCGGGAGCGAAGGACCGTGCCCAAAAATATCATCATCTTCTCGGACGGAACGGGACAAGCCGGCGGGCTTACGCCCGATGAAAATGTCAGCAATATTTACAAGCTTTACCGGGCCACGCGCTGTGGACCGGACTCCGCGATCGACCCGCGTCAGCAATTGACCTTCTATGATCCCGGTCTCGGGTCGCAGCTCGATAGCGGGATTTTTTTTGTGCAACGCGCGTATCGCTGGCTGCACAATCTCGTCAGTCGGGCGACCGGCCTCGGCATCACGACGAACATCATCGACTGCTACGCTGCCATCTTGCAGATGTGGGAGCCGGGAGACCGCATCTTCCTGTTGGGGTTCAGCCGCGGTGCCTATACGGTACGCTGCGTGGGTGGGGTGTTGTCGTTGTGCGGCGTGCCGACAATCATGGCGGATGGACGAACAGCACTTTATCGCGACAAAGGCTCCACCCAAAAAATTGCAAAAGAGGCAGTGAAAGGAGTTTACCAGCACGTCAGCTCGCCGAAGGACGTCGCATATCTCGAACAGCGAAAGGCGCTGGCGCTGCAATTCCGCAAGAAATACGGCTCCGACGTGAATGGCGCCCCCAATGCCAATCCGTTCTTCATCGGGGTCTTCGACACCGTCGCGGCTCTCGGAAGCTACCCGCTCTCAATCGCGCTGGTTATTGTCCTTGCCGCGATCATCGCGCTCATCAGCTACGGGCTGTCCTTCATTCCCGTTTTTTCGTTCTTGCTCGTTTTCAAATGGCTGGCCGGCCTGTCGCTTTTGTGCACCGCCATTTGGTACGCGATCTCGCACGTGCAATATGCGGTCGGCCTGCCCGGATATTCCTTCTGGCAAACGTTGCATTTCATGTCGCCCAAAATGAAATTTTACGATCTGCACCTGGACAACGCGGTGTGGTACGCGCGCCATGCGATGTCGATAGACGAGAACCGTGCCGATTTTGCGCGGGTGCCCTGGGGCAGCTCGCAGAACAAGGGCCCGGATCGGCCGGAAAACTACCCCGACTGGCTTGAGCAAATCTGGTTTGCCGGCGTTCATTCCGACATCGGCGGGAGCTATGCCGAGAATAAGTCAAGACTCTCGGACATTTCCTTGGAATGGATGGTTCACGCGGCCGTAAATCTTCCGGACGGAACTACTCCCGATGGAAACGGCATCAAGGTTGATCGCGGATTTTTTCGCCTGATGCCCGATCCGCGCGGCCCGCAGCACGACGCGCGTGAACCGGGATATCTCTGGGGTCGGATCAAATGGAAAGAAGCGCTCAGAAAAATCGACCACAACGCAATTCTGCACCCGACCGTCTACCAGCGATTTGCTGCCGATAAAGTTCAGCATTTCTACGAGATGAAGCCGTACCGCCCCAAGAATCTCGCCCAGCATGACCAGCTCAAGCATTATTACGGTGACCACTCGTAGGGAGGCTGTCAGCCATCGCGTTGATCCCCCGAGAGCTTCAATCGGGCCAATCGCTCCCGCTCAGACGCTCGTGCTCCACGGATTGAGCACCGGCACGCGCGCTTTCCCATATTCCTTCGTGTCGCGCGATACCAGCGTCAGCCCATGCTCAAGGGCGGTCGCCGCAAGGATCAGGTCTGGCTGCGAAAACGTGTGGCCGACCTTGCGGCCTTCCTCGACCAGCAGACGCCACTTAAACATGACGTCCTCGCTGACCGAAAGGATACGCTGCTCGAACATCGGCCGCACCTTATGCGCAAGCCAATCGTTCAGTTCGGCGCGCCGGCCCGCATCGGTGGCCAGTTCGATCCCGAACCGGATTTCGGCAAGCGTGACCGTGCTGATAAAGAGGTTGTCGAGCGGTTGCGCGCCGATAAACCCGACGACCTTCGGCTCGGGCTTGCGACGGCGCAGCTCCGAGAGGATGTTGGTATCGAGCAGCCAGCCCGTCACAAGCCGATGTCGCGCACCGGCATGCGCGAGCGCCTCGGTTCGAGTTCGGTATCCCGATAGGGTGACGCCTGCATGGCCGCAATCAGTGCCTGCCCGGTGAGGTTTCCACGCAAACGGCGGAATTCTTCGGCGGCGATCACCACAACTTCGTCGCGCCCGTGCACCGTTACATGCTGCGGCCCCTCGGAGCGGACGCGCCGCACGAACTCGCTGAACCGCGCCTTTGCATCCTGCAACGCCCAGCGGCCGGGGCCCTTCGTGCGATTGCGGCGCCGACGCTTTTGAACCTTGCCGAGGTCTGATTTCGCTAATCTAGTTATGCAGACTAGAATAGCAGAATGGGCGTATTTTCCAAGGGAAATCGCAACTTCCAAGGCATTGAAAATCAACAAATCCGTAAATTCTTAAGGATGTTGCGGTAGGCTGTGTCCGTATTTTGCAATTGATTTTGGAAAGCGCTTTGCCATGGCCAACGACACTGCTCCGACTGATTGCTTGACCGGTCCAAATGCGGACCTGGACGATATAGCCAGCGGCCTCAATCGTCTGACAGCCCGCTCGAACCTGCGTAGGCTTCGCATGATGTCGGCGGACGTTCCGACCGGCGATAAGGCGGTTGCTAAAAGTGCGGCCCCTAATAACGGAGCCGGTCAACACCGGAAGTTGACGGTATCTTCGTTGGGGTCGTTAGCGCCGTCGTTCTGAGGCCCCGCGCAAAGCTGTTTCAGTTGCGCGAGCAGCGTCTTGCCGGTCGCTAATACGTCCGATTGTTCCGATGTTAGCTTTCCGGCATCTGCAAACTTCTGCAAGATGGCAATGTCCTCGTCGAAGGACCAAATAAACGATCGCGGTACGCGGGCGTCTTTTGCTAGATCGGGAATACCGGAACTGAGCACGCGGACACATTTAACCGCGAATGCAATGCGTCTAGGTTCAGCGACCTTCTCCACGACGGCCTGGTTGCTCGCCCGGACGCATTCCGCCGTACCATCCGTCACGATGCCGAGCCATTGTGACGATTCAAGTCGGCCGCCGAACTCAAGCGCGCGATAAAAAGCGAGAGAGCCGACGGCCAGGACGACGGCCGAGGCAACGGCCACTGCGGCGCGAAAGCGGTTGCGCCGCTTACGCGCGCGTTCGGCGCGGCGCATAATCTCGTCGAGACCGAGCCCGAGCAAACCTGCGACAACCTTCTGTTTCGCGAATCCCTTGCCGTCGCCCTGCGGCCGCGCGTCGGCAGCAATGGGTTCTTCCCGGGCGTCCGTGAGTGCGCCATCGGCGCCGACTTTGAACCGAATGGCGAGCGGAAAGCATTCCCGCTCCGGATCGCCGGGCTCGCCGCCGACGATGATCGGAATGACCCGAGCGGTGCCGCCGCGTACCTTGAAGTGCCTAATCTCCTCGTTGACGTATGGACTGCGGGCCGCGTTGGGCGAGCAGATCGCGATCAGGAATTGCGATGCTTCAAGTGCCGCGACGGTTTGCTCGTTGAGCGAATGACCGGCCGAAAAATCTTCCCGATCACGGAATATCGGCCGCAGCGTCTTTGGGACAGGCCCCTGTACCGTTTCTCGTCCGACCAGATCTCTGTCGATCCGATAGCCTTCCAGCGCTCGGTGCAGCCACTTGGCCCACGCCGTGTCCTTGTGGCTGTAACTGAGGAAAGCGCGGTATCTGAGATCGGCCATCGGCGCCGAGCCGCTCTCAGCGCCAATTCAAGTATTTCAGAGCGTTATTTGGATCGGAAATGAAACAGAATGGCCGATAGTGTTTCAAACCACTGAAGGACTCTTGATTTCAGCGCTGAAATTTCATACGAAAATTACTGCAATTCTGCTGACTGTGCGCAATCCGGCTAAGTGACGGAGGTTTCCCGTGCTGCAACAGAATCGGCCATTCTGTTTCAGCCGAGGAAGCCATGCAACGTCAGTTCAACGGCAGAGCAAGTCTTTTCAGTCCATTGAATAGCCGGAAATATCTCAATGCGGACGAGCGCCGCCGGTTTGTCATGGCGGCGCAGCGCTCCCCGACCAAGGTAAGATTATTCTGCCTTACGCTCCGATGGAGCGGCGCGCGTATCTCGGAAATCCTGGCGCTCACGCCCGCCGCGATCGACATTGAGAGCGGAGCGGTGAGTATTGCGACCCTGAAGCGCCGCAGGCGCAACCTTGTCCGGCAAGTGCCTTTTCCACCCGTGGTACTCGCCGAGCTGGATCATGCGTTCCGCCTCCGCCGGGCGCAGCGCGATCCGAAACTTTCCAGCGCGCGGATCTGGTGCTGGAGCCGCACGACAGCCTGGCGGCGCGTGAAATCCATCATGGCCCAGGCCGGCATCTCGGGG
>JASHOR010000048.1 GCA_030041005.1 Xanthobacteraceae bacterium
TGAAGACGACCACGCGCGTCGCCGACGGTTCGATCGACACGACTGCGGACAAACCGGCGCAGATCGCTCTGCCGGTTCATTTCGGCCGCTACCGGCTGCAGGTCTCGACCGCCGATCCGGACGGGCCGGTGACCTCGGTCGACTTCGATGCCGGCTGGTACGTCGAGGCCAGCGCCGACACGCCCGATATGCTGCAAGTGGCGCTCGACAAGCCCGAATATAAGTCGGGCGACACCATGACGGTCGCGGTCACCGCGCGCAGCACCGGGCGCCTCACCGTCGATGTGATCGGCGACAAACTGCTCGCCAGCCAGAGCACCGACATCAAGGAAGGGATAGCAAAGGTCAACGTGCAGGTCGGCCGCGACTGGGGCACCGGCGCTTATCTGGTGGCCACGCTGCGCCGTCCGCTCGATGCGGCGACGCAGCGCATGCCGGGGCGCGCCATCGGCGTGCAGTGGTTTTCCATCGATCGCGCCGCCAGGACGCTCACGCTCGATCTGCACGCGCCGGCGCTGTTGCGGCCGAACGCGACATTGCGGCTGCCGGTCAAGGTCAGCGGGCTTGCGCCTGGCGACCAGGCGCGCGTCGTCGTTGCCGCGGTCGATGTTGGCATTCTCAACCTGACAAACTACAAGCCGCCGTCGCCCGACGATTATTATCTCGGGCAGCGCGCGCTCTCCGCGGAAATCCGCGATCTGTATGGACAGTTGATCGACGGCATGCAGGGCGTGCGCGGCCAGATCCACAGCGGCGGCGACGAGGGCGCGCAGTTGCAGGGTCCTCCGCCCGCGGGTCCCCCCGTGGCGTTCTATTCCGGCATCGTGACGGTCGGGACCGACGGCAGCGCGGCGGTCTCGTTCGATGTCCCGGATTTTGACGGCACGTTGCGCGTCATGGCGGTGGCGTGGAGCAAAAACCGGGTCGGCCACGCGACCGCCGACGTCGTGGTGCGCGATCCCGTCGTGCTCAGCGCGACGCTGCCGCGCTTCCTGCTTCCAGGCGATCGTTCAACAATTCGGCTCGATCTCGATAATGTCGAAGGCGCGCCCGGCGATTACGGCATCTCGCTGACGGCGACCGGTGCGGTCCTGATCGGGGCCGGTGCCACGCAGAGCTTGACCTTGCACGCCAGGGAACGCGGTGCCGTCACCGTCCCGATCGCGACCGCCGCGGCCGGCGTCGGCAATATTCGCGTCGCGGTCAGCGGCCCGTCGGGCTTCGCGCTCGCGCGCAGCTATGCGCTGGACGTGCGGGCGCCGGCACAGATTCTGTCGCGGCGCACCGTGACAACGCTCGCCAAAGGCCAAAGCGTTACAGTGTCGCCTGACATGTTCGCTGATCTCGTTCCAGGGACCGGCAGCGTGTCGATCTCGGTCGGCTCCTCGACCGCGCTCGATGCGGCCGATCTGCTGGCGGCCCTTGCCCGCTACCCGTATCGCTGTTCCGAGCAAATCACCAGCCGCGCCTTGCCGTTGCTCTACGTGAGCGATCTCGCCGATCGGGCGCATGTCGCGCTCGATCCGGCCACGCAGAAGCGTATCCGCAACGCCATAGAGGCTCTGTTGACGCGCGAGGACTCGACCGGCTCGTTCGGCCTGTGGAGCGTCGGCGGCGACGACCTCTGGCTCGACTCCTATGTCACCGACTTTCTGACCCGCGCGCGCGAGCATAAATTCGCGGTGCCGGAGGCCGCGTTCCGGCTCGCGCTCGATCGGCTGCGTAACGGCGTCGCCGATCTGTCCGATCCGGGCAAGAACGGCGGCAGCGATCTCGCCTACGCGCTCTATGTGCTGGCCCGCAACGGCTTGGCGCCGATCGGCGATTTGCGCTATCTCGCCGACGCCAAACTCGATGCGCTGAAAACGCCGATCGCGAAAGCGCAGATCGCTGCCGCGCTGGCGCTGTCCGGCGATCGCGCGCGCGCCGAGCGGGTCTATGTAGCGGCGCTTGCGGCGTTCGGCCCGCGGCCGTCCAACGATCTCCTCGATCGCGCGGATTTCGGTTCGACGCTGCGCGACGCCGCGGCCGTGCTTACGCTTGCCGCCGAGAGCAACGCCGGCGCGTCGATCGTGCAGGAAGCCGAGCAGCGCGTGGATTCCGCCCGCATCCTGCTGCAACCGACCTCCACGCAGGAGGACGCCTGGCTGTTGCTGGCGGCGAGCGCTGTGGCCAAGGACTCCGGCCAAGTGTCGCTCAATATCGGCGGTCGGGCCATCGACCATCCGCTCTATCGCACCATCAGCGCCGCCGATCTCAAGCAGCCGCTGGCGGTGACCAATACCGGCGACGGTGACCTCAAAGCCGTCGTCACCGTCAACGGCGCGCCGGTCACGCCCGAGCCCGCCACCGCGCAGGGCTTCACGATCGAGCGGCAGACCTACACGATGGAGGGCGATCCGGTCGATGCTGCGCACGTCAAGCAGAACACCCAGCTTGTCGTGGTGTTGAAAATCACCGAGGCACAGCCGCAATTCGGCCGGATCATCGTCACCGATTATCTGCCGGCCGGATTTGAGATCGACAATCCGCATCTGGTCTCATCCGGCGATACCGGTGTTTTGCCGTGGATCAAGGACGCGGCGGAACCGGTCAATGTCGAATTCCGCGACGACCGCTTCAGCGCCGCCTTCAATCGCAAGCGGGGCGATCCAGCGATATTCACCGTCGGCTATGTGGTGCGCGCCGTTGCTCCCGGCACCTATGTGCGCCCGCAGGCGAGCGTCCAGGACATGTATCGTCCCGATCGCTTCGGCCGCACCGCTACGCAAAGCGTGGAGGTGACGGCAGCGAAATGAGCGACGCGGATCATTTCGCTGTCCCGCGCGAGAGCGAAGTCGGCATCGCAGGCGCCGGCGCCGCAGCGAGTATCTCTCCTGCGCAATCAGCGTCTGAGCAGCCCGCCGCAATCGTTCCCGCCAAGGGGACGGGGAACAGGCGCAGTCCGCCCAGCCGATGGCGGTCGGCCATCTTCGCCAGCGCAGTGTTGTGTGTTGCGATCGTGTCGGCTTCGACCTGGTGGATCGTCTCGCTGGGACCGCCGCCGCTCGGACAGAACCTTCAATTTTCGCGGCAAGTGCTTGATCGTCATGGCCATCTGTTGCGCGCCTATGCCACGGCCGAGGGCCGCTGGCGATTGCCGGCGACCGTTCCCGACGTCGATTCCCGTTTCTTTGATGTTCTATTTGCTTATGAGGACAAGCGATTTCGCGAGCATTACGGCGTCGATCCGCTGGCGCTGACGCGCGCGGCGCTGCAGCTTGTTGGAAGCGGTCGCATCCGTTCCGGCGGCTCGACGCTGACCATGCAGGTGGCGCGGCTGTTGGAGCCGCGCACGAGCCGCAGCCTGCTGGCCAAGCTGCGGCAGATCGTGCGCGCCGTCGAGATGGAGCGGGTGCTGAGCAAGGATCAGATTCTGTCGCTTTATCTTGAGCTGGCGCCTTATGGCGGAAATATCGAGGGCATCCGCGCGGCGACGCTCGCCTATTTCGGCAAGGAGCCGCGCCAACTGACGCTCGGCCAGATCGCGCTGCTCGTCGCCTTGCCCCAGGCGCCGGAACTGCGCCGGCCGGATCGCTATCCGCGAGCCGCGCGTCTGGCGAGAGACCGGGTGCTCGACCGCTACGCTGCGGCCGATCACGTGCCCGCCGACGAAATCGCGCACGCGAAAGCCGAACCGGTGCCGACCGCCCGGCGCCCGATGCCGATGCTGGCGCCGCACGCCGCCGATCGGGCGCGCGCCGAGGAACCGGCTGCGGAAAATATTCGGCTGACCATCGACGCCGACCTGCAGAAGAATGTGCAGGAGCTTGCCAGCGCGCGCCTGCGGACGCTCGCGCAAACGCTCGACCCGGCCGCCTCGCTCGCGATCCTCGTCGTCGATAATGCGACCGGCGAGGTTTTGGCGCATGTCGGCTCGCCGTCCTATTTCGACGAGCGGCGCGCCGGCGAAATCGACATGACCGAAGCGCTGCGCTCGCCGGGTTCGACGTTGAAGCCGTTCATCTACGGAATCGGGTTCGAGGACGGCTTCATTCACCCACAGACGCTCATTGACGATCGGCCGCAGCGTTATGGCGGCTACGAGCCGCGCGACTTCGATTACAGCTTTGCCGGCACGGTCACCGTGCGGCAGGCGTTGCAGCAATCTCTCAACATGCCCGCGGTTGCGGTGCTCGATCGCGTCGGACCGAGTCGACTGGCGGCGCGGTTGGCGCAGGCCGGGGTGACGCTCGTGCTGCCCGAGGGCCAATCGCCCGGTCTTGCCATCGGCCTCGGCGGCCTCGGTACCAGGCTTGCCGATCTGGTGATGCTTTATTCCGGTATCGCCCGGCTCGGCATAGTGCTGCCGCTGCGCGAACGCTTGGATGCGCCCGCCGGCCAGGCGCAGCGGCTGATGAGTCCGGTCGCGGCCTGGTACGTGAGCGACGTGCTTTCCGGATCGCCGCCACCCGAGAACGGGGTATCGGGGCGCATCGCGTTCAAGACCGGCACCAGTTACGGCTATCGCGACGCGTGGTCGATCGGGTTTGACGGCAAACACACGGTCGGCGTCTGGGTCGGCCGCCCCGACGGCGAGCCGGTGCCGGGACTCGTCGGGCGTGCCGCCGCGGCGCCGATCCTGTTCGACGTCTTTGCCCGTCTCGGCGCGCCGGCTGCACTGCCGCCGCCGCCGCGGGGCGTACTGATAGCGTCAACAGCGCGGTTGCCTCCGCCGCTGCGCCGCTTTCATCCGGCGCTGCTCGCCGGCGGCAGCGCCCAAGCGTTGCGCATCCTTTTCCCTCCCAACGGTGCCCGGCTCGATCTGGCGACAACCGACGGCAAACCCGATCCGGTTCCGCTCAAGGTGACCGGAGCGGTGACGCCGGTCACGGTGCTGCTCAACGGCGCTCCGGTCCCGGAAGGTGAGCCGGCCGCGCTGTTCTTCACGCCCGGTCTTGGTTTCTCGCGCGTGACGGTGCTGGACGCGTCGGGCGCCAGCGCCAGTGTTGCGGTTCGCGTGGGCGACAATGCGGCGAGCAGAATTACGGCGCGATAGCGCACGCGCCTGCGCGCCGGATCCGGCCTTCCCAGCCTGCGGGAAAGCGGCTATCCGTGACGGAGGGCCACTGGGATGCCGGGCCAAGCCGATTGGAACCGCTTCGCCGCCCGCGCGGCTCGCGCGGGCCGGACTTGGGGCATTGCGGACGCCCGATCGTCGTCACGAAAGGAAGCCGTTGTGAGTACGACGCTCGCCGAAGGCATTACCGGCCGGAAACGTCTGGTCCGAATCTGCAAATTCACCCTTCGGCGGATCGTCTTTCCGCTGTTCGTGCTGGTGCCGGCGGCCTACCTGTTTCCCAAGACGGCGCTCCTTTACGCGATCTGCGGCGCCTACGATGTCGGTCGCAACACGAAACTGAACTCCTCGACGCTGCGGCGCTATTTCATCGGCAACGGCTTTCCGACCTGGGTGCTCTCGCCGTTGAACAGCCTGCTCGATCTGTTGTCGCTGCCCTACGTCAACAAAGGCGTCTATCGGCTCGAGGACCTGCCGCCCGCCTATCGTGAGGAAGTGGAGCAATTGATCCAAGGCGCCAGGGATTCCAATCTGGTCGCGCAACTTGAAGAGGCCGCGCGGCAATTCTCGCGGACCATGGCTTTCCTGCGCTGGTACGGTCGCGACCAGCAAAGCTTCCTGAACGCTCCGGCGCTGCAGCGGCGCTGGAAGTACATCCAGACGATAGGGGTATCCGTCTTCAACAAGAAGGTTTCAACGTCGCAGCACTTCGGGTTTCTGCGCGCTTCGCTGCGCATCCTGTACAACCTCAACGACATGCACGACAACTCGGCCTTCATCGTGGTCGGCGACAAGACCAATTACTGGCGCGACAACAAGCTTTTCATCTTCGACGATACGTTGCTGCATCAATCCTTCAATGAAACCGCCGAACCGCGCTATTGCCTGTTCGTCGACATGATCCGTCCGACGCCGTTCCCGGTCGTGATGCGCGCCGTGGTTCAGGTCACCCGGTTTCTGACCCAGAGTTTCAAATTCATTTATTACAAGAACTGGAAAGTGATCGAGCGGCAGTGACCGGAATCCTGACAGCGGAACGCCTGGCCGCAGGGGCGCGATGACGGCGCCGAGCACGACCACGAAGGGCGGCACGGCGCCGCGGTCGGGATGGCGGGGCTACGGGCTTTCGAGACTGTTTGAATTTGCCTTGGCGTCGCAGCGGCGCACGGCCGCGTTGCTTGTCCTGGTCTCGCTCGCCGCTTTCCTCCCAGGCTTCTTCCGCATTCCGCCGGTCGATCGCGACGAGGCCTATTTCGCGCAGGCCACCAAGCAGATGATCGAGACCGGCGATTACGTCAATATCCGCTATCAGCGCGCGGTGCGATACCGCAAGCCGGTCGGCATCTACTGGCTGCAGGCGGCCGCGGTGAACACGGCTGCGGCTTTCGGTATGCCGGGCGCGCTCACCACCATTTGGCTGTATCGCATTCCCTCGCTATTGGCGGCGATCGGAGCGGTGCTGGCGACCTATTGGTGCGCGCTCGCCTTCCTCGGCCGCAGACACGCGGCGCTGGCCGCCTTGATGCTGGCCGTTTCGGTTCTGCTCGGCACCGAGGCGCGGCTGGCCAAAACCGATGCCGTGTTGGCGTTCACCGTAGTGCTCGCCATGGGGGCCCTGGCGCGCGCCTACCGCTTGCCGCGCGCCAAGGGTGATGAGCGGCTGTCCTGGCCCACGGCGGCCATTTTCTGGTCCGCGCTTGCGCTCGGCATTCTCGACAAAGGTCCCATGGTCGTCATGGTCGTGGCGCTGGCGGCCGCGGCCGTTTCGATTGTCGATCGCTCGGCCCGCTGGCTCATGGCGCTGCGCCCGCTGCCGGGCTTCTGCTGGCTTCTGCTTGTGGTCTTGCCATGGTTCATCGCCATCTATTTGCGCGCAGGCAATACCTTCTTCGTTGATTCGGTCGGCCATGACATGCTCGCCAAGGTCGGCGGCGGACAGGAAGCGCACGGCGCGCCGCCCGGCTATTACCTGCTTCTGTTCTTTGTCATGTTCTTTCCGGCCTCGGCCCTGGCGATTCCGTCCGTGCCCGCGGTCTGGACCATGCGCCGCACGCCGACCGTGCGCTTTCTGTTGGCTTGGCTCGTGCCGTCGTGGCTCGTGTTCGAACTGGTCGCAACCAAGTTGCCGAATTACGTGCTGCCGCTCTATCCGGCCATCGCGATCCTGATTGCCGGTGCGATGGAAAACAACGCGCTGTCGCAGCGTCCGTCGCTGAAGCGGGCGACGGTCTGGTGGTGCATCGTGCCGGCGGTTTTCGCCGTTGCCGCGGTGGCGATTGCCATCGCGGTTAAACGCGACCTTGCGCTGCTTGCCTGGCCGTTCCTTGCCGGTGCCATCGTTTGCGGGCTGTTTGCCTGGCGGTCTTACGACGATGAAGGCGCCGAGCCGGCGCTGCTGCGGGCCTTCGCGGCGGCGATCCTTGCCGGCATCGGCGTTTACGGCGTCATCCTGCCGTCGTTGCGGCCCGCCTTCCCCAGCGTGGCGCTCGCCAATGTCCTGCATGCGGCACCATGCGCGCATGCGGTTGCCGCCAGCGCCGGATATGGCGAGCCCAGTCTTGTTTTCCTCGCCGGCACGGATACGCGATTGACCGACGCGGCTGGAGCGGCGAATTTCCTGCGCGCCGGCGGTTGCCGCTATGCTTTCGTCGAGGCGGGTCAGCAACGCAGCTTTGCGCTTCGCGCGCAGAAGATCGGCTTGCGCTACAAGGCCGGGCCCCGCATCCAAGGGTTCAACGTTTCAAACGGTCGATGGATCACCATGGGTGTCTTTCAACCGGCAGGCGTTCGATAAAGCATGGATGCATCGAGCCACGGCCCGTCGCCGAACAGACCGGGAGGCCCGCTTGCCGCGACGTGGAATGTCGCGCTCGCGCTCGACCGCAATGCCAGGCATAATCTGGCGCAATTGTGCCGCGTCCTGACGCGAGCCCCGCGGGCGAGGAATCCGCGGCTGCGCATGGGCGTCATTTTCGCGCTGTTGCTCGTCGCCGGGAGCGTCGTGCCGACGATGTTCCTGATCGACGCGCGCGCGACCGCCTGGGCGCGGCAACTACCGCAATGGATCACGAATGACTTCGAGCGGATCACCAATGCCGGCCTCGGCGGTTGGTGGCTCGTGCCGACGGGCGTCCTCGTGCTCCTGCTCGCGGCGATCACGTCGCCGACGTTGCCGCTGTTGACCCGGGGGGTTTTGGCTGCGCTCGCGGCGCGGTTCGGATTTCTCTTTTTGGCGATCGGGGTGCCGGGCCTTTTCGCCGACATTGTCAAGGGATTGATCGGGCGCGCCCGGCCCTTTGTCGGCGGCCCTCTCGATCCGTTCGCCTACCAGCATTTCGTATGGGAGCCGGATTATGCCAGCATGCCGTCCGGTCATTCCATCAACGTTGCCGCTGCGGCGGTGGCGGTCGGCGCGATTTGGCCGCGTCTGCGCTTCCCGATGTGGCTCTACGCGCTGCTGATCATGGTGAGCCGGGTCATCGTGTTTGCCCATTTCGCCAGCGACGTCATCGCCGGCGCGTTGGTCGGCGCCGTCGGTGCCGCGTTGGTGCGTCGGTTTTTCGCGGCGCGGCGCCTGGTATTCTCGCCGCACGATCTTTCGGCCTATCCGGGCCCCTCGCTGGCCCGCATCCGGACGGCTCTGCGGCGCGCGGCGGGCGGTCTAACGGCCCCCCGGAGCCGCGGCGCAAGACCCTGAATTTGCCGCCCGATTGAACCGCGACCGCAGCCGTCCTAAGAACAGCGCCATGTTGGTCCGCAACGGGCGCGATCCGGATCCGGCCGTCTCCATCATCGTGCCGGTGCGCAATGAGGCCGGCAACATCGTGCCTCTGGTCGCCGAGATCGAGGCCGCACTGAGCGATCGCGTCTTTGAAATCGTCTACGTCAATGACGGTTCGAGCGATGGAACCGAGGCGGAATTGCGCTCGTTGATGGCGGAGCGTCCGTGGCTGCGCCAGATCGTGCACAAGCAGTCATGCGGCCAGTCGGCTGCGGTGCGGACCGGCGCGGCGCTGGCGCGCGCCCCAGTGATCGTGACGATCGATGGCGATGGGCAGAACGATCCGGCCTTCATTCCGGCGCTGGTCGCCGCGCTGGAGAAGGGGATGCCGCGTCTCGGTCTCGTCGCCGGCCAGCGCGTCGGCCGCAAGGCGAGCGGTTTCAAGCGGATGCAGTCGCGCATCGCCAACGCCGCACGCGCCGCCGTGCTCAAGGACGGCACGCGCGACACCGGCTGCGGCCTCAAGGCGGTTCGCCGCGAACTGTTCATGGCGCTGCCTTATTTCGACGGTCTACACCGTTTCCTTCCGGCGCTGGTGCGGCGAGAAGGATTCGAAGTCGGCTACGTCGAGGTGGTCGATCGGCCGCGCCGGCACGGCACTTCGAACTACGGGATGTGGGACCGGTTGTGGGTCGGCATTCTCGATCTTGCCGGAGTGTGGTGGTTGATCCGGCGCCGCAGGCGTCTGCCCCAAGCTGAGGAGGTCACCCTTGCTCGTTGATTTGTCGCGCACGGTCGGCGCCTACCTTGTGGACGTGTTTTTCACCAAGCTGGATTCGTGGGTCCTGCTCGGATTCCTCGCCCAGGGACTCTTTACCGCGCGATTCCTGGTTCAATGGATCGCTTCGGAGAGAGCCGGCCGCAGCGTCATTCCGCTGGCCTTCTGGCTCTTCTCCATGGGTGGCGGCGTGCTGCTTCTGGCTTACGCGCTCGACCGCAAGGACCCGGTCTTCATTGCCGGGCAGGCGTTCGGAGTGTTCGTCTATGCCCGCAATCTCTATTTCGTCCTGCGCGAGCGTAAACTCGCCGCCCGCGCGGCGTAGAATTCTCGTAAACGCTCATCCGGCGGACGCCGCGGCAAGCGCGGCGAAGCCGCGCTCGAGATCAGCCAGCAGATCGTCAACCGCCTCCAGGCCGATGTGAAAGCGGATGGTCGGCCCGCCGGGAGCCCAGTGCGTCGCCGAGCGCACCGGTGCGCAGTCGAAGGGAACGGCGAGGCTTTCGTAGCCGCCCCACGAAGCGCCGATGCCGAACAGCTTGAGCGTGTCGAGGAAGGCATAGTACGCCTTCTGCGGCACGGGTTTGAGCACGATGCTGAACAGCCCCGAAGCGCCGGTAAAGTCGCGCTTCCAGATCTCGTGACCCGGACAGGTCGGAAGGGCGGGATGCAAAATCCGCAACACTTCCGGCCGCTGCTGCAGCCAGCGCGCGACCGCGAGCCCCGATTTGAAATGCCGTTCGAGGCGTACTGCGAGCGTGCGCAGTCCGCGCAGGCCGAGATACACATCGTCGGGACCTTCGCAGAGGCCGGACAGCCGCACGGTCTCTTTGAGCGCCGCGACGTTGGCGGCGTTGGCGGAGACCGTTCCGAGCATGACATCGGAGTGCCCGCCGATATATTTAGTGCCGGCCTGGATGGCGAGATCGACGCCGTGGTCGAGCGGACGGAAATAAAGCGGTGTCGCCCAGGTGTTGTCCATGAGCACGAGCGCGCCTTTGTCGTGCGCAACCTTGGCGATCGCGCCCACATCCTGCACTTCGAAGCTCAGCGAGCCGGGAGATTCCAGATAGACCGCGCGCGTGTTCGGCCGCCAGAGGTCGGCAATGCCGGCGCCCATCAAGGGATCGTAGTAGTCCGTGACGACGCCGAGCCGCGTCAGGATGCGCTCGCAGAAATTCCGCGTCGGGCCGTAGGCGCTGTCGGTGACCAGAACATGGTCCCCTGATCGCACCACCGACAGAAGCGCGGTCGAAATCGCCGCAAGACCGGAGGGCAGCAGCGATACCCCGGCGCAGCGGGAACCCTCCAGCTCGGCAAGCGCGGCCTCGAGCGCTTCCGTCGTCGGCGTGCCGCGCCGCCCGTACTGATAGCGCGAGCGATGAGCCAGATAATCCTCCGCGCTCGGGTAGAGCACGGTGGAGGCGTGATAGACCGGCGGATTGACGAAGCCATAATTGGAGGCGGGATCGCGCCCGGCGGTGACGACGCGTGTGTCGGCGTGCCGCGGCGGCACTGAAGCGTTGTGACTGCTGTCGTTCATGTGTCTCTCTGTAGTGCGCGAGAGCGAATGGCGCAACTTAGATGGCGCTCCTTTATGGTCAACCCCTTTACGCCTTTGTACGATCGTTCTCCCGGACGAAGCTGCGGGCGTGCGCGCCGAAATGGCGAAAGGCGAGCGCGGACGGCTTCGATGCGGACGGGTCGCGAAGCGGCGACTTTCACGATCATTCGCGCCATCCGAACATTAAGAATCGTTCAGGATCGGAGCAAAAAACGATCATTACAATCCGGTAATCCGGAATCCTTTTGCGTGACCAAAGTTTAACTTGAGCGCGCGCCGCAACGCGTTTTTAGTTGTGGCACCTTGATCATTCTTTGGAGGAAAAAATGTTCAGGCCCGTGATTGCCGCGGCGGCCGTCATCGCCATCGCCGGCTCTTCGGTTGTGTATGCCCAGCAAGGTCATTGGGGACCGGGCGCTGAGCGACATCATCATCATGCGAATGCCGCCGATATGGCCGCGTTCACCGACGCGCGGATCGCCGCGCTCAAGGCGGGATTGGAACTGACGACCGACCAGCAGCACAACTGGCCGGCATTCGAGCAGGCATTGCGGGGAGTGGCGCAGTTGCGTGCCCAGAGGGCAGCGGCGCGGCATCCGCAGGGCCAAGAGACCGGGACGGCGCCGCAACAGAACGCACAGCAACAGTCGCAGACGGCGCGCGATCCGTTTGATCGGCTCGCGCAACGGGCCGACGCCATGGCCAAGATGAGCGCCGCGCTGCAAAAGGTGGCCGACGCCGGCCGGCCGCTTTATCAGAGCCTGACGGATGTGCAGAAAGCGCGCTTCAAGGCGCTGTCGAGGATGCTGCGGCCACACCCGCGACGCCTCGCCTTCAATGAACGCGGCCGTCACGACGGACGCGGCTTCGGTGGTGGCGGTGGACATCGAGGGTTCGCACCGAACGGCGGCGGGGGCTCCGGCTCGGAACTCTAGATCGTGGATTTGCCCTTCAATTGCCGTGGGGCTCGCTGAATTTTTGCTTCCCAACAGCGGGTGCTCAAATGGAAGCCGCAGGACCCTCACGGTTCCTGCGGCTTTCGTGTTTGAGCGATCGTAACCGCTCGTCACCGTGTCAGCGGTCCGTCGGCCTTCTTCCAGGCGTCGATGCCGCCGTCGATGTGGCAGGCCTTCTTCAGTCCGGCGTCCTGCGCGGCCTGGACGGCCATGGCCGAGCGTTCGCCGAAGGCGCAGAAGAAGACGATGCGCTTGCCGGTTGCCGCGGCCAGTTCGTGCAGCATGCCGCCACGTGCAATGTAATCCTGCAGCTCCGGATAGGGCGCATGCAGCGAGCCGGGAATGGTCCCGGACTTCTCGCGCTCGCTCTTTTCGCGCAGGTCGACGATCGCCACTTCGGGATTGCCGGCGAGCCTCACGGCCTCGGCCGCCGATAACGCCCAGCCCTTGCGCGCCACCTCTTCCTGATTGAGGCCGACCCGCATATTGGCTGGCACCGCCACGTCCATCATCTTCGGATTGGGCAGATTGAGGTTGTTCATCAGGTCGACGTACTGGTCGATCGATTTGACCTTGAGCCGCGGATTGAAAGCTTTCTCCTCGCCGATGGTCGAAACGGTATCGCCCTTGTAATCGTGCGCCGGAAAAACCAGCGTCTCGTCCGGCAGCTTCAACAGTTTGTTGAAAATGGAATCGTATTGCGCGCGCGGGTCGCCGTTCTGAAAATCGGTGCGCCCGGTGCCGCGGATCAACAGCGTGTCGCCGGTGAACACGCGATCGGCCAGCACAAACGAATAGGAATCGTCGGTGTGGCCGGGAGTGTAAAGCACTTCCAGGCGCAATCCCTCGACCTCGATGCGGTCGCCTTCCGCCACGCGCATGGAAACCACGTCGGCGTGAGTCTGCTCGCCCATCACGGTGATGCAATGAGTGCGGTCGCGCAGCGCGCCGAGGCCGGTGATGTGGTCGGCGTGCAGATGGGTGTCCGCGGCCTTCACCAGCTTCACGTCAAGCTCGCGTAAAAGCTGCACGTAGCGCTCGACCTTTTCCAGAACCGGATCGATGATCAGCGCCTCGCCGCCGCGCCTGCTGGCGAGCAGGTAGGTGTAGGTGCCGGATGTTGCATCGAACAGTTGGCGAAAGATCATGCCTGCCTCCACACACCCGACATTATAGCCCTTTGCCGGGCGGCCGTCAGACGGTCCGCCCGCGGCTGCGCGAGGGGGCGGCGCGGCCGCCTGCCGCCTTGCCCGGGCATCGCAAAAAGGGCGAATATCGCCGCGTGCCCGTCGCGACCGGCTTAAGCCGCGAAAATAACGGACGGGCAGGGGAGGGAACCATGAATCTGGCCCGCATGCTTGCGCTGGCGGCCATCGCCTGCGTATCGACCATCGCCGCCGCTTCGGCGCAGACCTATCCTACTCGGCCCATCACGATGATCGTGGCGTTCCCGCCCGGCGGCGCCGACGATGCGACCGCTCGCATGATCCAGGATCCCATGCAAAAAGCGCTGGGCCAGCCGATCGTGATCGAGAACATCGGCGGCGCCGGTGGCATGATCGCTTCCGCCAAGGCCGCCCGTGCCGCACCCGACGGCTATACCATCCTCCAGCAACAGGATGCGCTCGCTGCCGGCATGGCTCTCTACCCCAACCGAACGTTCGATGCGGAGAAGGATTTCCTGCCGATCGGCCTCATCAACACGGTGTCCAATACGATCGCGGGACGGCCGACGCTGCCGCCGAACAATTTCAAGGAGCTGCTGGCTTGGATGAAGGCGCCCGGACGGCGCGCCAAGATCGGTCATCCCGGTGTTGGCTCATTCGGTCATCTCGCCGAAGTGCTGGCATTCCAGGAGATGGGCGTGAAGGTCATCCAGGTGCCTTATCGCGGCGCCGGTCCGGCGCTGATCGATCTGATGGCCGGCCAGGTCGATCTCGGTCCGATTTCGGCCGTGGTCGCCGAACCGCTGGTCAAGTCCGGCCGGCTCAAGGCCTATGCCATCATCGGCAAGAAGCGTTTCGCCGGCTTGCCGCAACTGCCGACCATGATCGAGCTCGGCTACAAAAAACTCAATATCGACTTCTGGCACATGCTGCTGGCGCCGGCTGGCACGCCGCGTCCGATCATCAACAAGCTCAACGCCGCGCTGCGCGTCGCGCTCAACGACCCGAAGGTGAAGAAGCTGTTTGCCGACGGCGGCATGGACGAATATCCGTCCGACCAGGAAACGCCGGAAGCCGCGGCGGCCTTGCTCAAGAGTGAGATCGCGCTCTGGGGGCAGGTGGTGCGCGACAACCACATCGCCCCGCAATAGCCTTGCCCGGAGACCGTTTAACTACCGCACGAACTCATAGCGAAACCGATCGCCGTCGGCCTCGACGAGGCCGACGGTCGGATGCGGAAAATGGATCGGCAGCACGAAGTTGCCCGTGCCGGCGACTTTGCCCAGAAGCTGCCGACGCGAACGCGCCGCCTGCGCCTGGTCCCAGTCGAACACCGTGGACCAGTCCGGCTCGCGGCACTGCAAGGCGTGATGCATGAGGTCGCCGACGACCACGGCACTCTGTCCGCGCGAGCGGATATTGACGCAGCAATGACACGGCGAATGGCCGGGTGTCGGCGTCAGCCAGAACGTGTCGTCCAGCGCGTAGTCGTCATCGACCAGGAGCGCCTGTCCAGCGGCAACAACCGGCTCGCAATTGTAGCGCCACACATTGCCGCCGCCGGGCGCGAAAGCATTTCCGTATGGCGATGGCGTCGGACCACCCTTGGTCGTCTCCTCCCAGGCGGCATATTCGCGCTTGTGAAAAATGTATTTTGCGTTCGGAAAGGTCGGCACCCATCGCCCGTCGCGCAACACCGTGTTCCAGCCGCAATGGTCGATGTGCAGATGCGTGCAAAACACGTAGTCGATATCCTCGAAGCGCAAGCCCGCGGCGGCAAAGCCATCGAGCCAAGGCTTTTTCGGAAAGTCCATCGGCGGCGGATGGCCCTTGTCCTCGCCGGTGCAGGTGTCGATCAGGACGGTGTGCTTGGGCGTGCGCACCACGAACGTCTGATAGGTGATGACCATGCGCCCGGACGCGGGATCGAATATTTCCGGGGCGAGCCCGGCGAGATGGCGCTTGCCGATTTCGGGGACATAGGCCGGAAACATGTCTTCCGGCCGCCGCCACGGCCCGTCGCGTTCAATGATGCTGGTGATGGTGACGTCGCCGATGGTGAGCTGTCGCATAGCGCCTCCGTGCAAGCCTCAACCGGGGCGCGGACCAACGATCACCACGCGTCGATTGGAAGCTGATAGTTGATACCGCCGCGAACGATATTGTTCTTCAGAGAATCGTTGCCGACGCCTTGGACAAGCGAAAACGCGCCCGTTGGAGCGTCGGTTGGCATGTAGAGGTATTCGAGTTTGGCCGACACGTTCTTGTCAAGCGCCATTTCCAGACCGCCGCCGATGGTCCATCCGACGTTGCCCACGGAGAAATCGGCAAAATCGGGGGTGGTGCCGATGCCGCCGGCGTTGAGATTGTCGGCCGCGCCGAGAGTGGCGAGGCCGCCTGTGCCATACACAAACAATCGGTCGAAGCTTTCGCCGGCACGCGCACGCAGCGTCGCCAGCCAGGGAACCTTGACCTTGTCGCTCAGACTGCAGCCGAGGCCGCAGGCGCCAATCGCCCCCATCCATTCGTCCGACCATTGCATGTCGCTCTGGAAGCCCACGACGGTGTTGCCCGTTTGCCAGTTGGCGCCGATTTCGCCGCTGGAAATGCCGCCGTCTGTATTGGCTGCACCGGCGAGGTTCGGCCACGGGCCACTGATCGTGTTGGCGGTGCGCTCGCTGGCGCTCGACGCCAGGTCGGCGCTGCCCCGCATGTAGAAGCCTTCCCAGCTATAGGGGAGCGATGCGGCGGAGACCGCCGGGGCTGGATCGGCCGGGGATGCGGATTGCGCAGACGCAGCCATCGGCCAAGCCGCATTGCCGACGATCAAAAGTGCATAAACCCCGATCGATAGACGCATGGTCATTGCCCAGAAACCTGTCGGATGCCCGCCGGGCAATGCCCGATCCGCCAGCCGGCCGCCCTCAAACCCTACCGCCTCCAGAAACCGGCTTTTACCACTGCAGCGCCGATGCACGCGCCCGCGCCCGCCTGATCCAAGGTGATGCCGAGCATATAACAAAACATGAAGTTTGCCAGCGCGTCGGGCGGCCCGATCACACCACTTCACCGTTCACAAATCATCTTGCGGGTCATGCCGCCGTCACCGGCGGCAGAGCGGCTCGCCAGTGGTCGCGCCGAAACGGGATGCGAATGTTGGAATCGGGCCGTTAGCCGCGTTCGACCGGAAGGTCGGGTCGCGACCCCCATTCCGACCATGAGCCGTCATAGAGGCCTTTCGGCGGTCGGCCGATCGAATCCAGTGCCAGCGCGAGGATGGCGGCGGTGACGCCGGAGCCGCAGGAGGTGATGATCGGCTTGTCGAGATCGACGCCGGCGGCAGCGAATGCCGCCTCTATGCGTTCCGGTGAGGCGAGCCGGCCGTTCTCCAGGACCCGCTCGAATGGGACATTGAACGAGCCGGGCATATGACCGGAGCGCAGTCCGGCTCGCGGCTCGGGTGCCCTGCCGGCAAAGCGCTCTGCCGAGCGGGCATCGACAACCTGGCTGCTGCGGTCGGTGATCGCCATGCGCACGTCGGCCAGCATGGCCACCGGCCCGATATCCATCTCGGCGTGGAAACGTCTCGCGCTTCGCTTGGCGTCGCCGGTCTCCAGCGGACGGCCTTCGGCCTTCCATTTCGGCAATCCGCCATCGAGAATGAAGACTTTGGTCGCGCCGAAAATGCGGAAGGTCCACCACACCCGCGCCGCAGAGTACAGGCCGAGGCTGTCGTAGACCACGACGGTATCGCCGTCGCCGATGCCGAGCGCGCCGACCGCGTCGCCGAATTGCGTCGCGCCTGGTAACATATGCGGCAGCTCGCTCGAATGATCGCTGATCGCCTCGATGTCGAAGAAAACCGCTCCGGGAATGTGGCCGGCGCGATATTCGGCGTGCGCGTCGCGCTTCTGCGTCGGCAGGAAGTAGGAGCCGTCAACGGCAACAACCTCACGGTCGCGCAGATGCGCAGCGAGCCATTCGGTGGACTTGAGCCAGGGATTGGGCCGCAGCGGGATGGGATCGTTATCGGTTCTCAGCATGACTTCGCTCAATTTGCCCGGCGCTTCGCACGTTGAACAACGTGGGCGCTGTATTGCAGTTCACTCGTACGGAACCTTGATGGTCGACCGGCGCTCAAGCCATGCCGGCACCGGCAGATTTTTCTCGCGCAGAAACTCAGGATTGAACAGCTTCGATTGATAGCGCGTGCCGTAATCGGCGAGCACGGTCACGATGATGTGGCCGGGGCCGAGCTCCCTGGCAAGCCGCACGGCGCCGGCGACGTTGATGCCGGACGAGCCGCCGAGGCAGAGTCCTTCGTGTTCCAGCAGATCGAAAATGATCGGCACCGCCTCGGCGTCGGGAATCTGATACGCCGTATCGATCGGCGCGCCTTCGAGATTCCTGGTGATGCGGCCCTGCCCGATGCCCTCTGTGATCGAGGAGCCTTCGGATTTGAGCGTGCCGGTGGTGTAATAGCTGTACAGCGCCGCCCCCATGGGATCGGCCAGCGCAATGCGCACGGAGGCGTTGTGTGCCTTGAGCGCCATGGCGATGCCGGCGAGCGTGCCGCCGGTGCCGACCGCGCAGACGAACCCGTCCACTTTGCCGTCGGTCTGCCGCCAGATCTCCTGGCCGGTGGTTTCGACATGGCCCTGGCGATTGGCGACGTTGTCGAATTGATTGGCCCAGATCGCGCCGTTCTTTTCGCTCTTTGCCAATTGAGCGGCGAGCCGGCCGGAAACCTTGACGTAATTGTTGGGATTGGAATACGGCACCGCCGGCACCTCGATCAGTTCGGCGCCGCACAAGCGCAGCGTGTCTTTCTTCTCCTGGCTCTGGGTTTCCGGAATCACGATCACGGTCCGAAAGCCCATGGCATTGGCGACCAGGGCCAGTCCGATGCCGGTATTGCCCGCGGTGCCTTCGACGATCACTCCGCCTTTGCGCAATTCGCCGCGCTTGATCGCGTCTTGGATGATGAACAAGGCCGCCCGATCCTTCACGGACTGGCCGGGATTCATGAATTCGGCCTTGCCGAGGATGGTGCAACCGGTCGCCGCGGAGACGCGGTTGAGCCGGATCAACGGAGTGTTGCCGATCGCCTCAAGGATGCCGTTGCAAACCTGCATGGTCCAAATCCATATCGGGCCGCGACCCTAATTGACGAATTCCGCCGAAACAAGAGAGCGTTAACTGCATTCCGCCGGCACAAGATTGTCGAAACCATAAGGGCGCAAGGAGGCCGTCTCGGGGCCGGCGTTCACCTGTTATTTGCGGCCGTCGCGCTATGCGGACGCAGACGGGGGCGGCCAAAAGAAATCGAACCCCCTTACGGTCAACCGGTTGGACGCGATGGATCTCGACGTCAACACGCTTTTCCTCGTCACCATTTACGTGGAAGTGATCCTCGGATTGCTGCTGCTGTTCGTTTGGGCGCAGAACACGACGATCACTGCGGTCGCATGGTGGGGTTTTGCGCATCTGGTGCGTGCCGCGTCGGTGGTGCTGTTCGGGCTGTACGGTTCGGTGCCGGACGTCGTCTCGATCGATATTGCCAACGCTCTTCTGTTCACGGCCTTCGCCTTGACCTGGACGGGCGCGCGCCTGTTCGACCATCGCCGACCGCAGCCGATTCTGCTGTTCGCCGGTGCCGCGCTGTGGCTAATGGTCAGTAGGCTGCCGGCGGTGGAATCTTCCTACAATATCCGCGTGTTGATCGCTTCCGGCGTCATCACCGCCTATACCTGGGCGACTGCATACGAGTTCTGGCGCGGTCGCAGCGAGCCCCTGGTATCGCGCTGGCCGGCGATTTTCATGCTGTTCGCCCACGGCTCGCTCTATCTGCTGCGCACTCCGTTCGGCGCCATGCTGCCGTTTTCGCCAACCGGCAACGAGGTTTTCGAGAGCGTGTGGATGACGGTTCTCAGCTTCGAGGCGCTGCTGTTCACCATCGCCATCGCCTTCATTCTGCTCGCCATGGCCAAGGAACGCACCGAGCATCGCCATAAGACTGCGGCCCTGGTCGATCCCCTGACCGGCATCGCCAACCGCCGCGCGTTCCTGCAAGACAGCGAGGCGCAGTTGAAACGGCAGTCGACCCATCCACGGCCGATTGCGGTCATGCTGCTCGATCTCGACAATTTCAAATCGATCAACGATCGTTTCGGTCACGCCATGGGCGATCGCGTGCTGCAGTTGTTCGCCAATGTCGGCAGCCGCTGCATGCGGCGCATGGACCTGTTCGGTCGCCTCGGCGGCGAAGAATTCGCCGCCCTCCTGTTCGATGCCACGCGCGAGCGCGCACTCGAGATCGCCGAAGAGATTCGCGCGAGCTTTGCGGTTGCGACCTCGGAGGTCGAGGGCAGGGCGGTGGTGGCCACGGTGAGCATCGGCATCGTCGTCAGCCAGGACGCCGTGCTTGATCTGTCGGCCCTGTTGGCGCAGGCCGACCATGCGCTTTACCGCGCGAAGGATAATGGCCGCAATCGCATCGAGATCGCTTCGATCGAGCTGGTCCTCGACCGCATCAAACGCGCCATGACCGACCGGCCGGCGGTGCTCGGCACGGCAACCACCGCCAAATCCGCCGCCGCCTGACGCCTGCAGCCTTTCGCAAGACGGAGCGATGCCGCCGGACGCGGGGCCGCGTCGGGCCGATAATGAGGGCGTCGGCCGCCCGCTTGCGCGCCGGCCGCGATCGGGTATCTCTGCCAGCCGCACGTTCCCCTCCGCGGCAAGCCCGAGAGCAGCACAATGAAGCGCAGTGACGACCGCATCCTCACCACTCATGTCGGCAGCCTTATTCGACCCGGCCCGCTGCAGGATTTTCTGCGCTTGAAGCAAGCCGGCAAGCCATTCGACCAGGCGGCCTACGCGAAATGCCTGAGGGAATCGGTCGCCGACGTCGTGCGCCAGCAAGCGGAAGTCGGCCTCGACGTGATCAGCGACGGCGAGTTCGGCAAATCAATTTCATGGTCGCAATATGTGCTCGAACGGCTGAGCGGGTTCGAGCGCCGCCCGATCGGGCGGGACGACAGAAATCCGTTTACCCGCGGCGTCGACCGCGAGCGCTTCGCCGCGTTCTACGCGGAACTCGATGCGCGCGAAGGCGTGGCCACGACGGTCGAGGCGGTCTGTACCGGGCCGATCGCCTATACCGGACAGGCGGAACTCAAGCGCGACATCGACAACTTCAAGGCGGCGCTGGCCGACGTGAGAGTCGAGGAAGCGTTCCTGCCGGTCGCCGCGCCGGCGAGCGTCATTCCCGACCGCAGAAACGAATATTACAAGACCGACGAGGAGCTGATCCGGGCGATCGGTGCGGCGATGCGTACCGAGTATCGCATGATCGTCGATGCCGGATTTCTGCTGCAGCTCGACGATGCGCGCGCTGCCGTCACCTACGACCGCATGGTGCCGCCGGCGAGCTTTGCCGATTACCGCAAATGGCTGGCGCTGCAGGTCGACGTGCTCAACGAAGCGATCGCCGGACTCCCGGTCGACCGCATCCGCTATCACGTCTGCTGGGGGAGTTGGCCGGGGCCGCACACCACCGACGTTCCGCTCAAGGACATCGTCGATCTGATCCTGAGGATGAAAGTCGGCGCCTTCGTCATCGAGGGCGCCAATCCGCGCCACGAGCACGAATGGCGGGTGTGGGAAGGCGCCAAGTTGCCTGAAGGCGCGGTGCTCATTCCCGGCGTCATCAGCCATGCCACCAATGTGGTGGAGCACCCCGAACTCGTCGCCGAGCGCATCGTGCGGCTTGCTCGCCTGGTCGGACGCGAGAACATTATCGCCGGCACCGATTGCGGCTTCGCCCAGGGCCCGTTTCATCGTCGCGTGCATCCATCCGTCATGTGGGCGAAGCTGTCGTCGCTGGTTGAAGGCGCCCGATTGGCCAGCGCCGCGCTGTGGCGCTGATCGCAGTCGTCAGTTGCGACGGCCGCGAGCCGCGGAATGGCGCCAGAGCCGCGCAGTCTTGGCGCGCACCAGTGCAGCGCCTTCGTATTTCCACGTAGGCGTTCCTTGGCGCCGCTTTAACATCGCGTTGACCGCCGCGTTGTTGCTTAGGGAGATGGTCAAGCTCCACCTTCTGTTCGCCGGCGGCGATGCCGCCAAGCGCGAAATGGTCAAATCGTCATTGCGGCGCGATCCGTTGTTCGTGCTGCGCCGCTGCGCCTCGGGCGCCGACGCATTGCGTGTCGCCGCGCAATGGCGGCCGGATTTGCTGCTGCTCGATCCGGTCATGCCGGACATCGACGCTCCAGCAATGCTCGCGCGCCTGCGTCTGCGCCGAAGCACGGCGGGCATTCCGGTGGTGTTTGCGGCCGCGCGGCAGAGTCCGGCGGAGTGCGCACGCCTCGATGCGCTTGGCGCCGCTGGCGTGATCGAAAAGCCGTTCGATCGGCTCGATCTTGCGGCCGAACTGCGCCGCTTCGTTCCCGTTATCGGGCTGCTGGCGCCGCTGAGCGAACATTTCCTGCAGCGGCTCGAGGCCGATGCGCGCGCGCTTGCGGCCTATCGCCGGCAGCTCTCGCAGACGGGTGGCGAGCCTGCTGTGGCCTCGATCGGCTGGATCGCCCACGCGCTGGCGGGCGCCGGCGGCATCTATGGTTTTGCCGGCATCTCGTCCCGCTCTGCGGCGCTGGCTGATGTCGCCGAAGAACGTCGCCTCGGGCGCGCCAGCAGACGCCAGGTGATTGTGGCGCTCGACCGTCTGCTCAAACGCATCCGGCCCGATGATCGCGCCACCGTGTCTTCCCCGCGTGCGGCGCGGCGTGACGGAACCGCCGCCGATCGGCAGCAACAGCGCGAACCGGCTCGGCTGTGATCGGCAAGGGGCGGCGATCTTATCGCCCGTCCGGACCCCCGCCACGGGTTCATTCGCGCGGCTCATTTTGCTAGGCTTGCATCCTGCACGGGCCGCCTGCGCCAGGAGATCGAGATGCTCGACATCACGCAACGACAACGCACAGCTCCGTTCGATACCGCGCGCCTCGACAAGGTCATGGACGAGGCCGGGATCGACATCCTTCTCGCCACCTCGAAGCACAATGTGCAGTACCTGCTTGGCGGACATCGCGCCTTCTTCTTCGAGTCCATGGATGCCATGGGGCTCAGCCGCTACCTGCCGGTGTTCGTGTATCCCAAGGGAGCGCCGCAAAAGGCGGGCTTTTTCGGTCATCGCATGGAGAACTTTCAGAACGAGGTCAAACCGTTCTGGGTCTCCGAACTCGACGTCAAAAGCTCGGGTTCGGTCGACGTCATGGAAAAGGCGGCCGCCTATATCCGCAAGCTCGATGCCAGGCCGAAGCGCCTGGGAGTCGAGATGGCGTTCATTCCGGCGGATTCGCTGGCCGTGCTGCGCAAGGCCTTCGCGGACAGCGAGATCAAGGACGCCCTGTTCGCGCTCGAGCGGTTGCGCGCGCGCAAGACTGCCGAGGAGCTGGAAAAACTGCGCATCGCGTCGGACCTCGTGATCGACTCGATGCTGGCGGTGATCGGCAGCCATGGCGCCGGCGCCACCAAGGCCGAGTTGAGCGAGGCGCTGCGTCGCGAGGAGACGATGCGCGGGCTGACCTTCGACTATTGCCTGATCGCGGCGGGTTCGAGTTTGAACCGCGCCCCGTCGGATCAGCGCTGGGAAAACGGCGACCCGCTGTCGCTCGATTCTGGCGGCAATTATCACGGCTACATCGGCGATCTTGCCCGGATGGCGGTGGTCGGCGAGCCGGATGCCGAACTGGTCGATCTGTTGGCCGAGATCGAGGCGATCGAGCAGGCGTCGATGCAGCCGATCCGTGCCGGCGTGCCCGGCCGGGAGATTTATGCCGCGGCCGATGCCGTGCTGCACAAGTCGAAGCTGCACAATCATATTCATTTTCTCGCTCACGGCATGGGGCTGGTCAGTCACGAGGCGCCGCGGCTCACCAATTCCGGGCCGGTGCCTTACGACGCCTACGATGCGGACCGGCCGCTCGAAGCCGGCATGGTGGTCTCGGTCGAAACCACGCTGCAGCATCCGCGCCGCGGCTTTATCAAGCTTGAGGATACGGTGGCGGTGACGCCCGCCGGCTTTGAGATTTACGGCGATCGCGCTCGCGGCTGGAATCGCGCCGGCGGATAGCTGTTCGGCGAAGCCCAGCCCCGGCCCCCAATAGGTGCGAACGCCTGCCGGCGGCGGCCTTTCGCGAGCGCGCGCTCCGCGTCTTGCCGGCGACGAGCGCGACGCCCGCGTCAGCTCGCGTGATTTCTCGCGTTCACGTTCAGCTTGTAGACGTCCGGCAGAAGATGATGCATCGTCCGCTCCACGATCACGTCGTGCCTGTCATAGGAGATGCGTTCCAGGGTCAGCAAAGGCGTTGTCGGCGAAATCCCAAGCCGTTGCGCCAGCCGCAGATCCGGCAATTCGCTGCTGATATTGAAGCTGGCGGCAACGGGATCGATGCCGAGCTTTTCCCGCAAAATCTGATAGATACCCATCGCTGAAGCATCGGCCCGGCTTATTCGCTCGCCGAGACGTCCCGGCAGCGCGATTTGCAGCAGCGCGTGAGCGATGTTGGCGGTCTCGTACAGACGCTCGTAGATCAGCGCTGCATTCTCGCTGCCGAATTGTTTTGGAACGCGCTCGCCGGTGCACCAGGTGAAATCAAGCAAGCGGACCGAGACCGTCTCGTTGGCCTCGGTAAGGGCCGCCATGAAAGGGCCGAAGCGGTCGATTGCATAGGTGATGCGCGGCTTCGGCCGGGCGAGGAACGTGCCCTTGCCTTGCCGGCGGACCAGGGCGCCTTCCTCGACCAGCGTTCGGATGGCGCGGCGCACGGTGCTGCGGCTGAGCCGATAGGCGCTCCCGATTTCCTTCTCGGTGCCGATGCGGCCGTCAGCCGAACACGCCGAAGCGAGATCCGCTCTCAACCGATCGCTGAGCTGCTCGTGCAGCGCGCGGGCATTCGTTCGCTCCAGCGCTGTCGCACGGTGAGAATTGGGCATTGACTTGCGGGGCATAAAACGTTCTCATTGTCATCGATACAATATAGGACATTATAAGCCATTGCCGTTTCTCATCAAATGAGACGATGGCGCGCCAATGCCGGCCGGATGGCAGGGCAGCGGAAGGTGACGGGGAGGGCATTATGAAAGCAGTCGAAAATCGCCGCCTGGCGGAGACCCCCGGCGAAAAAGACTTGGCGCCGGCCGTGGCCTGCTCAAGCCTTCGAAAACTCCACCGCCGCCACTTTTTGGCTGCTGCCGGTGCTGCCTCCGTGTCAGCCGTCGTCCCGGCCCGGGCCGATGCCAATTTCACGCTGCGGCTGGCAAGTTGGGGCGCGCCGAGCGCCCCTCAAGTCGTGGTCTTCACGACGGCCTTTCAAGCGGCCGTGCAGAAAGCCGGCGGCGGCCGCATCGCCATTCAGACATTTCCGGCCGGCTCGCTGGTGAATGAACGGGCAGTTCCTTCAGCCATCCAGTCTCACGTCGTGGATATTTCTCTCACGACAATGGGAAGCTGGGCTTCGATCGTGCCGACGGCCGGGGTGCTCAATACGGTCTTCTTCCGTCCCACCGCCGATAATTTTCTCAAAGCGATCGGCCCCGGAACCGCGCTGTTTGACGCGCTCGACGACGATATGAGCAAGCACGGCGTGCGCCTTCTTGCCGCTCTCTACAACGGTCCGGTGGTCGTCTCCTCGCGCACTCTTATGGACACGCCTGCCGCGTTTCGCGGCAAGACCGTCCGGGTGTTCGACCGCCTGACCGCGCAGATCGTCCAAACCCTCGGCGGTGCGCCGTCGACCATAGAAGTCGCCGACGTTTACCCGGCCCTGCAGCGCGGAACGGTACAAGCCGCGATTGGTGGTCTGGAGGGCGCCATCGGTCTCAAGGAATACGAGGTCGCGAAATTTCTATTGGCGACAAACGGATTGTTCGGCCTGCTTATGACCGGCTACGTCATGAACAAGAGCGCGCTCGACGCACTGCCGCCCGATCTGCGGAAAGTCGTGCTCGACGCGGGCTATACGGCTTGCCGGCAGGCCACGGCGGCCATGATCGCCGCGTACGATCGCGAACTCGGTCAGATGCAGCAGCACGGCATGAGCGTCACCAAGCTCGACGCCGGCTCGCCGAAATATAAACAGTTCGCGGACGCGCTGGCGCCGCTCGCGAAATCGCAGGAAAAAAGCTTCCCGAAGGAACTGGTTCGCAAGGTCATCGACGCCCAGTCGTGATGCAGTGGTCCGATTCTGACATTCGCATCCGGGGTCCTCATGCTCTCATGCGAACGCAAAAGACCAGTGGCATCTAGTGTCCCGATTCCGAAGTTCGCATCATTATGCGGCACCCTCGTTTGCGAACTTCGGAATCGAAGGAGCAACTTATTGATCCAGTGTGGCCTTGGTTCAGAAATCCGCATGACCGGTTGGCGGCAGGAATGATGCGGATTTCAGAACCGCCACACTAGAAGCCTGCGACCGCTTCGAGCGTCCTGCCAGCCTGGGCGCTGCGGATGGCGTCAAGCTGTTTCGGCGAATGGCGTAGCTGGCCGACTTCCTTGGCGAATTCCGGCATGGCGCGGAACTTCTCGGCCCAGGCGTGGACGTGCGGGTGCA
>JASHOR010000003.1 GCA_030041005.1 Xanthobacteraceae bacterium
GTTCATCGCCGCGATGAAGGCGGCGCGCAACGCTACCTCGGTCTTGCCGAAGCCGACATCGCCGCAGATCAGCCGGTCCATCGGCCGTCCCGCACCGAGATCGTTGACCATTGCAGCGATGGCGGCGTCCTGGTCGTCGGTCTCTTCGTAGGGAAAGCCGGCGCAGAACTCGTCGTAGAGGCCGGCGCCGACGGCAAGCCGCGGCGCCTCGCGCAATTGCCGCTCGGCCGCGACCTTGATCAGCTCGCCGGCGATTTCGCGGATGCGGTTCTTCATCCGCGCCTTGCGCGACTGCCAGGCCGTCGAGCCAAGGCGGTCGAGCTCGACGTGCATGTCCTCCGAGCCGTAGCGCGAGAGCAGCTCGATGTTCTCCACCGGCAGGAACAGCTTGTCGCCGCCGGCGTAGTGGATCTCCAGGCAGTCGTGCGGCGCGCCGGCGGCCTCGATGGTGCGCAACCCGATGAAGCGGCCGATGCCGTGATCGACATGGACGACAAGATCGCCGGCGGAGAGGCTCGTCACCTCGGCGATGAAATTCTCCGCGCGCTTGATCTGCCGGCGCGGGCGCACCAGGCGTTCGCCCAAAATGTCTTCTTCGCTGATGACGGCAAAGTCGGCAGTCTCGAAGCCCGACTCGATCCCGAGCACGGCGAGCGCAACTTGCACCTTCGGCAGCGCCAGAGCCTGCGGCCAGGAGGCTACATTGGCGAGATTGTGCAGTCCGTGCTCGGCAAGCACGTGGCCCATGCGCTCGCGCGAGCCCTCGCTCCACAGCGCGATCACCGTGCGCTTGCCCCCGGTTTGCAATCCCTCGACGTGTTTGATCAGCGCCTCGAACACGTTCTTGCCGGGTTCGCTCCTTTCGGAGACAAAGTTCTTGCCGGCACGCGCGGCAACGTCGATCGCATCCGCTGTTCCGTCGGGCGCGGCAAACGGTGACAGCCGTGCAAGCGCCGCTCTCTCCAGGCGTGTGCGCCACTCGGCTTCAGCAAGGTAAAGCTTATCCGGCGGCAGCGGCTTGTACGGGGCGCCGCCGCCGTCCTGATCGAGGGCATCCTTACGCGCTTGAAAATAGTCGGCGACCTGCGCGAGGCGCTCATGGGCGGCCTCTTCAGCGAGCGCCTCGAGTATTATTGGTGTGGCAATGCGCTTTTCACCTCGCCCTGGAGGGGGGAGGTCGCGAGCGGAGCGAGCGTGAGGGGGCGACAGCGATTCAATGTGCGCGGCCTTATCATCACCCCACCCCGAACCGCCTCCGACGGTTCGATTTTCCCCCTCCAGGAGTGGGGGTGAGGCGCTTGGCGAGCCCAAATAATCGAACAGCGTGTCCATCTGTTTGTGAAACAGCGGCAGCCAGTGCTCCATGCCGGCATAGCGGCGGCCTTCGGTCACGGCCTCGTAGAGTACGTCGTCAGGCGCCGTGGCGCCGAAGGCTGAAACATAGCCGGTGCGGAACAGCCGGATGGTGTCGCTGGTGAGCTGAAACTCGGCGATGGGGACGAGATCGAGTGCCTGCAGTCCGGCGTTGGTACGCTGCGTTTCCGGATCGAAACTTTTGATCGTCTCCAGCGTGTCGCCGAAGAAATCGAGCCGTACCGGCGAATCCATGCCGGGTGCGTAGAGATCGAGGATGCCGCCGCGCACGGCGTAATCGCCAGATTCGCGCACGGTGGCGGCGCGGTTGAAGCCGTTGAGTTCGAGCCACTGGATGATGCCGTCCATGGGCAGCACGTTGCCGGGAGCGGCAGCAAGTGATTGCCGCGCCACGATTTCGCGCGCCGGCACACGCTGCAGGATGGCATTGACCGTGGTGAGCAGCACGGACGGCCGTTCGCGGCCCTTGACGCGCGCCAATCGCGCCAGAGTCGCCATGCGTTGCGCCACAACGGCGGCATGCGGCGACACCCGGTCATAGGGCAGGCAGTCCCAGGCCGGGAATTCCAGCACTTCGATATCCGGCGCGAAGAAAGCGACGGCGCGGGCGAGCGCCGCCATGCGCGGACCGTCGCGGCAGATCACTGCCGCGCTGACCGCCGGCGGCTCGTCACCGGCCGCGATGGCGCGGGCAAGGTCGGCAATCACCAAGCCTTCGGCGCTGTCGGCAACGCCGGCGAGCAGCAGCGGCCGGCCGGAAGCGAGACGCCGCGCCGGCGAGTGCGCTTGCGCCAGTGCGGTCACCGCGTCGCCTCGCGCTTGCAATGGAATGCGATGAGCTGCCGCAGCACTGCGGTATCGTGCGTTTGCGGAATTGTTTCGGCACCCACGATCAAGGCATACAGGAGGTCGTTGGGCAGCTCGATCACCCGTTCGAAATCGTCAAGCCCCTGCTCGTCAAGCGCACTGATATGCGCATCGGCAAATCGGCCGACGATCAAATCCATCTCGCGCACCCCGCGCCGCCAAGCGCGAAATAGAAGCTTGCGCCGCCGCTCATCCAACCCTTCGCTCGATCGTTCCGTCATTGCCGCAATCTTGAGCAACGCCAAAAGCCCGGACGTGCCGGGCGCGGTGTATATAGAGGGCGGCCCGGTGCTTGTCATGGCCCGCGCAGGCACACCATCCATTAGGCGCCTGCACTCCAGCAATGACTGGATCATCCGGTTTTCGCGGATGATGACAGTGTAGAATGCGCGTCATGCGCCCTCCGACCCTCAATCCGCTGTTCGCTTCGCTCTCGACACTCCCCGGGATCGGGCCGCGGTTGGAGAAGCTTTACGCCCGGCTGCTTGGCCGCGAGAGCGAGAAGCCGCGCGTCGTCGATCTGCTGTTCCACTTCCCGACCGGCTTTGTCGATCGCCGCAATCAGCCGAAACTCAGCGAGATCAGGCCCGACACGGTGGTGACGGTCGCGGTGACGGTCAATCGCCACCGGCCGCCGCCGCCGCACCGCCCGCGCGCGCCCTACAATATCGATACCTTCGACGACACCAACACCCTGACCATCACCTATTTCAACGCTCGCCGCGACTATCTGGAGAAGCTCTTTCCCGTCGGCGAGACCCGCTACGTGTCGGGGCTCGCCACGCTTTACGATGGCCATTTGCAGATGGCGCATCCCGACCGAGTGGTGGACGAGGCCGGATTCGCCAATCTGCCCCTGATCGATCCGGTCTATCCGCTGACAGAGGGGCTGCACTCCGGTCAGTTGCACCGCGCCATCGAGGCGGCGCTCAATCGCCTGCCGAAGAGCTTGCCGGAATGGCAGGACAAGGCATGGCTCGAGCGCAACGCATTTGCGAGTTTCGCCGAATCGCTGCGCCGCGTGCACCGGCCGCAATCGCCCGACGATATCAAGCCCGAGAGCGGGCCGTGGTCGCGGCTTGCCTACGATGAGCTGCTCGCCGGCCAGTTGGCGCTGGCGCTTTTGCGCGCACACCAGCGCATCCGCGCCGGGCGCGGCAGCGCCGCCGAAGGCCGGCTGCGAGCCCGCATCATTACCGCCCTGCCCTACGCGCTCACGCCGTCGCAGCAGCAAGCCGTCACCGAGATCGTCGCCGACCTGGCGCAGCCGACGCGGATGCTGCGGCTCCTGCAAGGCGACGTCGGTTCGGGCAAGACGGTCGTGGCGCTCCTTGCCGCTGCCCAGGTCATCGAGGCCGGCCGGCAGGCGGCGTTTATGGCGCCGACCGAAATTCTGGCACGGCAGCATTTCTCGACCGTTGCGCCGCTTGCCGGGAGAGCAGGCATCCGCGCCGCGCTATTGACCGGACGCGAGCGCGGGCGCGAACGCGACGAGACGCTGACCGCACTTGCCGCGGGCACGATCGATCTCATCGTCGGCACGCACGCGCTGTTCCAGGAAGAAGTCTCCTTCCGCGATCTCGCACTCGCCATCGTCGACGAGCAGCATCGTTTCGGCGTGCACCAGCGTTTGGCGCTCGCGCACAAGGGCGAAGCGGTCGATCTTCTTGTCCTCACTGCGACGCCAATCCCGCGCACGCTCGTTCTCACCTATTTCGGCGACATGGACGTGTCGGCGCTGCGCGAAAAGCCGGCCGGCCGGCAAAAGGTTGATACGCGCGCGGTCCCGCTCGACCGCCTCAACGAAGTGATCGAGGCCGTAGCGCGCGCGCTCGACGAAGGCCGCCGCGTCTATTGGGTATGCCCACTGGTCGAGGAATCCGAACTCGTCGATCTTGCAGCCGCCGAGGAGCGCTTTGGGGCTCTGAAAAAGCGCTTTGGAGACCGTGTCGACCTCGTCCACGGCCGCATGCGCGGCGCCGACAAGGATCGCGCCATGGCGCGCTTTGCCGCGGGCGAAGCGCGACTGCTGGTCGCTACCACGGTGATCGAGGTCGGCGTCGACGTGCCGGAGGCGAGCGTGATGGTGATCGAGCACGCCGAACGCTTCGGACTGGCGCAATTGCATCAGTTGCGCGGCCGCGTCGGCCGCGGCGCCGAGCAATCCACCTGTCTTCTGCTCTACAAGGCCCCACTCGGCGAAACCGCCAAGGCGCGCCTTGCCATCCTGCGCGAAACCGACGACGGCTTTCGCATTGCCGAGGAAGATCTGCGGCTGCGCGGCGAAGGCGACGTGCTCGGCACCCGGCAGAGCGGCGAACCTGGCTTCCGCATTGCCCGCCTGGAACTGCACGGCAAGCTTCTGAGCGCCGCCCGCGACGATGCCGCGTTCGTGCTGTCGCGCGATCCGAAACTATCCTCGCTGCGAGGCGAAGCACTGCGTCACCTGCTCTACTTGTTTTCTCGCGACGAGGCGATCCGGCTGTTGGCGGCGGGGTAACCGGGCGGTCAATGCGGCCAAGCCAGACAGCTACACCAAGATTGAGGTTCGTTTCGCTGGAAGATTTCAATCGGCAGCAGACCTATTTCGCCGTCGTGGGCAGCACCGGCTCCGCCTTCCGCGCCGCTTGTGCCGTGCGCGCGGTTTCAGCCAGCGCCGCGAGCTTGCCATGATCCTCAAGATCTCCGCCGGGCTGAATGACGCCGGCCGAAATCAGAAGCTGCATCGCCTGCTCGACCGTGATGTCGAGATCGACGACGTCTCGCCGGGGTACGTAGAAGAAGAAACCGGTCGTGGGATTCGGCGTACACGGCATGAAGGCGGAAACGTATTCGCTCGCCGGCAGACGTGCGGAGATATCGGCGCTCGGCGGCTGCGTCAGAAAAACCAGCGACCACATTCCCGGCCCGGGGAACTCCACCAGCCCGACATGGCGAAAGCTGGAGCCCGAACTGGAAAACAGAGTCTGGAAAATCTGTTTGGCGGTACGGTAGATCGGACGCACGATCGGCATGCGGTTGAGCAGGCCATCGCCTACGCTCACCAGCTTGCTGCCGACCAAATTGGCGGTGAAAAAGCCGAGCAGCGTGAGCGCCACAAACGCGATGATCAGGCCGAAACCCGGGACGTTGACCGGCAGGTAGGTCTCCGGGCGATACGCGGTCGGAATGAACGGCCGCACCCAATTGTCCACCCAGGTGACGAACCACCAAACCAACCACAGTGTAACGGCAACAGGTCCGGCAACGATCAGGCCGGTCAGGAAATAATTGCGGATCCGGCTAACGAGCCCGTAAGCCGGTCGCGTGCCGCCCGCTTCTACGCTTACGCGATCGTTCGCATTGGTCATGACTGATCGTCGTCAGCTTTCTCGCGCCGACAATAATACATCATAACACATTGCCGCGGGGTGTTCACTCCACCGTCACGGACTTGGCGAGATTGCGTGGCTGATCGACGTCGGTGCCGAGCAGAACCGCGGTGTGATAGGCAATGAGCTGCACCGGAACCGCGTAGACGAGCGGCGTGATTGTTGCCGCCATCGTCGGCAGCGTAAGAACGCCGAGCGGCTCGCCCGCTGCGGCCTCGGCGCCCTTGGCGTCGGTAACCAGGATAAGCTTGCCGCCGCGCGCCGCCACTTCCTGCATATTGGAGACGGTCTTGTCGAAGATACGATCGTAGGGCGCAATCACCACGACCGGCGTGCCTTCATCGATCAGTGCGATCGGGCCGTGCTTGAGCTCGCCGGCCGCGTAGCCTTCGGCGTGGATGTAAGAGATTTCTTTCAGCTTCAGTGCCCCTTCGAGCGCGACCGGGAAGCTCGTTCCGCGGCCGAGATAGAGCACGTCGCGGCATTTGGAGAGATCGCGCGCAAGCTGCTCGATCCGCGGCTCCAGCGCCAGCGCCTCGACCAGATGGCGCGGCACTTCGATGAGAGCGTGCACGAGCCGCTGCTCGTCGCTTTCCGTGAGCACGTCGCGTGCACGTCCGGCGGCGATGGCGAGCGTTGCGAGCGCTGCCAACTGACAAGTGAAAGCCTTGGTTGAAGCGACGCCGATTTCCGGACCGGCAAGCGTCGGCATCACGACGTCGCTCTCGCGCGCAATGCTTGAGGTCTGCACATTGACGACCGACAGGATGTGCTGCTTGTGCTCGCGCGCGTAACGCAGCGAGGCGAGCGTATCTGCGGTCTCGCCGGACTGGGAGACGAAAATGGCGAGATTGTCCGGCAAGAGCGGCGCATCGCGGTAGCGGAACTCGGACGCGATGTCGACCTCCACCGGCAAGTGGGCGAAGCGCTCGAACCAGTATTTCGCAACCATGGCAGCGTAGTACGCGGTACCGCAGGCGGCGATCGAGAGGCGCTCGAGCTTCCTGAAATCGAACGGCAGCTTCATCGGCAACGCAATGCGCTCGGCCGCCATGTCCAGATAATTGGCGAGCGTGTGGCCGACGACCTCGGGCTGCTCGTAAATCTCCTTGGCCATGAAATGGCGGTGATTGCCCTTGTCGATCAGCAATACCGAGGCTTGCGATTTGATCAGTTCGCGGTGGACGATCGCACCTTCCGCATTGTGTACCTCGACGCCCTCACGCCTGACGATCGCCCAGTCGCCATCCTCCAGATAGCTCACTCTGTCGGTGAATGGCGCAAGCGCGATTGCATCGGAGCCGACGAACATCGCGCCGTCGCCAAAACCAATGGCAAGCGGCGAGCCTTTGCGCGCGCCGATCAGCAGGTCGCCTTCGCCGGCAAACAGGAATGCGAGCGCAAACGCGCCGCGCAGCCGTGGCAGCGCCCGCTTGACTGCCTCCACCGCGGACGCCCCGCGCTTCATCTCCTCGGAGACCAGATGCGCGACCACCTCGGTGTCGGTCTCGGTCTCGAATTTGACTCCGCCAAGTTCCAGCTCGCGCCGCAGCTCGGCAAAATTCTCGATGATGCCGTTATGGACGACGGCAAGCTTGTCGGTTGCATGCGGATGGGCATTGTTTTCAGTCGGCCGGCCGTGCGTCGCCCAGCGGGTGTGGCCGATGCCGATTGTACCGGCGAGCGGCTCGCGTGCGAGCCGGAGCTCGAGATTTTTCAGCTTGCCCTCGGCCCGGCGGCGCGTGAGCACGCCCTGTTCGAGCGTGGCCACGCCGGCGGAATCGTATCCGCGGTATTCAAGGCGTTTGAGCGCATCGACGAGCTGCCGCGCAGCCGGCTCGGTACCGATGATTCCGACAATCCCGCACATTTGAGCGGATGCTCCCCTTCCGGGTGTTCCCGCTAATGGTCAACGACCGGATCCGCGTCTTTGCCGCCGACCGGATTAGCGGCGACTGATTACCGTTCCTTGCATGCTTCATGGTTAAAGCGCTGCCGCGGCGCCCGGAAAGTCAATTAACGTTGCGCATCGTAACACCCCTGCGCGATATGGTCCCGGCGGCGCGGCAGCCGAACGCGGCCGTTACGCGTTCAGTCGCGCGAATGCGCCTTTCTTTTCCCAAGGGATTTCAGCGCCCGCAAGCGATTCGCCCATCCTTCCTTAACGACCTGCCGTCCGCGCCCCAGCGCCAACGCCTCGGCCGGCACGTCGGAGGTAATCACGGACCCGGATCCGATATAGGCTCCGTCTCCGATCGCGACCGGCGCCACCAAGGCCGAGTTCGAGCCGATAAAGGCCTTCTTGCCGATTTCGGTGCGGTGCTTGCCGGTGCCGTCATAATTGCAGGTGATCGTACCGGCGCCGATGTTGGCTTCCGCACCCACAGAGGCGTCGCCGATATAGCTCAAGTGGTTGGCCTTGGCACCGGCCTCGACCGTCGCCTCTTTCACTTCGACAAAGTTGCCGATGCGCACCCCTTCGCCAAGCCTGGTTCCGGGGCGCAGGCGCGCAAACGGACCAACCGACGCTCCCTTGCCGATTTGGGCGCCGGCGAGATGCGAAAACGAGTGAATGACCGCGCCATCGTCCACGCTGACCTTCTCGCCGAACACGACATAGGGTTCGATCACGACATCCTTGCCGAAGCTTGTGTCAGCGGCAAGGAACACCGTCTCCGGCGCAATCATCGTGACGCCGGCTTCGAGCGCCGCCTTGCGCAGGCGCTGCTGGGCGATCGCTTCCGCCTCGGCCAGCTCTTTTTTGGTGTTGATGCCGCGCACGTCCTCCTCCTCGACTTCCACCGCGACTGTGCCGAGCGCCATGCTGCGCGCGACTTCGACGGCCTCCGTCAGATAATATTCCCCTTTGCGATTTCGATTGTCGATGCGCTCCAGGATAGCAAGAGCGGTGCGCCCGGAAAGCGCCATAATCCCGCCGTTGCAAAGACCGATGGCCTTTTCGCTTTCGCTCGCATCGACTTCTTCGCGAATGGCCACGAGTTCGTCGCTCTGGACGATCAGTCGGCCGTAGCCGGTCGGATCGGTCGGGCGGAATGCCGCGACTGCAACGGCCGCGCCGGCGGCCAGCGGCATCCGCAAACGCGCAAGCGCCGCCGGGCGCAATAGCGGCGAATCACCGAACACGACGATGATGTCATCAAAGCCCATGGCGATCGCCGGCTTTGCCGCCAGGACCGCGTGCGCCGTCCCGCGCCGCCGCTCTTGTACGAAACATGACGCAGCAGGGGCCACGCGCCTGACCTCCGCCGCGACCGCGTCCTGGGAGCCGACGACGACTGCGGTCGAGGAGGCGCCGAACTCAGCTAGCGTCTCCAGCACGTGGGCGAGCAGGGTTCGGCCGGCGATCGCGTGCAGCACTTTCGGCCGTGCCGAACGCATGCGCGTACCCTCGCCGGCCGCAAGTACAATCGCCAAGCAGGTCCGAAGCTGCTGCATCGCCAAGAGCCTTCGCGGCGCACTTCATAGCCGAGCCCGTTGCCGGCCGAAAGCGCGCCCTGCACCAATGGCAAACGGCCTGGAGTTCGAAAAAGGGCGGCGATGGGCCTCGCCAAAACGGCCTCATCGATTCGAAATCTGCTAGCCTTTGTTACTGATTCGTCGGGTACGACATCTGCGCCTCGATGCAGCGGAGCGGCCGGTGGAGATCAAAAATCAGGCGGCAAACCGGCCTGTAAAGGTTGTGCCGAAGCGCGATCCCGGCAAGAAGCGGTTCACCATTCGTCATTTGTGGCGCATGGCGCTGTGGGGTGGTGCAGCCGCCTGCGCGCTGCTTTTTGCCATGCTGACCGCCGGGACCGATGCCGGCTTGCAACGCCTTGCCGCCATAATGCCGACGACGGTGGGGCACGCCTATTTGTCGACCGCGAAGTCGTCGTTCGATGCCCAGGCCGAGACGCGGCGGCTGGCCCAGGCCGTGCAGGATCTGCGGGCGCAGAACGGGAAGCTGGAAGCGCAGCTTGCCGAAGTCGAGCACAATATGGCCGATATCACCGGCTCGGTTACCCGCCAGATCCAGGAGGTCAAAGCGGAGACCAAGAACCCTTGGCCGGCGGATGCAACGGCGGTGCCGATTACGCCCGCGATCATTTCGTCCATCGTTCCGCCAAGTTTGCCAGCGGCCGCCTTTGGTGCGCCGTTACCGGCGCCGCCGCAGACCTCGCCCGCACGAGAAGCCGAGGCGCCAGCCGCCGAGCCGAGCGAGTACGGCGCCGACATCGGCAGCGCGCTCTCAATTCAAGTGCTGCGGGCCCGCTGGCTCGGGATCCATTCCGCGCATGCTCAGCTTTTCGAAGGCTTGACGCCAATGGTGCGGCTGCGTGCCATCCCGCAGTCGAAGCACATCGAATTGCGGCTGATCGTGGGGCCGTTGGCCGATGCCGCGGCAGCGGCGCGAATATGCGCCGCGCTCGCGCGTTACCGACTGTTCTGCCAACCGACGCAGTTTGACAGCCAGACGCTGGCGTTGCGGTAAGGTTGCAATTCCCGCTCAGCCATGATTTTACGCGCCGGGGCGATGACGCGCCGGAAGCATCGATGTGAGCGGACCACGCAACAACCCGCGACTTTTCCTGCCAACCGCCCGGCAGACTAATTGGCTGCTCGTGATCGGCTTTTTGGCGATCGGAGAGGCGCTCTATCTCCGTTATGTGGGTATCGAGAACGCGAACGTCGGGCTCGCGTGTCGGGCCGGAGCCAGGACTTGGCTGTGCAGCAGCCGTTGGCTGGCGATCCTGCTGTTCACCCATCAAGTATTCGGCGCGGCTGCGCTCGCGACCGCGATCCTTAATCTCGTCCGGCCCTCGCTTGTGCTGTTTGGCTCGGCTCTCGCGCTGATCGGTTTCGGTCTCGTGCTGCACAATTCCGATCTTTCCGGCTTGGCGGTCGGTGCGCTGATCCTCAGCTTGGCGCGTCCTGCGCCGATGCCAGAATAAAGGCCAGGATCAAGAGGCCCACGCAGAACCATACCGCCTGCCAATTGGCGAAACTCTCGTTGAAAACGATGTAGATTGCCGCCGCCGCGAGCAGCGCCGCCGCCACCCGCTCTGCGATTGCCGGCGATCCGGCGGGACGGCGCGCCGACCACAGCAACACCAAAAAAGGCGCAACGGCAGCGCATATCGGAGCGAACGGAATGTCCCGATAGCGCGGATCGAACACGAGCCCGAGACCGGTCTGTGCCGATAGGAGAAAGAGGGCAATAAAAATCACGCCAAGCGCGACATCCAACGCATCGAGGCGCAGTCCGGTGCGGCCGAGCAATGCGGAAAAGCTCGGCAACGGCCGGTGCTTCGCGCAAGCCACCGCGCAGACGATCGGAGCCGCGGCCGCAACGAGTGCAAAAGATATGGAGCGCAACCAGCCTCCCGCACTGAAGCTCTCGGCGGGTATTGCCTCGGCAGTCCAACCCACCAGGACGGCCGGAGGAAAGGCAAGCGCGCCGATCCTCCACCAGAAGGAGCTTGGCGGCGCTTTGTTACGGGCACCGAAAAGGGCGCCGCCGAACGTCAAGGCCGCCAGCAGGACGCCTGCCAGGACGTTGATGCGCCATAATGGATGGTTGGATACCGCATCGCCGGAGAGGCTGAATTTCGGCCCGCCAGCGCTACGGTCAAAGATACCCCATTGCCCGCCAACGGTGCCCTCAAGCCATCGTTTCCACGGCTGATCGAACGCTTCGATCACATTGACGTTGAAATGCTCACGCTGAGCCAGCGCCAGCGTTTCATCGATTGCACGTTCCTGATTGGACGGCGACGGCAGGGCGCCTTCGCGCATGCGGCCGGCGCTCGGCCAGCCGAACTCGCCGATAAGGATGTCCTTGCCCGGGAAGGCGGCAGCCACCCGGGCGCGAATGGAGGCAACATGCGCAACAGCGCGATCGGCGGCGATCGGGAAATCTTCCCAATAGGGCAGGACATGGATCGTGACGAAGTCGACCGCGTTCGCGACCTCCGGATTGCGCAGCCAGAATTCCCACACGTCGGCGTATGTGACCGGCTCCGTCACCTCTGCCTTGACGCTTCGAATCGTGGCGATCAGGTTGCCGACGGACAGATCGCCGCGCAGCAAGACCTCATTGCCGACGACGATCGCCGTAATCACGTCGCGATATTTGTTGGCCAGTCGAACGCCGGTCGCGATCTCCTGCCGGTTCTTCTCCACGTCGCCGGAGAGCCAAAGCCCGAACAATACCTTCAACCCATATCGGCGCGCGGCTTCGAGGATGGCGGCGCCTCCGTCATGGACTGCGTAGGTGCGCACGCAATTGCTGTATTTTGCGATCAGTGCGAGATCGTGGTCGATCTGCCTCGCATGGATTTGGGTTCCCTCAACCAACGGGTCCTGATCGTCGCGGTATGGCGCGTAGGAGACGCAGTAGAGCTTTCCGTCCGACCCCAATCCGGATGGCAGCCGAACCGGCGCGCCCAGCCACCACCACATGACGCCGGCGGCCAGCGCAGTAAGCGCGAACGGCGCCAGCGCCGAGCCTATCCCGTATCGGTCCGCCGATCGAAACACGCGATCGAATTAATCTTGAAGCGCGGCTCGTGCCAAGCCTGTTGTGGCAAGTCTGTTGTGGCAAGTCTGTTGTGCCGATCTGTCATGCCAAGTCTGCCGATGCGCAAAGCATGAGCGTCGTACGCGCTGGACAAACGTGTCGGCTTGGTTTGTTGTCGGGAAGTCCACGACTGTTTCGCCCTACTTGCGGCTTAATCTCATGGCCGAGTCATGGCCGAGGTAACGCCGTTGTGAACGCCTCGCTTCCCGGCTCTTTTGCAAGCCAAGCCCGCTGTACCCATGCTTCATCGCCTCCTTCGCGCCGTGGGCGGACCACCCGCCGCCGCCGTTTTCCTTGCCGCGGTCCTGGCTGGGCCGGCGCTTCCGGTTCAAGCTCAAACTTCCAGCCCCAGACCTGCCGACAAGAGCACTGCGACCGGCCAGCCGTCTGGGCAGAAGCTCGACGAGTACACGGAAATTCAACGTGAGGTCAGCGGTCCTGCCGGCAATCCGGAATGCGTCTGGCTCGGGCGCCGCGTCGTCAGCCTGCTTTGGCGTGACGACCTGGAGACCGCCTTTCGGCATCTTGATCTTTACGACCGCTTCGGCTGCCCGGCCGGCCACATCCAGGCGGCATTCCGCTGCCTTATCCTGCACGCCAGCAGTATCGATCCGAAGGCACCCGACAGCCTGAATGGACGTGTCGAGGCCTGTTGGATCAATCCATCGGAGCCGGCACCAGCGGCCCCGGCAGCATCCGCGGCCCCCGGCCAGAAAGCCGGCCGATAGGTTCCGTCCGACCGCGTCGCGCGCCAAAATTCCGTGTGTTGTCTTGAATTTGCCATGCCTGCCCGCTACATAACGTCGCGCCGCTCGTTACGACAAAAATCGAACCTTGGGGACAGGTTCGGGCCCGTGCCCTTCGCCCCGCGTGGTTGAAAATCCGATGCGCACCGTCGCTGCCGTGCTCGCGCTTGTCACGTGCGTGCATGCCGGGCTGTGGGCTCTCCTCCGAACCCAAGTCACGGCTCCCGACGTCAAGGGCCAGCTCGCGAGCGTTTCCTATTCGCCATTTGCACGATCCGACAATCCAGACCATGGCGCACGGCCGACCGCGGCGCAGATCCGCGCCGATCTCAAGGCCATCGCGCCCTATACGAAAGCCATCCGCACCTATTCGGCGACCAACGGCGCCGAACTCATTCCGCCGATCGCCGCCAAACTCGGCCTGAAAGTCACCGTCGGGGCGTGGATCGGCAAGGACAAGGCGCGTAATGAGCGCGAAATCAAGTCGGCGATCAATCTGGCCCGCCACAACAGCAACGTCGACGCCATCATAGTGGGAAACGAAACGATCTATCGCGGCGACCAGACGATCGATCACCTGATTTCCCTGATCAAACGGGTCAAGCGATCAAGCCCGGTCCCTGTCACCACAGGCGAAATCGGTTCGGTGTGGCTCGAGCATCCCGAACTCGCCTCCGCGGTCGATTTCGTCGCCGCACACGTCCTGCCGTATTGGAACGGCATCGAGGCGTCGCAGGCGACCGATTACACGATCGAGTTTTACGACAAGTTGCGCCGCGCGCTGCCCGGCAAGCGGATCGTCATCGCCGAGTTCGGCTGGCCGAGCGCCGGCTACAACATGCATGCCGCCAATCCAGGCCGCATCGAGCAGGCCATGGTGTTGCGCGATTTCGTATCGGCCGCTGAGGCTTACGGCATCGACTACAACATTGTCGAGGGTATCGACCAGCCGTGGAAAACGTCCGAAGGCGGCGTGGGACCCTATTGGGGTATCTTCAACGCCGAGCGTCAAGCGAAGTTCTCCTGGACCGGACCGATCACCGACCCGGACTATTTCAAGCGCGCGACGCTTGCGGTCCTCCTTGGCTTCCTTTTGTCGTTACCGATCCTGGCCTTGGCCGGCGCGACCGTCCCACAAGCGTTCATGCTCGCGGTATCCGCAAACCTCGCGGGCGCATGGTTCGCCGCCGTCGTCGATTTCTGGAAGGGTCATTATTTTGTACCTGGAGCGGCCTTTGCCCTCGGACTGGGAGTCCTGCTGCTGGTGCCCCTCGTCGCCATTGCGCTGACGCGCATGGAGGAGATCGCGGCCATCGCATTCGGGCGGCTGCCGCGCCGGCTTGGCATGGCCGCGGCCCATGTCGCGGCCCATTCCGCCGGCAATTTCGCGCCGAAAGTGTCCATCCACATTCCGGCCTGCTGCGAGCCGCCGGAGATGCTCAAGGCCACTCTCGATAGCGTTGCCCGGCTCGATTATCCCAATCTCGAGTGCGTCTTGGTGATCAACAACACGCCGGATCCGAGTTTCTGGCGACCGGTCGAAGATCATTGTCGCAGGCTTGGCGAGCGTTTCAAATTCCTCAGGGTTGACGATCTGGTAGGCTACAAGGCAGGCGCGCTGCGGCTGGCGCTGGCGCATACCGCCGCCGACGCGGAAATCATCGGCGTCGTCGATGCCGACTACGTCGTCGAGCCGAACTGGCTCAAGGATCTGGTCCCGCTATTCGCCGACACCAGGGTCGGTCTGGTGCAATCGCCGCAGGATCACCGCGACGGCAACCGATCGCTGATGCACCGCGCCATGAATGCCGAATACGCGGGTTTCTTCGATATCGGAATGGTGCAGCGTAACGAGTTCAACGCCATTATTGTTCATGGCACGATGTGCCTCGTCCGCCGCGGCGCGATCGAAGCCGCCGGCGGCTGGTCGAGCGACACGATTGTCGAAGACTCCGATCTTGGCCTCACGGTTCTCGAGCAAGGTTGGATTTCTCACTACACCAACCGACGTTACGGCTACGGCCTGCTTCCGGACACGTTCCAGGCCTACATCCGGCAACGGCACCGTTGGGCCTTTGGCGGATTGCAGATTTTGCGCAAGCATTGGCGGCGCCTGTTGCCCGGCGCCGAGGGTCTTTCGCGCGAGCAGAAGCGTGAATATGGCCTAGGCTGGCTCAACTGGCTGGGCGCCGAGAGCATCGGCGTGGCCGTCGCCCTGCTCAATATCATGTGGGTGCCATTTGTCGCCTTTGCCGACATTGCGGTGCCCGATCGCATTCTCACCGTCCCGATCCTTGCGGCTTTCGCGGTCTCGGTCGGGCACTTCGTTGTTCTCTACCGTCTGCGCGTGCGCGCATCACCTGGAGAAATGCTCGGCGCCGTCTGTGCAGCCATGTCTGTGCAATGGACGGTTGCGCGCGCGGTGGGCATCGGACTCGTCAGAGAGCGTTTGCCGTTCCTGCGCACGGCCAAGGGCGGCGCGACCCGCCAGGGTCCGGATTTCCCGGCTTTCTGGGAAGCTGTCATCGCCGGGCTGTTGCTTGTGGGGGCGATTGTCCTGGTCGTCACCAACGTCAAGGACGTGCGTGAGATCAACATTTTCGCGGTGGTGCTCGTGGTGCAGAGCCTGCCCTTCCTGGCGGCTGTCCTGATCGCTGGCTTCGAGAACACGCGCCTCAACAGCTTCGCCTTCTGGCACGCCCTCACCGGTAAGATCGCGGTTCTGCTGCGACAGCTCAAGGCCATCGCCGGAGCGCGAAAAGTGGGGACCAAGAATGGTATCGAGGCGGCGCAGTGACCCTTGCGCGTCAGCGCAGGTCGCCAGCGTTCTTGCGCGGCCCAGCTATCCGGCGAGCGCGGTCTCGACGAGCCGAACCCAATACGAGATTCCGGCGGGAATGACCTCATCGTTGAAATTGTAGGCCGGGTGATGCAACCCGGCGCTGTCGCCGTTGCCGACGAAGATGAAGGCACCAGGACGCTCTGCCAGCATGAAGGCAAAATCCTCGGCGCCCATCACCGGCGCGAAGTCGGTGTCCACGCGGTCTCCGCCGGCAATCTCGCGCGCGACCGCCGAGGCAAACGCGGTCTGTCGTTCGTAGTTGATCAGCACCGGATAGCCGTTCGTGTAAGTGATCCCGGCCTTGGCGCCATAAAGTCGCGCCGTCCCTTCGACCACCTCCGGCACGCGCTTCTGCAAAAGGCTGCGCACCTCGGCCGTCAGCGCGCGCGCCGTGCCGCGCAGTTGCGCATGCTGCGGAATAACGTTGTCGGTATGGCCGGCCTGGAACATGCAGATCGAAACAACGGCGGATTCGAGCGGATCAACGTTGCGCGCCACGATCGATTGCAATTGGTTGACGATCTGCGCACCGACGAGGATGGTATCGACGCACAGATGCGGCCTGGCCGCATGACCGCCTTTGCCTTCGAGGTCGATCGTGATGTGGTCCGCGGAGGCCATCATCGGGCCCGAACGAATGGCAAATTCGCCGAGGGGAAGGCCCGGATAATTGTGCATCCCGTAAACTTCCTCGATGGCGAAACGCGGGATCAGCCCGTCCTTCACCATCGCCAAGGCGCCTGCTCCGCCCTCCTCCGCGGGTTGGAAAATGACGACGGCGGTGCCGGCAAAATTGCGGGTTTCGGCAAGATATTTGGCCGCTCCGAGCAGCATCGCGGTGTGGCCGTCATGACCGCAGGCATGCATTCTGCCGGGGACGGTGGATTGATACGGCAATCCGGTTTCCTCATTGAGCGGCAGCGCGTCCATATCGGCGCGCAGACCGATTGCCTTGCCCGCCCTGCGGCCGCGAATGACCCCGACCACGCCGGTTTGACCGATCCCGGATACGACTTCGTCGCAGCCGAAACACTTGAGCTTGTCGGCCACGAGCGCCGCCGTGCGGTGCACCTCGTAGCGCAGTTCCGGGTGGGCGTGGATGTCGCGCCGCCACTCGGCGATTTCGGGCTGCAGGTCGGCAACACGATTGACGATCGGCATGGAGGGGTCCTCGCAAAGAAGCATCCGGCAGAGCTGACACAGTCTAGCAAAGCCGGCTGAGCCTTGCGACGATCCTGCTCCGTTTGCGCGCCGGCGGATTTCGAGCGACGATCGAGGCAAGCCCCGGCCAGCGCCATATAGCCCAGCAAGACGGCGTTTGCTTCGCAACCGCCCAATCTGATACCAGAGGGCCGCCGCGGCGGGTGGTTTCCGCTTGCGCAGAGCACGAATTATTCGTGAGCCCGTAGCTCAGTCGGTAGAGCACGTGACTTTTAATCACGGGGTCGTGGGTTCAAGTCCCACCGGGCTCACCAATGACCCGCTTGTCCGGCCCGGAGACATGGGTGACGGAACGTACCTAAGAGATGGGTGACAATCTCGTGCCGGACCGATTGTCGACGGTCTGCAAAGTCCTCTGCTCCAGGTCGATATGACCGAGATCATGGTGCATGAAGCGCCGACTTCCGGCTTGGCGACTTGCCCACGGCCCCGCCCCGATTGCCACACCACCCGCGCATTCGTAAGCTTTGCGAAGCACGAAGGACAATACCATGGATGCAACGACAACTGCGCCGGAAGAACGCCACAGGACCAACCCGGTCTTCAACGGTCGAAAACTGAAACTCGGCACGTTCGGGACCAATCTCGACCGCGGTTGCGCCATATCGACCATTGACGGGGTCCTCGAAATCAATTGGCCGAACACCCTCGAGTTGGCACGCACCTCTGAAGAGATGGAGTTCGAGGCGCTGGTACCGATCGGACGCTGGCACGGATTCGGCGGCGTCACCAACTTCAACGGCCCGGGCTTCGAATGCTTCTCCTGGGCGGCCGCCATCGGGGCTTCGACGCATTATTCCGGCATCTTCGCCACCTCGCACGTGCCGACCATCCATCCGGTGATGGCGGCCAAGCAGGCCACCACCGTCGACCACGTCACCGGCGGCCGGTTTGCCCTCAACATCGTGACGGGTTGGAACCGACCCGAGATCGAGATGTTCGGCACGCCACTGATGGAGCACAATGACCGCTACGAGTGCGCCGCCGAGTGGCTGCATATCCTCAAGGAGCTATGGACGCGCGACGAGCCGTTCAATTTTGAAGGACGCTTTTACACGATTAAGAAAGGCTATCTCCAACCCAAGCCGATCCAAAGGCCGTTTCCCGCTGTGATGAACGCCGGCGGTTCGGAAAAGGGTCAGCATTTTGCCGCCAAATATTGCGACATGGTCTACGTCGTGTTCGGCTCGCATGACTTCGACGATTGCAAGGCGAAGGTCGACTCCTACCGGCAACTGGCGCGCAAGGAATATGGGCGCGAGATTCAGGTGTGGAGCTACGCCTATGTCGTTCAGGCAGAAACCGAAAAGGAGGCACAAAGCTATTTCGAGGAGTACGTGCAGAAGAAAGGCGATTGGGAAGCGGTCACCAATCTGGTCGAGACCATGATCGCCAACGCCAAGACGCTGCCGCCGCCGGTGCTCGCCGAAATGAAGAAGCATTTCATCGCCGGCTGGGGCGGCTATCCGCTGATCGGTACGCCCGAGCAGATCACCGACGGCCTTGTGCGCATGTCAAAGATGGGCCTCGACGGCACGCTCCTGAACTGGCCGCGCTACATCGAGGATCAACGCTGGTTCCGCGATCACGTCTATCCGTTGGTCCAGCAGGCCGGGCTGCGTTGACATCAGAAATACCGACTGTTCGCGTCGCGACCGAGACCAAGTTCCATGCGGCCGTAGTGGGCGAAATTGGCCTCGACGTTCAGGCTGATGTGCATGGCCATGAAATGAATGTCGCGCCAGGCGCGCTGGATCGGATGAGAGGTGACAAAGCCCGCCGTGCCGCTCAAGGCAATCAGCGCGTCGATGGCTTCGACGCATAATTCCGACGCCCGGGTGAAATCACGGACCGAGCGCGCCAAAAGCTGCGACGAATAATCGTGCGGAGCGTCAGTCACGCGAACTGCGCGGCACACCAGGAGCTCGGCGGCGTCGATATTGGCGGCAGCGCGGGCCATGCGCACCTGCACGGCGGATTTTTCCGCGAGCAAACTGCCGTCCTGCGCCTTTCTTGTCTTGGTCCAGTCACGGAAAGTCTCGTAGGCGCCCTGCGCCGCGCCGATCATCGGCGTCACGAACGAGATCGGCGCGTAATAGAAGAACGGGGTGTGAAAGACGATGGCGCGGTCAGACGCCCCGCCAGGCGTCTTGCCGTCGCGCAAATCGGTCAGGCGCAACACCAGGCCATGCGGCACGAAAACATTGTCGGTGACGATGGTCTTGCTGCCCGTCGCCCGCATGCCGGCGGTAAACCAGGTATCGCGCACGCAGTATTGGCCGGGCGGGACCAGAAAGAACTTCCATTCGGGCGTTGGGCCGTCATGCGCCATGCCGCCGAGCATGACCCAGGAGCAATGGTCTACACCGCTGGCAAACGACGAGCCGGCGCCCGAAATGCGATAGCCACCGTCCACGGGCACGGCCTTGACGCTCGGCGCAAATGAAGCGGCGATCGGCACGTCGAGGCTGTCGGCCCAAACCATCTGCTGGGCGGCATGCGGAAAATGCGCGATGAGGTGGGCGTGATGGATGATCAGGCTTGCGCACCAGCCGTGCGAGGCGTCGGCCTTGCTGAGCTCTCGGGTGACCTCGTACCAGGTGTCGAATCCCAAGCCGTATCCGCCGATCCGCTCCGGCAGCAAGACCCGGGCGAACCCGGCGTCGAGCATCTCCTTTGCCGATTGCGGGGGGATTCGCCGCGCTTCTTCGGCCGCTTCGGCTCGTTCGGCAAAAAGCGGCGCCAGCGCCAAGGCGCGCTGCAAAACCTCCTGTTTGGCGATGCGCCTTGCGGGCGCGATCACGTCCGGCATCACATCCCCCTAAGGCTTTGCGGTCTTCTCAAACGGCGCAACCACAAGACGGCGGCCCACCGGAAAGAGCTGCAGATTGTAACGCTGAATCACCCAACCCCAAATCCCCCAGGGCGCTTTCAGCATGATGGCGATCGCTATGAGCCCCAGCAGAATGAGGTAGTACGTGCCGTAATCGGCCAGTAGCTCGCGCAACAGAATAAAGATCAGCATGCCGATGAACGGCCCCTCGATGGTGCCGATGCCGCCGATCACCACCATGAAAATGACCACGACCGTCCAGTCGTTGACGCTGAAGCCGGCCTCGGGCGAGATCCGCAGCTTCTGCAGGAAAATCAGCGCGCCGATCAGACCGGTGCAGGTGGCGGTTGCGACGTAAATGATGAATTTGGCGCCGAACGTATTGACGCCGAGACTTGCCGATGCCGACTCGGAATCGCGGATCGCGGTGAGCGCGAGACCGTGCCGCGAGCGCAGCAACAGATAGACGACGGTGGTAACAAACAATGAAACCGCAAGGGTCATCAGGTAGATGATCGTGTTGCGCACGTCACGTTGGTGCGAAATCTCCAGCAGGATCGGAACCGTCAGCGACATTCCAGAGCCCGCCCCAAGCGAGCCGATCAGGCTCGCCAGCAGCGCAAAGACTTCGGATACAACCCACGTGCCGATGGCAAAATAGGCGCCGCGCAGACGGAACACTGCAAAGGCGACCGGAATCGCCACGAGCCCGGCAAACGGTCCGGCGATGAGCACAGCCAGATAGACGTTTACGTTCCAGACGCCGGTCAAATAGAACAGCATGTAGCCGCCCAGACCCACGAAGGCCTGCTGTCCAACCGAGACAAGGCCCGCGTAGCCGGCCAGCAAATTCCACAATTGGGCGAGCGCGAGATAGTAGGCCATCTCGGCGATGAGCCGCATGTCGCCGGCGTCGCCCCACCACGGCAACGAAATCAGCGCCACCAGCGCCGCCGCCGCGAGCATGGCAAAGATGCGGCTCGCTCTGGTCGCGCGCTCGACATGGACGGTCTCGGCAGCAACCTCCATGTCAATCCCTCGTTCGCGGAAAAAGCCCGCTGGGGCGCAGGATCAAAATGAACAGAAATGCAAGATGCCCGGCCAGGATTTGCCAGTTCGGATTGAGCGCGGCGCCCACCGCTTGCGCGATGCCAAGAACCACGCCGCCGAGCAAGGTGCCCCATAGACTGCCCAGTCCGCCGATGATCACCGCCTCGAAAGCGAGAATAAGCCGGATCGGACCGGCTGCCGGATCGAAAATGGTGCGAATGCCGAACAGCACGCCTGCGATGCCGGTGAAGACCATCGCGATCCCGAGCGCCACGGCAAAGAGCTTGCGATTGTCGATGCCCATCAATTCGGCCGTATCGGCATCGTCGGAGACGGCGCGAAAGGCGCGGCCCAGTCGCGTCCAGTAGAACATCACCTGCAGGCTGCCGATCGCCAGGACGGCGACGGCGAAAACCAGAAGCGGATAGACGCCGAGATCGATGCCGCCCGGAAGGTGCAGGCTTGCGGTCTCGATCGCGCCCTCCTTAAGGCGGTGATCGTAGGCGCCAAAGCCCTGCTGCAATCCATTCTCGATGATCACCGAAATGCCGAAGGTCACGAGCAGCGGCGGCAGCAGGCCGCCGCTGAGCGTAAAGTTCAAGAGCCCGCGCTGCAGCGCATAGCCGAACAGGAACATCGCCGGTATGACGACGATCAAACTCATGAACGGATCGAACCCGGTCGCGTCTATGGCGACCATGCCCACATAGGCCGCAAGCACGATGAAGTCGCCGTGGGCGATGTTGACGAGTCGCATGATTCCGAACGACATGGACAGGCCGATGGCGAACAGCGCATAGAAGCCGCCGAGCAATCCGCCTTGAATGAGAATGTTGAGCCATTGCATGGCGGCTACCGGCGCTGCATGCCGAAATAGGCCGCAGTGAGTTCGGCCCGGTCGAAATTCTTGGTAGGCGCAGCCAAGGCGAGATGGCCTTCCTGGAAGCAATAGAAGCGCATCGATGCATCGAGCGCGCGGTTGATGTCCTGCTCGACCAGCACGACGGTAGTGCCTTCGGCAATGATCGCTCCGAGGCATTGGTAGATGTCGCGGATGACGATCGGAGCGAGCCCCAACGACAGCTCGTCGCATAAGAGCAGCCGCGGATTGGACATAAGTGCCCGGCCTATGGCCGCCATCTGCTGCTGCCCGCCGGACAGCGAAGTCGCTGGCAGATGCCGCAACTCGCGCAACCGCGGAAACAGCTCGTAAACGCGTTTGAGACTCCAGGGTCCCCTGCGCTCACTGTGGGCACCGATCAGCAGATTTTCCTCGACCGAGAGGCTCGGAAACAATCGGCGTCCCTCGGGCACCATCGCGATGCCGAGCCGCACAATCTCGTGCGGCGTCTTACCGCCGATCGGTTCGGCATCGAAGACGACTGCATCCGGCGCGCTGCGCAGCGCACCGGCGACCGTGCGTAGGAACGTGGTCTTGCCGGCGCCGTTGGCGCCGATGATGGCGACCGTTTCGCCTTGCTCGACGTCGACATTGATGCCGAATAGCGCCTGGAAGTCGCCGTAAAACGCCGACAGATTCTGCGTTCGCAGCAGGATCATGACACCGGAATGCCCATGTAGACTTCGCGCACGCGGCTATCCGCAATCACCTCGTGCGGGACGCCCTGGGCGAGGATTTGGCCGAAGTTCATGACCACAAGGCGGCTCGCCACCGAGAGCAGCGCATGCACAATATGCTCGATCCAGACGATCGTCGTGCCGCGCGCATGGATGTCCTTGATGGTCTTGACCAGTTCGGCGCACTCGTACTCGGTCAATCCGCCGGCGATCTCGTCGAGCAGCAAGAGCTTGGGCCTGAGCGCCAGCGCCCGCGCCAGCTCCAACCGCTTGCGCTGGAGCAGGGTCAGCGTTCGCGCCGGAACGTTGGCCCGCTCGTAGAGCCCGGTGAGTTTGAGCACCTCGCTGCAGCGCCGGTAGCTTTCCCGTTCCGTGGCTCGTCCGCCGAAGATGGCGCCGACCAGCAGGTTTTCGAACACGCTCATGTTCGCAAACGGATGCGGGATTTGGTAGGAGCGGCCGATGCCAAGTCGCGAACGCGCGTGCGGGGCCATCGCCGTCATGTCGGACTCGTCGAACACAACGCGGCCGGCGCTCGGAGAGACATCGCCGGTGATCAGATTGAACAGCGTCGTTTTGCCGGCGCCGTTGGGGCCGATCACGGCGAGTGCCTCGCCGCTCTCAACGGCAAGATCCACCGTGTCCACGGCTTTGAGTGCGCCGTAGGACTTGGACACCCCGTGGAGTTGGAGGAGAGCTGACATGAAGAACTTCAGATTCCGTCCGCCCATCCCCTCTCCGCTCGACGGGAGGGAATGGGAGGGCGGCGCTCGTTTGCGCAATCAGCCGTGCAGCCTCAGGAATATTGAATCGCTGTGAACGGTCTGTCGAGCGGGATTTCCGGCGCGGTCTTGTTGAAGACGATCTCCAAATCGTACTTCCACTTCGTACCCTTTTCCCATTGTCCGCCGACCAGGGGAGTCGTGCATACGTTCGGCACCGGGTTGGTCGGCCCGCCCTTCCAGGTGATCGGACCGACGATAGACTTGTAATCGGTCTGCTTGATCGCATCGCGGATCGAGGCGGCGTCGAGCTTCTTGGCGCGCTTGAGCACATCGATCGCGACTTCGAGGTTGGCGTGCTTGAACCCGAGCGGCTGCGTCCATTGCTTGCCGCTCGCCTTCTCATAGGCGTCACAATATTGCTGCGCGGTCTCGCCGGTCAGGCCGGACTTGAACGGATGATGGTGCGACCACCACACTTCGGTCGACGTGCCGGCGCCGCGGTCGCCGAGGGCCTCGACGGCGGTGGGAAACAGCAGCGCCTTCGGCGGCGTCATGATTTTCGGGCGGAAGCCCTGTTGCGCGCACTGCGTCCAGAAGATCGCAAATTGCGGCGGATTGAAAATGCCGCAGGCGATGTCGGCATTCATCTTCTTGAATTCGGTGATCTGCGCGGTGAAATCGTCCGATAGCGGCGGATAAAGACCGAGGTAATTGACGTCGAAACCGTGGCTCCTGACGGTAGCCGGCAGTCCGTGCTGCGGATTGCTCGCCGCGATGCCATCGGGATCGTTGGTCAGCATCACGCCGACCTTCTTGTTGGTCTGCAGCGTCAACCACATCTCGGCGTACATGTTGGCGACCTGATCGAAGCCCCAGAAGAAATGGTAGGTCCACTCGAAGCCCTTCTTCGGATCGCCCTTGCGGCCGAAGAACCAGGACTGCCATGGATCATCCGAGGTTATGCAGGGCACGCCGTTCAGCTCGCATTGGTCCGCCACGGGATTCGTCGTGTCTCCCGTGGACGATGCGATCATGATGTCGACGTTTGCGTTATTGATGAGATCGGCCGCCACTTCCGAAGCGCGATTGGGGTCCGACTGACTGTCCCGATTGAGAATCTGCACCGGATGCTTCTCGCCGGCGACCGTAATGCCGCTGGCGAGGAATTTGCTGACCTCGTCGGCAACCCATTGCGAAGGCTGGCCGAATGCGGCGATCGGTCCGGTTTCAGGCGTAATCATGCCGATCTTGATGGGGCGGGCGGCGGCGCGGGATGATTGGAACGCCCACGGCGAGGCGACTGCGGCGGCGCCTCCGACCGCGGCCAGCTTGAGCAGCTTGCGGCGTCCGCTATCCACCCTTGCGTGCCGCCCGGCCTTCGATCGCGTCGATGTGATCTTCATACCGTGTCCTCCCTCACTGAAAGAAGCTGATGCCCCACCGTTAATAAGCCCGGTGGGATCGGCCCCACATCATTGCAGACTGCGCCGCCAGAGGCTACCGCGCGCCGCTGCGATTTTTGCCGCAGCCCGTGGCAGGGCTGCCCAGTGTTAGCCCGGTCTGGGCATGAACCCGACCTTCGATTGAAGCGACGGTAGGATGATGGAGACCTGCTCGGGCACGTCGTCGAAAGCTTTTTCTTTTCCGCCGAACAGCCTCGAAAGCTTTTTCCTCTCCGCCTTCGTGACGATCGTGCGGTCACCGATGATGCCGCCCAAGCGGCCTTGCGCATGCTCCAAGTCGACCTGCGCCCAACCAAGGGGCGGGCGCGGTTCCTCGCCGGTGCGGGATGCCGGCCGCAAGGGCCGCGCGCGCAATTGCGCGCCTTGCCCCGACGCGACAGCGGATCGCATAGACTTGCTGCGCGAGGCCCGGACCCGGCAGTGGGCCGCGCGGGTCGGCCGGCCTTCAGGTTGCGGATCGCGGTGCCCGTGAGTATCTTCCGACTGGCCTCTGCAAATCCATGCGTGCTCATCAACGTAATCAACAGGTTGCAACGCCCCGTTGACGAATCGAAGGAGATCGAATGGCGGACCATGACAGGCAGGATGGAAATCGGCGCGGCCCGGTGATCGCGCTGGTCGTCGTCGTTCTTCTGTTCGTGGTCGGGTGGATTCTCACCCAGATGCTGTACTCCAATGGACGGCTGGAGGATTGCCTGTTGTCCGGGCGGACCAACTGCGCGCCCATCCAAACTCCTTCGCGCTAATCGTCTGACGGTGGCAGGGATTCCCCCCTCCCACTACAAAATCATGGGAGTTTCACGAAGCAGTCGCGGCCCTGCCACAGAGGACTGCGCACTATCGGGACAGTAGGGTGCGGGTGTGCGGGGATCGGCGTCGAAGGAGAATGCGACGATGCATATCCAGACCGCATGCCGAGTTCGCGCTGACGCGGAATCCGGCAGGCCGGGTTGCCCTGGCAGACTCAAGGTTGCCGGCAGACCAAAGTGTCCGCGTTGTGGGTCTACGGTTCTGGTCGCCGAACATTCCGCGCTCAATGTTGACGGTTGCATCCGTCACACTTGGTCGTGCGACGACTGCGGCAACGGATTTGTGACCTCGATCCGGGCATCGCCGCGCCAAGTGTGAGCGAGCGGCCGGCCGAATTATACCTGGGGCAGTTGGGGAATGCGTACGGACGCCGTATAAGAGGCGTGGCGGTTGGCTCGTTGCCACCGCTACGCTGGCAGGTTTTGCCGCCGGACAACCGCGGCGGCCACCTGTCGGACGTTGGCATTCACCTTGGACCGATCCATGGGGGTAAAGCACCATGAGCCATACATTCTCTCGCCGATCTATCCTGGCGTACGGCCTTGGCAGCACGGGCGTTGCACTGCTGGCGATGACATCGCCTAGCCAAGCCGCGACTACCACGTTCAAAGCCGACCTGAAATCTTCGAGCGAAGTGCCGCCGAACAATTCGACCGGCTCGGGCTCGGGCACGGTGACGCTCGATAGCACGACCAACGAAATAACCTGGAACGTCACCTTCTCCGGTCTGACCGGCCCAGCGACCGCGGTCCATATTCACGGACCGGCACCGGCGGGCAGGAACGCCGGCGTGCTGATCTGGCTGTCGACTAAGGGCAAAACCGCGACCTCTCCAGTCAGCGGCTCGGCGAAATTCTCGGCCGCAGACACTTCTGACCTGATGAACGGCCAGTGCTACATCAACGTCCACACCGCCGCTAATCCCGGCGGCGAAATTCGCGGCCAACTCTTGAAGTCATAATCACGCTGGCTTGTTGCGTCAGTGCCAACCTGATGGTCAGTGCCCGCCGGTTTTGCCGCTGCGGCGGCCGGCGGGTTCTATGTTCGGCGTGCCCGCGACCCGATGATTGCTCCAGCGGGTTTGAGAACGCGCGCTGTGGTTCACACCAGCCTCTCACACATGCCAAGCCGATGATCCGGCACGGTGATTGTCTGCACCGTTTGCCAAGATTATACTTTGACCGTAATGCCGTTTGACTCTTGCTGAAAGGGAGAAGGCAATGAGGCGGCGACTGTTATTGATAAGCTGCACAATCACGATGGTCGTGTTCATCGGCGGGGCGGCGAGCGCACAGATGCAACCGCAAGGCGGCAACCTAGGCGCCTCCATAAATGGCCCGCGTCTGGCGTTGTGTCGATCTGCGGCAGAACGCTACCGACTGAAAGGGTCGAATTACGACAGTTACCTCAAATATTGCATGGACTCGAATAGTTCAAAGGCTCCGACGCTGAGAGAGTGGCGGCGGGCTCGGCGAAGGTGAAGGCGGCAAGGCGCGCCGCTTCGCGGCTGTTGGCAGATTCGACCAGGATGCGTCACGCTGGCGGCCTGACGGCGGGTTGACGCGCCAACAGGGCGTCGTCGCTGGCCGAAGGTTGCGGAGCTTCCCGGCACGCGCGAACAAGTTCGGCCCCCTCTCGAGTCCATCGGTGCGCCGACCCGAGTGCGGCTGCATGCACCCCGAAAGCCGCTTGCGCGAGATCTCTCGCCTCGCCGATGCGATCGGCAGCATAGAGCAGTTTTGCATAGTTGGTCTGAGCGCGTGCGGTCGACACGTGCTCGCTGCCGAAGCTCCGTGTCAGGATCACGAGCGAGCGCAGATACAGAGCCTCGGCATCGCTCGCGCGTCCGGTATCGCGCAGCAAGTTCGCAAGATTGTGGAGACAAGTCGCCAGATGCGGATGCTCCGGTCCGAGACTCTGCTCGGCATTGAGCGCCGCCTCGCGATAGAGCTTTTCTGCCTCGTCCCGGGAGCCGTTCTGCGCCAGCAGCAGCGCCAGATTGTTAAGACGAAATACGACCTGCGGATGGCCGCGTCCGAGGGATCCTTCCGCCGCTGCAATCGACTCCCGGAACAGCTTTTCGGCCTCCTCAATCTGTCCCTTCATTTGCAAAAGCGTCGCCAGATTGTTGAGCCGAATAGCAACATCGGGATGGCGGCGTCCCAAGGTTTCCTCGCCCAGGGCGATCGCTTTGCGCAGGAGCTCTTCTGCTTCATCCAAACGTCCCCAATCCTGCAAAACGTTGGCCAAGCTGGTCAGAGTCCGGGCATAGCTGGCGTGCAAAATGCCCTCCCGCTCCAGCTCGATGGCCAACGCGTCGCGCAACAGCGATTCAACATCATATTTGGGCTCAAGCGCATGCAGCACAAGCGCCAGATTGTTCTCGGCCTTGGCAACTGCCATATCGCGTGGTCCAAACGCCGCCTGTCCCACCTGGACCGCTTGGCGGAAAAACGTCTTCGCCAGACCAAGCGATGCACGCGCATACAGGAATTCTCCCATTCGATCGCATAGCACGGCGAGATTTTGGTCCCGCAAGTCGGCAGCTTCGGCATGGATCCGAAATTCGAGAACATGTGTCAGCAATTGGGTGCAGCGCGGCCAATGAAGCGGCTGGTCGTAGGCGCCTTCCGGGATAGCCGCGGTCAGGCAGCGCGCCGTTTCCGTCAAGACCCCGGCGGTCTTGCCATGAGCTGCAAGCTGCGCTCGCATCGCCGCCTGCACCATTCTGTGCACCGTCACCGCCGGTGTGCCGTCGTCCAATATGCGGTGCTCGATTAGCGAGACCGCAGCTAATGCCATGAGCGCATCACTGCGCTCCTCCTCACCGAGAAGAGTTCCAGTGACCAAATCGAGCGGTATATTTTCTGGCGCAAGGAACGCGAAGGCTCCAAGCAGAGTCTCGGCCCGGTCAGTTTCGGTCGCCGCCTTTTCGATGGCCATATCGAAGGTCCGCGCGACGCTCCTCGGATATCCGCGCGGCGGGCGCGTGATGCGCGCATCCACCTTTTTGCGGTAATCGTCGAAGCTCATGCCCGGACCCGCAAGCCGACAATATGCACCGGCATGATCGAGTGCGAGCGGCAGGCAGCCGAGTGCGCCGGCGAGGCGGATCGCACCCGCCTGGTCGGTACGGGCTGCCCGCGCTTGCAGGAATTGGGCAGCGGCGTCCTCGCTCAAAACGTCAAGCTTCATTTCAGCGGCCCGTCCGGTCCAGTCGGTCCACTGTGTCGTCATCAGTATCCGCGCCCCGAGCGACGGCAGCAGATCACGCACCGTCTCGGGCGTTTCGACATTGTCGTAGACGAGGAGAAGCGGCGTGGTGAAACCGGAAAGTCGCGCCAAGCCGGCTTTGGCGGCCATTTCCTGCTCGGAGATATTTATCAAGCGAGGATCGAGTCTGGCAGCCAGCGCCGCCAGGCTCGAGATCAAACTCGCGCGTTGCTCAGCGGGCGCCCACCACACGCCGGAATATTCACTCACGTAGCGGTGGGCATATTCGGCAACCAAGGCGGATTTGCCGGCCCCGCCGAGACCGTGAACGGCGACGTGTGTGGTCGCCGCTTGATCATCCGCGTTATCGAGCAGCCGATGAATTTCCGAGAGATGCTCGTCGCGGCCCATGAAAATAGCATCGCGCGGCGGAACGTTCTCGAACAGCCGTTGTCGCCGCGGCTGCGCCGTCGAGCGCCCTTCGACCGCGGCCAGAATTCGCGCTTTCCGCTCGCCCGGATCGGTGATGCCGACAAGGTCGGCGTACACGCGGCTCGCCAAAATTCCTTCGAGTTCGCAATCGTCCAGGCGCAGCACGATCAATCGGCGTTCGGCGACCGCCCGGTTTGCGGCGGCCAGAAAATTGGTAACCTCCATCATCGTGAATTCCGAGGCGGTGTAATCTCTGGTGAGAAGCACGATCAAGTGCCGGCAGCTCATCAGTGCGCGATGCATTTCGGCAATAAAATCGGCGCTGTAGGGAATATCGTAGTCCTGAACTACAACTGTGTATCCTGCACCCTTGACGATTTCGGCCACTTCCTGTGCGACCGCAGCCGCCCTGCCGCGGCGGCTGACGAAATAATCGAACTCTCCGTTGGCAAGGTCGCGCATGAGCTATGTGGCTCGGGAGTGCGGATTACTCCTCAACTGTGCTCCGCCTCTAGTGTGGCGGTTCAGAAGTCCGCATCATTCCTGCCGCAACCTCGTCATGCGGAGTTCTGAACCAAAGCCACACGAGATCAATTAAGTTGCTAGTGTCCTTCGATTCCGAAGGACGCAAATGAGGGTGCCGCATAATGATGCGAACTTCGGAATCGGGACACCCGATGATACGCCATTATCGTCTATGTGGCTCCGCGCGTCAGGCCGCGGCCGTCGCTGCCAGGCGTGGCGCCAGCACCGTACTTTTCAGATACGCAGCCAGCGCCGCCCGATCATCGCCGGATAGCGGCGCGTAGGGCGGATATGGATCGCCCGCCGCAATGCCAATGAGATTCATGGCGGCCTTCATTGTCGGAGCAAGACCATGGTGCATCCACTTGCTCGGAAATAACGCGAATTGCGCCTGCAACTGCGCGGCGCGTTCGAACTCGTTGGCGACAAAGGCCTCGACAATGAAACGGGCGATTTCGGCCGCCGGCGGCGGCATCGTGGCGCCCGAACCACCGAGCTGGATGCTCGCCAGCAACATTTGCATCGTGGTGAAATATGCAGCGTGCCCGGCACGATCGATCTCGACGATCAGTCGCGACACGCGGGCGAGATCGCGCGAACTTTCCTTGATGAACTTCACGCGCGGCAGTTTTGCGATCGCGATCGTATCCGCGATCGAGACCTCTGCACCGGGCCCCGGATTGAGATAAAGAGTGAGCGGCAGGCTCACTTCGCGCGCGATACTCTCGAAGTAACCGAGCAGGTCTCGCTGGGTGGGGGCGCCGGCAAAAGGACGAAGCGGAGCCAAAAGCTGCAGCGCGCCAGCCCCGAGCCTCTCCGCCTCGTGCGCCAACTCGATCGCCGTGCGGAACGACGGGTGGCTAATACCCACCATGACCGGAATGCGGCCATCGACGAACTCGATCGTCGAACGAATCAATCGCTTGCGCGCCTCGAAACTCAGGTAGGTGTATTCCTGGGTCTCGACGCCAGCCGCGACCACCATGGCGGCTGCGCAATCGCGCACCACGTAGTCGATCTGTTGGCGCAATTTCTTCTCGTCGACTGCGAGATCGGCGGTGAACGGCGTCAACGGCGCGACGATCAATTGCGGCTGGCGCATTTTGGCTCTCCATATCGACGCCGATCATGCCCGCAATGTTACTGATTTGGAATATCGGCGCAGATGATCACGGGGTCCTTTTCGCCATAGTACGCCGAGCCTGTCTGTTCGTGGCGGCGCAGCACGGAACTGCCCGGCTAATTCTCGCCGATATCGCCGATATCGCCCATGTCCCTTTTCGCCGCCCATTGTTCGCCAATCCGCGCAGCGTAATCGGCGAAACGTCCGGCGGCAATGGAGGCGCGGGCGCCGGCAACCAGATCCTGATAGTAGTAGAGGTTGATCGTGGACAGCAGCGTGCCGCCCAGCGCCTCGCCGCTGCGGAACAGGTGGTGAAGATAGGCGCGGGAGAAGTTGCGCGCCGCCGGGCAGCGGCTTTCCGCATCGAGCGGGCGTTCATCGTCGGCGTGCCGTGCGTTCTTGATATTGATCGGGCCGAAGCGGGTGAAGGCGAGACCGTGACGGCCGTTGCGCGTCGGCAGTACGCAGTCGAACACGTCGATGCCGCGGCCGATCGCCCCGAGAATGTCGGCGGGCGTGCCCACGCCCATCAGATAGCGCGGCTGTTCCGCCGGCAGCGCGGCGGCGGTTCTCTCGACCACATCGAGCATCACGTCCTGCGCCTCGCCGACCGCGAGGCCGCCGACGGCGTAACCGTCAAAACCGATCCCGACGAGGGCGCGCGCGCTTTCCTCGCGTAGTTTCTGGTCGTCGCCACCCTGCACGATGCCGAACAGAGCCCGGCCCTGCGCTGCGGCTTCGAACGCCCGCTTGCAGCGCTCGGCCCAGCGCAGCGACAGCTTCATGGCGCGTTCGATTTCCGCATGATCGGCCGGCAGCCGCACGCATTCGTCGAGCTGCATGGCGATATCGGAGCCGAGCAGAACCTGCACCTGCATCGCGCGTTCCGGCGACAGCTCGACCAGGGCGCCGTCGAGATGAGAGCGGAACGTCACGCCCTGTTCGGTCACCTTGCGCAGTGCCGCCAGCGACATCACCTGGAAGCCACCGGAATCGGTCAGCATCGGCTGGGGCCAGTTCATGAAACTGTGCAGACCGCCGAGCGCGGCAACCCGCTCGGCGCCGGGCCGCAGCATCAGATGATAGGTGTTGGCAAGGAGCAGTTCCGTCCCGGCGGCTCGGACATCATCGTGGTGCACGCCTTTGACCGCGGCTTGGGTTCCCACCGGCATGAAGGCCGGAGTATGCACGACGCCGTGCGCAGTCGTCATCTCGCCGGCCCGGGCGGCGCCGTCGGTCTCGGTGAGACGGAAGGAGAAACGCATTCAATCGGATCGCATCGTGCGCAGGGGCAGATTCATCAACCTATCGCCATGCGACGCGATCTAAGCGCCGCGAAACAACAAACAAGCATCGCCGTATGAGTAGAACCG
>JASHOR010000049.1 GCA_030041005.1 Xanthobacteraceae bacterium
GCCAGCCCGACAATCATGTCCTCCAAATCACTGAGCGCATTGAAACGCGGTTGCGCGGCGATGTGCGGCGTCATGATGACGTTGGGAAATTGCAGCAACTCATCGTCATCGCGGCCGGGCGACTGGTACAGCGGGTCGAGCGCGAAGCCGCCGAGATGGCCGGAGCGCAGGGCATCGATCAGAGCGGCGCGATCGACCACATTGGCGCGCGAGATGTTGACGAGACGCGCCCCGGGCCGCATCTGCGCAAGCTCGGCGCGGCCGATGAGATTTTGCGTGGCCGGCGTGCCCGGCACCAACGGTACGACCCAATCGCTCTCGGCGAGCAAGGCCGCCATCGGCCGGTACGCCGCCTGATAGTGCCGTTCGATGTCGTCCGGTGCCCGCCGGCGCTGCGTGTACAGGATGCGCATGCCGAACGCGGCGGCGCGCATTGCGAATTCGCGGCCGATCTCGCCCAGCCCGATGATGCCGACCGTCGTGCCGTGAAGGATTTTCAGCCCCGGAATGCGGCCCCAGTTCGAGTTCGGCGTGTGGCGGCGGTCGAACGGCTGATAATGATAGCCGAGCCCGGCCAGCGCCTCGACGCTGATGCGCCCGGCGAGTTTGTTGGTGCGGCGCGACAGCATCAGCATGAGCGTAAGGGCGAGTTCGGCGCAGGCGATGTTCGCGCGCCGCCGCAGCGTCAGCACGGCAATGCCTCGCCTGGCGCAGGCGGCCTGGTCGATGCGGCGCAGGTCGACGCCGTATTTCTGCACGGCTTTCAGCTTCGGCGCCGCTGCGATCTCTTCAGCGCCGACGCATAGCCCCTCGACGATGACCGCGCCCGCTTCGGCGAGGCCGGCGCGCAATTCGTCCTGCGTTTCGACGAGCCTCACCTCGGCGGGATAAATCGCCGCCGCCTGCCGCCGGACCTTGTCGCACCAGCCGGCAAAATCCGGCTCGTCGTGGGCGAAGAAGTCCGCGTAGGCCGCGACGCGTTCGCGGCTCGCTCCGGGATCGAGCACGATCTGCACGACGCGCAGGAAACCGTCGTCCTCAGCGACAAGATGATTGGGCATGAGGCGGCGTGCTCACCTGTGGTGCGGCTCGGGATCGATAGCGAGCGCTTTGAACACGCGAGTGTGCATGTTGTAGATGCCGATCAGCACGGTCAATTCGACGATCTGCCGCTCGGAGAAATGCGGCCGCAGCGCTTCGAATACGGCATCGGGCACGGCGATATCGCGGGTCATGGCGTCGGCGTAGGCGAGTGCGGCGCGTTCGCGCGCGCTGAAGAACGAGCTTTTCTGCCAATCGGCGAGCGCTTCGCTCTCGGCGACCGGCAAACCCTCCGGCACCGAAAGCTGCGGCACGTGCTGCTTGATCACGTAGGGGACCTGATTGAGGTAGCCGACGCGAATGATGACGATTTCGCGCAATCGGCCGTCGAGCGCGCTTTTGAAGCGCGCCGTTGAGACCATGTCGAGCCAACACGCGGCGAGCGGCGGCGCGTGCAGCAGGAGCTTGTAGAGGTTGAGCAGGCTGCCGCGCCGTCCGGCGCGGATCGTGCCGATCAGTTCGGCAAGCTCGGGGTGGTCGTTTTCCTCGATGTAGGAGATACGGGCCATGGCGGATTTCAGGTCCTGGAGATTTCAGGTGCGATGGTTTAAGCGCCGGCACCGTAGCGCGGATCGCGCCGCCCGACTATGCTCGTTTTGGCGGGCGCGGCATGCCAGCGGTCCAGATCACGGAACGGGAGAACGGATATGGTGCAGCTCATCGATAACGATATCAGGACCCGCGAGGTGCTTGGCTGGAAGGGCGTACATGTCCTTCATTTCTCCGGTTCGTCCTGCTCGCAGAAGCTGCGCATTTTCCTCAATCTGAAGAAAATTCCCTGGCAGTCGCATCCGATCGATCTGCCGAGCTATGAAAACATGCAGCCGTGGTTTCTCGGCATCAATCCGCGCGGCCTCGTGCCGGTCCTGGTGGATGACGGCGCCGTGTACATCGAAAGCAATGACATCATCCAGTATCTGGAAAAGAAAGTTCCGACGCCGCGTCTTATTCCTGCCGGCCACGAAAACGAGGTGGCGGCGCTGCTCAAGCACGAAGACGATCTGCATCTCGATCTGCGCACACTGAGCTTCCGCTTCTTGTTCGCGCCGCCCGGACCGCCGAAGTCGGCGTCGGCGCTCGACAGTTACCTCAAGAATGGCGCGGGTACCGTGCAGGGCGTCAAGGATCGCGAGAAGGAAGTGCAGATCGCGTTCTGGCAGCGCGCCGCCAAGGAAGGCTTCACGGACGAGGCGGCCCGGCCGGCGGCGCTTAAGTTCCGCGCCGAATTCGACAAGCTCGACCGGACGCTGGCGGAACAGGATTATCTGATGGGCGATGACTTGAGCGTGCTCGACATTGCCTGGTTCATTTACGAGCATCGGCTCTCGCTCGCCGGCTATCCATTTCCTCGGCTGCACCCGCACGTCCACGCCTGGGCCGAGAAGTTCCGCGCCATGCCGGAATTCGCCAAGGAAGTCGGCCAGCTACGCCATTCGCCGAAACAGCTTGACGCCATCCGCAGCGCCCAGGCTGGCAGGACGCTCGAAGCGGTCGCAGGCTTCTAGTGTGGCGGTTCTGAAATCCGCATCATTCCTGCCGCGACCTCCTCATGCGGATTTCTGAACCAAAGCCACACGAGATCGATAAGTTGCCAGTGTCCTTCGATTCCGAAGTTCGCAAACGAGGGTGCCGCATAATGATGCGAACTTCGGAATCGGGACACTCGTGTGGCGGTTCTGAAATCCGCATCAGTTCTGCCGCGACCTCGTCATGCGGATTTCTGAACCAAAGCCACACGAGATCAATAAGTTGCGAGTGTCCTTCGATTCCGAAGTTCGCAAACGAGGGTGCCGCATAATGATGCGAACTTCGGAATCGGGACACTCGTGTGGCGGTTCTGAAATCCGCATCATTCCTGCCGCGACCTCCTCATGCGGATTTCTGAACCAAAGCCACACGAGATCGATACGTTGCCAGTGTCCTTCGATTCCGAAGTTCGCAAACGAGGGTGCCGCATAATGATGCGAACTTCGGAATCGGGACACTGGCTCGATTGTTCGTCGGCGGCCGGGCCTGTCCGCGCGCGTGGGTCGTGCGGCGTGGCGAATGGGATCGCGCTTTGCAGCGCGTTGACGCGTGCTAACCTGCACAACCGATTCGGCGGCGACCTGACCCCGGCACGAGCGACACCCATGCGCGCGCTTCTTGCTCTCGCACTGATGCTGTCACTTCCGCAAATGGCCTTCGCCGGCGATTGGCGCTATTGCCTCGCGCCGTCGCACGTCGAGCACAAGGTCTACATGTCCGCGCCATTCCCGGCCACCTTGCCGATGGACGAGCTTGAATCGCAATTCGGCCGGACACTGCACCAGTCGGGTCTGCACTTTGACGACGTGCAATGTCCGCGCGCCCCCGGCGAGACCGCGATGCTGACCATGCGGCAGCACGCGATCGTGGTGAATCGCGAACTCGGCAACGAGATCGTCAACCTGCGCTGGAAGCCGGGGAGCTGACTGTCGATCTGACCGCTGCCGCTTGTTGGCCTCGCGAGCGGACGGATTCGCCGAGAACGCCAATGCCCGGCTTCCCGGCGCCGGGAGCGTTCAGATCGGGACCGCCATCGCCTCGAACGCGCTGTCGCAATTGATCAGATCGACGCGCTTTTGCACGATGCGGAAACTGTCGCCATGTCGCCGCAGCCGATGGCGTTGCCGGCCGGCGAACAGACGCTGCGCGTCGTCCCGGTACTCGACCACGATCAGGGTCGAACCGACCACGAATTCGCCCTTGCCCTGGTCGGCCTCCTCGATGACGACGTTGCCGATAAGGTGCGCGGTGCGCGACGGCGGCGTCTGCACGTGGATGCGCGGATGCTCAAGCCTGTCGATGCGCGTCTTCATCAGGTCGCGGTCGTCGTAGAACAGCGAGGCCTGGTCGAACGGGCTGGTCTGGCCCGGTACCGCCGGCACCCAATAGGTGCCGTCGTCGGTGAACAGCGCCATCCAGTCGCGGAAGCGGCGTTCGTCGAGCAGGCGTGCCTCGTCGATGATGAAATCTTCGAACGGCGCCCGGTCGATGCCGGCGGCTGCCGCCAGTCTGCGCGTCGCCAGCGCCATCACGCCGCCTCGCGCATATAGCCGAGCCAGGCCTTGTACTGGGCCCTCACCACCATCTCGTGAGTGGCCAGTCCCCGCGTGGCATTAAGCTCGCGGTCCGGCTCCTCCGCGCCCAGCCCGCGGGATATATCGACCCAGTCGGTCATCCGGCTCTGCAGCCCTTTCTGCGCGCGCACGAACGATTCCAGATCGTCGGTCTGCACGAATGAAGCCGCCGAATGCGTGACGTTGAGCAAGCGGATGTTGCCGAAATTCATGGCCGCCGGCGCGCCGACCAGCCGGATCGGAAAGACGTTCACCTCGGTCCGGTCGACGGCGATCGGCTTGATCACCCGCACGTGGATATTGAGGCCCATGATCGACATGTTCGGGTAGATGAGCGAGTTGTGCAGCCGCGGCGTCAGGACGTCCGCCGCCCGCTGCTCACCCACTTTTTCCGCCAGCGCGTGCTTGTATTCGTCGAATGCCGGGCTCGACCGTTTGCCCTCGTCAAGCGAGGTATTGCTGGTCCAGCCGTGACCATTGCCGACGATGTAGCTCTTGCGGTCCTTCCACGACGCGGTGGTCTGCTTCTTTTCGCCCTCGACGACGGCGGCGCCGCTGCGGTCGCCCTCGCGGCGTGCGAACTGCACGCCCTGCTTGTTGACCGTCGAGGCGTGGCCGAACGGCACATGATAGGAATCCAGCACGTTCTCGACCTGGAGCTTCCAGTTGCCGTTATAGACGTAGCGGTGCATGCCGGCGTCGAGCGCCAGCTCGCCATCGGGCGCGCGGTCGACGAGGTCGTCGATGTTGCGCTTCATCGGTCCGATATGGTCCTCGAAGCTCGGCCCCGCGGCGGCGAGGCTGGCGAACACGAAGCCGCGATATTCGCCGACGCGCGGGGCGCGGCCGAGCCCGAGCGCGTCCTTGTCGAAGCCCTCGCCGCAGCCTTCGGGCACCGGCACGGTCGCGAGCGTGCCGTCGGTGTCGAACGCCCAGCCGTGATAGCAGCACACCAGCCGCGGTGCGTGCCCGCTGCGCTCGTTGACCACCTTGGCGCCGCGATGAGTGCAGCGATTGATCAGCACCTGGAGCGAACCGTCGCGGTGGCGCGTCATGATCACCGGCTGCCGGCCGAGTTCGGTGGTAATGAAATCGCCGGGATTGGGGACCTGGCTGGCATGCCCGACATAAAGCCAGGCGCGGCCGAAGATGCGCTCCATTTCCATTTCGAACAGGTCCGGGTCGGTATAGACGCGCCGATGCACGCGGCCCGGTTCGACCAGCTTGGCAATTTCGTCGGCGTGTCCATTTTGCATTCAGCGAATCTCAGTTTGGGGCACGCTTCAATCGACCTCATCCTGAAGAGCCCGCGAAGCGGGCGTCTCGAAGGATGCTGCTACGTCCTTGGCCGCCTCGTCCTTCGAGGCTCGGCGCTTCGCGCCGGGCGCCTCAGGATGGGGCGGGCAGAAGGTCTATTCCGCCGCCTGATGGGCGTAGTCCTGCACCTGCGGGTTGATGAGCTGCAGCGGCGATGCCGTCTCCTCCAGCATGCCCCAGCTCTTCAGCCAATCATAGGTGCGCTGCATCTCGTCGGCCGGGATCGGCGCCGGATCGCAGACCACGAGCCGGCTCTCGCGCAAATCCTCGACTTTGAGCGCGGCGATCTCCGGATCCTTGGCGGCGTAATAATCAATAAAATAGTGCATGTACGCCTTCTTGTTAGCGTTGATCCGCCGCACCGCTTCGCGGACGGCGCGATTGAACGCCGCATAGGTCTCGGCATCGACGCGGTTGGAGGCGACTTCGGTACCGTGGAAGAACGCCGAGCAGATGGTGCGGCAGCCCTTCTTCTCGGCGAGCGTGATGTGCGGCTCGGTCAGCGTGGTGGCTTCGATTTCGCCGTTCATCAGCGCATCGAGGCGATAGCGCGAACCGTTCGGTGCCCGGCAGACCTTGATCATCTCGCGCGGCACGAAGCCTTCCAGCATGTGCAGGGCAATGTAGTGGGTGCCGAAATAGAACGGCAGGCCAATCAAGCGATTGGCCATCTGTTGCGGCGTGTAGACCGGCGAGTCGGGCCGAACCACGAGCGCCGCATAGGCAATGATGGCGCGACGGCCGAGCTGTCGGCTGTTCTGGTCGGTGTCCTGGACGCGGCAGTAATTGCCCCATTCGCAGGCGTTGTACATGTCGGCCTTGCCCTGCTCGAGGAGCTTGCCGTGGCTGGCGAAGGGGTTCACGCCCTTCGGCGAGGTCACGTTGATCTCGACCTTCTTTTCGACGCCCTTTTCGCGGTCAGCCCATTCGATCTCCAGCCCTTCCTTGGCGAAAAGGCCCTCGTCGTAGGCGACCAGTTCCGGCAGCCCCTGGAACGGCGCGGTCGTCTCCAAAACCAGCTTTGTCATGGGTGCGCTCCATCAATCCGCTTGTCGAACCTGGCGCAGATGACTACGAGTGGGTCCCGTGGTCAAGAGCAATGAACCGACTGCATGAAAATCCGACTGTAGGATTGTTGAACAATGGCCTATGACCCGATGCCGATCCGCCGCGACAGCGTCATCACCCAGGCGGCCCAGGAGATCTGCCGGCTGATCGAGGCCGAACGGCTCGGTCCCGGCGACGCGCTGCCGACGGAAACCCGGCTGGCTCAGCTTCTCGGCGTAAGCCGCAATTCCGTGCGCGAGGCGCTGCGCGTCCTGCATGGCCTCGGCTACGTCGAGAAGGCCGCCGGCCGGCGGGTCATCGTCACCGCCGCGGCGCCGGGCGGCAAGGGCGTTTTCGACGAAAGCGTCATCGTCGAGGCCGCGCCGATCGCCAATGACGTGCGCTCTCACATCGCGCAGAGATGCGCCGAACTGGCCGCGGCGCGGCTGTCCGCCGCGGAGCTCGCGGCCATGGAGGGCGCGCTCGGCAGCCTCGAAGCGGCCATCGCCCGCAAGGACATGGCCGCCGCCAAGACAGCGCACGACAGGTTTCACGGGCTGTTTCTCGCCGGCGCGCGAAACCCGCTTCTGCTCGCCATGTTCAACCAGGCGCAGGGCGCGCGGCTGTCCAACGTCTCGCCCAGACACAACAGCTTCTACGACCCGCGGCACCTCGATCAGCATCGCGCGCTGTTGCGCGCGCTGCGCCGGCGCGACGGGCGCGCCGCGCGCGCCGTCGTGCGCAAGCATTTCCAAAGCCTCGGCCTGATGCTTGAAGTGGCGGCGCGCGCCGGCCGTAAACCGCAAAGCTCGGCGGTCGTGCCGATGACGCTGCGCGCCGCGCGCTAGTCTGGATTAGTTGGAGATCTTGCCTCGATCCTGACCGCCTGAGGCAGCCGATCGTTCTGTCTTGGTGCGCCCAACGGGGCCGGGGTCACGGCGCGTGCGGGCGCCCTGGTCGGAGAAGTCCGCCAATGTCTTGGCCAAACGGCGGGCCGCATTTTTCAACTGTGGCAGGCAGCCGATCGCCTGCTCGATGGTAAAGCGGACGCTCGGACCGTGACAGGCGACGGCCGCCAGCGCCGCGCCGTCCGCAGCCCTCACCGGCACTGCAATCGCCGCCATGCCGAGCAGAAACTCTTCGCGGTCGAGGCTGTAGCCTTGAGCGGCGATGCGCTCGAGCTCGGCGTCAAGACGTGCGCGCGCCGTAATCGTGTGCGGCGTATAGGCCGGCAGGCCGGCGGCATCGAGCAGCCGCCGTCGCTCCGGGGGCTTCATCGCGGCCAGCAGCAGCTTCCCGCTGGCGGTGCAGTGGATCGGGACACGCGAGCCAATGTCGAAGTGCAGGCGAAGCGGCCAGCGCGCCTCGACACGATCCAGATACAGCACCTCGTGGCCGGCAAGCGCGGTGAAATTACTGGTTTCGCCGACATGTTCCACCAGGGCCGCGAGGATGCCATGACGCTCGGCGCTCACGCCGGAGCGCATCACCTCGAAACCGATGCGCAGCAGACGCGGTCCGGGCGCGTAATGGCGTCCGCCCGGTTCGCGCACGACATAGCCGATCGACTCGAGCTGCTGGCAGAGCCGATGGGTCGTAGCCTTGGGCAGGTGCACGAGCGCGCAAAGCTCGGGCAGCGCCAGGGGTCGTCCGGCGCCGGCGATGGTTTCGACGAGATGCAGGGTTCGCCGCACCACCGCGCTTCCGGTCGCCTGCTGCGCCGGTGACAGTCCCGCCATGGGTTCCTCCATCCGAGTCTTCATCGAAGTCCGCCTCATCCCGCGGAGGCCCGGTATTCGTTCCATATTATGAGACAAATCGTTCCAAAAATCATTGACACGTTTTGACGCGGGTCGCACCATTTTCCGGCCAGGCGTCAAGCGATGGATGCACAAAAGTTCGATTTCATCGTGGTGGGAGCAGGATCGGCGGGCTGCGCGCTCGCCAACCGGCTGAGCGCCAATCCGCGCACCACCGTCGCGCTCTTCGAGGCCGGTCCGCGCGACCGGAGCTTCTGGATTCATCTTCCCATCGGCTACGGCCGCACGATGTGGGATTCGGCGGTCAACTGGAAATTCTACACCGAGCCCGAGCCGCAGATGGCGGGCCGCAGAATCTACTGGCCGCGCGGACGAGTTCTCGGCGGCTCCAGCTCGATCAACGGTCTCATTGTCATCCGCGGCCAGCCCGAGGATTACGATCGCTGGGCGCACCTCGGCAACAACGGCTGGTCCTGGAACGAGGTGCTGCCGTACTTCATCAAGCTGGAAAGCAATCTCGATCTTGCCGAAGACCAATTGCACGGATCGAATGGCCCGCTCCAGGTCAGCAGCATCAACGAGCGTCATGAACTGATCGAGGCGTTCATTGCCGCGGCCAACCGAAACGGTATTGCGCGCACCGCCGATTTCAACGGGCGGGTGCAGGAAGGCGTCGGATATTTCCAACTGACCGCCTGCAACGGCTGGCGCAACTCCGCCGCCGACGCTTACCTGCGGCCGGCGCGCACACGCAGCAATCTGCACATTTTCACCAACGCCCAGGTCGGACAAATCGTGCTTGCCGGCAATCGCGCCGCGGGCGTGACCTGCCGCATCGACGGTTCGACGCAAACCATCGCGGCGATGCGCGGGGTGATCCTTGCGGCGGGCGCCATCCAATCGCCTCAGTTGCTCATGGTCTCGGGCATCGGGCCGGCGAAAGAGCTGCAGCAACACGGCATTGCGGTCAAAATCAACCGGCCGTCGGTCGGACGCAACCTGCAGGATCATCTGCAGTACCGGCTCATCTATCGCGTCAACAAGCCGATCACGACGAACGACTTGCTGCGCTCGTGGCGGGGGCGCTGCAAGCTCGGCATCGATTGGCTGCTGCGCCGGCGCGGAGCGCTGGCAATCGGCATCAACCAGGCCGGCCTGTTCACGCGTCTGATGCCCGGGGCAAAGACCCCGGACATCCAGTTCCACGTCGCGACGTTGAGCGCGGACATGGCCGGCGGGGAAGTTCACGACTTTTCCGGCGTGACACTGTCTGTTTGCCAGCTCCGGCCGGAAAGCCGCGGCTTTATCACTCTCGCCTCGCCCGATCCGTTCGAGCGGCCGCGCATCCACGCCAATTATCTGTCTTCACGGCTCGACCGCGACTACGCCGTTGCGAGCATCGCCTTCGCCCGCAAGCTTGCGCGCACCTCGCCGTTTGCCGACTACATCGATGCCGAGGTCGCGCCCGGACCGCAGGTTGAGAGCGAGGCCGATATCCTGGATTTCGCGCGCAACAATGGCGCCACGATCTTCCACCCGTCCGGAACGTGCCGGATGGGCGCGGACGAGGAGGCGGTCGTGGATCCGCGCCTGCGCGTGCGCGGCGTCGAGCGCCTCTGGGTCGCCGATTGCTCGATCATGCCGGCGCTGGTGTCGGGAAACACCAACGTGCCGGCCATGATGATCGCCGAAAAGGCGGCCGACATGATTTTGCAGGAATGCCAACAACACAACGCAGGGAGCGAACTATGCCTAGCGGAGCCATCGCGGATCGCAATCTAAGGCGCGTTGTTGCCGCCAGCCTGATCGGCGCGACGATCGAATGGTACGACTTTTTCCTCTACGGCACCGTGGCGGGAATCGTCTTCAGCAAGTTGTTCTTTCCGGCAGAGAACCCCCTGGTCTCGATCCTGCTGGCCTATACGACGTTCGCGGTCGGCTTTCTGGCGCGTCCGCTCGGCGGCTTCATTTTCGGTCACTTCGGCGACCGCATCGGCCGCAAGAGCATGCTGATCCTGACGCTGATGATCATGGGCATCGGCACCATGTTGATCGGCCTTCTGCCGACCTATCAGCAGATCGGGGTCGCGGCGCCGATCCTGCTGCTGGTTCTGCGCGTGCTCCAGGGCATCGGTCTCGGCGGCGAGTGGGGCGGCGCGGTGACCATGACCTACGAATACGCCACCGAGGACAAGCGCGGGCTCTATGCGAGTTTCCCCCAGATCGGGTTGTCGATCGGCTTGTGCCTGAGCGCGGGCATCGTGGCGCTCGCTTCGAGCCTGCCGGGGACGGAGTTCCTCGATTGGGGATGGCGGGTGGGTTTCCTGCTCAGCGTCGTCCTGGTGGCGGTGGGTCTCTATATCCGCCTGCGCATCCTGGAGACGCCGGAATTCCTGCGGCTGAAAGAGCAGCGGCGGGAGGTGCAGATCCCGTTCATGAACATGCTGCGCGAGTATCCGGTCAACGTTCTGCTCGGCATGGGCGCCCGCTACATCGACGGCGTATTCTTCAACGTGTTCGCCGTGTTCAGCATCGCCTATCTGGTCAACACGGTGCACATCAACCGCACCACGGCGCTTTGGGGCGTATTCGCGTCGGCGCTGGTGATGATCGTGTTCATCCCGCTGTTCGGCCATCTCGCCGACAAATGGGGCCGCGGCAAGACCTACGCCATCGGCTCGATCCTGCTGGCGATCTCGGCCTATCCGGCATTCTGGCTGATGAGCAGCGGCAACATCGTCGCGATCTTCGTCAGCATGGTGGTCCCGTTCGGGATCATCTACGCGATGTGCTATGGACCGGAAGCGGCGCTGTTCTGCGATCTGTTCGATGCGCGCGTGCGCTACACCGGAATCTCGTTCGTCTATCAGTTTTCCGGCATCTTCGCGAGCGGGATCACGCCGATCATCGCCACGTATCTGATCGCGGCCAACGGCAATCAGCCGTGGTATCTGTGCGCCTACGTTGTGTTTGCCGCGTTGGTCAGCGCCGCTTCGGCGATTGCCATCAAGGGACCGATCGGCAAGCCGATGGCGGATGCGCCGGCGCAGATAAACGCCGTGCGCGCCTCCTGACTTCGCCGCACGGCGTTCGGCTCGAGGCCTTTGCTGCAAGCGCCCAGTGTCCCGGTTCCGAAGTTCTCGTTTGCGAACTTTGGAACCGAAGGACACTGGAGCAACCGCTGTGATCGACGGTGCGGGATATCGGACGGGCTAAAGTCGAGCGGAATCCGCTCTGGGATTTTGGTGGAGCATGATCTTTCGGAAAACCGGTTTCCACTTTTCCGGATCATGCTCTAAGGCGAAACTTCCTCCAGCACGCGGCGCTTGGTCTCGATCATGAAGGTCGCGGCGATGCAGCCGATGATCGCGAAGATCGAGAACGCCAGGAAAACGCCGCTGATGCCGTAGCGCGGCAGCGCGAAGCCGACGATCAGCGGCCCGACGGTGGCGGCGACGCGGAGCCAGAAGCTCCCCCAGCTCACGCCCAGTGCCCGCATCCGCGTCGGATAGATTTCGGCGGTGTAGAGGAAAATCGTCATGTTCATGGAGCCGAGCCACGCGGAGCAGAACGTGAAGCCGAGCAGCATGCCGAACGCCGTGCCGGCGCCGAACGCCCATAGCCAGAGCAGACCCGCCGCGGCGAGAAAGAACGCACCCGTGAACCAGTAACGGCGGCCGGTGCTGTCGATGAGGAAGGCGCAGATAAGCGAGCCGATCAGGCTGCCCGCGGGACTGAAGATCGCGTAATTGAGCGCCTGTTGCAGGGGCAGATGATAAACCTCGCGATAGAGCGTTGGTATCCAGCCCTGCAGGCCGTAGGCGATGATGTAGCACGACGCCCAGATGACCCAGACCAAGAGCGTGCGCGACAGGTAGCGGCCCTGGAACAACTCCTGCCAGCGGGTTTGGCGTTCGAGCGTTTCAAGCTTGAGCTCGGGCACCGGCGGCAGCGGCTTCGCGCCGTCTTGCGATACGATGCGCTCGATAGCGGCTAAATTCGCGTCGGCCTCGGCAAAGCGCCCCCTCGACGCAAGCCAGCGCGGCGATTCCGGGCAGATGCGCTGCATGGTCAGCGCGACGATGGCCGGGATGGCGCCGAGCACGAACATCCACTGCCAGCCGAACCTCGGCACCACGAACGCGCCGGCCACGCCCGACAGCAAAAGTCCCACCGGGAAAATGATCTGATAGGACAGAAACCGAGCGCCGCGCCGGTCGGCGCGCAGAATTTCGCTGATGTAGGTGGAGGCGACCGGTATCTCGCCGCCAAGCCCGATGCCTTGCAAAAAGCGGCAGACGATGAGCTGATCGTAATTCGTCGTGAAGGCGCAAGCGAGACTCATCACTGCGAAGATGCCAATGGCGATGCGCGCGGTGTTCACGCGCCCAATCCTCTCGGCGATCCAGCCGAAGGTGAGCGCACCCAAGGCCTGGCCGAAATTCGCGCTGCTGATCAGAAGCCCGATGTGCACGGGCGGAATGTGCCAGTCGCGGATCAATACCGGCAGCACATAGGCGATCGCCAGCGAGTCGAAGGAGTCGAAGAAGATGGCGACGCCGAGGACGGCGGTGACGGTGACGTGCCAGCTCGAATAGGGCAGGCGCTCAAGGCGCGCGGTAATCGACTGCGCGCTCAATGGCAAGGCGTCCGGCATGTGTAGCTTCCTCCCCAAGCCGAGTTTAGACCCAATCCCGCTCAAGTCGACGCAGTTATCCGCTTGTCCCCGCGAAAGCGGGGGACCAGAATTCCCGACGGAGCAAGCCGTCCAGGATTCCCGCTGGCGCGGAATGAGCGGAACAATCTCTCTTTGGGTCGTTTGTCTCGGCCGGTCGTCTATTGTGCCCGCGCCGTCTCAACGCCCCGCTCGCAGCCGCTGTATCTGCAATTGCGCCAAAAACGGCACCAGCGGGTGCGCGCCCATCTTCACGATGGAGGGCATGTCGAATTTGATCAGCGCCTCGCGTTGATCCGGCGGCAGCGCGAACCGATCTGCGAACGATGCCGCGTCCTCGATGTATTGCGCCCGCATATTCGGGTCGTGGGCGAGGCCGTGCAGCGCCGCCGTCAACTCCACCAGTTCGGGTTTGATCGAGGGGTAGTGCGCGGCACGGTGCTCTCCCGCCTCGCCGCCGATCCAGGCGAGCGACGCATAATTGTGGTGCCAGCTCGGGTCCATGGACACCACGTCCGGCTTGCGTTCGCCGAGCGCGCCGGCGGCGGCCGCCCAGCAGCGCAGCTCGATATTGCCGGTATCATCAAGCTCGGCCTCATCGAAACCGATCAGCGATTTCAGGTTCCCGGCGGCGAGTTTTTCCAGGACGCGCTTGTCCCAGGCCAGTTCCGGATTCGAGTAACGGTCGGTGCCGGGGAAGTGCGACATGCCGCCGCTCGACAGGATGACGGTCTTGAGCCCCATCGCGGTCACGGTGCGCGCGACCGCCTGGCCGAACTGATAGCAACGTTCCATGGTCGGCTGCGGCGGCAGATAGGCGTTCACGTAAATCGGCAGCACCGGTCCGGTGTGGCCGAGATGCGTGAGCGGAATGCCGATCGCGTAGTCGATCTTCGCCGTCGAGGTGAAGGCCGGATCGAAATTCTGCCGGTAGAGCTGACGCACCAGCTCGAACCCGATCTTGCTTGGAATCGTCCAGTGAAATTTGCGGCCGGCGAATTCGCCGCGCGCCTCGCCGCCGACGTGGACGGTAAACGGCGGGGCGGTGGTGTGGAAGAATTGTTCGGCGTGATCGTTGGAGAAGATGATCCACAGGTCCGGATCGAGAGCACGCAGGCGCTTGCCGATATCCGCCGCCACTTCGCGCACATGGGCGACCAGCGCCTTGTCCTCGGTCTCCGGCATTGTAAAGAACTGCGGCGCATGCGGCAGCATGGCGCCGCCGATGACGGTCGACATCATGGCATTTCTCCTTTGCCGCCAAGGCTATCGCGCGAGGCCGCGAACAACAAGCCGGCGGGAGCGGCGGTTGCGACACCCAGCGATGCAGCCAAGCGCGGCGCAATTCGCCGCGCATCGCAGCATTGCCGTGCCGCGCTTCACAAGGTACGCGGAAGGAAATAGGCTCCGTCATGCCCGCGCTTGTCGCGGGCATCCACGTCTTAGCGGCCGCTTGCACTGCAAGTCGTGGATGGCCGGGACAAGCCCGGCCATGACGATCAGAGTGAGGAGTTGCAATGGTGGACGTGCCAATAACGATTGCCTGCGGCAATTACGACCGCACCCGCGCAATCAGGGACGGGCGAGTGAAAGTCGAAGGCTGCGCGGTGACCTATCTGCCGCTCTACCCGGAGGAGATTTTTCACCGCGCGTTCAAATTCCAGGAATTCGACGTTTCCGAGTTGTCGTTCTCGAGCTACCTGCGCACCGTGTCGGCGGGCAACGCGCCCTACATCGGCGTTCCCGCCTTCGTGTCGCGCATCTTTCGTCATTCCGGGATCTACATCCGCACCGGCGCCGGGATCGAGAAGCCGCAGGATTTGCGCGGCAAGCGCGTCGGCGTGCCGGAATATCAGATCACGGCCGTGGTATGGATGCGCGGCCTGATGCAGCACGAATACGGCGTGAAGCCGTCGGAAATCCATTGGCGCAACGGCGGCCAGGAAGAGGCGGGCCGCCACGAGCGCACGCCGCTCAAACCCATCCCCGGCGTCGATATTCAGCCGCTTGGCGAGGGGCAGACGCTTGTCGGCATGCTGCGCGACGGCGAGCTCGACGCGCTGTTTACCGCGCGCGCGCCTTCTTCGTTTCTCAGAGGCGAGCCGCACATCCGGCGGCTGTTCGCCGACACGCGCCGGGCGGAGCAGGCGTATTACAAAAAGACCAGGCTGTTTCCGATCATGCACCTTGTCGGCATCCGCCGGACGCTGTGCGAAAAATATCCGTGGCTCGCGACCAGCGTCTACAAGGCGTTCTGCGAAGCCAAGGGACTGGCGATGATCGATCTGCGCGACGTCAACGCGCTGATGGTGACGCTGCCCTGGCTTTTGGCCGAGACCGAAGAGACGGCGGCGGTCATGGGCGAGGACTTCTGGAAGTACGGGGTCGCGGAGAACCGGCCGGACATCGACGCCTTGACGCAATATGCGTTCGAGCAGGGATTGATCGAGCGCAAGCCGAAAGTGGAGGAGTTGTTTCACCCCTCGACCTTCGATATTTCGCGGGTGTAGGTGCCCTCGAATGGCCGCTAGGATCGTCGGATGGAGATAATGCAGACTGAAAATCGCGTGATCGTTTCCGGCTGCGGGCCGGTGGGGGCGGTGACGGCGCTCGCGCTCGTCAAGAAGGGCATTCCGGTCACCCTTATCGAGCAATTGCCGGATGCCGCCGAGGATCAGCGCGCCGCGACGATTCATACCCCGACGGTCGAGATGCTGGCCGATCTCGGACTGGAAAAGGAGATGTTTTCGGATGCTCCGTCCGGCGGCATGGCGGCGCCGCTGTTTCACTTCCGCGATCGCGCGACCGGCGAGCTGGTCGCCGTATTCGATATCAACCTGCTTAAGGGCGAAGTTCCCTATCCCTACGTCGTGCAGTGGGAGCAATATAAGCTTGTGCACGCGGCGCTGCCGCACATCAGAGCGAGCGGACTTGGCGAGGTCCGCTTTTCCAGCAAGCTGATCGGGCTGTCACAGACCGAGGATCATGTCGAAGCGACGGTGGGCAACGAGGCCGGAGAAACCGAAAAGCTGCGGGCCAGATATCTGATCGGCACGGACGGCGGCAGCAGCACCGTTCGGCGCCTTGCCGAAATCGCCTTCGAGGGGTTCACCTGGCCTGAGCGCTTCATCAAGATCGGCACCAGCTTCGATTTCGGGGCGACCGGCCAGGGCCTCTGCACGCGCAATTATTTTTTCGACCCCGACGAATGGCTCAACCTGTTCAAGGTCAAGGGCTACGGTCCGCCCGGCATCTGGCGCGGCGTGCTTCCCGTTCCCGAATCGGAAAGCGACGAGGAGGCGCTGAGCATGGAAAACATCCAGCGGCGCCTGCAGCGCATCTATCAGAAGAGCGGCGACTACGAGATTCCATATTACGCTCTCTATGCCGTGCATCAGCGCGTCGCGCAGACCTTCAACAAGGGACGGATCCTCCTTGCCGGCGATTGCGCGCACGTCAACAATCCCATCGGCGGCATGGGCATGAACGGCGGCATCCACGACGCGGTGAATTTGACGGAAAAACTGGCCGACGTCTGGTTCGGCCGCGCCGACGCGAACGTGCTCGATCGCTACACGCGCCAGCGCCGCACGGCGCAGATCGATTATGTCCAGGCGCAGACGATCGAGAACAAGCGCAAGCTCGAAGAAAGGGATCCGGCGGTTCGCCGCAAGCATCTCGACGACCTGCGGCGCACGTCCGAGGATGTTACGTTGCACAAGAAGTTTCTCTACCGCTCGTCGCTGATCGACAGCCTTACTTCCGCGAACGCGGTGGAGTGAACATCGATCGATCCGTTCCCGCGCCAGTGTGGCGGTTCAGAAGTCCGCATCATTCCTGCCGCGACCTCGTCATGCGGAGTTCTGAACCAAAGCCACACGAGATCAATAAGTTGGGAGTGTCCTTCGATTCCGAAGTTCGCAAACGAGGGTGCCGCATAATGATGCGAACTTCGGAATCGGGACACTAGCTGCGCGGACGGATGAAAGCTCCCCATTTTCGTTCGACCTCGCTTGCCTCTTCCGCCGACAGCGCCGAGGCGCGAGGGAATTTGTCGCGCCAGCCGAACGGACGGCAGGCATCGATCAGCGCCTTCGAATGCGAGGTGACCCCGCGCTCCTTGTCGTCCGGCGAAATCCGCGGGTCGAGCGCCGAACTCCAGGCGTTGCGCACGATGTCGATGTTCTCCGACGGCTCGCAGCGGGTGGTGACGGCCCACATCACGTCCGCCAGATTGGATGGATCGATGTCGTCATCGACGACGACGATGATGCGCGCCATGTAGCTGTGCGCCGCCGCAACCAAGGCGGCCCGTTTGGCGTGGCCGTCGTAGCGTTGGCGCAGCGCCACCACCGTCATCAGTTGGGAAACGTGCTGCCAGGCCCCGGTCACCTCCGCAACGCCGGCGGCCTGCAAATTGCTCCAAATCGTCGCGGCGCGCAGCGGCAGCCCAAAATGAAACCGCGGCGGCTTCATCGGCGGCGAGGCGAGCAGGATCGGATCGTCGCGGTGATGGACGGCGGCGATCTCCATCACCGGGCCGGGCCGCGCGGCGGCGGCGTAGTAGCCGGTAAACTCGCCGAACGGTCCTTCGGGCAGCGTGATCTGGCTCATGGGCAGGAGGCGGCCCTCGAAAACGATCTCTGCGGACGCCGGCACGGGCAGCCCGGTCTTCGGGGCGCGGCACACTTCGATCGGCGCGCCCCTGATGGAGCCGGCGAACTCGTATTCCGAACTTCCGTCGGCGAGATATTCGAAGCCGGCGATGAACAACGCCGGATCTTCACCGTGCACGATCGCGAGCGGACAGCTCTCTCCGCGATCCCAATATTTCTTCGCAATGATGGCGCCGTGCCGGCCGCCGTGGTCGAATTGCACGGTGACTTTCTCCGGACCGTGCACCTGCACGCGATAAATCGACGCGTTGATCCAGCCGTGGTCGGGATCGCGCATGATCACGATGGAACCGGAACCGATGAAGGGACCGCCGTCCTGGCGGTGCCATACCGGCGCCGGGAACTGCGTCACGTCAACGTCCTGGCCGACGAGCGTGTTTTGCAAAAACGCAGCGTCCTCGACGAGGATCGGCGCGAGCGGACGCAAGGCCTGGCGCTTCTCCATCCAGGCTTTGAGCGCGTCAAGCGGTCGCAACATCGGATCGAGACCGAGCGCCAGTGCGGCCCGTTGAACATTCGTGGTGGTGTTGGTGACGATACGGAACCCGCGCCGGTGGCCCTTTAGGCTGTCGAACAGAAGACACGGACAATCCGGCAGGCCGGCGGCGACTTCCGTGATGCCGCCGATCTCGAAGCGCGGATCCGCCCCCTCGATTCGGCGCAGCGAGCCGAGTTGATCCACGAGATCGATAAATTCGCGCAGATCCCTGTACATGGGGCGTAACTGCATTGGGGCCTAACCAGGCGGCGTTGCCGCGCTTTTGTCGAGCGGTTCCTCGGGAAAGCGATGCTGACCATGGCGCAACGATTGCCGGCCAGCGTCAATCGGCCTCTCTCCGGACCGTCCCGAAGGCCCGAGTCAAGGAGTTCTATTCGGCGGCAAACGAGTATAAGTGAAGGCCTGCCGGGTACCAATCCATGCATTCCGTCGCCCATCTCATCCATGCTTATGGCTTGCTGGTCGTTGCCGCGTTCATCGGGCTGGAAAGCATGTGCATTCCGCTGCCCGGCGAGACGGCCCTGATCGTTGGCTCGGTCATTGCCGGGCGAACCCACGAGCTTGGCATCGTCGCAGTCATCCTCACCGCGATAGCGGCATCGGTCGTCGGCCGCGTGATCGGCTATTTGTTCGGAATGCAATTCGGCTATTGGGTGCTGCTTCGCTACGGGTCCTATGTTCGCATCACCGAATCCAGGATCAAGCTCGGCCAATATCTTTTCCTCAAACATGGCGCCGCCATCATCATCGTTGCGCAGTTCGTGCCGGTCCTGCGCGCCATCGTCGGCATCCTGGCCGGAGCCAACCGCATGCCCTGGCGGCGTTTCGTCCTGGCGAGCGTGATCGGCGCCTCGATGTGGGCGACGCTGTTCGGGGTCGGCGGCTACTCATTCGGCAAGCAATTCGCGCGGCTGGCAAAGTCGTGGTGGATTCTCTCAGGTCCGAGCGGCTGGGTCCTGTTCGGCCTTGCCGCCGTGGTCATCATTGCCGCCCTCACTGCGTTTGTCGGCCGCCATGAGGCGCAACTGGTCGCCAAGGCGGAACGCGCTTTGCCCGGGCCGCTGCGTTCGCCTTAAGCCGCCATGCCCGCAGCCATTTCGATCATCGACTGCGATGTGCATGCCAACGTGCCGGGCATGGCGGCGCTGTTGCCGTATCTCGACGAGCAATGGCGCGACAGCGTGATCGATCGCGGGCTCAATTCGCTGGAGTCGATCAATTACCCGCCGCGTGCGCCGCTGACCGCACGTCCCGATTGGCGCGGCGAAGCGGGTGAACCCGCCAACAGCGTCGACATGCTGCGCCGGCACGCGCTCGACCGCTGGAACATCGATGTCGCCATCTGCAACTGCCTGTATGGCGTGCAGCTCCTGTTCAGCGAGGACATGGCGGCGGCGTTCGCCAAGGCGATCAACGACTGGATCGCCAAGGAATGGCTCGATTGCGATCCGAGGCTGCGCGCCTCGATCGTCGTGCCCATGCAGAACAGCGATTGCGCCGTGGCCGAGATCGAGCGTTGCGCGGCCGACAAGCGATTCGTGCAGGTGCTGGTTCTGGCCATGGGCGAGGTGCCGCTGGGGCGCCGGCAATATTGGCCGGTCTTTGAAGCTGCCCAACGTCACGGCCTGCCGATCGGCATTCATGCCGGATCGAGCTTCCGGCATCCGGTGACGTCGCTCGGCTGGCCTTCCTGGTATGTCGAGGATTATTGCGCGCAGGCACAGGGATTTCAGGCGCAGGTGGCGAGCCTGATCTGCGAGGGCGTGTTCGTCAAATATCCGAAGCTGAAAGTCGTGCTGCTCGAATCCGGCGTCACTTGGCTGCCGCCCTTCTTGTGGCGGCTCTCCAAATTCTGGCGCGGGGTGCGGGCGGAGGTGCCCTGGGTCGACCGTCCGCCATATGAAATCGCCCGCGACCATGTGCGCCTGACGCTTCAGCCGTTCGACGGCCCGTGCGAACCGACGGCGATCGTGCGGCTGATCGAGCAGTTGCAGTCGGACGAGATGATTTTGTTCTCCTCCGATTTCCCGCATTGGCAATTCGACGGCGACGAGATCATGCCGGCCGGCCTTGCCGACGGACTGCGCCGCAAAATTCAAGCCGGCAACGCGTTGGGGACTTATCCCCGTCTCATCGAGTCGAAAGTCTAGGGCGGCCGATGGCGAAACACGTTGTCGCTCCGCTGCGCGAATTTCCGGCCGGGTCGCGCAAGCTCGTCGAAGTCAAAGGCCGTCCGATCGTCGTGTTCAACATCAAGGGCGAGTTCTTTGCGCTCGCCAATCGCTGCCCGCATCAAGGCGGCAGCCTGTTTCACGGCCGTTTGGGCGGACTCGTCGAAGCAAGCGCGCCGGGATGCTATCGCTATTCGCGCCGCGGCGAGATCGTCCGCTGTCCATGGCACGGCTGGGAATTCGACGTGCGCACCGGCAAATCCTGGTGCGAGCCCCAGCGCGTGCGGGCGCGGCAATTTCCGGTGTCGGTCGCGCCCGGCTCGGCCCTGGTCGAGGGACCCTACGTGGCCGAGACCTTTTCCGTGCGCGTCGAAGATGATTACGTCGTGCTTGAGGCGTAATCGGCAGGGCAGGGGCACGCAGCATGGCGCAACGACGGTTGGCGGAAAGGCGGCTCCGCCTCGCGGCGGACATCGGCGGGACGTTCACCGACGTCGCGGTCTTTGACGAAAGCACGGGAAAGCTCACCTTCGGCAAGGCGCTGTCGACGCCGACGCACCTGGTGGAGGGCATCTCGGCCGGCGTTGCCAAGGCCGGCAGCGATTATCGCTCGGCCGCCCTGTTTCTGCACGGCTCGACCGTCGCCATCAACGCCATGCTGGAACGCACCGGCGCACGCACGGCATTGCTCATCACGCAGGGCTTTCGCGACATCTACGAGATCGGGCGCATCAACAGGCCCGACGCCTACAATCTGTTCTTCCGCAAACACGAGCCGCTGATCGAGCGGGCGCTGCGCTTCGAGGTCAACGAACGCACGCTCGCCGACGGCGAGATCGAAACGCCGCTCGACGACGACGAAATCGCGAGGCTTGGCAAAAAGCTGGAAAGCCTCGGCATCGAAGCTTGCGCCATCCTGTTTCTCAATTGCTACGCCAATGCCGACCACGAACGGCGCGCCAAGGCCATTCTCGAACGCAATCATCCGCGCTTGTTCGTGTCGGCCTCGCACGAACTGTCGCAGGAATACCGGGAATTCGAGCGCTGTTCGACGGTGGCGGCCAACGCCTATATCGGCCCAAAAGTGCGCAGCTATATCGGCGAAATCGACACCCACATGCGCGCCGCCGGCTTCTCCGGCTCTTTCCTCGTCGTGCAATCCACCGGCGGCCTGTACGAGGCCGAACAGGCGCAGAGTCAATGCGTGCGCATGCTCGAATCCGGCCCCGCCGCCGGCGTGATCGGCACCCGCGCCCTGTGCCATATGCTCGGCATCGACAACGCCATCGCCTTCGATATGGGGGGGACCACCGCCAAAGCCGGCGTCATCCATCGTGGCGAGGCGCTGACCACCGGTGCCGCACTGATCGGGGGCTACGAGAGGGCGCTGCCGGTCCAGATCGCAATGATGGACATTTTCGAGGTCGGCACCGGCGGCGGCTCGATCGCGCGGCTCGACGACGGCGCGCTGCGCGTCGGGCCGCAGAGCGCGGGCGCCTCGCCCGGGCCGGCATGCTATGGACTAGGCGGCGACGAACCGACGGTGACCGACGCCAATCTGGTGCTTGGCCGGCTCGATACCGCCCGCTTTCTCGGCGGGGAGATGACGCTCGACCTTGCCGCGGCTGAGCGCGCGCTCAAGAAAAAAATCGGCGACCCGCTCGGTCTGAGCGTCGTTGAAGCCGCCGACGGCATATTGCGCATCGCCGCGACCGCGATGTCGTACGCGGTCAAGGGCGTTACCACCGAGCGCGGCTTCGATGCCGGCGATTTCGTATTGGTCGCCTATGGCGGCGCCGGCCCCTTGCATGCCGTGCAGGTGGCGCGCGAGATCGGCATGCGCAAAATCGTAGTGCCGTTCGCGCCCGGCGTGTTTTCCGCTTTCGGCATGTTGTTCGCCGATCTGCGCTACGATTTCGTACGCACCTGGTTTACGGCGCTCGAAGACGCCTCGTTCGAGCAGATCGAAAGCGTGTACGGCGATTTGGAGCGGCAGGGGCGCGCGGCCCTGACCCACGCCTCGGTGGTGCCGCAGCGGATCGTGATCAAGCGCGCCGCGGACATGCGCTATGTCGGCCAGGAGCATGCGGTGACCGTCGATCTGCCGATGGCGGTCTTTACGCGCCGCGACCGCAAGGCCATCAAGCGCCACTTTGATGCCATGCACGCCCAACGCTACGGCACCTCGGCGCCGGCCGAGCGGGCCGAGATCGTCAGTCTTCGTTCGACCGTGACCGGGCTGATGCGCAAGCCGCCGCAGCGCAAAATCGCCCGCGGTCGCGCGGCACCGCCCGCGGCGGCGCTGAGCGGCAAGCGAAAGGTCTATTTCGACGGGCGCTTTCGCCCGACGCCGGTCTTCTGGCGCCCGAACCTGCTTGCCGGCAACCGGATCGACGGTCCGGCCCTGATCGAAGAATACGCGTCCACGACTTTGCTGTTGCCAGGCGATGCGCTCGAGGTCGACAGCTTCGGAAACCTGGCGATAACGGTCGGCGGGTGATCGCCGCCAGTCGCCGGTTCAGGCTGATTGGAATTCGCTGCGGGTAAGGCGACACCGGCAAGCGGCGTACGCTTATTCGGCTTCTTCGTTCGGCGTTGAGCGTTGAGCGCGAAGAATATCGCTGAATTCTCTCTCCAGACGGGAAAGAGCCGCCAACAGCAGCGGCGACGGAAGCAGGAGCCGTTGGCTCAACCCGCGCTTTGCTTCCAGCTCATCGGACCATTGGTTCTCGTCGGGAAAATGCTCCGCGTACTTGCTCGCATCGAACATCGGCCTCTCCCAACCACGAATCACCATATTGAGAAAGTCTGATCGATAGCTGGTACAAGCGCAAGTCGTCGCCCTCCTCCGAACTCGTTCCGCTGGCGACAGGACTGTTCGCTCTGTGCGGTATAGTGGATAACGAGGGCGCGCGAGGCGCAAAGAAGCCGGCCGGCACCTGTCGTGCGCCGGGACTGTGTCATAAGAAACGCTCGCACGGGCGCTTGAGCGGGAGTGCATGGAACGATGGCGAAAATGAAAAATCGCGCGCGAGGCAAAGCCGACCCGGTCGTCACCGAGATCGTCCGCAACGGCGTGATAGCGGTGACCGAGGAAATGAAAACCAACCTCATGCGTACCGCCTACAACATCATCATCTACGAGGCGCTCGACTTCACCACCGGCCTGTTCACCACCGAAGGCGAGACCGTCTCCATCGGCATCGGCCTGCCGATGTTCATTCGCGGCATGGCGGAAACGGTGAAGGCGAAAATCAGGCACTTCGGCCGACAAAATATGCGGCCGGGCGACATCTACGTCACCAACGACTCCTATCTCACCGGCAGCCATCTCAATCACGTGACGCTGACGCTGCCGATTTTTTACCGGGGCGTGCTGGTCGGCTTCTCCTGCTGCATGGCGCATTGGCTCGACATCGGCGGCACGCTCGGCGGCATCACGACCGATATTTTTTCCGAAGGTCTTCAGATCCCCATTCTGAAGCTTCACGACCGCGGCAGGCCCAACGAGACGCTGATCGAAGTGATCAAGCAGAACATGAGGTTGCCGAGCCGTGCCATGGGGGATCTGCGCGCGCAGATCACGGCGGTGAAGACCGGCGAGCGGCGATTCCTTGAACTCGTCGACCGTTACGGCCGCGAGCAGGTCTTGGCTGCGATCGGCGCGATCATGGATCACTCCGAAGCCATGGCGCGGGCTCGTACGCGTTCCATCCCCGATGGTGTCTACGAGGCCGAGTCGTTCATGGACGACGACGGCATCGAGATCGGCAAGCAGGTGCCTATACGCGTGCGGGTCATCGTCAAAGGCGAGGAGATGACCATCGACCTTACCGACGTCTCGCGCCAGGTGCGCGGCTCGTTCAACTCCGGCATAACGACCGGCCATGCCTGCTCGCAGGTCGCCTACAAGTGCCTCACCTCGCCGACCGATTACCCGATCAACGACGGCGCGTTTCGCAGCCTGCGCGCAATCGTTCCGCCCGGCCGCGTGGTCAGCGCGGTGCGGCCGGCGCCGATGCGGTGGTGGATGACTTACCCGATGACGATCGTCGACACCGTTTTCAAGGCGCTTGCTCCGGTCATTCCCGACCGGGTGATCGCCGGTCATCACGCCGATCTGGTGATCGCCGCCACCCACGGTATCAATACCAAGACCGCGGAATTTTTCCTTGCCAATTTCGGACCGCTCGGCGGCGGCTGGGGCGCCAAACGCAATGAGGACGGAGTGTCGGGCACAGTGTGCATCAACGACGGCGACACGCACAATTCGCCGAGCGAGCAATCGGAAGTGAAATTCCCGCTGGTCGTCGAGCGCTATGCGCTCATTCAGGATTCCGGCGGCGCCGGCCGCTATCGCGGCGGCCTCGGGCTCGAGCGCGTGGTGCGCGCGCGCGTGCCCATGACGTTCAACAGCCATGTCGAGCGCGCCCATTGCAAGCCGTGGGGCCTGGCGGGCGGCAACGAGGCGACCGGCAACGAGGTGGCGATCAGGGTTGGCGGCCAATGGAAAACCGACTTTCCCAACGCCAAGGTCCTGGTCGCGTATTTGCAGCCGGGAGATGCGTTCCGCATGCGCTCGGGCGGCGGCGGCGGCTACGGCTCGGCGCTCGAGCGGCCGATCGAGGCCGTCGCGGCGGATGCCAGGCAGGGTTATATTTCGCTCGCTGCCGCGAAAGAATTTTACGGGGTCGTGCTCGATCCGAAAACATTCACGGCCGATTTGCAGGCCAGCGAACGGCTGCGGTCGGCGATGCGCAGTGCGGGGCCAAATGCCGCCGCTTGAGCCCAGCCGCGGGACTTGGTCCGACCGGGTTGGCGCGGCTCACAACATTGCGGTGCACAATCTGCAGGTTGCTGGCGCTTCTTGAAGCAGCGGTTAGCAGACGCCATATTGCATTCAGGCTGCGCGAAAACCCGTTTCGCCGGTTTTGCCGGGCGCCGCAAGGGCCCACAAAGTCGCTTGTTGAGGACTTTGAAGAATGTCCAGGGTGTCGTCGCTTTCAAGTCCGTTTTTGCTGGGCTTTGACGAGATCGAGCGCGTCCTCGACCGCGTCGGCAAGGCGGCCGATGGCTATCCGCCCTACAACATCGAGCGCATCCCGCGCGACGGGAACAGTCCGGAGCGGTTGCGAATTACCCTGGCGGTGGCGGGATTCACCCGCGATCAGCTCGATATCTCATTGGAGGAAAGCCAGCTTGTCATTCGCGGTCGCCAACTGGACGACAAGAGCCGTCAATACGTGCATCGCGGCATCGCCGCGCGCCAGTTTCAACGCATCTTCGTACTGGCCGACGGGATGCAGGTATTAGGTGCCGACCTGAAGAACGGATTGCTGTCGATCGATCTGGCCCGTCCGCAGCCGGAGCGCATCGTTAAATCGATTGCAATCAATGAATGCGATTAATGTACCCGGGCAGGACTCGACGTAGCGAGCAGATTTAGGAGTCGAGGGCCATGACACATGAAAGACATGAACTGACTGGTAGGGATAACAAGATTGAAATGTCGCCGGAAGCGCTTGCCCAATTGGGCGACGGGCGAATTGCCTACCTGAAGACGATACGGTCTGAAGACGTTCCAGCGTTGTTCCCGCAGGCGCCCGAAATCGCGCCGGGATTGAAGCTGTTCGCGCTGCACGCTGCCGATGGCACGCCGATCATGCTCACCGACAGCCGCGAGGCGGCGATCGCCAATGCCTGGAAGCAGGAGCTGGAAACGGTCAGCGTGCACTGATCAGGAATCAAGGCCCAGGAATCGGGAATCAGGATACGGGGCCTGCGGCGCTATTCTTTGTCAGCTCGCCCGTACAGCGATTTGCGTCGTCATTGCGAGGAGCCCCGGCGGGGCGACGAAGCGATCCAATGTTTGTTTTTTCGGCTTTGGATTGCTTTGCGGAGCCTGTCAACGGACGGCGACTTCGCGCGGGTCCGTTGGGCTCGCAATGACGATTCAATCTGATCGGACTGCAGCCCGACGACGGACGGTTACCACGAACCGTAGTGCTCTGGTACGCGGGTGATCAACGGTAGCGCGGCGACGAGCAGCGCGCCCGCCATGGCGAAGACCCAGGCTTGGATACGGCCGGGATCATTGGAACTGGCGATAACCGCCGTGGCGATCGAGATTGTGATGATTGCTCCGATCTGCATGCACATCGACCGTATTGCGGCAAGAGTCGAGGAGTGCTCAGGCGCCAGTTGCAGTCCGGCGCTGCGGCTGGCCGGGTTGTTTGCCCCGCGGCCGAGCCCGATGAGGAAGGCGGAACCGGCGAGCCACGCGTAGGGTGGAATACCGGCGGCCGGACCGAGAGCAAGCAGCACCATCCCGGTGGCGATAACGACGCCGCCGACGTAGAGCGGTGGCCGGTAGCCCGTGCGCCGTAACGCCAATGCAGCAGCAATTGACAATAGGATTGCGGCAGCCCCTTGGGCGATAAGCAACGTGCCGGAGTCCAGGGCGTCGATGCCGTAGCGGTTGGTTGCGTAGAGCGGGACGAGCGCTATCACGCCGGAGGTGATGCCCCCGAAGAGTCCGTTGACCAGGTTGACCGCGCCGAAGCCTGACCCGTGAATCAGACGCGGAGCGATGAATGGGCGCGCCGAACGGTTGATGTGACGAAAGAACATCCACAGAGCGACAATCGCGAAGGCCAACGGCACCACGAACACAGGCGACCATGCGTGCGCATCCTTTTCGCCCAGATAGCTGACAGCAAACATGCCGGCGAACAGGCCGCCACCGATCAGCGCCATACCAGTGGCATCCATGCTCGGGTGGGTTCCTCCCGTCCGTGATCGATCCCGCGGCACGTAGCACAGTGCCGTGACGATGACCGCCATGCCGATCGGCACATTGACGAAAAAGATGCCCCGCCAGCTCCAGTACGACACGAACAACCCGCCGAAAATCGGTCCGATCATCGAACCGATCGAGAAGATACTGCCAAATAAGCTGACGGCGCGATCGCGCACGCTGCCGAAGTGATCCACGATGATCCCGGTCGCCGAGGGTGTGAAGCCCGCTCCGCCGGCTGCCTGTACCGCGCGCAACGCGATGAGCAGATAGATGTTGTCGGTCAGCCCGCAGCACAGCGAGGCTACGGTGAAGGCGACGACCGAGCCGACGAATACCCTGCGGCAGCCGTACTGCTCGCTGAGCTTCCCGCTGACCGGGAGGGTTAGCACAAATCCGAACGAGTAGGCCGTGATGGTCCATCCGGCCCAGTTGATCGACGTTCGCAACCCCTGCTGCAAGGAATGCAACGCCGTCGCAACGATAGTCGAGTCGACCGACATCATCAGCAACGCGAGGCCGACGATCGAGAAGACCAGCGTGCGGCGAACGGGCCGATCCTCGCCGCGAAGACTCAAAAAGTCGTCGGCCCCGCGGGCATCATGCTGGACATGCATATGTCGTTTAATATCAGGCGGCTGGGGATTTGAGTCCCTCCACTCCTGCGTGCCCAGGCATGCCGGGACCGCGAGTGGCCTTGGACAGAAGGCCGAAGATCCAAATCCTCCGAGAGTCTCGAAAAGGTCGACTGCAGCGAGCCTACGCCGCGGATGCCGACGGCATCGCCAGTACCGCGTAAAGCGCTTCGGCGTCGTCCGAGGCTCGCAGCTTATGGGCGATGGTCGGATCGCGCAAAAGCCGCGCCACGCGCGCCAGCGCCTTCAAATGGTCGGCGCCGGCGCCTTCGGGCGCGAGCAAAAGAAAGATCAGATCGACCGGCTGACCGTCCAGCGCCTCGAAATCGACCGGGCGGTCGAGCCGCGCGAACAGGCCGAACAGCCGCGTCAGGTTCGGCATTTTGCCGTGCGGGATGGCGATGCCGTTGCCGACGGCCGTCGAGCCGAGCTTTTCGCGCTGCATCAGGATATCGAAGATCGCGCGCTCGCTCAGGCCGGTGAGAACGGCGGCGCGCGCAGCGAGATCGTGCAGGACCTGCTTCTTGCTGTTGACCTTGAGCGCCGGGAGAACGGCGTTCGGCGCGACCAGATCGGTAAGCGGCATGAGAAACCTGAAAGATAGACGGCCGCGTTCTGCGGCATTAGCCTGATCGCCTTGGTGAAGGTTACGGATGGTGCTCGGCTTCTTGCATTGGCATGATCTTGTCGCCTTTCGGGCCTGCCGGCCGATCATGCTCCCAAGGGCGGCGGACCATAGGGATCGCTCCTGCCCGCGTCAATGGGTATCGCCGGCCGCCCCCGATTGTGGATCGATCCAGCCGAAATGGCCATCGGCGCGGCGATACACCACGTTGATTCCGCCATGAGCGGCATGTCGAAAGACCACGACTGGGGCGCCGGTCATGTCAAGTTCGCTGACCGCCTCGCTGACCGACAATTGCCTCAAAGCGGTCGTCGATTCAGCGATGATAACCGGAGTGAAGCCGTCGGCGTCGGCTTCGCTCTGCTCCTCCGGGGCGGCGATGATATAGCTGGCCGCAACGGTTTCGGTGCGACCGTCGAGCCTTTCGGGACGATGTTCCTTCAGGCGCCGGTGGTAGCGGCGCAGGCGCTTCTCGATGCGCAAAGCCGCTTGGTGAGCGCTGGCATAAGCGTCGACGGCCGTGCCTTCGGCCTGCAGCGTGATTTTGGAATCGAGATGAATGGCGCACTCGGTGCGGAACCCGGAACCGTCGCGCTCCAGCGTTGCGTGTCCTGAATAGCCGCCGTCGAAATATTTGCTCATCGCCTCGGCGATGCGATCGCTGACCCGCTCGCGCAATGCGTCGCCGACGTCGAGATTCTTTCCCGAAACGCGAAAAGACATGCCAGCCTCCATGAAGCAGTCCACTGCCGGCGTGGAGCGACGGCCAGGACGAACGACCACATGGACCCTCCTCGTTCGGCGCTGCGCCAGCCGGCGATGCCGCGTGTCAGCCGCATCCTCGACCTAGGTATTGGCGGGCGCCGAGTCAACGCGGTGCTTAAGGCGCGGCGGCCACCTGCTTCTCGCGCCGCCGCTGTACCGAGGACGGAATGCGCATGGCTTCCCGGTATTTGGCCACCGTGCGCCGGGCGATTTCGATCCCGGCCTCGCGCAGCTTTTCGACGATGGTGTCGTCGGACAACACGTCGCTCGGCTTCTCGCCGTCGACCAGTTGTTTGATCCGGTGACGGACCGCTTCCGCGGAGTGCGCTTCGCCGCCGTAAGCGGCCGCGATCGACGAGGTGAAAAAATATTTCAGCTCGAAAATGCCGCGGCTGGTCGCCATGTATTTGTTGGCTGTGACGCGCGACACCGTCGATTCGTGCATGCCGATGACGTCGGCAACGGTCTTGAGATTGAGCGGGCGCAGGTGTGCCACGCCGTGAGCGAAGAAAGCGTCCTGTTGGCGGACGATCTCGTTGGCGACTTTCAGGATGGTGCGGGCGCGCTGGTCGAGCGCCCGCACCAGCCATGTGGCGCTCTGCAGTCGCTCGGCGAGATAGGATTTGTCGCTGTCTCGCCGCGCCGTGGCGGAAACCTCGGAGTAGTAGCGCTTGTTGACCAGGACTTTCGGCAGGGTGTCGGAATTGAGTTCGACCAGCCAGCCGCCGTCTGGTGCCGCGCGCACGAAGACGTCCGGCACGATGGGCTGCACCGGCGCCGAACCGAAGGCCAACCCGGGCTTCGGATTGAGCTTGCGGATCTCCGCGATCATTTCGGCAAGGTCCTCGTCGTCGACGCCGCAGAGCTTTTTCAAGCTGCCGTAGTCCCGCCGAGCAAGCAGATCGAGGCGGCCAACGAGCGCCTGCATGGCCGGATCGAAGCGGTCTTGTTCCTTGAGCTGGATCGCCAGGCATTCGGCGAGGTCGCGGGCACAGACGCCGGGCGGATCGAAGCCCTGCACGACATGGAGGACGCCCTCGATTTCGGCTGTGCTTGTTCCCAGTTTCTCCGCCGCCGTTTCAAGATCGCCGGCGAGGTATCCGGACTCGTCCACCATGTCGATCAGATATTGCCCGATCATGCGCCGTGCGGGATCGGCGATGGCGAGCGTGAGCTGCTCGCGCAGCCAGTCGCTTAATGTCACCTCGGTGGAGACGAACGATTCCAGGTTATACTCGCCGTCGCCTCCGCCCGAGCCGATGCCTGCCCAAACCGAGTATCCGGCCGGCAGATCCGAACCGTTGCGCGGCCCCGGCGGCTCCGATTCGTCCGCAGAGCCATCATCGGGCGACCGTTCCGATGTATCGGCCTTCGTGGTTTCGGGTTCCGCGCTCTCGCTGCGGTTCCACGGCTCGTCGCCCGGCGACGGTGCTTCCGGCGTGCGACCGTCGCCGGCCGGCGTCTGGGCTGCTGCGTCCTGATCGAGACCGCGCTCGAGCAGGGGGTTACGCTCGACTTCCGCGTCGACATAGCCGGCCAGATCGAGATTCGAGAGTTGCAGCAGCTTGATGGCCTGCATCAACTGCGGCGTCATCACCAGCGCTTGGCTCTGCCTCAGTTGCAGTCTTTGGGTCAGCGCCATGACAGGGCCGAAATGGTCCGATTCTTGCTTCTGGCCCTTTGTACAGCAGTTCAGCCCCCCAATCGTCAACGGAATTCGGCAGCGTTCAGCCGGCAACCTTAAAGGCGGAATTCCTCCCCAAGATAAAGCCGGCGCACATCCGGATTGTTGACGATATCGTCGGCGCGGCCCTCCATCAGCACTTCCCCGGAATAGATGATGTAGGCGCGGTCGGTCAGGCCGAGCGTTTCGCGCACGTTGTGGTCGGTGATGAGCACGCCGATGCCGCGATTGGTCAAATGTCGGACCAGCTCCTGGATGTCGCCGACCGCAATCGGGTCAATGCCGGCAAACGGCTCATCGAGCAGCATGTAGTTCGGCCGGGTGGCGAGTGCGCGCGCTATCTCGACGCGGCGCCGCTCGCCGCCCGAGAGCGCGATTGTGGGCGTTTTGCGCAGTCTGGCGATGTTGAATTCCTCGAGCAGCGCATCGAGGTCGCGCTCGCGGCGCTTGCCGTTGGGCTCCACGACTTCGAGCACGGCACGGATGTTCTGCTCGACGTTCAATCCGCGGAAGATCGAGGCTTCCTGGGGCAGATAGCCGATGCCGAGGCGCGCGCGCTGATACATCGGCAACCTTGTCACGTCATGGCCGTCGAGTTCGATCCGCCCCCGGTCGGCCTTGATCAGGCCGGTAATCATGTAGAACACGGTCGTTTTGCCGGCGCCGTTCGGGCCAAGCAGGCCGACGGCCTCGCCCTGACGCAGGTGCAGACTGACCTTGTTCACGACCTTGCGGCCGACGAAGCTCTTTTCCACACCGTGAACCTCAAGGAGCCCCTTGCGATCCGCGATCGTGGCGGCATTGTTGACGGCCTGCCGCAGCGGTCGAACGACCGCGCGCGGCCGGTTCGGCGGCGTTGGCTGGCGTTCTTGACGCTCTTGCGGTTGCGGCTTGGCGCGCGCCTTGCTCCTCGACGGCTGCACGCTGACGATGTCGACATAGGTGGAGCTGATGGCGCCGCCCATGGTCGCCAGCCTGATGGCGTCGCCGTCGCTGACCGGCACGCGGCGCCGCTGCCTCGGCCGGGAATGGAAGTATGAGAATATGTTCAGCACGCCGATCTCGGGCAGTTGGTCTGCGCTCCCTGGCCACCCTGCTCAATTCGGGCCCAACGCGGCAACATCGGCGGGGCAGCCTTCGCCGATCGAACACGGACGCGCAGCACCAGTGCGTTCACTTGCCTGGGCCCGGCCCAATGGTCATGAAATTCGACTGTCCGCCTTTGTTGTCCTTGTTCGGAATGATCAGCGCGCGCACCCGGCCTGAAGCGCCGGGCGCCGGCTCGACATGCGCGTTTCCGGTAACGGTGTCGACGATGACGACCCCGCCATGAATAACATTGTTGCCCTGGCTGACGACGACATTGCCGCTGAGCGTGATTGTCTTCGAGGCCAGGTCATAAACGCCGAGGTCGCCGGTCGCGCTCTGATCCTTGCTGAGAATGGTGACGTCGCCATGTGCTTCGATCCGGCGGATGTTCTGCGTGTCGGGCACCGCATCGTTTGTCGAGCTGGTGGAGGCCACGACCTGACTGCCGCCGCCAATGCCGATTTCCTGGCCGTAGAAGACCACGAGCCTGTTGCAGGTCATCGTAGTGTCGCCCTGCACGACCTTAACGTCGCCGGTGAAAGTCGCAGTCTTGCTCTTGTCATGCACTTCGAGCGATTTGGCATCGATCTGGACCGGCTGGTCCTGGTCTTGGTTCTGGTCCTGCTCCTGTCCCGGCGCATGCGGCAGGAATCCCTGTGCCGACGCGTGCGGCATGACGGCAATCGCCGACAGCATCGCCGCGACCGCCAAAATCCGTGGCGCAAACCGGAACCTCATTGCCCGTTCGCCTTGGCCTTCTGTTTGCCCGACTGCAGGATCATGGTGACATCGGTAAAGCGCAATACCTCGCCCTTGTCGGTGATTTCCAGATGCTTGGCGTTGAGATCGCCATCCAAAAGCTTGACCCAGACCGGGGTATCGGACTCCACGTCGCCTTTGTTCATGTTGAGCACGGCTTGCCGCAGTCGGGCTTGATAGCCGGTCGATGATACCAGGCGAATATTGTCGTTCAGCGTCAGCATATCGGTCTTCATGTTGTAGATGCCGCTGTCGGCCCACAGATGCACGATGCTCTTGTCCGCCATCTGCATCTTGGCGCGGATCTGCTGCAGGTTGACGATGTCTGGACTGGTAATGTCCTGTTGCGCGGAGTTGGCGATAAACTCGTAGGGTCGCGCGTCGGCGGTAAATCCGGCCAGCCGGGGCTGCTGCATCGTAATCTTGGTCCCCTTGATCACCAGCTTGCCAACCTCGCCGGGAAGACGGAGTCCGCCGATTGGGAAATAGTTTTCGGCCACCACGCCGAGCAGGACCGCGGCCACTGTGACGATCAGCGTGGCGCGCATCCAACGGACGTGTCGGCTGTGGCGCATGGCCCGCCGATAGGCGCGTTCGGTGTCGCTGTCGCGAGAATTTGCCGCGAATCCGGCTCCCCGCTGCGCACTGGCAAACGAGATACTCGTCAAGCGATTGTCCCCGCTGCCCCGATTCGGTCCGGATCCGTATCCTACGGCTCCGCCGGCCAATAGTCCCCTGTGAATGTGGCCCGGACGGGGCTGCCAGGGCCGGGGAGCACGCTTCGCCGTGGCGCCCGCCAGAAGCTTTGTTTGGCGGAGTTAAGAATGGGCGAAAAGGTCCTCGCCGGCAAACCCGGCGAGGTCGAGCCGAACCCGCTCGGGCAAGAACGCGAAGCAGGCCGCGGCCAGGCGTTCCCGGCTCTCTCGCGCCAGCATGGCATCGAGCTTGTCTCTGAGCGCGTGCAGATAGAGCACGTCGGCGGCGGCGTAGGACAATTGCGCGTCGGTCAGATTGGCGGCGCCCCAATCCGACAATTGTTGCTGTTTGGACAGGTCGTGGCCAAGCACCTCGCGGACCAGATCTTTGAGCCCATGCTTGTCGGTGTAGGTGCGGGCCAGCCGCGAGGCGATTTTGGTGCAGTATACCGGCTCCGCCATCACCCCGAACGTCTTTTGCAGCGTGCCGAGGTCGAAGCGCGCGAAATGAAAAATCTTGATCAGATTTGGATCGGTCAGAAGACGTTTGAGGTTCGGAGCAGCCGCGGGCGAGGGCGCAATTTGCACGACGTCGGCGGAGCCGTCGCCGGGCGATAATTGCACGACGCACAGCCGGTCGCGCGTCAGGCTCAATCCCATCGTCTCGGTATCGATGGCGACCGCGCGCGATCCGCTGTAGTGCGCCAAGTCCGGCAGGTCGCCGCGATGGAGCCGTATTGCCATTTCAACTTCGCCCGCTTCAAGCCCCGATGCAGTCCGCCGCAGGAGCGCTCGAACCTGTCGAACGTCGCGCCGCCGAACCCGGCTATCTCATAAGGCCATGATTATCTTAATCGAAATGGCGCGTCAAAAACGCCGTAACGTGCTATGATGTCAATTAGGCGCCGGCCAGGCTGGCCGAGATCAATTGGATCGATCCCATGGAACGACTGGTGGCCTTCGCTCCGCTCCGTTCGACGCTCCGCATGGCCGTCATTGCTGCGGCGATCCTGCCGTTTGCCGCGCTCGAAACGGCCGCCAGCGCGCAGACGTTGACCGATCCTGTCCCACAGGCGAAACGGCCTGCTGCGCAATCGCCCGCGAAGTCGCAGTCCGTCGCGCGGCGAAAATCGTGCGGCGCCTACGGTGCCGGTTTCGTCGCCGTCCCCGGCACCGATGCCTGCGTCAAGATCGGTGGCTGGGCCACGGTGGAAGGATCGGCGGGGCGCTGACGCAACGACCGCGGCGAAGTCGCATTTGATCTGCTGGCGTGGTGCCCAGGAGAGGGACGACCCAACTGAGCCCAGTCAGTAGCTTATCGTGTCCCACCTTTGCCAAACGTCACATTGAGTCTCAATAGGTATTTTCGAGATTGTCCCACCAATGCAAGGCTATGCGACAAGTCAGCTTCTCGCTCATAAGCGGGCATCAATTTAGGTCGTTGGCAATTCGGCTTTGTGCGATTTTCGGAATTATGCGCAGCAAAAGCCGTTTGGAGGAGTGCTCGTTCAGGCCGGCGCGCTGCTGATCAACCAGATCGCACCGCGCAGGCGCACACTCGCACCGTCCGCATAGGGCGCTAGCGCCGCGCGGAGAGAGGCGATGGCGGCCGAGATGACCTGTGCCGGCTGGTTGCGCAGCCAGCTGTTCACGGCACCGATTTCGGTTGACTGAACGACAGCCTCCTCCAGCCCGCGGCCGGCGGCGATATCGAGGTCCATGTCGAGCTTCTCGAAGCGCGGCGGCGCCCAGCCGGCCGCGGTGAGAACCTCGGTGACGTGGTCGGGATCGGCGAAGGCGAACATTCCGGGTGCGTTCGGGACCGGCTTCGGCCGCGGTGGCAGGTGTTGAGCGACGGCAGTCATCGGCACCTCCATCCAAGGGTTTTCGGCGAGCGTACGCCAGCATACGATCGCCATGCGGGCATCTGGAGTGGCGGCGCGGCGCATATTGGTGAAGGCAGCCACCCTGTCGCCGAAGAACATCGTGCCGAAGGCCGAAGTTAGCAAATCGTATTCATCCAGCGCGGCAGTAGCAGGATCGACGTGTCGCCAATCGACATTGGCGAGGCCGGCCGCACCGGCGCGCCTCTCAGCCTCGGCCAGCATTGGCCCGGAAATGTCGAACCCCACCACGCGGCCGGACGGACCGACAGCGCGCGCAAACTCCAGCGTGGGCGCGCCGCAGCCGCAGCCGATATCCACCACCCGCTCGTCGGCGCGTGGTGCAGCAAAGCCGAGCAAGGCGTCCGTCACCGGTGTGAGTGTGATATCGGTGTGCTCCTGCCGAGCCACCCAAGTGTGGCCGCCCTTGCCGTTCCAGAAGGCGAGCATGTCGGCGTTAATCTCTTCGGCGGCGGCCATGCGGCTCCTCCTGTTGAGCGGGTGTGCACGTTGTAGCTTTGTCGAGCGAGCTGCGAGCAGCGCTGAACCGATATTATTTCGACCGCCATTCCCCATACAACCCGCCGATCTGATGCTGAGGCCCGATGTCTGTCCGTTTGGGGGTCATTAGCGATCGAATGGAGACATGAATTTGAAGCCCGCTCCGCCCCAAAAAACGGATGTGGGACGGTACAGTCACGCGTCAGTTTGCCGTCCTGCGGCAGAGGGTTCGACTCCGATTTCTTGGGGTGGGACTTTTTCGGAAAAAAATAAAGCAGAATCAAAAGCGTATTTTTGCTTTGGTGCC
>JASHOR010000050.1 GCA_030041005.1 Xanthobacteraceae bacterium
GTCGGCCACGAGACCGACGTGACCTTGATCGATTTTGCCGCCGATCGCCGCGCGCCGACGCCGACCGCCGCTGCCGAGATGGCGGTGCCGGTGCGCGCCGAGCTCCTCCTCGACGTCGATTCGCTTTCGCGCCGCGCGCTCGCCTCGTGGCGGCGCAGCCAGGAGGCAAGACGCACCGAATTGCGCGCAGCGACGCGGGCGCTGCCCGACGCCGACGAGCTGCTGGCGCTGCCGCGGCAGCGGCTCGATCATGCCGCGACGCGGCTGCCGCGTGCGCTGCGCGCCAATGCCCAGAGCCACCATATCGCGTTCTCGCGGATCGGCGGCCGATTGAACCGGCGGCTGATGCACGCCGCCGTCGCGCGGCGGCGCGAACGCTATGTCGCCGTGGCGCAGCGCCTGCGCGCCGGTCTTGCCGCCAACCTTGCGGCCGCGCGCACGCGCATCGCGCGCCAGGCTGAGCGCGTCAGCATGTTCGCCGGCCGGGCCGACCGCGCCATCGGAGTCGTTCTCGATCTTCGGGCCGCGCGTCTCGATCATGCCACGCAGTTGCTCGCCGCCGTTTCCTATCGTGGTGTGCTGGCGCGCGGTTTTGCGCTGGTGCGCGATGCCGCCGGTCGGCCGCTGCGGAGCGCTGCAGCGATCGACGCCGGCATGCGCATCGATCTGGAATTCTCCGATGGACGCGTCGGGGCGATTGCTTCCGACGCGCGCATGACGCGCGAGGCCGAAGCCGCGCCGCTGCCGCCGCGACGGCGCCGCCGTCCGGCGGGCGGCGAAGGGCAGGGAAGCTTGTTCTGAGGTTGTCCCGCGCCGACGCGATGGCGTTGCTTGCGTTCGGCTGGTCGAGTCAATCTGACATTTTGTTTGCGGCAATCTGACATTTTATTCATTAACGAATCTAACAATTCATTCATCGGGCCAGCGACACGCCGTCGTGGAACCGCCGTGTTGATGCGGTGTTTATCCGTGGCGCGATCGATCGATCGATTGCGTCAAAGGAGGATCTCAATGAGCACAATGAGACAGACGGCTTTGGCAGTTGCTGTCGCAGCCATGGCATTGACGGCTGCGCCGATTGTGCAAGCAGCTCCCATCGCTCCGGTGGCGCCCGGCGTTGTCGCCGCCCACACCGATCTGACGCAGGTGCAGTACCGGCGCTGGTATGGTCATCGGTATTGGGGCCCGGGTCCGTGGCGCTGGGGCCCGCGTCCTTATTGGCGGCACCATCGTTATTGCTGGTGGGCGCACGGCCGCCGCTGGTGTCGTTGGCGGTAGCTTCCGGCTGAGGCGGGAAATGGCGCAACGGCCGCGCAGGGCGGCCGTTGCCGGCGTGGCTTTTTCGACAAAAACGCGTCAAGCTGGCGCCGCGCCGAAAAGCTGTTCGGCGCGGTACACTTGCACCCGCAAGGCGTCATAGCGCCGGAGCCTCGCCATGGACCTTCTCGCCGACCGCGGCCGCCGCGTTTCCGTCGAAGAACTCGACACCAGCCGTCTGCTCGCCCATGCGCGCCGTCAGGCGCACGAGCGCAATTTCGCCGACGTGCTGATCGCCGACGTCGATTCCCATCATTACGAGAACGAGTGCTTCGACGAATTCCTGCCGTTCATCGAGAACGACGTGCTGCGGCAACTGGTGCTTGCCGGCCGCACCAAGGGGCGCGGAGCTCTCACCCCGCAGCAGGTCAGCTTTCAGGACATGGGCGGGCGCATCACGCGCTATCCGCTGCGTTCGTCGGAAAAGACGCAAGCCGGCAAGCTGCGCGACGTCGAACTCGGTCAGCGCTGGATGGACGCGATGAGCGTCGATTATTCCTGCTTGTTTCCCACCTTGTTGCTCTCGGTCGGTTTGCATCCGTCGACCGAGATGGAAGTCGAGCTATGCTTTGCCTATAACCGCTGGCTCACCGACAAGGTGCTGCCCGAGGCGGCCGGCCGGCTTTACTCGATGCTGTCGCTGCCGATCTCCGATCCGGACGAGGCGTTGCGTCAAGTCGAGACGTTCGGGCACTGCCGGCACGTGACCGGTTTTCTGGTGACCTCGGCGCGGACGCTGCCGATCCATCACAACAGCAACATGAAGGTGTTTCGCGCCATCGAAGAGCGTGGCCTTTCGCTCGCCTTCCATTCGGCGATCAACATCGGCGAGCCGGTGTTCAAGGGCTTGAACCGTTTCGCCTCGGTGCACGCGCTCGGATTCCCCTTCTACAACATTCTGCACATGACCAACTGGGTCACCAACGGGCTCGGCGAGCGCTTTCCCAAGCTGCCGGTGATCTGGATCGAGGGCGGGCTGGCCTGGGTTCCGTTCCTGATGCAGCGGCTCGATCACGAGTTCATGCTGCGCGCGTCGGAGTATCCGCTCCTGAAGAAGAAGCCGAGCGACTACATGCGCGACATGTACTACGCCTCGCAGCCGATGGAGCGCGTCGACATGGACGCGTTGCAGTGCACGTTCCGCATGATCAACGCGGAAACGCAGCTCCTCTACGCCTCCGATTACCCGCACTGGGATTTCGATCTGCCGTCGACAGTCTGGGATCTGCCGTTTTTGTCCGAGAAGGCAAGGCACAATATCGTCGGCGGCACCGCGTCCCGCCTGTTCAAGCTGCCGCCGCGCAACGAGCAGCAGAGGAACAATCTCGTGCGCTTCGGCAATCTCGCCGCCTGATCGGGAGGCGCCCTTATGCCGCGCCGCGGGCGATCGCCGCCGCGTCCTCGAGCACCAAGTCGGCACCCTTCTCGCCGATCATGACGGTGGCGGCGTTGGTGTTGCCGGAGACCAGTGCCGGCATGATGGAGGCGTCGATCACGCGCAGCCCGTCGAAGCCGCGCACGCGCAGCCGCTCGTCGACCACGGCGTTCGGGTCGGAGCCCATGCGGCAGGTCGAGGTCGGATGATAGACCGTGGTGCCGGTCTCGCGGGCGAATGCGAGCAGATCGCCGTCGCTGGCGCAGCCTTCGCCGGGCGCGCGTTCTTCGGCGATGTAACGACGCATCGCCGGCTTCTCCATGATGCGGCGCATCAGCTTGATGCCGCTTACGACGCACTCGCAGTCGCCGCGGCTTGAGAGATAGCGGGGCTGAATCGCCGGCGCCACGCTCGGATCGGCGGATTTGATGCGCACGAAGCCGCGGCTCTCCGGCCGCAACTGGCAGACCGAGGTCATGAAGCCGGGGAAGGCGTGGAGCGCGGCGCCCGCCGTATCCGCCGAGAAGATCAGAAAGTGGATTTGCACATCCGGCGTCGCCAGCTCCGGGCGCGTGCGCAGGAAGGCGCCGGCGTAGCCGGCGCCGATGGTCAGCAATCCCTTGCGCGAGAAGAGATACCGCAATCCGGCGCCGTAGCGATGGCGCCAGTGATTGATCACGTCGTTCATCGTGATCGGCTCGGTGCAGCGATATTGAAAGCGGATCTGCAGATGGTCCTGCAGGTCGGCGCCGACGCCGGGCATGTCGGCGATCACGTCGATGCCGAGATCGCGCAGCACCTTGGCCGGGCCGAGCCCGGAAATCTGCAGCAGTTGCGGCGAGTTGAACGCGCCGCCGCAGACGATGACCTCGCCGTTGACGTAGGCGGTGCGCGTGACGGCGCCTTGACGGTACGCGACGCCGACGGCGCGGCGGCCGGAAAACAGAACGCGCGTAGCGAGCGCGTTGGCCTCGACCGCGAGATTGGGCCGTCGCCGCGCCTGCCTCAAATAGCCCACAGCCGTCGACCAGCGACGGCCGTTGCGCGTCGTGAGCTGGAAGTAGCCGGCGCCGTCCTGGGTCGGTCCGTTGAAATCGTCGTTTCGCGGAAAGCCTGATTCCTGAGCCGCGGCTATGAAGGCTTCGCACAACGGGTGCGGCTCGCACACGTCGGAGACTTTCAGGTGGCCGCCGACCCCGTGCAGTTCGTCTTCGCCGCGTTCCTGATCCTCGGCGCGGCGGAAGTACGGCAGCACGTCGGCGAAGGACCAGCCGGGATTGCCGAGCTGCCGCCAGCGATCGAAATCCTCGTGCTGGCCGCGCACGTAAAGAAGGCCGTTGATCGAGCTTGAGCCGCCGAAAACCTTGCCGCGCGGCTGAATCACCCGGCGATCGTTCAGGTCGGGTTCCGGCTCGCTGGCGTAAAGCCAATTGACCTTGGCGTTTGCGAACAGCTTGCCGTAGCCGAGCGGGATGTGAATCCAGATGTTGCGATCTTCTCCGCCGGCTTCCAAGAGCAGCACGCGGTGGCGTCCCGAGGCGCTCAGCCGATTGGCGAGCACGCAGCCGGCCGATCCGGCGCCGACGATGATGTAGTCGAAAGCCGCTCTGTCAGGAACCGATGCCATGGCCGGGCCATCCTCCCGGTGGCGAGAATAGCGCGAAAGAGCGCCCAGGACAGCGTGGAACGCGTGCGGCGCGGTCAGCTTTTGCCGGCCGCTCGTTCGCTACCGCGCCAGCCATTGCGGCACGCGCTTGAGCGCGTCGGCGCGTGCGAGCGGGCTGGTGCCGCGATGGACATTGCCGGCGGGATTGGCGGTGCGCGCAAGTCCGGTGCGAAGCCGTATCGGGCTGTTGGGACGGTCGAAACCATGCACGGCGCCGGGATAGACGATGATCTCGGCGCGAGCGCTGCGTCCGCGAGCGCCGGCGACCATCTGCTGGCAGGTCGAGGCTAGCGTCCAGTCATCGGCGCCGCCGATCAGAATGAGGGTCGGCACCCGCGCACTCCAGGCAGTCTGCCGCAGGCGCCGGCAGCCGGGATAGAGGGCGACGGCGGAGCGGAAATCGGCGCTGCCGTCGCCTGGTGCCTCATTCGGACGGACCGTCCACAGCGCGGCAATGCCGCCGCTCGACCAGCCGAGCAGCGAAATGTGTTCGGGGCGAACGAATTTTTGCGTCTGCAGCCAGCGCCGCGCCGCATTGGCGTCAAGGACGCGCTCGCGCGAAGCCCGAACCCTGGTCTGGCGCACGCGGCATTGCGAGCCCAGTCCGCGCGAACCGAACGAATCGGGGAAAAGCACAACGAAACGCTTGGCGGAGAGAAGTCGTGCCCATTCGTGGTAGCGCCGCGAGCCGGTCCGGCGCTGCCGGTGGAGGCCGCTGCAGTCATGCAACGCCACGACGGCCGGGAAAGGCCCCGGTCCGGCCGGGCGGTAGAGCAGGGCGTGCAGCGTGAGGCTGCCTTCGGGGATATTGATCTTTTCCGCTGCGCTACAGGCGGAACACCATAGTGCCGCCCCGGCAATCAGCCAAACCAAGCCCTTGCGGATCATCAGCCCATCGCTCGCGTTGTTATGGCCATCCTATCACCGCGCAGGAGTTTGACGCGGCATGCAGCGGTTCAAATCCGGTGGGTTTCCGCACGGCCGCAGACCGATTATATCGGTCGGGATGCTGTGAGGGGGTCCGCGATCCGTTCCCGGCCTCAGGGAGACCGCTTTGCTCAACCGAACCGACCGTCCCGCTCCGATGCCCGGCGAGGCCGAGGTCAGATATCTCGATGGCGATTTCCGCGTGATCCGGCCGGGCTCCTTCGTCCGTTGCGCCGTCACCGGCGTTGAGATTCCGCTCGAGGAACTGCGGTATTGGAGCGTCGACCTGCAGGAAGCCTACGCCTCGCCGGACGTGGTGATGCAGCGGCACGCCGCCTCGTACGGACGCAAAAGCTAGTGTCGCGGTTCAGAAGTCCGCATCATTCCTGCCGCGACCTCGTCATGCGGATTTCTGAACCAAAGCCGCACTGGATCAATAAGTTGCTGGTGTCCTTCGATTCCGAAGTTCGCAAACGAGGGTGCCGCATAATGATGCGAACTTCGGAATCGGGACACTAGGTCACAAACCCATAAAGGGGATTCCCATTTTTGGCGAACAGTGATTCAACCTTGCAGCGATGGAGGGTTGGATGGCTCGCTTTGATCTGACGGATTTCGAATGGTCTGTGATCGCCCCGTTGTTGCCGAACAAGGTGCGCGGCGTCGCCCGAGCGGACGATCGCCGGGTTCTAAACGGCATTTTCTGGCGAC
>JASHOR010000051.1 GCA_030041005.1 Xanthobacteraceae bacterium
CGCTTCACACGATGACGGCGCGAAGGCGTTACCTCCGCTTTGGCATCGCGCTTAAGCCAGGCACCTGGCGCGCCGGTCGTCATGCCGGCGGGGACGATACCCGGACCGCCCGGGAGCGGCGTGCGAGACCGCCCGCGGGAACCGCACTCGCTCCACCTTCAGGATCACATCCGGAAAGCGCCCTTCAAGAGAGCGAGCGGCGCGCCTTCTACTCGGATCGCCGGCAAATTCAAGCCTTGTCGCCGACGATGCGACAAAGAGTTGATTCCGCAAAGCTTTCCCTTCGGCCGCCGGTTTTTCTTCAGAGGCCGACAGGAAGACCCGGTGCCAATCGAAGAGATGATTCGCTGTGGCGCGGACGTCCCGCGCCGGCGAAGCTGCGCTCCTGGAAGAGAGTTTCGCGTATCGTGAGCGGGAAAAGACCCATACGCGCCTGGGTCGCTTCTCGCTCTGCGCTCAAGCCCGCTCGGCCTGCAGCATCCTGTCGAGGATGCGCTTGTAGCGCACCGGACCGACATCGACGGCGAGCGTGACGGGATCGAGCGATCTTTTGGCGCTCTCGATCGCGCGCTGCTGCGCCTCGATCACCGGCGCGTCCTGTTCGGCGAAAGCGAAACGGCGCATGTCGGCGATCTTCTTCTGCAGGTCGCGGTTGAGCGCATCGTCGGTCGTCATCACGCCGAAGCGCACCGCGGTGAAATGATAGAGCGTCGAGCGCTCGTTTTCCGGCGTGAGCATGTGGATGGCGTTGTATCCGGTGCCGCTCTCCGGCGCCGCGCCTGTCTTGCAGATGCCGGTGAAGAGCCGCAGGTTTGACGGCGCCATCCAGCGCATTTTGGTGAACTTGTCGACGCGCGGCGGATGGCCGGGCCAGAACTGGGCGAACATGCCGGGCGGTGCCGAGTTGGTGGCATGCCGTCCGACGACGACATCGTCGCCGTCCTGCTCGACGGTGATGTCCGATTCGACCGTGTCGGCGTTGCCCAGAATTCCTTCGTGCAGATACGAGGTGTGGCTGAGATCGAGCAGGTTGTCGATCACGAGGCGATAGTTGGCCGCAATCGTGATGGAATCGCGTTTGGTCGTGTAAAGCTCCGGCACATTATCGAGCACGGCGAAATCGGGCACTTTCGCCGGGTCCGCCGGCGCGTCGCCCATCCAGATCCATACCGCCTTGTGCTTCTCGATCACGGGATAACTTCTCACCCGCGCCCGCGACGGAATATTCTTGGCGCCGTGCGGGTTGTGCACGCAGGCGCCGGTGCGGTCGAATTCCAGCCCGTGATAGGGGCACTGGATGCGATCGCCGCCGACGATCTTGCCCATGGACAGCGGCGCGAAGCGGTGGGCGCAGCGATCCTCGATCGCCGCGACCGACCCGTCGGCCGCACGGTAGAGCACGATCGGCTCCTCCATGATGGTGCGCGCCACCAGTTGCCCGTCGCCGATGTGGTCGGCCCAGGCGGCGACGTACCAGGCATTGCGCAGATAGGCGCCGTCGATCATGTCTTGGTGCATCTGCGATTTCGAGCCCAGTGATTGCGGCGATGGCGTCGTCATGTCTTCTCCCGACGAATGCGCTGTTTTGTCGTGGACGCTCGGACCGGGCAAGCCGGGACACGGATATAACACGCATCCCGCGGCCGGATGAGAACCGATCCGGCGGTTTCACTCGATCACTTCGCCGGCGGGGCGGGCTTGTCCCTACTCCGGCTTGATATTGGCGAACTTGATCACCTTGGCCCATTTCACGCTGGCATCGGCGATCAATTTGCCGAATTCCCCGGGCGTCAAGGCCGTCCACTGCACCCCCAAGGCGATCAACCGCGTCTTCATCGCCGGCTCGGCCAGGATTGCGTTGACCGCCCCGTTGAGCTTGTCGACGATGGCGGACGGCGTGCCCCTGGGGGCACCAAGGCCAAGCCAGCCGCTGCCGTCATAACCCGGCACGGAATCCGCCACCGTCGGCACGTCCGGGAGCGCCTCAAGGCGTTGCGCGCTGGTCACAGCGAGCGCGCGCAGCTTGCCGGAATGAAGGAAGGCAAGCACCGGCGGCGCCGACACGAAAGCGAGCTGCACCTGGCCGCCGAGAAGATCGGGCATGTAGGGCGCGCGGTAGGGCACATGAACGATGTTCACGCCCGTCATCATCCGGAACAGTTCGAAGGCAAGATGCGGCGCCGTTCCGACGCCGGGCGAGGCGAGGTTGATGCGTCCCGGATTGGCCTTGGCGTAAGCGATGAGTTCGGGGATCGTCTTGACCGGAACCGACGGGTTCACGACGACCACAAAAGGCGTGTAACCGAAAAACGCGATCGGCGCGATGTCGCGGACGAAGTTGAAATCGAGGTTGGGGTAGAGCGCCGCGCTCGCCGCGTTGCCGGAAATCATGGCCAGGAGCGTGTAGCCGTCGGGCGCGGCGCGCACCACGTACTCGGCGCCGATATTGCCGCCGGCGCCGGGCTTGTTTTCAACGACGAATTGCTGGCCGAGGCGCTGCGACAGTTGCGGCGCGGCGAGCCGCGCGATGATGTCCGGTGCGAGCCCGACGGGAATGTCGACGATCATGTGCACCGGACGCGTCGGGTAGTCGAGCGCGAGCGCCATTCCCGGCCGGGCCGCAAGCGCCGCAGCACCGGCTGCGAACTGCAGGACATGTCTGCGAAGCATCCTCGACCCCCATGCGCAAGCGCCCTCGGCGCAGCAAACGCTGGTCTAAGGCGTTCAATGTAGCGGGTCGGGCAGGGGCCGGCAAAAGCCGCGGCGCCGCAGGTGGCGCCCGACGGGATTCACGCGCGACATCGGGATTGCCGCCGGCATGGGACGTTACATCGGTCTCGGGCTGCTTGAGCCTGGTGACCAGCGGTGTCGCGCTGCGCGGAGCGCGCGTGCCAGCACGTAGCCGGCTACAAGGCTGAGCGCGATGGCGCCGGCGAACTGGATATTGTCGCGCCATTCGAAGCGGTTCTGCGGCAGGATCGGATCGCCGGAGATGAAGCTCTCCGAGACCGACATTGCGGAGGCGCCAATCAGGCCGAGCGCGAGCGCGGCTACCGTTGCCGGCATTCCGCCGCTATTGCCGGCCCAGAACTGGGCGAAGCCGAACGCAAACGGAATCGCGGTCGCGGCAAGCCACAAATAATCGTTGTTGAGGTTGTTGATGAGGATAACGTAATGGGCGGCGAGCATGAGCACGAGGGGGACGACGAAGTACGGCACGAGGTCCGCGTGCCAGGGCCTGCGAACCGGAATACCCGAGACGGCGGCGGATGTCGTCTTGATCGGTGGAGGCGGGCCCTGGGTCGATCCAGCAGGCGCCGCTATGTGTTCGATGGCGCCGATCAGTCGGGCAAGCTGTGAGCGAAAGTCGCGGCCGCTCGCTACTTCGGCCGCGTTGAGAAAAGCGAAATTGCCGAATTCGGCAGGAAGCGCGGTGCTGTCCGGCATCTTGGCGCCGTCGATCAGCACCGGGATGATGGGGGTCTTCCGTTGCAACGCCGTCTCGATCTCGACCCTGACCGGATCGGTCTTCTCATTCATTCTCACGGTGCCGTCGGCGCCAACGCCCAGCCAATCCGCGCCGATCAAGGCAATAAGCACGTCGGTCCGCTTCAGTACCTCCTGAATGTGAGCACGAAAATCGGTGCCGAACGGAATATTGTCGATATCCATGAACACCGCATTCTCGCCGAAATGCGCCGCCAAGCGGTCGAAAATACGCCCAGCGATGGCTGAGCAATCGGCGCGGCGATAGGAGATCGCGATTTTCAGCATCGGCGCGATGGTCTATTTTGTCACCTGAAAACTGAATTCGGTCCCGCTGACGCGGCCGTCATTGTCCTTCAGTTCAATCCAGAATCGGTGCAGGCCGGGAGGAACGACGGCGTCTTTGACGTCGATGCCGGTGGCGGTGATGAAAGGCTTTATGCGCTGGGTTATGTCGATGGCCGGTTTTTTCAGATAGGTGATAACAACGGTGTCGGCATCGATGCTGGCGCCGCCGAACGCGCGATAGCGCAATTTCAGCTCGATGGGCGAATGGATGAGGCCGGCGCCCGGCGGCGGCGATACGATTGTGACGTGCGGGCCGCGGGTCGGACTGCCGCGCAGCTCGAATGTGGGGATTTGGGCCGGCGGCAGCGCGGCCTCGGCGGGAGTGATGAGCTCAAGGGCGAAAGCGGGTCTCGCCGCCGCAAGCAAGCCTGCAAGACAGATGACAGCGCCTGTAGCGGCACCACGTCGCCAGCCCCTCGCGAGCGTGCTGCTGCTCGCCCCGATGCGCGCGTATTTTCTTCGCTCAGCGCCCGCCGCCATCGCCGATCACCGAATAAGGAGCCCAAAACAGCGGATGGGCATAGGAGTAGAGGGTATGGCCCGAAGTGTCGACGTATCCCGGTCCGTCGAGCAGCGCCATCATGGCCTGTCGCAGGGCCTCTCCGCGCGACAGACCTGCATCGGCGCTCTGCCGCCGGAACAGGTCGGTGATCAAAACGCGCGCCGAGGCCGAATGCACCGGCCAATTGGTGACCAGCAGCGCCCGCGTCCCGGCGTAGAAGAAGGCGCTGCCGAGGCCGGAAGCGGCCTGCGCGCCGGCGCCCGCGCCGGCCGCCGTGTTGCACGCCGACAGCAGCACCCAATCGGCATCGAGTTTCAGCGCCATGATTTCTCCCATCGTCAACAGGCCGTCGCCGCCGACGCCGGCAACGTCGGGTGCCGTCAACGCAAGTGCCGGCTGGGTGAGTCCGTCGAGGTCGCCGGGGACCAGTCCGTGCGTGGCGAAAGCGACGATGCGGTAACGCGAAAGGTCGAGCGTCTCGACGTTTTGCTCGTTGGCAGCCTTGCCGAGATAGAGCGCCTTCTCAGGATCGACATCGAGCGCGCGGGCGATCGCGATCAGCTCCGCCCGCGTATCCGGAAGCCGCGGCAGCATTGCCAACTCCGCGCGGTCGACGCCTTCGGTATGGGGCGAGGAGCGGAGCTTGAGCGGAAGGCCGCGCGTGGCCACGACCATGGCGGTATCGCTCGTGGACGCCGATGGTATTTGCTGCGGCGCCGCTGACGGACGATTCTGCGCCTCGGCTTCCGCTGCAGCGGCCTCCTGCTCGTTGAAATAGGGATCGCCAAAGCCGATCAGTTTATCGCGCCCCGGGGCACCAGGAGGCAGATGCCGCAGGGTGATGAGTGCAGAGGCCGACGGGATCATGGTCACGGCATGGCTGCGGGCGAGCCAGGGCACTGCGCGATAGCCGGCAAACAACGGCGTCGCCTTGAGGTCGACCTGGGTCGGCGCGGTCGGCAACAGGCCGAGCGGAAGCTCGCCCAAGGCGCCGTTGGTCACCACGATCAGGCTCTTTGCGTTCTGCCAGCCCGCTTCGACCGGCTTGAGCAGCGTGCTGTAGAGCTTATAGGCAAGGTTCACGTCAAACGGCGGAATCTCCTCAACCCGTGCGACTTGCGGCTGCAGCGCCTCCCGCAGCGTGTTGACCTCGGCGGAAAGTTGAATCTCGGTCAGCGGCAGTTTGGCGAAGGCGACCGGGCCGTCCTTGGGCACCGCCCAGACGAAGCTCGCGGTCTGGCCGAAATAGAACGAAAGCAGCGCTTCGCCCGGCCGCAGCGTCGCCTTGACGTCGTCGACCGACGGTGGCTTGGGATCGACGAGATTGGCGTAGGCCGGAAAGCGCCGCTTGATCTCCTGCTGCGCGGTCGTGCGTTGGGCGCGCAATTTTTCGATCTCGGCGCCGATCGCGCGCACTTTGCCATCGTCGCGCTGGTTGGGCGGCAGGGCGAGCAGATTGTTCAGCGTACCAAGCTCGGCGTCGATCTGCCTGCCGAGATCCTGGTCGGTGCGCACAAGCTTGGTCAGCGCCGGATCCCTGGCGAGCAGGCGCACGCTCGACTCGGCGAGTGAATTTTCCACGGCATGGCCGCGAACCGCGTCGGCCAACGTAAAGGTCTCGACCCCAACGTTGTTCGCGGCGGTCGGGCTCTGCGCGAGCACGCCGATATAGGCCTCGACGATCCGCTGCAGCCGGACCCGGCGCGCGGCCACGACGGTCGGGTCGTCGTCTTCAGCGGTCTCACGCGCCGCGCTCATCATGACCGGGATGGCGGCCTTGAACTCGCGGATGGCGTCAGCGTCGCTCCCGGCGCCAGCGTAGCCGATTGCTAGGGTGCCGCGCGCCGCCGCTGTGTCATAGCTGTTGGCGCCGGTGCGCGCGGTCTCCCGCTTGACCAGTTGCTGCGCCGCCCCGATCCCCTCCTGGATCTGGCCGGCGCCGTAAAGGGCGACAATGCGCGAGCCGTTGAGTTCGAATATGTCGCGCTGCTGAGGCGGCCATTGCGCAATGGCCTTGTCCAGTTGCGCATAGACGGCGCCGGCTTCCTTCTCCTTGCGCTCAAGGACGAGAATGTTGCCGAGTTGCGACAGGACGCTGGCGCTCTCAGGCGCGTCGTCGGCGATGCCGATCTTTTGCTGCACGTCGAGCGCAGCGCGCGCCAGTGTCTCCGCGTCCTTGTAGCGACCCTCATCGACCAGAACGCCGGCGAGCCCAACGATAAATCCCGGAGCCGCGGGACTGTATTCGCCGCGGGATTTGAGAGTTTCAATCAAGGCCTGGCGGGCGTCCGCCTCGGCCTCGCTCAGCTTGCCTTGTCTCGCCTCGTTTTCTGCGACGGCCAGCAGCAGGGTATCTGCCGCCAGCGTGAGCTGCTCGGCAGGAGGCGGATATGCGAATTTCCGCCGGCCCTGCAGCGAGGCGCGACGGAACGCTTCGGCGCGCCGGAACGCCGCTTCGGCTTCGGCATATTGACCGCGCGCTTGAAAGACCTGCCCGCGAACCGAATCGAGGTCGGATTCCCAGGAATGACCGTAGATCGCGTAAGACTCGCGCCACCTTGGGTTCGGGCTGCCGCGCGCCTCCTGAACGAGCACTCCGACGCGGCGCGCATAGGCATCCGCTTGATCGACGTTGCCCATCGCAATCGCGGTCCGCACCATGTTGTCCAGCGCATTGATCATCGAGCCGTGATGGCTGGATTGATTGCCCTCGCGCGCGATTTGCTCGAACATCGCCATGGCGGACTTCAGGTCGCCCAGCGTTCGGTATTGCAACGCGACGAACTGGCGGATGCGCGACAGCAGCACGGGCTGGGTCGCGCCTTTGCCGACTGCAAGCGCCTGCAGCCCGTCGGCAAGCGCTTCCTTGTTGCGGGCGAGCAGCGCGCGGGCGTTGCCGCGGTCGTAATAGAACTCCGCGAGCTTGGCGCCCGAGGTGTTCGTCGGCGGCGCGGCGCCGGCGGCAGCTTTGCGCGCGGCGATTTCCGCATTGTCCGGCTTTTCGGCGATCAGAATTGCGGTGATGTCAGCGATGGTCCGCGGCGGCGCGACGAAAACGGGCTTGACGGCGACGACGCTTTGCGGTGCGGCAGGGGTCTCGCTCTTCGGCGCGGCCGGCGGCGGCTTGCGGGCGGCTTCCTTTTGCTCCTCGCGCGTGACGCAAGGTCGAACAAACCGCGGTCCGCATTCCCGTCTGGCTCTCGCGAGATCGTCGCCCGACGCTCTTCGGACCGGGCCACCTAATTGGCCCACCACGCACGCGTGTATTTGCGGGTGCATGGCCTGCCGGCACGTCGCCACGATCTGTTCGTGGCTTGCGGCAGCGGCCGGGTGAGGCAGAACAGGGCAAACAACCGCGCCCGCGCACAACGCCATCGCGCAGCGATGAATGAAGCCCCTGGTCATGACTGGTCTCAGCCCAGAACCGGCGCCTGCTCGCGCGAAACCTAGAAGATACGTCGATGTCCGGCAAGATGGATGGGCGAAGGATTGTGACGCTGTACTATTTACAGGGGTTTTGCGGAATCCGACTCCATGCGGTCCATGGCACTGTAGCGTTCAGGTCAATGTCACTAATCATGCCAATTGTAATAGGGGCTGTCTGGCCGTACGGAACAGGATCGACCGTTTGGCGAGATACCCTTGTTTCGTTCGCCAGGGTTATACATACAGCGACATAAACTGCACCCTCTACGCAACCATTATAGGCGTTAATAACAGCAAAATTTCCATTGCGCGTCCAAGAGAGCTTGATTGCATCGCAACGAATGTCTCTTGGCTCCTGAGCTTTGCTGTGGCCGATAAACGAAAAAATAATAGCAGTCAGCACAGACACTGTTCTAAGTATGTGCATAGATCGCCCCCGTTATTCCGATTGCTCCCAAGTTTCCAACACTTCAACAATATCACCAATCGCCCAAAGCCGCTCGGTCGCTTTCGCGACCATGGCCGCGAGTCAAACGGCTTACGCGTGAGGCGTCCAGCCGATCTGGCAATGCCCGCCAAGTCGAGTGTGGATTTCGGCGGCCATTGTCAACGACGAAGCTCGGCCTGACATATGACGATCATACGTTCCCGTGGCGGATCGGGTGCGTGTGGCATGTCGATGCAAAGGGGAGGGATTGTTATGGAAATTGAGCGCGAGCCGCTTGTTCGCTATCGCAATCCTCTTGGCCTTCGGGGTCGTTGTTGGTTTGGTACAAAAAGTGAATGCTGCCGTCATATCGGCCAATAAAGGCGGTGTACATGCACCGTTGAAAGGTGTCGCGATATTTAACTACGCCCCAAGCGTAGATCATTTTTCCAGAAGGGACGGACAGCGAGGAGACGGATGGGCCACCGTCGCAATAATCGAGCTTCCATTCTTGCTGCGCCCCAAGATCAATAGTGAGCGTTCCGGTTTGCTCAAAGTGGAAGTAAGTCGTTGCATTCAAAAAAATGGTTTTAGGAGGAATGATATCGCGCACCTCAGAAGCGAGATAGCAGGTCAAATTGTAAGCTGGTGTTTGGCCAGTGTTTTTGACGCCCATGAACAGGCGACAGCCGCCTTTAGTTTGGCAATTTTCAATAGTGCCTTCCGTGAAGGATACGTAAGCGCGCAATTGCCGTTTCGCGGTTTCCTGGGCGTCAATAACCAACCGATCGGTGCTGTCGGCAAGTCTGGTAGCCTCATATCCGGCATAAGCAGCGGCGAGAAGAGTCGCGGTCAGTATCCAAAGAGTCCATTTTTCAACCCAATTTGGCGGCTTGGATGTTTTATGGCCGTCGGCGTGCTTCGGATCGGGTGTCACAGCAATATTCCGGCCTTTGTATTTTCTTGTAAGGCCATAATGGCGATTGGCCTCTTGATGGCGATGGCGGCCGGTCCTCTATTTGCCTGGTCAACAACAACCTCTGTCCCCATCCTGAATATATCGGGGCTCGTCCGGTCGTCGTGTGTCGCGTGCCAGTGTTCCGCACTACACGAGGGTATCCACGAACCGCAAAACCCTCGCTGCTTCTGTCAGCTAATGCCAATGATCTTGCCGTCTCTGGCCTGTACCCGCAGCGCGTGAACGAGGCGATAGGAAATCGCCTTGGCAAGGACTTTGTCCCCGGTATCCAGTCCCTTCGCGGCCATTATGGCTTACGCCAGTTCGCGCCGGTTGCGGGCGCCGTGTCTTGGCGCCTCCCGGCGGATCGCATCTATCTCGCCCCGTTTTCGGCGCCGTTGCGCTGCCATATAACCGTTGATCCAGGCCCGAACCCGACCTACAGTTAACGTAGTCGATCTGCATTCATCCGCGGCAATGTTCGCTCGGTCGGATGGCAAAATTCCAGGTTCGGCGAAGGACTGATCATGATCAACGGCAAGGTTACGGGCGTGCGCAGCATCGAGCTTGGCGTGCGCAATCTGCAACAATCGGCGGACTTTTACACCAAGGTGTGGGCGCTCGAAGAGGTCGCCGCTGACGGCGACGCCATCCATCTGCGCGCCACCGGCGGCGAACATCACGTCCTGACCATCCGCGAGCGGCCGAAGCCTGCTCTGCTCGGCGTGCACTTTGCGGCGGAGGATCGCGCCGCGGTCGACCGGCTGTGCGCCAAGGCAAAATCCTATGGCGTCAAGGTTTCCGGCGATCCGGCGCCGCTGCCGGGCGCCGCCGGCGGCGGCCATGGCTTCCGCTTCGAGACGCCCGACGGGCTGCCGATGAGTATCTCTTCGGACGGCGTAAAGCATTCCAATATCGTGCTCGATCGCTCGCGCCCGACCAAGATCAGCCATGTCGTGCTCAACAGCGGCGATGCCGACGAGCAGATGCCGTTTTTCATCGACGTGCTCGGCTTCCGGCGCTCCGACAGCACGCACATGATGGAATTCCTGCGCTGCTGCTCCGACCATCACAGCATCGCGCTCGTGCGCGCCAACGGTCCTTCACTCAATCACGTCGCCTACGAGCTGCCTAATATCGACGGACTGATGCGCGGCACTGGTCGCGTCAAGCGCGGTGGCTTCGACATCGAGTGGGGTGTCGGCCGCCACGGCCCCGGTAACAACGTGTTCTCCTATTTCATCGAGCCGGATGGATTTGTCACCGAATACACGACCGAGCTTGATCAGATCGACGAAGCCACCCACGTCGCCCAGGATGCGAAGTATTGGGACACGATCATGCCGACCCGCGGCGACCGCTGGGGCACGGCTGGGCCGCCGTCGAACCGCATGCAATTCGCCATGTCGGGCGGGCTCTATCTCGGCGCGGAGCCGCCCGAGGGCGTGCGCTGCGAAGACATCATCGGCCGGAGGTTGCGATAGCCGGAAAGGCGGAGGTGCATCATGCACGCGGTTGTGAGAAATTATTCCGGCAGCGGCGCCAAAGAGCTCTTTGACGTCCTGGAGAAGAACAAAGCGGAAGTCGAAAGGCTCATTGGCGGCATCAAGGGATTCGTCAGCTATTCATTGGTGCGCAGTTCCGACGGCGGATTCTCCGTCTCTGTTTTCCAGGACAAGTCCGGGACGGAGGAAAGCGTCCGGGTCGCCCGCGAATGGATCGCCAGAAATGCCAGCGGCATCGGCGCGGCCCCGCCCGCGATCTCGGAAGGCCAGGTCATTCTGCAAATGAAGTGAATTGCATCTATTGCAGTCGTTCAGCGCGCTGGAACGAACCCCGTCCAAGTCGAGCCATCGAGATTCGATGTAGCGCGTTGGTCGATTGCAGCGGCAGGTAAAATTTCCGAAAAAATCGCAGTATTGATCCTGCCCGATCGGAAGCCGCTAATCCTCTGCCGCCCGCTGTTCGTTGCGTTCGGCCTCCTCGGCGACGGTAATCCAGGCCGCGGCTATTTCCAGCAAAGCCGCGTTGTCCTTTTGGGCGGCCTTTTGCGCCAGCCTGCGGCATTCCTCGGCATATTGGCGAAATTCGTCGGCATTTCCCATGGCAAGTCTCCCATGGCGGCGCGTCCCTGACGCGCCACGCCTTTTATCTTCCTCGCATGACAATGGAACCGGCCGGGGAACGGCAAAGTTCCGCATCAAATTACGGCTGTTCGCGGGAACCGTGGTGCGTCGGGCGGGCGAAGCGGCGAGAGCCAGACGATAGGGGAAGCGACAACGGTGGAACCGCGGCGGCGTCATGCTGTTGGAAATCCCGAGGAGTCGCCACCGCCGTGTCCGCAAATGAACCTATTGCGCCCGACAGATCCGCGTCCGGCCGAATTCGCGCCCATCTCGGCGAGCGATTGAGGGCCTACTACGACTGTCTGCAGCAAATGCCCGCGTCCGAGCGGATCGAGGTGCTGTTGACGCGGCTCAAAGAGGGCGAGGACGAAGCGCTCGCCAATGACGACGAGCCGATGCCGCCGTCCGCATCCGGCTAGCGGCCCGATTCCAACATTCGCATCCCTTTTTGGCGCGCCCCTCGTGCGAATGTTGGAATCAAAGGACCACTATCAACTATAAGTGCTCGTGGAGCTTTGGATTTGACATTCGCCTGATGAGCGAGTGGCTTGGGGGTGGCGAATGTCAAATCCGCTCCACTCGTGTGGCGGTTCAGAAGTCCGCATCATTTTATGCTAACACTCGCGATGTCTGAGGGAAAAACCGCGAGCGGGCCGGCAGAAACGCATTGGGGGGAAGGATGGGCGGCAGGATTGCCATCGTCGGGGCAGGGGCGGTCGGTGGCTATACCGGCGCGCACATGGTGCAAGCCGGCGAGGACGTGACCTTTATCGATCCATGGCCGGCCCACGTCGAGCAGATGCGCAAGCACGGCTTGCGCATCACGCATGCGATGAAAGAACCGGAATTCATGGTGCCGGTGCGTGCCCTGCACGTGACCGATGCACAGGCGCTCGCCAAGGAAAAGCCGATCGACATCGCCTTCGTCTGCATGAAGTCCTACGATACGGCCTGGGCGACGATGCTGATCCGGCAGTATCTGGCGCCCGACGGCTACGTGGTTTCGCTGCAGAATTGCATGAATGAGGAGACCATCGCCGGCGTCGTCGGCTGGGGCAAGACGCTCGGCTGCATCGCCAGCTCCATCACGGTCAACCTGCCCGAGCCCGGACGCGTGCATCGCGGCGCCGCCAAGCACGGCGCGGCGCATACCGTCTTCCGTGCCGGCGAGGTGCATGGGCGGCTCACGCGGCGCGCGCACGAAGTCTGCCGCCTGGTCGGCCATGCCGACAGCGCCAAAGTCACCGACAACCTGTGGGGCGAACGCTGGTCCAAGCTGGTCGCCAATGCCATGGCCAACGGCCTGTCCGCCTGCACAGGGCTTGGCGGCGCGGACATGCTGAAGAACGAGACGATCCGCCGCTTTTCCACGCGGCTCGGTGCGGAAGCGATCCGCGTCGGCCAGGCGCAAGGCTACCAACTCGAAGAGATCCTGCATCTGCCGCCCGACATCATCGCCCGTGCCGGCGAGGGCGACGAGGAAGCGATGCGCGCCTGCGACGCGCAGCGTTTCAAGGATGCCAAGCACACCGCCGCCGAACAGCGCCCTTCGATGGGCCAGGACATGCAGAAAGGCCGCCGCACCGAGATCGAATTTTTGAACGGCCTCGTCGTGCGCGAGGGCGAAAAGGTCGGCATCGCGTGCCGGGCCAACGCGACGCTCACCGCTCTCGTCAAGCGCGTCGAGCGCGGCGAACTGAGCCCCGATCCCCGGCACATCGTCGAGCTGCGGCTCAATTGAACGACGCGCCGCCGCCTTTGCCGCGGGCGGCGCATGGATATCGCCGATCCAGGACAGCTTGTGCTAAGGGTGCGGCAGCGATCGTCTAATTTTGTCACCACACGTTGCAATGAACGATCGGACCAAGACCGTCTTCATCGGCCGGCCGCTGCGGCGGCGCGAGGATTGGCGCCTTCTTACCGGCCGCGGCTGTTTCATCGCCGACTTCGAACTGCCGCGCATGCTGCATGCGGCGTTCGTGCGCAGTCCGCTGCCGCACGCGCGCGTGAAAGCCGTGGATCTGTCGCAAGCCGCCGCCGTGCCGGGTGTCGTCTATGCGCTCGGCGGCCCGGAGCTGGCGGAGCTCCTGCCGCCGGTGCCGGATACCCAGCTTGCCTTGCCGCGCAAATGGACCGCGCTGGTGCAGCACAAGTTCATCAACCCGCAACAGCCGCTGCTTGCCCACGACAAGGTGCGCCATGTCGGCGAGGCGGTGGCCGTGATCGTGGCCGAGAGCCGCCACGCGGCCGAAGACGCCGCGCAACTGGTCCGGCTCGATCTCGAGCCGTTGCCGGCCGTGCTCGACCCCGAGGCCGCGCTCGCGCCGGGCGCCGTCGTCGTGCACGATCGCTTCGGCACCAATCTGATCGGCGGCTTCAGCATCGCCAAGGGCGATGCTGCGCGGACGCTGGCGGGGGCGCCGCACAGGCTCAAGCGCCGCTTCCGTCACCACCGCTACGCGGCCATGCCGATGGAATGCCGCGGCGTCGTTGCCGCGCACGATTCGCGCGCCGATGCGGTGACGATCTGGTCGTCGACGCAAGTGGTGCATTGGGTGCGGCGTGAGGCGGCCGCGGTGCTGCAGATGCCGGAAGCGCGCATCCGTTGCGTCGCGCTCGATGTGGGCGGCGGCTTCGGCGTCAAGGGGCACGTCTATCCTGAAGACTTGTTGATCCCTTTCCTGGCGCGCCGGCTCGGCCGGCCGGTGCAGTGGATCGAGGATCGTCGCGAGCATCTGATCTGCTCGTGTCATTCGCGCGACCAGATTCACGACGTGGAAGTCGGCTTCGACGACCACGGACGTATCCTGGCGCTGCGCGACAGTTTCCTGGTCGATTGCGGCGCCTGGAATCCGATCGGCGCCGGGGTGGTTTACAACACCGCCGCGCATCTGCCGGGGCCTTACAAGATCGACGCGCTCGCCATCGAGGCCCGCATCGCCGCGACCAACAAGACGCCGAATGCGCCCTACCGCGGCGCCGGCCGCCCCGAAGCCGCCTTTGCCATGGAGCGCATCATAGACCTCGTCGCCGGCGAAATCGGACTTGAGCCGGCCGAAGTGCGTTTGCGCAACATGATCCGCGACGACGAGATGCCTTATGCGATGGGCATGCCCTATCGCGACGGGCAGCCGATCGTCTATGACGGCGGCGATTATCCGGCGGCGCTGGAGAAGGCGCTCGATGCGGTCGGCGGCTTGTCGGCGTTTCGCGAGCGCCAGCGCGCGGCGCGCGAGGATGGCCGACTGATCGGCCTCGGGCTTGGCTGCTACGTCGAAGGCACCGGCGTCGGCCCGTTCGAGAGCGCGCTTGTCCGCATCGATCCTTCCGGGAAGATATCTGTCTCCGCCGGCGGCTGCCCGCAGGGCCAGGGCATGGAAACGATCTTCGCGCAGATCGTCGCCGATGCCTGGGGCGTTCACCCTGACGACGTGGTGATTTCGCTCGCCGATACGGCGGCCATCGCCATTGGCTTCGGCACCATAGCGAGCCGCACCACGGTCACGATGTCGGGGGCGATCGCCGGGGCCAGCGACAAGCTGCGCGCCAAGGTCTTCGCCATCGCCGCCAATATTCTGGAATGCGCGCCGAGCGACCTTGAATTGCGCAACGGCGGTGTCGGCATCGTCGGCGTGCCGGGCGCGGAAATCACGCTTGCCAAGGTAGCGCAGGCGGCGCGCCCGGGCTGGGATCACGGCCGGCCGGTCGGCGTCGATGCCGGGCTCGAGGAGACCTTTTATTTCGAGCCGCCGACCGTCACCTGGTCCTATGCGGTTCATGCCGTCGTGGTCGAGGTCGATCCACAGACCGGAAGCGTGCGCATCGAGAACTACGCCATCGCTCACGATTGCGGCGTGGTGGTCAACCCGATGCTGGTCGAAGGCCAGATCGTCGGCGGCGCCGTCCAGGGGGTTGGCGGCGCGTTGCTCGAAGCGATCGATTACAGCGCGGAGGGGCAGCCGCTCTCGACCTCATTGATGGAGTACATGCTGCCGAACGCGCGCGAGATGCCGCGGGTCACGCTGATCCACCAGCATTCGCCTTCGCCGTTGAATCCGTTCGGCGTCAAAGGTGTCGGCGAAGGCGGTCCGATCGCCCCGCCGGCCGCGATTGCCAATGCTGTCGCCGACGCGTTGCGCCCGCTCAAGGTCGAGTTCAACAAGACGCCGATCGCGCCGCACCACATCGTCGCCGCACTTGACGCCGCGGCGCCATAGATGGCGTCGGCAAAATTCCGGATACCAGGATCGATACTCTCCCGGACGATCAGCTTCGCCCTGTCGGTTCGCCTGGCGACGAATCGTGCTCTGCCTGCTGGGATTTGGACAGTTTGGAATCTTGCTGTTCCGGAATCCCTCCCTCGGCTTTCGATGCATCGGCTTGGCGCATGCGATAGAACGCGACCCGCTGTGTCTCTTCCGCCTTCGTGCGGCTGCGGGCGCGGAGCAGGTCACGCCAGCTCACATACCCGACCAGACGCTGGTCGGTGCGCGAGACCACCGCCGTGTGTGCGACATTGGCCCGCGCCATCCGTTCGATCAGTTCTTCGAGATACTCGTCGGGATACGCGAGTACGAGCCTTTTGTCCTTATCGGTCAGAAGTTCGGCGAGCGTGGCCTCGCGCCGGCGGCCCAGACGCCGCCAGCCAATCAAGGTGGGAGGATCGATGATCCCGAGAACGCGTCCTTGCGTATCGACGACCGGAAAGCTCGGGTGCCTGGTCTCGGGGCGGGTGAAGAGCCGGATCGCCTCGCGCAGCGTCATCGTCCCCGGCAGCGACTCGACCTCGCTCGCCATGATGTCCTTGGCCTGCATCAGCGCGAAGGCGTCGATCCGGTACTCGCGCGTCAGATGATGCCCGCGCCTTGAGATCTTTTCGGTCAGGATCGAACGGCGCATGAGCAGGACCGTTACGGTGTGGGCGGTGACGCAGGCGGCGATCAGCGGCAGCAGCACATGGGTGTTGCCGGTGACCTCGACGGCGAAGAAGGTTGCCGTGAGCGGCGAGCGCATCGTCCCGCCCATGGTCGCGCACATCGCAAGCAGCGCCCAGAATCCAGGCGACGCATGAGGCAGCAAGGACGCCAGCGCCGCGCCGAGCCCGCCGCCCATGATGAGAAGCGGCGCGAGCACGCCCCCCGAGGTGCCTGAGCCGAGCGCCACGGCCCAGATGATCGCCTTGACCACAAGCAGCACAATTGCCGCGGCGGGCAGCACGTGGCCCGCAACCATTTGCGCGATGTTGTCATAGCCGACGCCGAGCGCGTCCGGCTCGATGAGCCCGCCGACGCCGACCACGAGTCCGCCCAGCAACGGCCACCACATCCAGTGGATCGGAAGTTTGAGGAAGCCGTCCTCGCAGGCATAGACGAGCCAGGTGAGCACGCCGGAAAGCAGGCCCGAAAGCAGGCCAACGAAGATCCACGACCCGAGCCCGAGGAACGAAATCGCCATGCTGCCATCGAAAGGGAACAGCGGCGAGGGCAGGCCCACCCAGGTGCGCTCGACCTCGGCGATGATGCAGGCTGTGGCGACGGGGATGAAGCTGCGCGGCGACCACTCGAACAACAAAAGCTCCACGGCGAGCAGGACCGCAGCGATCGGCGTGCCGAACACTGTCGTCATCCCGGCCGCGGCGCCCGCGACCAGCAGCGTCTTTCGCTCGGTGTCGCTTACCGGCAGCATCTGGGCGATGAGCGAGCCGAGTGCGCCTCCGGTCATGATGATCGGCCCCTCGGCGCCGAACGGGCCGCCGGTGCCGATCGCGATCGCCGAGGAGAGCGGCTTGAGAATGGTCACCTTGAGATTGAGGCGCGAGCGCCCGAGCAGGATCGCTTCGATCGCCTCGGGGATGCCGTGGCCGCGGATCTGTTCGGTGCCGTAGCGGGCCATCAGTCCGACGATCAAAGAACCGCCGATCGGCACCAGCACCCGCAGTATCCCGAGGGGCGACTCGACGAACGGTCGCACTGCGGTCGAGAACATTCCGAAATAGGAAAGATTGGTGAAGAGCCGTATCAACTCGAGCAGGATCACGCCGGAGATCATTCCCGCAGTGCCGACCAGAACGGCGATCACCGAGATCAGCAGCACGCGCGGGCCGGTCGTAAAGTCGCCGAGACGGCGGATACCTTCCGCGTTGCGCTCCTCGGAAGCAATCTCGGCCGCAATCGCGGGGGCGAGCCGATCGTCGGGCGGGGGACCCGCCGCCGGAACCTTGTCAGCTTTGTCCACCTGTTCCTTCTTTCCCTGTGAATAACCCGCCGGGAAACTGCGTTAAATATCGTAGTGCGATATTCTCAGGGCAAGAGAGCAGGATTGATGCCAAGCCCGGCGCTACAAGAGCCGCCCGCCGCGACGGCTGCCCGGCTCGACCGGAACGATCACCGGACGCTCGCCGCGTTCCGCCATCTTCTGCGGCGTTTTCCAGGCTTCAGCGAGGCTGCCGCGCGACGGGCCGGGCTTCCCCCGCACCATCATCAGGCACTGCTTCGTCTCGAAACGCCGACGTCATAACGATGCGACGCTCTGGGAGCGCTGCGATCGACGAAAGCGCTCCATCGAGCGTCTTTCTTCAATGGTTCGTGTTGAAAAAAGCGCAGTCCGAATTTTGCTGCGTTCTATCCGAGCTACGATCGCTGGTTTTCACGGCCCCCGGCCGATTCTTTAGCCGCTGCGAAAGCTCAAGCTTTGGCCATGGACATCGGCAATGGACGGTCGTAGCCTTGGCCGCATAATCAAGAACAACACGTCTTTGGGAAGAAATGTCAGGGAGGATCCAACATGCCACGCATCGGTCGGCGAAAGTTTCTGAAGATTTCCGGCGCGGGAGCGATTGCGGCAAGGACCGGCGGAATTGCCGCGATACTGGCGTCCGGCAAGGCGCCGGCCTTCGCCCAGGGCGCCACGGTCCATTGGCTGCGGTGGAACGATTTCGTGCCTTCGTCGGATGTCTTGCTGCGCGACAAGATCATTCCGGAATGCGCCAAGGATCTCGGCATCACGCTCAATATCGAGATGATCAACGGCAACGACATCCAGGCGCGCACCACCGCCGCCATCCAATCGGGAACCGGCCCCGACGTCATCTGCGCGCTCAATAACTGGCCCCAGCTTTACGCCGACAGCGTGGCCGAGGTCACCGCGGTCGCGGACAAGATCGGCCATGACCAGGGCGGTTTCTATCACGTGTCGACGGTGGTCGCGCACAACGGCAAGAAATGGCTGGGCGTGCCCTGGTGCATCGTCGGCGCCGAGAACGCCTATCGTAAATCCTGGTTCGACGCGATCGGCGTCAGCAAATTCCCCAATACCTGGGACGAATACCGCGCCGCCGGCAAAAAGCTCAAAGCCAAGGGGCAGCCGATCGGCCAGGCGCTCGGCCACAGCTTCGGCGATCCGCCGACTTTCTGGTATCCGTTCCTGTGGTCGTTCGGCGGCGCCGAGGTCGACAAGAGCGGCAAGAAGGTTGTCCTCAACAGCAAGGCGACGGTGGAAGCGGTCAAATACGGCGTCGCGTTCTGGAAGGATTGCTGCGACGAAGGCGGCCTCGCCTGGGACGATTCCAGCAACAACCGCGCCTTCCTCGCCGGCACGATTTCCTCCACGCTCAACGGCGCCTCGATCTATTTGTTGGCCAAGCGCGAGCCCGACAAATATTTGACCGAAAAGGGCACGCCGCTGTGGCAGGATATCCGCCACGGGATCATGCCCAGGGGACCGGCCGGGCGCTTCTCCTGCCAGTTGCCGATGACCAACATGCTGATGGGCTACTCCAAGCAGCAGGACGCCGCGAGGAAATTCCTCGCCTGGATCACCTCGAAGCCGATCTATCAGGCGTGGTTCGACTCGCAGGGTGGCTACACCGTCGGCGCAACGACAATCTGGGAGAAGGACCCGATCTGGAACAAGGATCCGGTCATGGCGCCGTACCGCACGGTCGGACGCGGCGCGGAGTTCCCCGGCTATCCGGGGCCCGCGGATCGCAATGCCGCTGAAGTGCTGAGCAAGTACATCATCATCGACATGTTCGCCAAGGCGGTCCAGGGCATGTCGGCTGAAGATGCAGTGAAGTGGGCGACGAGCGAGGTGCAGAAGGTCCACGCCTGACCGGCCAAAGGCATGGCGGCGCGCACGCGTCTTGCGATCTGCCGCGGCCCGGCGTGCGGTCATTCCGCCGCCGCGCCGCAGAGGAGCCACCGATGGCTGTAAGCGGCCTCGCCACCCGGGGAGCGTTCGCGCGAGCGCCGCGGCGCGGGACGGCCTCTCGGCTGCTCGAAGACGAACGCTGGCTCGCGGCGGCGTTGCTGCTGCCGACGGTGATCCTGCTCGCTCTGTTCATCGCCTATCCGTTCGTCGAAGGCGTATGGCTCGCGGTGACCAACGCCACGGTCGGCGTTCCCGGAAAATTCGTCGGTCTGGCCAATTTCGAGATGCTGTGGAACGACAGCATCTTCCGGGTCGCCGTGTGGAATACGTTCGTTTACACGGCGGTCGCCACCGTATTCAAACTCGGCCTCGGACTTTGGCTGGCGCTCCTGCTCAACCGCAATTTCAGGGGCAAGGCCTTCACCCGCGCGTTCATTCTGCTGCCGTTCATCATTCCGACGGTGCTCTCGACCTACGCCTGGAAGTGGATGTTCGATCCGACCTTTTCCGTCATCAACTGGACGCTGTTCCAGCTCGACATCATTCATTCCCGGATCAATTGGCTCGGCGATCCCGGCTTGGCGCTGATTTCCGTCATCATCGTCAACGTGTGGCGCGGCGTGCCGTTCTACGCCATCAGCCTTCTCGCCGGGCTGCAGACCATCAATCCCGAGTTGCAGGAAGCCGCCGCGATCGATGGCGCGCCGCCGTGGCAGCGCTTCTGGCACATCACCTGGCCGCTGCTCTTGCCGGTGACCATGGTCGTGGTGCTGTTCTCGGTGATCCAGACCTTCGCCGATTTCCAGCTCGTTTATGTGCTCACCGGAGGTGGTCCGGCCAACGCCACGCAACTGTTCGCCACCTACGCTTATCAGCTCGGCGTCGGCACCGGACTGTTGAGCCAGGGCGCCGCGGTTTCGCTCGCCATGTTCCCGTTCCTGCTCATCATCGTCGTGGTGCAGTTGCTCTACATCCGTCGGGTCGAGGTGCACTGAGCCATGATCGAGGGCGCGAAGTGGCGGCGGTGGGTCTACTTCTATATTCCGCTCGGCATCTTCATCGTCTGGCTGCTGTTCCCGTTTTATTGGATGCTGGTCACGTCGGTGCGGCCCGACCGTGAACTCTATCGCCCGTGGATGGCCCCCAATTACGCCCCGTTCTGGACGACCCATCCGACCCTGGTCCATATCATCGACCTGCTCACCCAGACGCTTTTCATCCGCTGGATGGCAAACACGCTGTTCATCGCCATCGTGTCGACGCTGATCTCGCTGTTCTGCGGATTGCTCGCCGGCTACGCGCTCTCGCGCCTGAAATTCCCCTTCGCCGGCATGCTCGGCACCGGCATCTTCATCACCTATCTGGTGCCGCAGACGTTGCTGTTCATTCCGCTCGCCAACATCATCCGCAACTTCAACCTCGGCGATACACCGTGGGCGCTGATCCTGACCTATCCGACCTTCCTGATCCCATTCTGCACCTGGCTGTTGATGGGATATTTCAAGGCTATACCGCGCGAGCTCGAGGAATGCGCGCGTATCGACGGCGCGACGCGCTGGAAAGCGATGCTCTACGTCATCTTCCCGATCGCCGTGCCCGGCATCCTCTCGGCCGGCATCTTCGCCTTCACGCTGTCGTGGAACGAATTCATCTACGCGCTGGTCTTTCTGTCCTCGGCCCACGAGAAGACGGTTTCGGTGGGGGTCACTTCGGAGCTTGTCCGCGGCGACGTATTCTACTGGGGACAGCTCATGGCCGGCGCGCTCTTGGGCTCGATCCCGGTGGCGTTCATCTATTCCTTCTTCGTCGAATACTACGTCGCCGGGCTGACCGGATCGGTCAAGGGCTGAGCCCGAGGGTTGAACCAATGGCGCGCGTTGTCATCCGCAATCTCAACAAGAGCTACAACGAGGTTCACGCCGTCAAAGGCGTGAACCTGGAAATCCGTGACCGCGAGTTCATGGTTCTGGTCGGTCCTTCGGGCTGCGGCAAGACCACGACCTTGCGCATGGTCGCCGGGCTCGAGTCGATCACTTCGGGCGACATCGTGATCGGCGAGACGGTGGTCAACGAACTGCCGCCGATGGATCGCGACATCGCCATGGTGTTCCAGAACTATGCGCTCTACCCGCATATGAGCGTGTACGACAACATGGCTTTCGGCCTGAAGATGCGGAAATTCGCCCGTCCCGAGATCGACCGGCGGGTACGCGAGGCGGCGGACATTCTCGGCATCGAAAACCTGCTGAACCGCAAGCCGCGGCAGCTTTCCGGCGGCCAGCGGCAGCGGGTGGCGCTCGGCCGCGCCATCGTGCGCCATCCGCAGGTCTTTCTGTTCGACGAGCCGCTATCCAACCTGGACGCCAAGCTGCGCGTGCAGATGCGCGTCGAGCTTAAGAAGATTCACGATCGGCTCGGCACCACCGCGATCTACGTCACCCACGACCAGATCGAGGCGATGACGCTCGGCGACCGTGTCGTGGTGATGAAGGACGGCGTCGTCCAGCAGGTCGGCGAGCCGCTCGATCTCTATAATGAGCCGGCCAATCGTTTCGTTGCCGGCTTTCTCGGCTCTCCGGCGATGAACTTCGCCACCGTCGCGCTCACGGATGTGGCCGGGGCGACCCATGCGCTCGGCGAAGGCTTGCAGCTTGCGCTGCCGCCGCAGATCGGGGAGCGGCTGCGGTCCCATATCGGCCAACAGGTCACGCTCGGCATTCGACCCGAGGATTTGCGGGTCGAGTCCGGCGAGGCGGCGAACGGCTTGAGCTTCGGCGCGGTGGTCGAGGTGGTCGAGCGTCTCGGCTCGGAGATTCTGCTCGACGTCAAGGTCGGATCGGGCACCATGGTGGCGGCGGTCGAGCCGACCGTACAGGCCAAGGTTCGCGATCACTTGCGCCTTGCGCTCAATCCCGAACGGCTGCATTTCTTCGACTGCCGTTCGGAGGCCGCGATCTAGTGTCCCGATTCCGAAGTTCGCATCATTATGCGGCACCCGCGTTTGCGAACTTCGGAATCGAAGGACACTAGCCACTTATTGATCTCGTGTGGCTTTGGTTCAGGACTCCGCTTGACAAGGTTGCGGCAGGAATGATGCGGACTTCTGAACCGCCACACGAGCGTAGATCTTGTCCGCAGCATCCTGTCCTTATTATATGCAGCCGAAGCCGCTTTGTGATTGAATGGTCGACGAATTGTCCCGCCGCAAACCTCCGACGGCACTGATTTGGCGCGGGCTCAGGGTGTTTCCGTGAACGCTGTTCCGACCATCGTGATCTTGGCGGCATTCCTGATCGGGCTCGCTTTTGGCGCCATCGACCTGCTCAGCGGCTTTTGCCTGACCAGCGGGTTGCGCAACTGGTGGACCAAAGGCGACGGCGTGCTCGTTCGCAGTTTCGCGCTGGCCTTGGCGGTGGCGATCGCCGGCACCCAGGGGCTGGCCGCGGCGGGTCTCGTCGATCTCGGTCAATCGATCTATCTGCAGCCGTCGTTTTCCGCCGCTCTCATCCTGTTTGGCGGGCTGTTGTTCGGCTACGGCATGGTGGCGGCGAATGCCTGCGTGTCGCGCGCGCTGGTGCTGCTCGGCCGCGGCAACCTGCGCTCGCTGGTCGTCGTCGGCATCGTCGGGGTGACGGCGCAGATGACGTTGAAGGGATTGATCGCCCCGGCGCGGCTCGCCTTCCTGCATTGGTCGCAGTCCACGCTGTCGATCGTGTCGCTGCCGGATTTGTTGTCCGCGCACGGCCTCGACACGTTGCCGGCGCGGCTCGCGGCGACGGTGCTGATCGGCGGAGCATTGCTGATCTTTGCCCTGACGCATGCGCCGTTTCGCCGGTCCTACGGACAGATCGCGGCCGGGGTGGCGATCGGCCTGCTCATTCCCGCCGGCTGGTTTGCGACCGGATACTTGGGCGCCGATCCGTTCAATCCGGCGCCGGTCACCTCGCTCACCTTCGTCGCGCCGAGCGCCGACAGCGTGCAATATGTGATGTTCTCGACCGGAACGAGCTTGAGCTTCGGCGTGGCGGTCGTTGCCGGGGTCGTGCTCGGCAGCTTCGCCACCGCGCTGATCACCCGGCGCTTTGCATGGGAAGGTTACGGCTCGGCGCAACATATGCTGCGCTCGATCGGCGGCGCGGTGCTGATGGGCAGCGGCGGCGCCATGGCCTACGGCTGCACCATAGGGCAGGGCCTCTCCGGCCTGTCCACGCTTGCGTTCCCGTCCATGGTGGCGGCAACCGGAATTTTGCTTGGCGCGGCGGCGGCACTGCGCAGCCCCGTCCGCATCAACGCGCTGGCGAACGCGCAGCCCTAGAACTTTTCCCCTTGAAGTCCGGCCTTGACCTTAGTCGATGGTCACGCCGCCTTTCGCCGTTCCTGCGGCGTGAGCGACAGCGTCAGCCGCTCGGTGCCGCGCAGGACATCGAGCGCCACGCTGCGGCCGATCTTGTCGCCGGTGAGCGCACGCACGAGATCGTCGGCGCCGGTGAGGGGCTCGCCGTCGAGCGCGATGACGATGTCGCCGGCGCGCAGGTCGGCGCGGGCGGCGGCGCTGTCCGGCTCTATCGTGGCGGCCATGATCGCGCGCTCCTGCGTGAGTCCGGCGGCATGGCGCAGCCGCCGCGGCAGCGCGATCTGCTGCGCGGCGATGCCGATGAAGGCGCGGCGCACGCGGCCGTGCCGCACCAGTTCGCCGAGCACGAAATTCGCGGTGTTGGCGGCAACCGCGAAGCAGATGCCCTGCGCACCCATGATGACGGCGGTGTTGATGCCGACGACCTCACCGTGCGAGGACACCAGCGGTCCGCCGGAATTGCCGGGATTGAGCGCCGCATCGGTCTGGATCACGTCGTCGATGAGGCGGCCGTTGCGCGAACGCAAGGAGCGGCCGAGCGCGGAAACGACGCCGGTCGTCACCGTCGATTCAAAGCCGAGCGGATTGCCGATGGCGATGACCAGTTGGCCGCGCTTGAGCCGTTTGGAATCGCCGAGCGGCGCCGACGGCAGGGTCACCGCCTCGTCGACGCGCAGCAGCGCAAGGTCGGTATCGGGATCGTCGCCGACCAGCCTGGCGCGCAAATCCTGGCCGTCGGCGGTGGCGACATTGATGCGCGCGCCGCCGCCGGCGGCGCCGGCGACATGGCTGTTGGTGAGGATGAGTCCGTCCGGGGCAACGATGACGCCCGAGCCGGCGCCGCCGCGTTCACGGCCGTGCTGCTCGCTGGACGAGGAGGACTGTCCGCCGCGCACCGCAATCGCCACCACCGCCGGTCCGACGCGGTCGACCACGTCGATCACGGCGCGCGAATAGGCATCGAGCAGCGCTTCGTCTTCGGACGGCACTTCGGGCAGTCGTGGCGGAGCCGCCGCACCGCGGTCCCGAAGGGTGGAGGCAAGCGGGATGATGGTCATGGGCACTCGCAAGATTGGGCGGCGCGACGCGCGCCGGTACGCGGATCATGGGCTGGGAGGAAGCCGTATATGGGGAACGCCGGCGCCGCACGCCAGGGGCGAGCGCGTTGGCGATCTTCGCGGCCGGCGCGACCCTGACCGGTTGCGGCAAGAATGGTGCGGACGTCCGAACCGCTACATGACGATGGCGGATCGTGGAGCGATGGAATAAAAGAGGTATTGATGGTGTTTACGTCGGCGATGCGCCGGCATGTGCGGCGGCGGTCAAAAATTTCGCAGGGTCTTAAGTCCGCCAGGAGGATTTGAAAAATGATCCGAAAGCTGCTGCTGATCTTCGGCGTCCTCGTTTTTGGCGCAACGGCCGCCTCGGCGCAGAGCTGCCAGGACGTCATCAACAAACGCCAGGATCTGATGAAGAAATCCGCCGCGTCGGGAAAGATCGCCGCCGCGATGATCCGCGGCCAAACGCCCTTCGACCTCGCCAAGGCAAAGCAGATTCTTGCCGTCTTCTACAATGACGCGAGCCAGCTTTCGGTGCTCTTCCCCGACTGCTCGAAAACGGGCGAACACACGACGGTCTCACCGGCGGTCTGGGAAAAGCCGGCGGAGTTCAAGACGAGGATCGACAAGTACCTCGCGGACGTGAAGGCGGCACAAAAGAGCACCAAGGACCTCGCGACTTTCAAGGCGAGCATCCAGGCCATCGGCAAGGATTGCTCAAGCTGCCATCAGGATTTCCGCGTCAAACGCAGTTGATCAGGACCGCCAGGACTGGTCTGCGCGTTTTCAACCCGCTCGGTTGTTCGCCGCGGCGCGCGACGTTTACAATCGCGCCGTTCGGTGGAGAGCGGAATGGCCGACGCTGCACGGCGGATACGACGATGGCCGCGGAATCTTGCGATTCTGTCGGCCGCGCTCGTTGTCGGACTCATATGGATCGCAACGCTCCCCGGTGTCGTCCCTGCCGCCGCGCTGCCGCCCTACACGCCGAACCCTGGCAACGGCAAGACGCTGTTCGATGCAGGCGGCTGCGCGTCGTGCCACGCCGTGCCCAATGCGGACCCCGACAAGGTCGATCGCACGCGGCTCGGCGGCGGCCTGGCGCTGAAGACCCCGTTCGGCACCTTTTATGTCCCGAACATTTCGCCGGATCGCGCGGACGGCATCGGCGCGTGGACCGAGGCCGATTTCGTCACGGCGCTGTGGAAAGGGGCCGCGCCCGACGGCAGCAACCTTTATCCGGCGTTCCCTTACACGTCCTTTCAGCATCTGCGGCTTGACGACCTGCGCGATTTGTTTGCCTATCTGAAAACTCTGCCGCCGGTGCCGGGGAAGGTGCGCGGGCCCGATCTGCGTTTCCCATTCAACATCCGCCGTCTGGTCGGAGTGTGGAAGCTGCTTTTCTTCCACGGCGGGCCGTTCGTCCCAAATCCCGCAAAGTCGGCGCAATGGAATCGCGGCGCCTACCTGGTCAACGGTCCGGGACATTGCGCCGAATGCCACAGTCCGCGCAATGTGCTGGGCGCGATCATTGAAAGCGAGCGCTTCGCCGGCGGTCCGTCGCCCGACGGGCGCGGCTGGGTACCGAACATCACGCCGTCAGGACTGCGGCAGGGGGAGAATGCCGAGGATCCATGGTCGCAAGACGACATCACGAGCTTCCTCGGCGACGGCATGACTCCTTCCGGTGATTATGCCGGTGGCGAGATGGCGGAAGTCATTCGCAACACATCTTTGCTGAGCAAGGACGATCGCGCCGCGATCGCCGCCTATATCGCCTCGCTGCCGCCGCGGCGGGGACCGTCGCCGCCGCTGCGGCGGACCGACTGATGTGCGTGAAAGCCGGGCGGTGGCCTCGACCGAAGCGCGCGCCGTCGGCGGCTATGTATTGCCGAAGGCCTTGAAGGTGATGATGGTTCGGGTGTCGGCGACGCCGGGAATCGTCTGCACCTTCTCGGCGATGAAATGGCCGATATCGGTCGTCGGATCGACGTAGAATTTCACCAGCAGATCGAAGTCCCCCGCGGTCGAATAGATTTCCGAGGCAATCTCGGCGTCGGCAAGCTTGTTGGCGACGTCATAGGATTTGCCAAGCTGGCATTTGATCTGCACGAAAAAGGGGACCATGCGCGCCTCCGGACCGGTCGGATGCCGACCTATATAGCATAGCGCCGCTGCGTTCCGGGATACCGTCAAGGCAGCTTTCGGCTGCATGACATGCGGATGACGGCTGGCTGCTTCGCCGAGCCGCGAATTGACGCTACTATCGTCGCGACGCCAGAAAGACGCCTGCCGATGCAGTCCCCGCTCGAGCTCGCCGATATCGTCGCCGACATCCTCGCGCGCCTGCGCGACCGCGGCCCGCGCGTGCATTGCATTACCAACACCGTGGCGCAGAATTTCACCGCCAATGTGCTGTTGGCGGCCGGCGCGCTGCCGTCGATGACGATTTCGCCCGACGAGATCGTCAGCTTCATCGCCAGTGCCGACGCGCTTCTGGTCAATCTCGGCACGTTCGATGCGGAACGGCGCGCCGCCGTCGATGTGGCGCTCGCCGCGGTCGACACGGCGCGCATGCCCTGGGTGCTCGATCCGGTCTTCATCGAAAGCAGCCCGGGGCGCGCGCAATACGCCCGCGAAGTTCTGGCGCGCAGTCCGTCCGTGGTGCGGCTTAATCCGGCGGAATTTTCTCCGTTGTTCGGCGGCGAGCCCGCGGACGACGCGGCGCCGCGCGTCGCCAAGGCCTGCTCGACCGTGGTGGCGCTGACCGGCGGCACCGACATCGTCACCGACGGGGTGCGCCACGTTTCGCTGGCGAACGGCCATGCGCATATGGGGCTCGTCACGGCGATGGGATGCGCCGCTTCGGCGCTGGTATGCGCCGCGCTTGCGGTTGAAACCGACGCCTGGCTGGCCGCGGTTGCGGCCATTGCCGGGCTCGGCGTGGCCGGCGAGATCGCCGGCGCCACCGCGCGCGGGCCCGGCAGCTATGCCGCGGCCATCATCGACGCGGTTCATGGCATCGATCGCGCGGCCTTGCGCGCTCACCTGAAGGTCTCATGATGAAGGTCGATCTTCGCCTCAACGCTATCGTCGATCCGGATCGCTCCGGCGGCCGGCCGCTTGCCGAACTGGCGCGGCTGTGCGCCGAGGGCGGCGCGACGCTCGTGCAATTGCGCGACAAGGTGAGCGAGACGCGGGCTATGGTCGAAGAGGCGCGGGCCATCAAGGAGGTTCTGGCGCCGCTCGGCGTTGCGTTCGTGGTCAACGACCGGGTCGACGTCGCGCTCGCTGCCGGCGCCGACGGCGTGCATCTCGGCCAGGACGATATGGCGGTCGAGGACGCGCGACGCCTGCTCGGTGCGAACGCCATTGTCGGCCTCTCCGTCAAGAACACGAGCGAGGCCGAGGCGGCGCCGATCGATCGCATCGACTATGTGGGCAGCGGCGGCGTTTACGCGACGCTGTCGAAGCAGCAGAAAAATCCGCCGATCGGCCCGGAGGGTTTGCAGCGGATCATCGAGGTGCTGCGGCGACGCGCCCGGCAAGCGCAAAAGCAACTGCCGGTCTGCGGCATCGCCGGGATCGACGAAAGCAACGCCGCCGCGGTGATCGGCGCCGGCGCCGACGGCGTTGCCGTCATCTCGGCGCTCTCGCTCGCGCCCGACCCGGCGCAAGCGGCGCTCACCTTGCGGCAGATCGTCGATGCGATGCTGGCCAAGCGGGGCACGTGAATGAGCGTTGCGATCGCGCTCACCATTGCCGGTTCCGATTCCGGCGCCGGCGCCGGCATTGAGGCGGATCTGAAAACGTTCGCGGCGCTTGGCGTCTACGGCGCCTGCGCGATCACCGCGCTCACCGCGCAAAACACCAAGGGTGTTTTTGCCATTCAGGAAATCCCCGCCGAATTCGTCACCGCGCAGATAGACGCAGTCTTCAGCGATCTCGACGTCGGCGCGGTGAAGATCGGCATGCTGGCGAACAAGACGGTCATAACAGTTGTCGCCGCCGCGCTCGATCGCCATCGCGCGCGCAATGTGGTGCTCGATCCGGTTCTGGCGGCAACATCGGGCGGGAATTTGCTGCAGCCGGAAGCTGTTGCCGGCTTGCGCGCCCTGATCGGGCGGGCGCGCCTGCTCACGCCCAATCTCGCCGAAGCGGCGGCCTTGCTCGGGGCCGGGGAAGCGCGCGATGAGAACGAGATGCGCGCGCAGGGAGAAAAGCTGCTCGCGTTTGGCGCCGGCGCGGTGCTGATCAAGGGCGGGCATGCCGGCGGCCCGGACAGCGTCGATATCCTCGTCGAAAAGAACCGCTGCGCGCGCTTTGCCGCGCCGCGCATCGCGACCAAAAACACGCACGGCACCGGCTGCACGCTGTCGTCGGCCGTCGCGGCCGGCCTCGCCAAGGGATTGTCGCTCGACCAGGCGGTGCGCGAAGCCAAGGAGTACGTGAGCGCCGCCATCGCCGCCGCGGACCGGCTCGGCGTCGGCTCCGGCCGCGGCCCGCTGCACCATTTTCATCAATGGTGGTGAAGCGCGCCCGCCATGGCAGCAAGGACGATAGCAAAGCCCAGCATCGCGATCATTGGCGCCGGCATAGGCGGATTAGCGGCGGCAGCGAGCCTGATACGACTGGGCTTCAAGGTCGAACTCTACGAGCAGGCGACGCAATTCGCCCCGATCGGCGCCGGCATTCAGCTCACCGCCAACGCTATGAAAGCGTTCAGAGGGCTCGGATTGGTCGACGTGCTGCGCGGCAATGGCTTCGTGCCCGCGGCTTTTCACAGCCGAGAGTGGGACACGGCAAAGGTCACCAACGTCCTGATCATGGGTCAATCGCTGGAGCAGCGATATGGCGTGCCGGATTTGATGATTCACCGGGCGCGCCTGCATGCAGCCCTCGCCGCGCTGACGCCGTCCGCCTGCATCCACTTCGGCAAAAAGCTGGTGGCGATCGAGCAGCATGGCTCTCATGCCACGCTCGCGTTTGCCGACGGCACTGGTGTCGAAGCGCAGCTCGTCATCGGTGCCGACGGCATTCATTCAGCGGTGCGGGAGACGCTGTTCGGTTCCGGGCAACCGCGCTTCACCGGACGCGTCGCCTACCGCGCCACCTATCCCGCGGCTCGAATCGACGACGCTGCGATCGACGAGCGCGCCAAGTGGTGGGGTCCCGACCGTCACGTGGTGCATTACTTCACGACCGCGGGCAGGAACGAAATCTACTTCATCGCGGTGACGCCCGAGCCGAAATTCCAGGTGGAATCCTGGTCGATGAGGGGCGACAAGGACATGCTGCTCGCGGCCTTTGCCGGATTTCACCCGCGCGTGCGTGCTGTCCTCGCGGCGGCGCCGGAGGTCCGCAAATGGGCCCTGGTGGAGCGCGATCCGATGCCGTCCTGGGGGCAGGATCGCATCGTGCTGCTCGGCGATGCATGCCATCCCATGATGCCTTACATGGCGCAGGGTGCGGCATCCGCGGTCGAGGATGCGGTGGTTCTCGCGCGCTGTCTCGCGGGCGTCGCCGGCGACAACATCTCCGCAGCGCTCGCGCGTTACGCCGCCAGCCGGAAGCAGCGCACCGCTCGAATGCAGCTAACCAGTCGCGAGAATAATTGGCTGCGCCAGAAGACGGATACCGACTGGGTCTATGAATACGATGCCTGGAACGTGCAGCTTGACTAGAGTCTGCCATTCAAACGCGCTTTAGGGCGACGCCGGCGCGCCCGGCTGCTTGAACGGATCGGCAGCCGCGAAGGCCTCGATCGCCGAGAGTTCGCCGGCGATGCGGCGCAAGATCGGGAATGGCGCCAGATCGACCGAGAAGTACTTCGCGCCCGCGGCCTGGCTGGCGAGACAGATGTCGGCGAGCGTGATGCTGTCGCCGTGGGCATAGCGGCCGGTCGCCTTGTCCTTGAGATGAACTTCCAGCGCGGTCAGCGCCGCCGTGTGCCAATGCCGGCACCATGTCATCACTGCCGCCGCGTCGAGGTGGATTTCGTGCTCGAGATATTCGCGCACGCGCGGCACGATCAGCGGATGGGAGTCGGCGGCGACGATCTGGGCGAGCCCGCGCACGCGCGCGCGACCGCGCGGATCGCGCGGCAGCAGCGGCGGACTGGGATGCGTCTCGTCGAGATATTCGATGATGGCGAGCGATTCGAACAAGGCCGGCCCCTCGCCGTCGATGAGCGCCGGGATCGCCATCATCGGATTCACCGTGCGAAAGGAATCAGTCCGTTGTTCGCCCTTCATCAGGTTTATCTGAATCACCTCCGCTGGAACGATGCCCTTGAGATTGAGCGCGACGCGCACGCGATAGCTCGCCAGCGATCGCCAGAAGGAAAAGAGTTTCATTGTTTTCTCCCAATTTCCCTCCCCACCGCAAGCCACCGCAAGCGAAGGGGAAAATCAATCCGTCCCCGGATCGGCCTTCAGTCCCGTCGCCTCGATGCCGGCGATGGCGCACATCTCATCCTTGTCCGAGGTGTCGCCGGAAATGCCGCAGGCACCGATAATCGCGCCGCCGCCGTCGCGAATGAGCACGCCGCCTGGATTGCAGACCATGCGGCCGTCGCTTGCGGCGGCGAGCATGGTGAAGAATTGCGGCGTCTTGCCCGCGCGGCTCGCCAGGGTGCGCGAGCCGAAGCCCATGCCGAGCGCGCCCCAGGCTTTGCCGAAGGCGATGTCGAAACGCAGGATGCCGGACCTGTCTTCGCGCTTGAAGGCGACGAGCTGGCCGCCGGCATCAAGCACCGCCACGCTGAGCGGCGCCAGATTGTTCTCCCGCCCCTTCTTCAGTGCGACATCGACGATGGTGGAAGCTTGCGCAAGGCTGACTGACATATTTGCTTGCTCCAATCGGAAGTCATGCGTCATCGCTCGCTCGCCGTCAGTCTGCCGCGCGCCGGTTCGCCCAGTAGACCGAGACGGTGGAGATTTCCGCGCCGCCCGAACGATGGCGTTTGGTCTCCTCGTAACAGGCGAGCGCGCGCGCGACCAGCGGCAGTTCGATCCCGCGCACTTCGGCCGCGGCCAGCATCGAGTGCATGTCCTTGATACCGCCGTCGACGTCGAACGTGACCGGACCCGCGTCACCGCCCTTGAGCATGGAAGCGACTCCCGCGCCGCGCGCCTTGAGCACATTGGGGCCGCCGGAGGTCTCGCTCAACAAATCCATCAGCCGCGCCGGGTCGAGCCGCACGGTGCGCGCCAGCGCCAACGCTTCGCCCAGCGCCTGCCAATACACCATCAGCGGCAGGTTGACGGTGAATTTCAAGAGCGCGCCGCAGCCGACCGGGCCGGCGTGTTCGAGGCGCCGGCAAAGCTGCTCAAGGATCGGCCGGGCGCGCGCGGCGTCCGCGTCCTCGGCCCCCATGAGGCCGATCAGTTTTCCCTGCCGCGCCGGGCCGGTCGAACCGCCGACCGGGCATTCAACGAACGCACCGCCGTTGGCGCGCACGATTTCAGCAAGTGCGATTTCGGTCTCCGGCAACACCGTGCTCATCTCGATGAACAGCTTCCCCGATATGTCTGCGGTGAGCAGGCCCGATTGTCCCTTGTAGACGGCATCGAGCGCGGCGGTGTCGGTGAGAATGGTGATGACGGCGTCGCAGCGGCGGGGAAGTTCGGCCGGCGTTGAGACCGCCGTGGCGCCGGCGACGGCCTTCGCCTTCTCCGGCGTCCGATTCCACACCGCGACATCGTGGCCGAGTTCGATCAGCCGCGCGGCAATGGCCGCACCCATTTTCCCGATTCCGGCGATGCCGATCCGCATTCCCATTCTCCCGCTGGCGTCGTTGGTTGCCGACGATAGGCGATTGCAACGCCGCGAGAAAGCGGGCTTGCGCCGCCTGTGAGCCGATGCCATAGCGTCGGCTCCCGTCAACGTGCAGCAAAAAACAGGCAATGAGGATCACATGGCTTCGGGAAAGAAAGGTGCCGTCGGCATCGTCGGCCTCGGCATCATGGGCGGCGCGTTCGCGCAAAATCTGCTCGCCGCCGGCTGGCGCGTGATCGGCTATGACATTGCACCGGCGCGGCGGCGCGCGCTGGCGAAGATCGGCGTCGAGATCGCGGCCGACGCAGTCGATGTGGCGCGCCAGGCGCGCGCCATCATTGTGAGCCTGCCCAAGCCCGCGGCGCTCGCCATGACGGCCGCCGCCATCGCCAGAGCCGGCCTGCCGCGCCGCGTCATCATCGAAGCATCGACATTCGCGATCGACGACAAGACCAAGGCCGCGGCGGTCTTGCGCAAGGCCGGCCATGTCCTGCTCGATTGTCCGGTGAGCGGCACCGGCGCGCAGGCCAAGACGAAAGATCTCGTGGTCTATGCTTCGGGCGGAGCCGCCGAAATCAAGAAACTGCGGCCATTGTTCGCGGGCTTCACGCGCGCCGTCTACGATGTCGGCGAATTCGGCAATGGCAGCCGCATGAAATACGTCGCCAACCACCTTGTCGCCATTCACAACGTGGCCAGCGCCGAGGCGATGGTGTTGGGCATGAAGGCGGGTCTGCCGCCGCAGTTGATCTTCGACCTGATCAAGACCGGAGCGGGCAATTCGCGCATTTTCGAACTGCGCGCGCCAATGATGGTGAAGGACAGCTACCGCGACGCCACCATGAAAATCGCGGTGTGGCAGAAGGATATGGACGTGATCGGCGGCTACGCGCGCAGCATCCGCGTGCCGACGCCGATGTTCGACGCCAGCAAGGCGATCTATCAAAAGGCACTGACCAGCGGCCATGGCGAGGAAGACACCGCCGCCGTGTGCGTCGTGCTGGAAAAGATGGCGGGCTTAAAGCGCGGAAAAGCGCCATCGCATCGGCCGGGCGATCGGAAGTATGGCGGGCGATCGGCGCCTACGGCGCGCCGACAATGATGTGCTCCAGCGCCGCAAGCCCGTCGGTGAGAGCAGCCGGTCCGGGCTGAAGGATCAGCGCGGATTTGATCTCGTAAAGCCTGCGGTTGCGGACCGCGGGAATGGCGTCGAACCCCGGACGGGCGGCAACCTTCTCCTTGCTGAACTTCTTGCCGCACCAGGAGCCGATGATGATGTCGGGCGCGCGACCGATCACCGCTTCGGGCGTGGCGATCCGCTCCGTGGCGGACTTGCGGCCGGCGAGTTCGGGAAAGATGTCGACGCCGCCGGCGATCGCGATCAGTTCGGAGACCCAGGCGATACCGGAAATCATCGGCTCGTCCCATTCCTCGAAATACACTTTTGGACGCGCGCCACGCTCTGCATTGCGCCGCCGCGTAACTTCGAGATTGGCCGCAAGCCGCTCCACCAGCGCCTCGGCGCGGTGCGTCGCGCCGACGAGCGCGCCAAGCGTGCGGATCATGTCAAGGATGCCGGCGACCGTGCGCTGGTTGAAGGCGTGGACGCAGACGCCCGCACGGATGAGTGCCGCGACTATGTCGGCCTGCAGGTCGGAGAACGTGAGGACGAGGTTGGGTTCAAGAGCGAGGATTTTGGGGATATCGGCAGAGATGAACGCCGAAACTCGCGGTTTCTCTTTGCGCGCTTGCGGCGGCCGGACGGTGTAGCCGGAGATGCCGACGATGCGGTGCTGCTCGCCCAGCAGATAGAGCGTTTCGGTCGTTTCCTCGGTCAGGCAGACGATCCGCTCCGGCGGATGCATGCTCGAGCTTTCTCCGTTGGAGGGGAATCAATCAAGCAGCAGAAAATGCCTTCGATCGCAAGGGCAGGCAAGAGTAGCGACCGTTGCGATCGAAGGCGTGGCCAACCGCGGCATTGGTTGCGCGTCGACGCCGTCGTGCTTTCGCTCGGCCTGTCCGATTTGTTAAATTAGGAAAAGCATAACCAGGGAGATTGCGCATGTCGTTGCTCGAAGGCGAAGCACGGATGGCGGAGAACGCGGGCGAGCGCCGCACCCATCAGCCGCGCGGCGAGATTCGCGACGGCATGCGCATCGACTGGGACGTGCCGATCGCGATGGATGACGGCGTTGTCCTGCGCGCGGACGTGTTCCGTCCGCTCGCGGCAGGCCGCTATCCGGTGATTCTGAGCTACGGTCCCTATGCCAAGGGCTTGGCTTTTCAGGACGGTTATCCGAGCGCCTGGGAGCGCATGACGCGTCAGCATCCTGACGTGGCCGCCGGATCGAGCAACCTGTACCAGAGCTGGGAAGTGGTCGATCCGGAGAAGTGGGTGCCGCACGACTATGCCTGCGTGCGCGTCGATTCCCGCGGCGCCGGATGCTCGCCCGGCTTCATCGATCATTTTTCTCCGCGCGAGACCAAGGACTTCTACGATTGCATCGAGTGGGCCGGGGTGCAGCCGTGGTCGAACGGCAAAGTCGGCCTCGACGGCATTTCCTATTACGGCATCAACCAGTGGCACGTGGCCTCGCTGCAGCCGCCGCACCTTGCCGCCATGTGCATCTGGGAAGGCGCGGCCGACTGGTACCGTGACATGACTCATCACGGCGGCATTCTCTCTACCTTCTGGGAAAACTGGTACGACATGCAGGTCAAGACCGTGCAATACGGCGCCGGCGAGCGCGGCAAGCGTAGCCGCGTCCATGGCGAACTGGTCTGCGGGCCGGAAATCCTGTCGGAAACACAACTGGCGCAAAACCGCAGCGATTTCGGCGGCGAGATTTTTTCCCACCCGCTCGACGACAGCTATCACCGTGGGCGCTCGCCGGTCTGGGCGAAAGTGAAAGTGCCGTTCTTGTCCGCCGCCAATTGGGGAGGGCAGGGATTGCACCCGCGCGGCAATTTCGAAGGATTCGCGCGCGCGGCCTCGAAACGAAAATGGCTCGAAGCGCATGGCCTCGAGCACTGGACTCACTTCTATACGGATTATGGTCGCAAGCTGCAGCTACGCTTCTTCGATTATTTCCTCCACGGCAAGGACAATGGTTGGGACCGGCAACCGCGGGTGCTGTTGCAGGTTCGCCACGTCGACCGCTTCGTCGAACGCGCGGAAAACGAATGGCCGCTCGCGCGCACCAGGTGGACGCGCTTTCATCTCGATCCCGCCACCGGCACATTGACGGCGGGCGGCCAGGGCCAGAGAGCCGGAAAGAAGGCGACGCTTCACTTCGACGCACTCGGCGACGGCGTCACCTTTCTCACCGCGCCCTTGGCGCAGGAGACCGAGATCACCGGCCCGAGCGCGCTCAGGCTCTACGTCTCGTCGTCCACCGCCGACGCCGATATCTTCGCCGTGCTTCGCGTCTTGTCTCCCGATCTCAAGGAAGTGGTGTTCCAGGGCGCCATCGACCCGCATACGCCGCTCGGTCAGGGGTGGTTGCGCGCCTCGCACCGTCAGCTCGACAGGAAATTGTCCACCCCCTACCGTCCCTATCATACCCATGCCAGGAAGCAGCCGCTCAAGCCGGGCGAGGTGGTGGCGCTCGACATCGAGATCTGGCCGACATCGATCGTGGTCCCCGCGGGATACCGCATCGGCTTGTCCGTGGGCGGCAAGGATTACGTCTATCCCGGAGGCAGCGGCGGGCGGCTGTCGAATTTCAAGAACGAACTGACCGGCTGCGGGCCGTTCCTGCACGACGATCCGCGCGACCGGCCGGCGGGCCTGTTCGACGGGGTGACCACGTTGCACTTCGGTGGCGTCGCGCGGCCCTATCTGCTTTTGCCTATTATTCCGGCAAAAAGGAAATAACGGTAGAATGAATAAGGCTGTCGGGCGCGACATCAGCGGTCTTTACGCGCGAAACAGCTTGTTGGATGATGGTCGGAAAAGCCGGATCCAAGGGGCAGGCGTACCGGAGACGGTAATCCATGCGTCTTTGTGAAAAAGGCGCCAGAGGGAGGACAGAATGTCGCGTAAAGTCAGTCGCCGCACGCTTTTAGCTGGCACCGCCGTCGGGGCGGCCGCCGCAATGGCCCGATTTCCAGCGCCCGCAATCGCCCAAGCCGCACCGTTCAAGCTCGGTCTGCTGACCGTGAAGACCGGGCCGCTGGCCCAGGGCGGGATCCAGATGGAGCAGGGGGTGCTGACCTATCTGAAAGAAAAGAACTACACCATGGGCGGCCGCAAGGTGGATTTCATCTCCGCCGATACCGGCGGCAACCCCGCCGGCGCCAAGACCAAGGCGCAGGAGCTGGTCGAGCGCGACAAGGTCGATGTGATCCTCGGCCCGCTGGCGGCGTTCGAACTCTACGCCATCAACGAATACGTTCAGCAGCAGAAGATGCCGACGCTGAGCCTGGCGGCGGCCGACAATCTCACCCAGCGCACGCCGAACCCGTATCTGTTGCGGGCGTCGGCCACCTCGTCGCAGGCGATGCAGCCGATGGGCCATTACGCGGCGACCGAACTCAAACTCAAGCGGGTCGTCTGCATCGTGGAGGATTTTGCCTTCGGCTACGAGCAGATGGGCGGCTTCCAGGCGGCCTTCCAGAAGGATGGCGGCTGCGTCGTCAACAAGCTGTGGCCGCCGATCGTCACCCCCGATTACACGCCTTATATTGCCCAGATCAGCGGTTGCGACGGCGTCTGTCAGGGCTTCGCCGGATCGAACCCGCTGCGCTTCATGAAGCAGTACGCCAGCGCGGGCTTGAAATATCCGGTGGTGACCGGCGAGACCGGAGCCGACGATGCGCTGCTCAAGAGTTTCGGCGACGAAGCGCTCGGGCTGGTCAGTGCCTGCCCGTACACGCTCGACAATCCGATCGAGCCAAACCAGCGTTTCGTCAGCGAGATCATGAAGAACTACAGCGTCATCCCCGGCTTCTATGCCGCCGGTCTCTACGTCAATTGCCAGGTCGTCGATGCCGGCCTGACGAAGGCCGGCGGCGATGCCAGCGACAAGGAAAAGTTCATGGCGGCGCTCAAGTCGGTCAGCCTCACCGACACCCCGCGCGGGCCGATCAAGTTCGATCACCTCAACAATGTCATCGGCAACATCTACATCCGCCGTATCGGCACCGAGGGCGCCAAATACGGGCTCAAGCTGTGGAACAAGACCATCCACACTTACACGAACGTCAGCCAGTTCTGGACTTGGCCGGAAAAGGAGTTCCTCGCCCATCCGGTCTACTCGCGCAATTATCCGCCGCTGACCAAGTGCTGAACTGCTGAAGTGCAGAGGAATTGGCTTCGTCCGCCTACGCGGGCGACCTGATACCTGCAAACAGAAGTGATGTTGCGCCAGGCGCTGTGATTGCCGCGATGCTCCGCCGCTGCGGAGCATAACAGCCGATGGGAGGAGCGCGCGATGTCCCGCAAGATGTCCGGCACGATGACCCGTCGTCGGCTGCTCGCCGCCACAACGGCGGGCGCAGCCGCCGCCCTGACCCGCGTGCCGGCGCCCGCCGTCGCGGCGCCGGCGCCGTTTCGTGTCGGGCTGCTGACGGTCAAGACCGGCCCGTTGGCCGCGGGCGGCATCCTGATGCAACAGGGCGTACTGACCTATCTGAAAGAGAAGAACTACAGAATGGCCGGCCGCCAGGTCGACTTGGTCATCGCCGACACCGGCGGCAGCCCGGCCGGCGCCAAGACCAAGGCGCAGGAACTGATCGAGCGCGACGGCGTCGACGTGATCCTTGGCCCGCTCGCCGCGTTCGAACTCTACGCCATCAGCGCTTATGTCATCGCGCACAAGATGCCGACGCTGAGCCTCGCCGCCGCCGACAATCTCACCCAGCGGACGCCGAACCCATATCTGTTGCGCGCCTCGGCGACATCGTCGCAGGCTTCACAGCCTCTCGGCCACTACGCAGCGACCAGACTGAAACTCAAGCGCGTCATTACCATTTCCGAGGATTTCGCCTTCGGCTACGAGCAGATGGGGGGCTTTCAGGCCGCCTTTCAGCGGGACGGTGGCTGCGTCGTCAAAAAACTGTGGCCGCCCTTGGTGACGCCGGATTACACGCCTTATCTCGCCCAGATTGCCGACTGCGACGGCGTCTGCCAGGGATTCGCCGGCTCCAATCCGCTGCGTTTCATGAAGCAGTACGGGTCCGCCGGGCTCAAATATCCGGTCGTTGCCGGAGAGGCCGGCGCCGACGATTTTCTGCTCAAGAGTTTTGGCGAGGAAGCAATCGGCCTGGTCAGCGCGGCTCCCTACACGCTCGACCTCGAAAGCGACGCCAACCTCAGGTTCGTCCACGGCATGCTGAAGAATTTCGACGCCATCCCCGGCCAATACGCGGCCTTGCTGTACGGCAATTGTCAGGTGCTGGACGCCGGCTTGACAGCTGCCGGCGGCGACTCCAGCGACAGGGAAAAATTCATGGCGGCGCTCAAGGCGGTCAGACTGACCGACACGCCGCGGGGACCGATCAGGTTCGATCACCTCAACAACGTGATCGGCACCATCTACATTCGGCGTCTCGGCAAGGAAGGCGCCAAGTACGGGCTCAAGCTATGGAACAAGACCGTCCACACGTATGAGAACGTCAGCCAGTTCTGGACTTGGCCGGAAAAGGAATTTCTGGCCCATCCGGTTTATTCGCGCGACTATCCGCCGCTGACGAAGTGCTGAGCCGCCGTGCCATCATCCGCCGACACGGACGATTCAAAGTAGTCGCGAATGCAGCAATCATTCCGTCATTGCGAGTAAACGGCGCATGCCTGGCTGCGGCGAGGCATGACCGGAGAGAACGGCGCACATGAATTTCTGGCTATTGCTGACGATCAACAGCATCACCTTCGGCGGCCTGCTGTTCCTGCTGTCGTCGGGCTTTTCGCTGATCTTCGGTCTGATGCGCATTCCCAATCTGACGCACGGCTCGATGTTCATGGTCGGCGCCTATCTTGGCAGCACGTTCCTCTCGGGTGCGCTCGGCTTCACGTCGGACTTCTGGGTGGCGGCCATCCTCAGCGCGATCGAGGTGGCCGTGCTCGGCGCACTCATGGAGCGGTTGCTGCTCCGGCGCCTTACCGGCCAACCCTTGGCTCAAGTGCTGGTCACGCTCGGCGTTTCGCTCATGGTTGCCGATCTCTGCCTGATGGGGTGGGGCGGCGATCCGATCTCTGTGGAGACGCCGGCCGGTCTTGGCGGCTTCGTGCGCGCCGGCCCGGCCGTATTCCCGCTCTATCGCATGGCCATCATTGTCATCGCCGTGGTGTTCGCGATCGCGCTGTGGCTTTTGCTTGAACGCACGCGGCTCGGCGCCATGATCCGCGCCGGGGTGGACGATCCGCAAATGGCGCGCGTCGTCGGCATCCGCGTGTCGCAGCTTTTCACCATTGTGTTCGGGCTTGGCGCTGGGCTCGCGGGCTTCGCCGGCATGATCGGCGCGCCGATCCTGTCGATCTATCCGGGTCTCGATCAGGACATGCTGCCGCTGGCGCTCGTCGTGGTCATTCTCGGCGGCACCGGCAGCCTGCTTGGATCGTTCGTCGGCAGCATCCTGATTGGCTTCATCTATAATTTCGGCCAGGCATTGCTGCCCGAACTCGCCTATTTCGTTCTGTTCCTGCCGATGGTGATCGTTCTGGTCGTGCGCCCACAGGGCTTGTTCGGGGGACAAGTCCTGTGACGCCAAGGCGCGCCGCCATTGTTGCCGGCATCATTGTCCTGATCGCTCTGCCGTTCGCGATCGGCGAGGACTATTACATCAACATCGCCAGCCAGATCCTGCTCTACGCGATTTTCGCGCTCGGGATCGACGTTCTGATCGGATATGCGGGGCTGGTGTCGCTCGGTCACGCCGGATTGTTCGGCATTGCCGCCTATATCATCGCCAATGTGCTGGCGGCGGGCTACGGCCATACCGTCGCTATCGTCGCCGCGTTGATCGGCACTCTCATCGCGACCGCCGGCTTTGCCGCCGTGGCGCTGCGCTCCGCCGGCATCACTTTCATCATGATCACGCTCGCGCTCGGCGAGATCATCTGGGGGCTCGCCTATCGCTGGATCAGCGTGACCAACGGCGACAACGGCATCAGCGTGACCACGCGCCCGATGCCGTTCGGACTCTCGCTCGCATCGCCGCGCGGCTTTTATGATGCGACGCTCATTATTTTTCTTCTCGCCATGGTGGCGGTGGCCATTTTCGTGCACTCACCGCTCGGCGTGGCGCTGGCCGGCACGCGCGATCAACCGCGACGAATGAATGCGCTCGGCTATCATGTCTGGATGATCCGCTTTCTGGCCTTTTTGTTTTCGGGCTTTCTCAGTGCCGTTTCCGGCATCCTGTTCGTCTATTACAACGAGTTCATCAGTCCGCAGGCGCTGGCGCTGCCCGCCTCCGCCGCCGGCGTGCTGATGGTGATTGCCGGCGGTGCGGGAACGCTGCTCGGACCTGTGGTTGGCTCGGCGCTGGTCGTCATCGTCCAGAACGTGGTCAGCGCCTATATCACGCGCTGGAATCTCATGCTCGGCGCCATTTTCGTCGCCATCGTCATTTTCATGCCCGAAGGTCTGGTGCCGGGTGTCAGGCGGCTCGTCCAGGCGACACGGCGCGCGGCCGCGCGGCGCTGGCCGCGGGCGATGGCGTCGCGCTTGAGGTCGAAGCCATGATCGCGCTCGCCGTCGATGGGCTGAACAAATCATTCGGCGGGCTGCGCGTGACCTCCGACGTGAGGCTCGTCGTCGAAGCGGGCGAGCGCCGCCTGATCATCGGTCCCAACGGCGCCGGCAAGACCACGCTGTTCAACCTCATCACCGGCGAACTATCGCCGGACAGCGGCTCCGTCGCGTTGTTTGGCCGCAACATCACCCGCCTGGCGAGCCGCAAGCGCGCCCATCTCGGCATGGCGCGCACCTATCAGATCATTACGTTGTTTCCGCGCGATACGATTCTGCACAACGTCATGCTGGCGCTGCTCGGGCTCTCGCGGCTGCGCTGGAATCCGCTGACCGCGCTTTATAGCCAACGCCCTATCATGACGCGGGCACGCGCCGCGCTCGGACGCGTCGGGCTGGAGCATCTGGCCGACCGCCCCTTGGCGGAGACGTCGTACGGCGAAAAGCGGCGCGTTGAAATCGCCATGGCGCTGGCGCAGGAGCCGCGCGTATTGCTGCTCGACGAGCCGTTCGCCGGGCTTTCGATCGACGAGCGCGCCGATGTACGCGCCCTGCTCAAGGCGATTCCACGCGATGTGACCGTGGTGATGATCGAACACGATATGGATATTGCTCTCGAACTTGCCGACCGCATTACGCTTCTGCATTTCGGCCAGGTCGTCGTCGAGGGCACGCGCGCCGAAGTGGTGGCCGATCGGCGCACCCGGGAGGTCTATCTTGGCGAATAGCGCGCTGGTGCTGTCCGGGATCGACGCCTACTATGGCGACAGCCACGTGCTGCAGAAGGTGTCGTTCGAGCTTGGCGAGGGCCGGCTGCTCGGCCTGCTCGGCCGCAACGGCGCGGGAAAATCCACCTGCATGAATGTCAGCGTCGGGCTCTTGCCGCCGCGCGCCGGCGTGGTGGAGGTGTTCGGCACGCCGGTGACGCGGCTGCCGCCCGAACAGATCGCCGCCCGCGGCGTGGCTTTGGTGCCGCAAGGCCGCCGGGTGTTCAAAAGCCTCACCGTACGCGAGAATCTCATCGTGGCGGCGCGCGACAAGGACGCGGCGACGCGGCACGCGAACTGGAACGCCGCCACGGTGTTCGCGATGTTCCCCCGCCTGGCGGAGCGGGCTAACCAGTTGTCCGCCCATCTGTCCGGCGGCGAGCAGCAGATGCTGGCGATCGGTCGCGCGCTGATGGCCAACCCGCGCGTGCTGTTGATGGATGAGCCGTCGGAAGGGCTGGCGCCGCAAATCGTCGCCGAGGTCATGACGACGATCCGAAAACTCAAGGAGAGCGGGCTGTCGATCGTGCTGGTCGAACAGAGCCCGAAGCTGGTATTCGACATCGCCGACGACATCGTCATACTCAACTCGGGCCGCGTCGCCGTAGTCTCCACCGCCGCCGCGCTGAAGAACGACGGCGTCGATTTGCGCCAGCATCTGGGAGTGTTCTGAAGGAGCGGTATCGCCTTATGCCCGATCAGTGGAACAAATACGAGAATTCCGCAGCGCGCCGGCACGGCCGTCCGGGGCGCGAGCTGCGACCGGCGAGCGTGACGATCGACGTCCATGCCCATGTCGGCGTGCCGGAGGCGGCCAAATTCGTCGAGCCGCATCTCGACTGGTCGACCATTCCGCTCGCGCATTTCGCCACGCCCGAGACCAAGGCGCTGACGCAGAAACAGGAGGCCGACATCAAGGCTCGCGGCGGCGTCGAACGGCGCCTCGCCGATCTCGACGCCATGGGCGTCGATATCCAGCTCGTCGCGCCGCCGCCGCCGCAATGCTATTACACCGTGCCGCTCGATATCGCGGTCAAGGCAACGCAAATCGTCAACGATGGCGTCGCCGCGTTCTGCGCGCAGCGGCCCGACCGGCTCAAGCCGCTGTGCTCGGTGCCGATGCCCGACGGCCAAGAGGCCGCCAAGGAGCTTGAGCGCTGCGTCGGCAAGCTCGGTTTTGCCGGCGTTGAGATTCTGACCAATGTCGCCGGCAAGGAATTGTCCGATCCGGCGTTTGCGCCGTTCTGGAAAAAGGCCGAAGAACTCGGCGCGCTGGTGATGATCCACCCCAACGGATTCACCGAGGCATCGCGCCTGTCGCGATTTTACTTTAACAACGTCATCGGCAATCCGCTGGAGACGACGGTCGCGCTGCATTATCTGATCTTCGACGGCGTGCTCGAACGGCATCCAGGGCTGAAGCTTCTCGCCGTGCATGGCGGCGGCTATCTCGGCGCCTATCCGGGGCGCATCGATCACGCCTGGGGCGCGCGCTCCGACAGCCACGGCGCCCTGCCGGCGCCGCCGACCAGTTATCTCAGGCGCATCTACGTCGACAGCGTCGTGTTCACGCCGTATCAACTTGTCGAACTGGTGCGCACGTTTGGCGCCGATCACGTGCTGATGGGCACCGATTATCCCTACGACATGGCCGAGTACGATCCGATCGGGCACATCGCATCGGTCGACAGCCTCGACGCCGCGACCATCGCCGCGCTCGCCGGCGGCAACGCGAAGAGACTGTTGGGGCTGCCGCTTTAAGGAAGTCGACGGAAGCACGGCATGGTGCGGCGGCGCATTGCTGAGGAACCAATCTCGCGACTGGCGATCTGGTCGCGGCGGCTGGCGCTGTTTTCGCTGGTGGCGACCTTCGTCGCCATCGTCATCGTGCGCTCGGGGGCGCTCGACATCGTGCCGGCGCTCTCGACGCTCGCCTGCGCGCTGCTGCTTGCGGTGGTCGCCATTCTGCTCGCCTTGGGCGCCGGCATCGTCATCTGGCGCGAGGGACTCGGCGGGCTGCGCCATGCGCTGTCCGGCGCGCTGATCGGATTGGCGCTGATCGGCTATCCGGCATATCTGGGCCTGCGCGCCTATCAGCTTCCGGCCATTTACGACATCACCACCGATCCGATCGATCCGCCGCAATTCGACGCCATCGCGCGGCTGCGTCCGCGCGACGCCAATCCCATCACCTATCAGGGTCTCTACGCCGCCGAGCAGCAGCACGTGACCTATCCGGACATCGCGCCGGACGGCACCACCGTCTCGCCGCGGGAAGCGTTCGACGTGGCGATGAAAGTCATCGCCAGACGGCGATGGCGCGTGGTCGATGCGCGTCCGCCGCAGCCGCTGGTGGCCCCGCCGGGCGACCCTCAGGAGGACGGCGCCGGGCAGGACGGCATCATCGAAGCGGTGGCCCGCTCGATGATCCTCGGCTTTCCCGAGGACGTGGTGGTGCGCATACGGCCGACCAGCGACGGCGCGCGCATCGACGTGCGCTCGGCGTCGCGCTACGGGCGCCGCGATCTCGGCAGCAACGCCGCCCGTGTGCAGGATATCATCGCCGACATCGATAACATCCTGGCCGCGCCCGAGGAGCAACCGGCCCCGCCGGAAAGGCGCCCGACGCGGCCGATCAAGCGGCGGGAAGCGGGCGACCGGTAAGCCGATAGACGCCGCTGATCGACGGCGGTCCGTCGGTTGCCACGATTCCCCGCGCCGCCAGGTGTTCCAGATGCGCGAGCGTCGACAGCGCCGCCGCGCCGGCAAGGCGCGGGTCGAGGCCGATATAGACGGCCTTGACGATGGTCGCGACATCGGCTGCGCCCTTGCCGAGCCGGTGCAGGATGGATGCCTCGCGGGCCCTGCGGTGAGCGATGTAATGCTGCACGAAGCGGGGCGCGTCGCGCACCGGGGCGCCATGGCCCGGCAGATAGAGCGGCTCGCTGCGGCGTTCGAGCTTGTGCAGCGAGGCCATGTAGTCGCTCATGGCGCCGTCGGGCGGCGCCACGATCGACGTAGACCATGCCATGACGTGATCGCCGGAAAACAACAGATCGGCTTCCTTGAAGGCGAACGCCATGTGATTGGCGGTATGACCGGGCGTCGCCACCGCTTCCAGCGTCCAGCCGTCGCCGGCCACGACCTCGCCGTCGGCAAGCTTGACGTCGGGGACAAAATCCGTGTCGGCGGAGGCATCAAGCCGGCGCGCTTCGCCGGTGTAGAGCGGACGCGCCAGGCGGTGCGGACCCTCGGCGTAGACAGTGGCGCCGGTTGCCGCTTTCACCCTGGGAACGGCGGGCGAATGGTCGCGGTGGGTGTGAGTGACGAAAATGTGAGTCACGGTCTCGCCGCGCACGGCATCGAGCAGCGCACCGATATGGATGTCGTCGTCAGGGCCCGGATCGAGGATGGCGACCCTGCCGCGGCCGATGATGTAGCTCACGGTTCCCTTGTAGGTGAACGGTCCGGGATTGTTGACGACCATGGCGCGGACTCCCGGCGCCACCTCTTTTGCGTGCCCGGGGACGAGATCGAAGCTCTTATCGTAGGGAATGTCGTCGGCCATCTTGGCTCCATCTCCGCCGACAGCGGAGCGCGCGGCGATTCATCAAAACGGGGTGCGGCTGCGGATCGCCGCCGCCAGCGTCCCCTCGTCGAGATAATCGAGCTCGCCGCCGACCGGGACGCCGTGGGCGAGGCGGGTCACCTTCACCTCGGTATCGTGCAGCAGATCGGTGATGTAGTGCGCGGTGCTCTGGCCGTCCACGGTGGCGTTGAGTGCGAGAATAACCTCTCGAACTGCCGGGTCGTGGGCGCGCTTGATGAGCGCGTCGATGGTCAGATCGTCCGGCCCGATGCCGTCGAGCGGTGACAGCGTGCCGCCGAGCACATGATAGCGGGCCTTGAGCGCATGCGCGCGTTCCAGCGCCCACAGATCGCCGACGTCGGCGACGACGAGGATCACGGAGGGATCGCGCTGCGGATCGGTGCAGATCGTGCATGGATTCTGGCTGTCGATGTTGCCGCAAACCCGGCAGACCTGGATGGTCTCGATCGCAGCGGTCAGCGCGGCGGCGAGCGGCGCCATCAAGAGCTCGCGTTTCTTGATCAGGAACAACGCGGCGCGCCGCGCCGAGCGCGGGCCTAAGCCCGGCAGGCGCGCCAACAGCGCAATCAGGCGCTCGATTTCTGGACCGGCGGAGACAGCAGGCATCGCAATGACTATGTCCCGCGGCTTGCGAACGCATGCTTCCTCCCCCCTTGAGGGGGAGGGTCGGGGAGGGGGGTAATTCGGCTGCTCCGACCCTCCTCCCGACCGGCCTGCGGCCGGTCGACCTCCCCCTCAAGGGGGGAGGCGACAGGGATATGCTGACGGTTGAGATTCATCAGAGCAACTTCAATCCGGGCGGCAGCGGCAGGCCGCCGGTGAGCCCCTGCATCTTCTCCTGCAGCGAGGTTTCCAACTTGCGTTTGGCGTCGGCGTGGGCGGCGACGATGAGATCTTCGAGGATTTCCTTCTGATCAGGTTTGAGCAGCGAATCGTCGATGCGGGCGTTGCGCAGATCTCCCTTGCCGGAAAGCGTCATCGTCACCAGCCCGCCGCCGGCGGTGCCGTCGACCTCCATGCGCTCCAGCTCGGCCTGGATCGACTCGATCTTCGATTTGAATTGCGCCGCCTGGTTCATCAGGTCCATGAAGTCGGGCATCGACGCTCCTCTGTTTGTCTGGTTGCGGGCGAGGCGGGCTCGGCGGGCGGCCGATCGCCCGCTACCGCTCCTCGTCGGCCACGTCAGTGTCAACGCCGTCGCCCGGCGGGTTGGACGGCGCTTCCTCAGCGGCGCTCGTGGCCGTATCGGCCGGCGCACGCACGTCGACGATCTCGGCGCCGGGGAAGCGGTCGAGCACCGCCCGCACCAGCGGATCGGCGCGCACCGCGTCCTTCAGCTCCGCCTTGCGCGCTTGCTCTTGCGCCTTGAGGCTTGGAGCGCCGGGCTCTGTGGACACGGCGATCATCCACCGGCGGCCGGTCCAATCGGCGAGCTTTTTCGACAGCTCGCCGACCAGGGATTGCGGCGCGCCGGCTTCGAGCGCGATGTCCAGCTTGCCGTCCTCGAAGCGGATGAGCCGCACGTCGCGCTCGAGCGCGCTCTTCATCGCCAGATCGCGCTTTTCCGCCGCAAGCGCAACAAGCGCGGCGAAATCGGCAAGCACGCGCGGAGGCGCCTCCGCCCGTATCGGGCGCGGCTCGGCGACCGCCGCTAGTCCTATCGTGGCCAGCGCGGCGCTCGTTCCGCCCTGCGCCTCGCTGCGCGCCGGCGAGTATGCGCGCGACGTCGGTTCGCTGCGGGACGTCGCGCGCGGTCTTGCGTCCCCGGCCGGGCCGGTCGCCGGCGACGGATGGGCTGAGGCCGCCGTGTCGACGCCGTTGCCGCGCGTCGCATCGCCCAGCGAGCGGATCACCTCGTCCGGCGTCGGCAGATCGGCCGCGTAGGCGATGCGCACCAGAACCATCTCGGCCGCCGCCACCGGGCGGCCCGCAGCCTCGACTTCGGCGATGCCCTTGAGCAGCATCTGCCAGGTTCGCGCCAGTACGCGCAGCGACAGCTTGCCGGCAAAGGCGCGGCCGCGCGTGCGTTCGGCCTCGGTGAGCGAAATGTCCTGCGCCAGCGCCGGCACGATTTTGAGCCGGGTGACGAAGTGGGTGAATTCGGCGAGATCGGCCAGGATCATCGCCGGATCTGCGCCGGTGTCGTACTGATCGCGCAACTCGGCGAGCGCGCGGGCGATGTCGGCGCGCATCAGCGCCTCGAACAGATCGATAATACGCGTGCGGTCGGCGAGCCCGAGCATCTGCCGCACGTCCTCGGCGCCGACCGGTGCGGCGGTTTTTGTCAGATTGCCGGCTCCGCCGGCGTGCGCGATGGCCTGATCGAGCAGCGAAAGGGCATCGCGTACCGAGCCTTCGGCCGCGCGCGCGATCAACGCCAGCGCCTCGGGTTCGACGGCAATGGCCTCTTTGGCGGCGATGTCCTGCAGGTGCTTCACCAAAAGCGCGGCATCGACGCGCCGCAGATCGAAACGCTGGCAGCGGGACAGCACGGTGATCGGAACTTTGCGGATTTCGGTGGTCGCGAACACGAACTTGGCGTGCGGCGGCGGCTCTTCCAGCGTCTTGAGCAGCGCGTTGAAGGCGGCGCCGGAGAGCATATGCACTTCGTCGAGGATGTAGACCTTGTAGCGCGCCGACACCGGCGCATAGCGGATGGCGTCGTTGATCGCCCGCACGTCTTCGACGCCGTTGTGCGACGCCGCGTCCATCTCGATCACGTCGAGATGGCGACTTTCCATGATCGCCTGGCAATGAACGCCGAGGACCGGCATGGCGACGGTCGGCGCGGTGACGGAACCGTCCGGCAGCTCGTAATTGAGCGCGCGGGCAAGGATGCGCGCGGTCGTCGTCTTGCCGACGCCGCGCACGCCGGTGAGCATCCAGGCCTGGGCGATGCGGCCGGCCTCGAACGCGTTGGTGATGGTGCGCACCATGGCGTCCTGGCCGATCAGATCGGCGAACGTCGACGGCCGGTACTTGCGCGCCAGCACGCGGTAGGGCGTCGATGGTGTGGTCGCCTCGTTCATTGCAGCATTTTACTCGGCGTCATCCGGAGGAGCGAGGCCGTGAAACGGCCGAGCCTCGAAGGATGGTCGGTCGTCACCCTTCGAGCCTCCCGGAGTTTACCATCGGGCCGGCCACGGGTCGGACCCGTTGGCTCGCCCCTCGGGGTGACGGCGCAGGAGCTCTTCGAAGGCTAAGAGAGAAGTGGGAGGCTGACGAGCGACCCGAACCGCGCTCGTTAGGGCTGCTTCCTTCCGGACCTGACCCGGTTGGCGAGTGGCTCGTCCACCGCCAACCTCCCGCGCTCTATATCGGCCGCGCGCCGCGGGAAAGCAAGCCGACGATTCCCCTCCCCACACGCGCTCCGCTCGTGGGGGGAGGGGAAGCGAATTAGAGAGGTCAAAATGTCCGAAACCGGCTGGTCGCTGCATTCGCAATTGCGCGCCGACACAGCTTTCGTGTGCGATCTCGCGCTGTCGCGGCTGCTCGCCATGAACGACGCCAATTTCCCTTGGCTCATTCTGGTGCCGCGGCGCGCGGGCGTGAGCGAGATATTCGATCTTGATGCCGAGCAGGCGGTCTTGCTGAACGAGGTGTCGCGGGTCTCGCGCGTGCTGAAAGAGATCACGCAATGCGATAAATTGAATGTGGCCGCGATTGGCAACGTCGTACCGCAACTGCATGTCCACATTGTCGCGCGCCGCAAGGACGACGCGCTGTGGCCGAAGCCGGTCTGGGGCGCGGCGTCGCCGCGCGCCTACGATGCCGCTGCGCTCGAACGCTTCGTCACAGCGATCCGCGACCGGCTTGGCATTTCCCTCTCCCCTTGCGGGAGAGGGTGCCCGAGCGGAAGCGAGGGCGGGTGAGGGGTCGCGAGCGGAGCGGGCGGCATCGCCCGACCCCTCACCCGGCTCGTTGCTCGCGCTTGCTCGCAACTCGCCACCCTCTCCCGCAAGGGGAGAGGGGAAAGACGGAGCGAAGCCGACGTCGGATTATTTGCTGCGCCGCGCTCCAGGCGCAGTGCGCCTGCCGACCTTCTTGCGAGCCGCCGCGATCTTTGTTCGTGCCGCCGCCGTCTTTTTCCGCGCTCCCGCGATCTTCTTGCGCGCCGGCGCATTTTTGACCGGCTGCAAGCCGCCGACGGCGTTCTTGATCTTGCCGCGCGTGAGCTGCCAGCCTTTCCAGTTGATGTCGAAGACGATGCCGTTGGGGTCCTTGAACTTGCGCTCGAACCCCTCGTCCTCGGGCTCGCCGAGATCGAAGAAGAACTCGCCGCCAGCCGCTTCGACCTTCTTCTGCTGCGCCGGCATGTCGTCGCACTGGAAGCCGAAATGGTGGATGCCGACGAAGCCCTTGGGCACGCCGGCGCCGACCTCGCCCTTGTACTGTAAGAGCGCGAGATTGACCTCGCCGTCGCTCATGTAGCAGTTCCAGGCGGTCGTGCCCTCGCGGATCGGCGTGCGCTTGAGCCCAAACGCCTTCTCGTAGAAATCGGCGGTCGCCTTGATGTCCTTGACGCAAAGCGCGATGTGGCGAATGCGGGCTGCCATGGCGGGTCTCCTTGGCTAACGTGGTGGGCCGCAGTCTGTCAGGTTCGCGAGGCGAGGGATAGGTCGTCGAGCCTGTTGGCGCCTAAACGCACCGCCGGGTCCCGTGAGGACTGGCGAAGAGGCAATCGCAACCTAACGCGGGCATGCTTGATGGTCTGCCCCGCATTTCACCGCGCTTCTTCTGGGTTAGTCACTGTGCGAACAGGTCCTACCCCGGCAGCCAGCGCCGCGGTGTCTCGCGCTTGTCGTCATAGGCCGCCTCGAACACCGGCTCGGCAAGCGTGGACTGGATGCGGAGCACGGTCGTGCCGCTGTTGGCGAAGCCGTGCTTGCGGCCGGCCGGCACGACGACGAGCTGGCCTGCGGTGAGCGTAACGCGCGCCTCGCCATCCACACTTCGGCCTGTCCTTCGAACACGCGTAAAATTTCCTCGACCGCGTGCAGATGCGTGGGTGCGCCGTGGCCCGGCTCGCACCATTGCTCGAACACGCAAACTAGTGGTCCGATTCTAACATTCGCCTCCGGGTTCGGCAGGCTCTCATGCGAATGTTAGAATCAAAAGGACTACTAGCAAATATGAGTGTT